>NZ_JBOIRQ010000003.1:0-143767 GCF_051413795.1 Staphylococcus caeli | reverse complement strand
AAGATGTATATAGCTCATATCGGCACCCCTTGTATGTGTTTTTGTGGTTATTAACATCTTACAATAGAGTGCCGTTTATGGGCATTTTTTTATGAAATTTTAAGAGTGTTGCACTTAATATTACAATCCGTCTTATACAAAAATAAGGACAGGAATCAATCAGAATATTCATTCCAACTGATATACCTATCCTTACTTCATATTACTTTATTTACGTTTTTTTCTACCTAAAATTTTCCCTTTTAATGTAAAGAGAATTTCATAGATAACTGGGACAACAATCAATGTTAACAATGTAGAGGAAATCAATCCACCTACTACAGTTGCTGCCATTCCTTTAGAAATGATAATCGAACTATCTTCTCCGAATAACATCGGTGCCAATGCACCTATTGTTGCTAAGGCTGTCATTAAGATTGGTCTAATACGTGTACCACCCGCTTCTAGTAATGCTGCTTTCATATCTAAACCATCTTTTTGATTATTAATCACTCTGTCCACAAGTACAATCGCATTGGTAACAACAATACCTATAAGCATAAGCATACCAATCATACTTGGAACTGAAACTGTTTCGCCTGTAACGACAAGCGCAACCACTACGCCGATAATTGTATATGGTAATGAGAAGAGTATCGTAAATGGTGCTAACGCGCCTTTGAACGTTAATACAAGTACTAGATAGACAATGATAATTGCTGCGAGCATCGCCATCGCTAATTGTGTAATAGCATTACCAATATCTTCATTTGCACCGCCAACATTTATCTTCACATTATTTGGCGTATCAATTTGATTCACTTTAGATAATACTTTTTGAGAAGTACCACCTACATCATCACTTGTAACTTTTGCAGAAACTGTTGCCGTTTCATCACCAGCTTTTGTTTCAATTTTGTTTGGTGTAGTTGTTTCTTCTAAAGTTGCAATATCGCTTAATTCTACAGATTGACCTGTTGGTGTTTGTAATTCTGTACTTTCTAATTTTCCTTTAGTCCAATGCTTTTCTTTATCTTCTTTGATTTTCACATCAATAGATTTGCCTTTTTCTTTGACTGTCGTAACACTTTGCTCAGGTGTGTTTTGATTCAATGTCATCGCTAATTGTGATGCAGACAATCCATATTCTGCTGCTTTATTTTGATCTACTTTCACATTGTACTGATCATAAGTTTGCGTTAAATCTGACTTAACGTTAGCCATACCTTTAACGTGTTTCATTTCACTTTCAACTTTCTTTACAGTGCCTTTTATCGCGTCAAGTGATGGACCAGTAACTGATATTTCTAGCGCATTATTGCTACCGCCTGTGCCCATATCTTGATTTGCCCATTCACCATCATGCTTATATTTTTCAATATGTTGTAATACTTTATCTGGCTCTTCATCAAAATTTGACGTATTCGAGTCATATTCAACCATTATAGCCAAGCTATTCGAGTTACCAGTTGGATCATTTGGCGAAGGACCACCAACAGAGTACTGAACAGTATTTACTTTATCTTTACTATTCAAGTATTTTTGTACCTGTTCTGCATTTTTCAAAATACCTTCTTGTGTTTCACCAGGCTTCGGCGTATATGTTAACGCCATGTATTTATCCTCACCTGTTGATATAAAGCTTGTTCCTAATTTAGCAGCACCTAAACCGATACTTGCGATTAAAATAACAGTACTTAAAATAATGACAATCCATTTATGATTTAATGACCAATTTAAGACATTTTTATATTTTCTGCCAATAAATCCTAAAGACTTTTCATTCTTATGTGGTTTAACACCTTTTTTAAATAAAGTCGCGCTCAATGCCGGAACAATTGTAATTGAAACCAGCAGTGATGCTAATAAACTAAATGCGATCGCAAGCGCAAATGGTCTAAACATCTCTCCAACTGAACCACTCACAAATGCTAAAGGTAAGAACACTATAATTGTGACGATTGTTGAAGACATGATAGGCTTAAATACTTCACTAGTCGCACTTACAATCAAGTTATCTCCTTTAAGTGTTTCTGTACGATTAGATAGTCTACGGTAAATGTTTTCTACGACCACGATGGAATCATCAATTACACGACCTATCGCAACGGTTAATGCCCCTAACGTAAGTATATTTAATGATACATTCGCTAATTTTAATGCAATCATTGCAATTAAAATTGACATTGGTATTGATATTACCGCAATTGTAGTAGTTCTAATATTTCTTAAGAATAATAGTATAACGATAATCGCAACAATTGTACCTAAAGCTGCTTTTTCAATCATCGTATACAATGCATCTTCAATTGGTTTTGCAGTATCCATTACTTTAGTTGCTACCATGCTTGGATTTTCTTTAGTAAATTTATCGATTTCTTTTTTTGTATCTTTCGCAACTTGTACAGTATTTGCATCTTGTGCTTTTGTTACCTGCACATTTACTGCATCTTTACCATTTGTTTTAGAAATAGATTCACGTTCATCACCAGCAGAAACATCTGCGATATCTTTTAATTTCACTGAAGGCATATCGCTTTGCGAACCTTGTCCAGCTGTTGAACCTGCAGCCGATGGAGATGGTTGACTTGCTGATGTCATTTGATCACTAGCACCCGAATCTTGACCTGATGCTTCACTTCCTTGAGATTGTCCAGCAGCTGCTGCAGCCAATGGAATATCTAAATTTTCAAGCGCTTTGACTGACGTAAATTCGCCATCAATCACAACAGACTTTTCAGTATTATCAAATTGGAAAAGACCAAGTGGTGTTTTACCTGTAGCACCCTTTAAATATTGTTGAACGCTTTCTTTAGTCAAACCGCTCTTTTCTAATTTATCTTGGTCAAATTTAATTGCAACTTCACGTGCTGTTTGTCCATTGAGTTGTGCATTTTGTACACCATCAATTGTTTGTAATTTAGGTAGTAATTGGTTATTAATTTTACTCGTTGTATCTTTTAAATTATTATCCTTTGTCGTAAATGAATATGCGACAATTGGGAATGCATCCATTGAGTTCCTTGTTAATTCCGGTTCTTCAACATTATCGTCAAATTTAATTTTGTCGATTTCTTTCTTTAGATCATTCTCAGCCTTATCTAAATCTGTTCCTTCTTCATATTCGACAGTAACCATAGACGCATTCTGAATTGATTGCGCGCTTACGCTTTTGACGTTTGCCATTGATCGTACTTGATCATCAATCTTGTCACTGATATCCTCTTTGACAGTTTCTGGTGTAGCACCAGGCATCGTCGTTTGTACTGTTATTACTGGCGGTTCTACATCAGGTAACAATTCAAGTTTCATTTTGGCACTAGCATACACCCCACCGAGTATTACCAGTAAAACCATTAAAAATATTGCGAATTTATTGCCTAATGAAAACTGCAACAACTTTTTTATCATGCCCTTATCTCCTCTCACTTTTCCCTGTATCATTATCAATCTACCATAGATAACGAACTATTAATATGTATTTATTAATCATTTGCGCGCTATTCATTTGAAACACAAAGCAATCCATATAAAAAATGAAAATGCACTATAAAGTTCACACGCTTCATGTCTAAACTCTATAGTGCATCACATCATTATCATTTTACTTATTTATTTTTCAACTTGCGCGATATTTTAATTTTTGCCTTAGTCATTTTAGGTTTAACATTTTCGATCAGTTGGTATAGTGGTTTATTTAACACATAATCAAACTCACCAATTTTTTCACTTAAATATGTTCCCCAAACTTTTTTGAATGTCCATAAACCATAGTGATCTGAGTCCTTATCTGGGTTATTATCTGTTCCGCCAAAGTCATATGACTCTGCACCATGTTCACGCGCATATTGCATCATCGCAAACTGCATGTGATGGTTTGGTAAGAAATTACGGTATTCATTTGATGATGCGCCATATAAGTAATAAGATTTTTTACCTGCAAACATTAACAATGCTCCAGATAAATAAATACCGTCTGGATGTGTCGACTCTAAAGTTGTCATTTCATAAATAAGCTCTTGTGTTTTTGCGATTTTATTATCAGCATCATTGATTTTATTAAGTGTTTTCTTATCTTGTTTTTTCTCTAACAGTTTAGCTTTTTCAGTCTCTAAATCAGCTAGTTCTGCTCTTAGGTCTTTAAGTACAGGTTTTGGACTAAGTTTTACAAGGAATAACTCAGCATCACCATCATCATGTAATGCATCATAGATGTTTTGGAAATAACTAATATCTCTAGTTAAAAATCCATCACGCTCGCCTGTAATTTGCATTAACTCAGCGAATGTCTTCAACCCTTCTCTATTAGAACGTTCAACAGTTGTACCACGTTTAAGGGCAAGTCTTACTTTAGAGCGATTACGACGTTCAAAGCTTTGAATAAGTTCTTCATCTGTTTTATTTATAGGCGTAATCATTGTCATCCTAGGTTGGATATAATCTTTAGACAATCCTTCTTTAAATCCTTTATGTTTAAATCCTAACGCTCTTAAGTTTGTCAGTGCATCTGCACCTTGATCCACTTCAACATCTGGATCTATCTTAATAGCATAGGCTTTTTCTTCTTTAGCAATTTGTAACGCAGCTTCTAATAAAGTTTCTAGCGCAAGTTTATTACTATAATCCGTAACAAATCCTCTTGATATATAACATAATGTGTATGGAAGCTTAGGTACTTTTTTAAATAAAAGTTGTGCTACCCCTGCTATTTCTCCATCTTCTCCAACTGCGATACGTCTTGAATACCAGCCAGTGAGTGTTTTAGTTTCTGCCCATTTTGTTAATTGTAATAAATCACCATTTGGATGTGACTTAACAAACGCATCGTGTGCTTGATTTGTGATATTCATCTTTTCCATAAAACTGATGTCTCCTTTATCAATTCAATACTTTGATATTATACATAGCTACGCTCAATCTTTCACATATAAGTAACACGTTTGATATACTAATTATAGATTAAGAAATGAGGTATAGACATGCGTATTATTATTATTGGGTTATTGGCAGTCGTTAATATTGTATTCATAATACAAGCATTGAACGAGCCGTTGACCATATCCTATTTAAGTTTAAGAATTATATTAGCCGCATTTACATTTATAATAACTGTTTATTTGCTATTATTGCGGACACAAAAAATTTCTACCTATTTGACTATTTTAACACTTATTATTGCTTTGATACACATATTCATTATCGCGCACAGTGCTTATAATTATATTTATTAGTCCGCTTCAAATCGGTAACTCAAGCCACGGATAATCAATGTATAAGGTGATGTAGTCTTACTGTCTTGAAGTGTGACTGTCTTATACCCTGAATAGTTGCCATCGCTAATCTTAAATAAAATATCATCATTTTTCAGTTTCAAAGTGGTAGTTTTATCAGATTCACTTACTAATTCCATATCAAACCAACGTTGCCACTTGCGAACTGTATGCGCACGTTCCGTACTATTAATATCAATAGATTTAATCCTGAATTCATTTTGACGGATAGGCGCTATTTTTTTCTCTCTAACACCCTCATGTTCATTCCATTGAATAAAGAAAGGTGGCTTTACTCTGTAGTCAGGGTCAGCAATATAAAGTAATTTCCAAGATGTCTTATCACCTTTAACATTTTCTCTATGCATATGGACGGGACCAATCACATCTACACCTTTTGCTTCTAATTCACTTTTAAGTTGTTCAATGTCAGTTGTGCCAAACGCCATCGTCTTCATGCCTTGACTGTATTGATCCTGCACGATTTTTGAAGGGAATGATACTCGGCCTTCATCTGTTTTCACTATTTTTTGCAATACATCTGGTTTATAGACATCCAATAATTCAATATAAGCATTGCTAATATACGCTAATTTATTGAAGGTTCCAAGCCTTTCATGTTGACCACCCTGATTCAAAGTAAATAAATGCCCTGGATATTTAAAATTATCCAACTGTTGCACATAATGAATCAAATGGTCTAGCTTCAAATTTTGCATTGCCGGTCTCCCCTCACTTTATCTTTTCTCTCATAATAACAAATCACACACAACTTTACTTCTCATAACTGTTCCTCATGGATGATTATCTTAAATACGAAGCACATATACCTATTAATCCAAATACAGATTCTGTTTTGAAATTCTTTTTGAAAATCACTATTGCTTTCTATATGTAAAAGGTTTACAATATTATTCGTTACCAAATAAGTTAGCAAAGCTAACTATAACTGGAGGCTATCATGGACGCACAAAGTATATTTAATCATCTTACAGCTATTTATCGCCCTTATACGAAATTATTTCAACCTGTCTTTGAAGAATTTGATATTTTTCCTGCGCAATGGTTGGTATTAAAAGATATCTCACAAAATGCACCTACAACACTTGTACAAATTTCAAAACGTCGTGCTATCGAAAAACCTACTACACGTAAAATTTTAAAAGCACTTTCTGAGAAATCATTACTCAAAATTGAGCAAGGCAAGGATAAACGTGAAAAGTTGTTATCATTTTCTGAAGAAGGTCAAAAACACTTTGATGCAATTAATCAACGTGTGAGCGAAGTTCAGACACAAATCATTAAAAATACTGATTTAACTGAAGATGAACTCAATCAGACGATTGAAATTGTGCAAAAAATCCATGCTCAAATCACTAAAATGGAGGAATTGTAATATGCACGCATCTACACCTATAAAGTCACCTATTTGGACTAAAAGCTTTAATATCAACTTTATAACTAATTTTTTAATATACCTCTGTATGTATTTACTCATCGTTATTATTGCTAGTTATACTAAATCAGAATACAACGCTTCTGATAGTGTCGCCGGTTTAGTCACAGGACTTTTTATTATTGGTTCTTTAATTGGACGTTTTACAACTGGAAAATATGTCAATAAAATTGGTCCGAAACGCATTTTGTTAATTGGCTTAAGTTTTTTATTGATTACGCAATTATTATATTTTATTGAAGGATCATTAGCCTTTTTAATGTTTACTCGACTTATTAATGGTATTGCCACTGGTATTACTACTACAGCAACTGGTACGATTGCTGCCTACGTCACACCGAATGATAGAAAAAGCGAAGGTATTAGTTTATTCTCACTTAGTTTAGTAATTGGTGCCGCAATTGGTCCATTCTTTGGGTTATTACTCATCAACATGTTCCCGATCACATTACTATTCACGTTATGTCTAGTTTGTGGCATTATCAGCTTCATCATTTCATTTTTTGTTAACTTACAATTTGAATTGGATACTGATGATCGACAAGACACAACTAAAGCGCAAACGAAACGTTTCAATATTAACAACTATATAGCTAAAGAAGCTGTACCTGTTGCAATCATCATGTTAATTTCTGGCTTGACTTATTCGTCTATACTGACATTTCTACAATTTTTCGCTAAAGAAATTGATCTCGTAACAATTTCAAGTTATTTCTTTATCTTTTACGCAATAGCATCATTACTTACACGTCCCGTAGCTGGACGACTTATGGATTTGAAGAATGAAAATGTTGTTGTCTATCCAGCATTTGTATGCTTAATTCTGACGTTCCTTACACTTAGCATTACTAATAATGCACTACTCTTAATAGTAGCAGGATTACTTCTTGGTGCAGGTTACGGAAATCTGTCATCTAGTATGCAAGCAATTGCTATCAAAGTTTCCCCACCTGCTAAATATGGTATTGCCACTTCCACTTATTTCATTGGTCTTGATCTTGGCCTTGGATTTGGTCCATATGTATTAGGATTCTTTACTTCAGCTGTAAGTTACGCTCAATTATACGCAATTATGGCAGTCGTTGCGTTAGTAACTGGCATTATCTATTATTTCGTTCACGGTAAAAAAGTAAAACCATCCGTATAAGCATTTGTAGTTAAAATTAAATATCATAAAGAGAGCCATCCCCATAATTTCAATTTATGAGGATGGCTCTTTTGCTTAACTACTTATTTTGTTAGCTATTGCGTAATTTGAATTTTTTCAATTTCTTTAATAATATCATCGATTAATTTCACTTGTACTTCATTATAATAGTAAAAAACTTGTCTTTCATCTGTTTCTGAACGTACTTTAGATATTAATTCTTTTTTATAAATCTTTCTAATAATGACATCGATTTTACTTGTATCCCACAACATTTCAAAATGAAGGGTATCACGTAACTCTTTACCACTAATTTTCTTAGCTTCATATACTTTATACAACACAACAAATTCTTCTATTGATAAATGATGCACTGATTTCAGCCAATGCTTTAACTGGCTCAATGCTCTCTCAGAAGTTATAAAATACGATACTTTACTTTCCATAATAACGGCCTCCTTATTGACTACTCTAGTTGATTTTCATGGCTTTATTTAATGAATAAGCTTCGAAAATATTATATAACACTTTCTTCATTTAATCTATTATTTTTATTGAAACAGATAAATAATATCTTCTATTGATTAATTTTAATATAACCTCAAATGAACATCTCAAAAAAAATGTATTACTAAGCATCTTTAAGTTTAAATTAACAACTTTTATTTAAATTATTATTTTGCAAAATAAAAAGCGCTCAACAATGATACTAAGTGCGCCTAGCACATTAAAAAATCAAAAAAATAAGGCTAAGACATATAATGTCTCAACCTCTTCTCCATTAGTATTGCTATTAACTAACATGTAGTTTAACCACCAATGTAATTCATATTTATCTTTTTACGTTTTCTATTCGCAACCGTTTGTTCCGTACGTTCATCAGAATAACGATCATCTCGTATTTGCCACAACGCTTTAACTTGTTCAAACAATTCTTCGTCTGTAGCCCCGTTTCTCATAAATGTTTTTACATCAAAGCCATCAATCGTGCTGAATAAACAACCATAGAATTTACCATCTGATGATAACCGTGCACGCGTACACGTTGAACAAAATGATTGTGACACACTCGTGATAAGACCGAATCGTGCTTGATTATCTTTATGTTCATAATACTTTGCGACTTCTCCATAATATTTAGGTGCGACGGGTTCTATATTGAAATGTGTTTCAATCATTGCTAACATTTCATCTTTGGAAACCACTTTGCTGAAATCCCAACCATTATCGTTACCAACATCCATAAATTCTATAAATCTAATCTCTATATCTTTATCTTTAAAATATTGCACCATAGGGATAATTTGATCATCATTGACCCCTTTTTGAACGACAACATTTACTTTGACGTGAAAGCCTATACTTACTGCATAGTCTATTTGTTGCAAGATTGTAGATGCCTTTATATTTCTGTTATTAATTGCTTGAAATACCGGATCATCTATTGCATCCAAACTAACATTGATACGTCTTAATCCAGCATCATAAAGTTTCTGGCCATGTTTTTTTAACAGCAAACCATTCGTAGTAAGTCCAATATCTTCTATACCGTCTACTTGTGTCAACGCATAAATCAATTGATCTAAATCACGTCTTAATAATGGTTCGCCACCTGTTATTCTTATTTTTTTCACACCTAATCGTGTGTAAACCTTTGAAATACGGACCATTTCATCAAATGTCAGTAGTTCGTTTTTAGGTAAGAAAACAAAGTCATCACCAAATATTTCTTTCGGCATACAATAGTCACAACGAAAATTGCAACGATCTGTAACTGACAATCTTAAATCACGAATCGGACGGCCGAGTTTATCAGTTATTTGTTCTACCATTTTATGGCCTCCTTATCTATTTAATATATCATGTTGTAAAGAGTCCAAATCTTGTTGATAATTTATATTTTTATACCAATACTCTGGAGAATCAATCGCAGCTACATCTAACCAATCACTTTGAACCTGGTGATATACCTGTCTTAAACTATAATCGTCCGAAGCTAATGCATCTTGGATATACGGTAACGTATTTGGGCTATAAAAAGCAATTGTAGGTATAGCTCTGTCACTTTCTTTAAATCCTGCAATATCTAATTGGTCTTCAATCAGATGTTCTACCATAAATTGATATAATTTACTAATTGCTTTTTGTGTAATCATAGGCGTATCAACTGAAATAACAAAGAACAACTCTTCGCTTTCATAACGTTGCATTACTGAACCAATCCCAGCCAAAGGTCCTTTATCCTTATTTTTCGAATCATCGACGACGATATCTTCATGCTCAAATTGAGGAGCCAATGTTTCATTTGTACTAATAATAATTTGATTAAACATATTTGTCGCTTCTAATATATCAATAATACGTTTATAAAATGGTTGTGCATTTATTGTTGCAAAAGCCTTTGGTTCGCCAAATCGTTCTGATTGACCTCCGGCAAGTATAATCGCTTTCATGTCTTTTTTTACCCTCCGCTAACTGGTGGAATCAACGCCACGATGTCATTTGGTTGAATGATAGCATCACTTTGAACAAACTCTTCATTTACTGCAATTTGGAATTGTTTTTCCGCAATCTGAGGATAACGTTCAACTAATGTTTGCTTAAATGCATCTACAGTTATTTCTGAATTTATATTAATTTCTTCTGATTGCACATTTAAAATCTCTTTTAATTCTGCAAAATATAACACTTTCATGGCTATGATTCCTCCTCAATCGCGTCTTTATGACTACCGTGTTGATGTCCTTGCCATTTCGCACCATCTTCCCATATCTCTTTTTTCCAGATAGGTACAATTTCTTTAATGCGCTCTATCGCATATTCATTTGCTTGATATGCATCTTTACGATGTGGCGATGACACACTGATTAGTACCGCAATATCAGAAATATTAAGTGGTCCGATTCTATGAACTATTGCCACATGCGTACCTGGCCAACGCTGTGTAATTTCATCACCAATTTGTGCTAGCTTTTTTTCTGCCATAGGTACATATGCTTCATATTCTAAATATTCCGTTTTAATACCTTTCGTCCATTCCCTAACATGCCCCGTAAACACTACAACTGCGCCTTGATGTGCGTCAAGGACATACTCTCGATATTGCTCTGTTTGTATAGGGGCATGTGTCACTTCAAACTGTTTCATTTAATGCATTCCTTTTATATTAAAATAACGTTCTAACCATTGATCGTATGCGGTTAAAGCGCTCATTCCATTCATATTAATACAATATTTAACGTTAGACAGGTTTCGTAAAAATTGTAATTCCTGCTCATCTTTATATACCACGACTTTGTCATATGAGGCTAATTTAAATCCTTCTATCAAAATAATGTTAGTGTTTATTGTAACAGATTCACTGATGATTTTATCAAGACTTTGATTTTCTTTTCGCGTTACCGTTTGTTGAAATGACTCACCTTGAACAATACTTTGATCTGCTCCCGCATTAAAATGCTTCATATGGTCAACATCATCAGCTTGTAACGTGATGTCCTTTTCTGCTACTTCATTTTGATGTTGCCCATGATGTTTAATAGTTGCAACTGTCAGTTGATGAGATTTCAACATTTTTATCGTATGTGCCATCAAAGTTGTTTTTCCAGAATTTTTAAAACCTACAATTTGTAGTATCATATGATGCAATCCATTTCGAATGCTTGGGATTCCGTTAATATGACATTAACTGTATGTCCTTTTTCGAATCCTCTTGTACCACCAGGCAGCATAATCATGGCGTTACTGTGCGCAATAGCGACAACTGCGCCGGATTTATTAAAACCTGAAGGAACAACGGTCATACCTTTACCGTTAAACGTTACTTTAGCTCTGATA
Organism: Staphylococcus caeli; assembly: GCF_051413795.1. Classification (GTDB taxonomy): domain Bacteria; phylum Bacillota; class Bacilli; order Staphylococcales; family Staphylococcaceae; genus Staphylococcus; species Staphylococcus caeli_A. Next base: position 132,078 of record NZ_JBOIRQ010000003.1, on the reverse strand, counting down.
AACCTTGTGAATGGATTTGCTTTTTTGAAATCTTCCATCAACGTTGCCTGTACAATTTGTGGATATATCGCATTTGCTCCCATCATGTGTAGAACAGCTGGTTTAACATATAATTCGAAACCCGTATAGCACGCCGATGGATTACCTGATAAACCAAATAAATATTTGCCCTCAGCAACAGCTACTGTAGTAACACTTCCAGGACGCATCGCAATTTTATTGAATAATACTTCTGCATTTAGCGCCTCATAAATTTGTGGTAAATAATCAAAATCTCCAACTGACACGCCACCTGTTGTAATGACAATATCATGTTGGCTCATAGCTTCTTTAACGACTTGGATACTGCTCTCTAAGTCATCTTTTTGTATTTGATATGCTACAGCAGTTAAGTCTAATTTTTTGGAAAGTGCAGTTATCATGGGACCATTAGAATTTCTAATCTTGCCAGGTTCTAATTCATCCGACACATCTAAGAGTTCGCTACCAGTTGCAATAACACCTATCGTAGGCTTTTGTGTGACCTTAACTTTTGCATAGCCATAAGTCGCTAATACCGCAATGGCACCGGCATTAATAGATTGGCCTTTACGTAACACGACATCTCCCACTTCAGTTTCTTCACCTTTTAACGACACATTTTCATTAGGTTCAAATGACTTTCTAATTGTGAAACTTTGCGGTTGTTCCGTCGTTTGTTCTAGCATTACAACTGCATCTGCCCCTTCTGGCATTGCCGCTCCAGTCATAATACGCACTGCTTCAAAAGGACCTACAATCTTATCTGATACAGACCCTGCCCCGATATGATCTATAACATTAAAGGCAATACGATTTTGTCCATTTGCCCCTTTAGTATCTTTACTGCGTATAGCGAAACCATCGTAAGGTGATTTATTAAACCTAGGAATTTCATACGTTGCTACAACGTCTTCTGCTAAAATGTGATTAATACTTTCATCTAACGAAACTTCAATCGTATTTGTGAAAATTTGTTGTTTAACCACACGTTCAATTGCTTCACTTACTGGTATTGGGTTTCTTTTCTCTACTGGCATATAAATCTGCTCCTTACATAATTGGATTTCGTGATATACTAGAAAACGATTAGGAGGGATATTTTGACTGATTTTACACATATTAATGCACAAGGCAATGCACAGATGGTAGATGTATCTGAAAAAAATATTACCAAACGTACTGCTATCGCGCACTCAAGTATTACTGTAAACCCAGATATATATCAACAAATTGTTGATCATACAAATAAAAAAGGTAATGTGCTCAATACTGCCCAAATCGCAGGTATTATGGCAGCTAAAAATACTTCAGATATTATCCCAATGTGTCATCCATTACCGCTTACAGGTATTGACGTAGCATTCTCATGGCAAGAAAATGAACAATCGTTCACCTTAAATATTGAAGCTAGCGTTACTACTACAGGTAAGACTGGTGTTGAAATGGAAGCACTAACTGCCGCCACTACTGTCGCTTTGACTGTATACGATATGACTAAGGCACTAGATAAAGGAATGGTAATAGGTGAGACCTATTTGATTTCTAAATCAGGTGGTAAGTCAGGTGATTATCAACGTAAGTAGTAACATAAATTACTAACTCACATGTGTTTATAACAAGACTAAGATCAAAATAGATGTCTCAGATTCTTTTACAATTCAAATCACCCTTAAGGGAGTGGGACTACGAAATCACTATTAGGAAATATGATTTCTGTTCCATTCTCTTTTTATTATCTTCAATTATAGACACGTGACATACAAATGCCATTTATTTTAACATAACATTTATTTAGTTATTTCATTCACTAAATGATTTAATTCAGGTTTAATTAACTTGTTCACTGCTAATTTAACAGCCCCTGTTGAACCCGGCACACTGAAAATCAATTGCTCACCTACAGTACCTGCAATTGCCCTCGATAATAATGCACGTGTTCCAACATCTTCTGTATAACTCAGATACCTAAACAGTTCACCAAACCCTTCAATCTCTTTCGTAATTAATGATGAAACTGCCTCGATAGTCACATCTCTTTGCGCGATGCCAGTACCGCCTGTAGTTATAATTACATCTATATCATCATCTAGCCATTGTAGTAATTGTTTGCGAATCGCATCTTGATCATCTTTTACAATACAATAATGCTCAGGCTTAATTGAAACATTCAAATCAGTTAGTAATTCTATGACTAACTTACCACCTTTATCTGCCTCATAATTCCTTGTATCTGATACTGTCAACACCGCACATTGAATCTCTCTTTCTAACTTAACATTTGTATGCGCCATATCCATCCCCCTTTTATCCAAAAAGTTGATTTATTAAATGAATTGCTTCTTGTGGACGTGTTGTGCCATGAATAAGCATACGCCCACTTTTAAAACTGACAATGCGATAACCATTATAGCGAAATTGTAAAATATAAGGATTTCTATTATATGCAATATCATGTTGTTCTAAAAATGTTTGGAGCATTTCCTGGGAAATATTAGGATTTACATACTGAACCGTATCTCTTCCACACAAACTAGCATATTGATTATCGGCTTTATTTAAATACGGATAGGTTGGTTGCTTACCACATGTTGGACATGTATCCCTCTTCAAACGACTAAATCCAAAACTCATATGTGTACCTTCCCATATATCGCCATAGGTCAGTTTTGTGGGAATTGCTTTACCCGTGATCATTTTCAAAACATCTCTAGCTTGCAAACTTGTAGTCATTGTAACTGCAGGTTGAATCACACCAACCGTATCACACGTCATATTTATCACTGGTAATTGAGGTACTAGGCAGTTGAAACAGGGTGTTTGTCCTGGTATGAACGCTGCTTCGATATAAGTACTTTGTACGACGCCACCATAAATCCATGGTATCTTGTGTTGATATGCAAAATCATTGAGTAATTGTCTAGTTTCAAAGTTATCAGTTGCATCTAAAATAATAGTGACATCTTTACATTTATCTTCTAAAAATGCTCGATCGACATGGGCGATATGACTATGTAATGTTATATCACCACGTATTGCAAGCAGCATTTTTTCAGCTGCAACTACTTTAGGCAATGCTGCATCAGCATCTGCTTCTGTGAATAATGTTTGCCTCTGTAAGTTGCTATATTCAATATAGTCTCTGTCAACAATCGTTAATGTGCCTATACCTGAACGTGTAAGACTTTCTGCGAGGTGTGTACCTAATGCACCCATGCCAACTATGAGTACATGTGCTTTGCTGATGTTACATTGTCCTGTTGGCCCGATTTGTTTGAATAACATCTGTCTAGAATACCGATCTTGAGTCACACACATTTCCCTCTCTCTACTTCATTATTTCCATTATAAAACTTGCCACTTTAGGACTCAATCTTTTGAGATGAAGAATTTGAAAATTAGCGAATTCCCTTATTATAATCACATATAAATTGATAGTCATTCTAATAATAATGCCAGCCTGATTAAATTATAAAATATATCCAATTGAATCATGTTCGTGGTACAATTAATCAAATAAAATTTAGAGGTGAACACATGACACGCATAAAGCACTATCAACAACAGTTAGAACAAGCAAAGGATATCGTTATCAACTCAATTGGCGAAACAATGGATCTCTATGGTGTGAATCGTAGCGTGGGCAACTTGTATGGCACGATGGTATTTGAACAAAAGAGCATGACCTTAGATGAAATGCGTAGTGAGCTTCAAATGAGTAAACCAAGCATGAGCGCCGGCGTGAAAAAATTACAAGAATTTGATGGTGTGAAGCAACAATTTATTCGTGGTAGTAGAAAACAACATTTTACTGCTGAAAAAGACTTCTTTACATTCTTCGGGAATTTCTTCTCACAAAAATGGAATCGTGAAATCAAACTCAATTTGGCTGCTATACAGCGTGCTGAAAAATTGCTGATACCTATTTTAACTTCAGATGATGCATCTCCAGAAATCATTGAAGAAACTAAAGAAATATTAGAGCAAATAGACCATTCTAAAATCTATTATGCGTGGCTTTCTACTTTGTCTGAAGCCATTCATTCAAGTGAGATATTTGATTACTTCCCTATCCCAAATCAAATAGAAGATTAAGACACAACAAATAAGCCAAAAGTAAATGGATAACCATCTGCTTTTGGCTTATTTGTATATTATCGAATTAAAATGACGTCAGCTTCAATTATTCTCATGTTTGAATTTTCAATCCATCAAATGCGATGGTACAATTGAGCCCACTTTGACTTAATTGTTGTTCAAGTAATGCAATATGCGCTTCATTTAAACCTTCAGTAGCTTCTATGTGTGTAAAATAGGTATGTGTTGCATTGATCGCACGTGTGATAGTAACACTTTCATCAAAACGTGTCTCCCCTAACTCCGAAAGCATTCCCGCTTCATGTATTCGCGCACCCGTTACCGGATTTACTTCATTGCTTCCAAACGGCAATATGGCAATATCTACATTTTTCACTTTATCAATAGGTCTATAATTCTTAATTTCATCTGGAATAATTAAAATTCGTTGTGTAGGTGTAACTATATAAAAACCAAAGGCAATTGATTCAGCCAATTGAATATATTCTATAGAAGTGTCCCCTATTGTAATCTGAGCATCATTAGTAACGACTTCATATTCAACGACACCCAATGAACTTAAATAATTTAAGTGATCCCAATGTCCAAAGTATTGCTTAAAATTTGCCATCTGCTGTTTTGTGATATAGATTTTTGATTTTTTTGATGTTGGTTCTTTATTAATAAAATCATAATTCAGTGTTTGCCAAACCCTTATTCCCATCGTATGATCAGGGTGCCAATGTGAATATAAACCAATTTTTACATCAGTAATTTTTGAGCGACGCAATTGATAAAAGATATCCTCAGAGGTGTCTAATAATAACTGCAAATCATGAATATAAATCGCGGGTCCAGTTCTATGAATACTATCTTCATGTTGCGACAACGTTTTATATAACGAAGGTATACCACCTGCAGTCCCTAGAAATTCAATTTTCATCATCTAGTCTCCTTAATATCATTTATCGTAATGCTAGATTATTTAATGTCATGACGAACAACTATGTTAAATGTATAACCTCATGCGCAAGTGATGTTGCTTCGTAGTTGGAGTGTGTCACAAAAATAATCGGAATTTGCCATTTATCAAAAATACTTCGAACAAGTGACATACTTTCTTCTTTAGTAGCATCATCCAAGCTAGAGAAAGGTTCATCTAATAATACTAAATCTGGTCTTGTACTGAGCGTTCTAGCTAGTGCAACTCGTTGTGCTTCACCGCCAGACAACCTTATTGGATATTGCGTTTTCAAATGACTGATATTCAATTGTTTCATCAAACTGTCAATATGTTCAGATGGCTCTGCCATAAAAGTAATATTATGAAATACGTCCATATTAGGAAAAAGTTGATAATCCTGAAACAAATATCCGATATTACGTTTTTGGATTTTCACATCAATTTCATGCTCTGAATCTAAAATAATGCGTTCTTTAAGTTGTACGAAAGCCTTATCTGCTGACTTCAAGCCAGCAATAATATTTAATAGTGTCGTTTTCCCAATACCAGACGAACCTTTAATCGCGTAGATTTTAGGCAATTCATCTTCGATATTAATTTGCAACAAATTATTATTTAGAAGGTGTGATATATGTATTTGTAACAATTAATCCACCTCCCGATATCGATCTCTATTTAATACATTTATTGTTCCAATAACAGTAATCGCAAATGCTACAAGCACAAGTACCCAAAGCCATGCTTGATTTTCTTTACCTTGTTCTACTAAAAAGTAGATTTCTAAAGGTAATGTATTAGTTTTATTTGGAATATAACCTGCAACCATCAATGTCGCACCAAATTCTCCAATTGCACGCGCAAAACTCATCATAATACCAGATAAGATGGGACGCTTTGCTAAAGGTAAAATGAGCTTGAAAAATATTTTGTTTTCACTGGCTCCCATTGTCCTAGCAGTATTGAGCATTTTATGATCGATACTACGAAATCCCTGTACCGTATGTTGATACATTAATGGAAGACTTACAATGACTGAAGCAATAACCGCCCCAGTTAACGTAAATACAACTGGTAAGTGCAGCACATTATTAAAAAATTCTCCAATAATGCTTCGAGGTGAAAAAATAATTAATAATATAAAACCCATAACTGTAGGTGGTAATACAATAGGAAGTATAATCATACTTTCTAAAATTCTTGCTATAATGCCGCGTCGTTGATATAACCCTTTTGAGATGATTATGCCGACTAAAGCAACGATAACGGTACTTATACTTGCTACTTTAAGTGAAATCCAAAATGGTGTTATATCTGGCATCATCAATCCTCCTATGCGTCAAATTTATATTTTTTCAATATTTCCTTAGCTTTATCTGTCTTTAAGAAATCAATCCATTCTTTTGCGACCTTCTTATCGGAAGTAGTAGCAGATTTATAAATGATTGGTTTTTTCAAATCTGCTGTGTTTATTTCTTCTACTTTACTGTCACCATTTTGTTGTGATTGATACAAATCTGTTTTGTATACATACCCTAATTGTGCATTTCCTTTTTCAACATAATTCAACACTTGACGAACATCTTTAGCATAAACTAAATTCGGTTTAACTTTATCGAATAACTTATTATCTTTTAAATATTGCTCTGCGTATTTCCCTGCTGGTACAGATTTCGCTTCGCCAATTGCTAACTTATCATCATCTTTAATATCTGATACTGATTTATAATCCGTGCCTTTTTCACCAATAAGTACTAATTTATTTTTCGCGTAATCATATGTATTTTGTGCTTTATCTTTATCGACTAATCCATCAACATCTTTGGTATTAGCTGACATAAACACATCAACAGGTGCACCTTTTTCAATTTGTTGTCTCAACGCTCCAGACCCACCATAATTAAATGAAATGTCTACATTTTTATGCTCTGCTTTAAATGCTTTTTCTAATTCTTTAGATACGTCAGTAAGGCTTGCCGCAGCTGAAACTTGTAATTCTTGTTTGTTAGTATCTTCATTTTTGGATTTTGAATTTTTATCTTGTCCGTTTCCTCCATTTGAACATCCTGCTAATACAAGACAACTAGCTAAAATCGTAATAATGACATGTTTAAATTTATTCTTCAAAATAGTCACTCCTTTTCCCCCATTATATGCCTGTCAAATTAAAAATAAAAGAGCAGAAATGTGAAAACAAATAACCATATCTGCCTTCACACACTGCTCTATTTTTGAATTTCATGCCAAAATTTCATCAAATATTTATAAGGAATCTATGAAACGCTTAAATGCTTGTTGCCCTTGTTCTGTATTTTTAAATACACCTGCATCTTCTAAAACACGCTTGAATTTATCGCCAACTGCTTTATCTACAATTTCATCAACATTATGCTGATCAAACTCATGCACTTGTGCCATCTCATCTGCCCATGTTTGATGTTGACCTAAATCTATATCTCGTTTCCCTAAAAGATACGCTTTAACTTGTTGCAATTCATCTTTCAATCGTCCTGGTAATATTGCCGTTCCCATGACTTCAATCAAACCAATATTTTCTTTTTTAATATGTTGCACATCTTTATGAGGATGGAAGATGCCATCAGGATAAGTGTCAGATGTTTGATTATCTCTTAATACAATATCTAATTCATAGTTATCTGCTCTATATCTCGCTATTGGTGTAACCGTATGATGGCGTTCACCTTCATCACTATATGCTTTGATATGAACTGCATCATCTGAATACGCATTCCAGGTATTCATCACATGCGTAGCAGCATTTATAAGTATCTCACGGTCTTTACCTTTCAATCGAATCACACTCATTGGCCAGTTTAAGGTACTAGCTTGAATATCCGGAAATGCTTTTATTCTGAAACGTTCAATTTCCGCAGCATTATCCATCGGGAAAATATGTTTACCACTTTGATAATGGTTATGAGAAAGTATAGATCCTCCAACTAATGGTATATCTGCATTGGAACCAATGAAATAGTGTGGAAACTGTTCTATAAAATCAAGTAAGTTGATAAATGTCTGCTTATTAATTTGCATTGATGTATGTTGTTCCGACAAGACTATACTATGTTCTGGAAAATAGGCATAAGGTGAATATTGAAAACCCCATGTCTGGTCACCTAAATTTAAACGCACAACTCTATGATTCGTACGCGCTGCTTGTGTTACTGAGCCCTTAAAGCCCTCATTTTCAAGACAAAGTGCACACATCGGATAATCTGTTGCTGGTGCCGCTTTAGCTGCTGCAATCTGCTTAGCGTCTTTTTCAGGATTCGATAAATTAATCGTAATTTCAATGTCACCGTACTCTGTCGCTACTTCATAATTGATATTATTTGCTATGGCATCTTCCTTAACGTAGTGGTTTCGTTTAGCTATGTCATAAAAATAGTCGGTAGCAGCTTGTGGTGATTGTTGATAAGCATCCTTAAATTTACGATTAAGTGTAGATGGTCTTGGTGTAATTAAATCTAAAATTTGTGCTTCAACGATTTCTTTCATATATAAAGCATCATCTATGCACTGTGCTTCTATTGCCTGAGCAATCCAATGTTGTGCAATGTCATTCGCTGTGACATCCTGACTTAATGGTGAGGCACTTGATGTATCTATCCCCTTCGCATTAAGCATACGCAATAATTGGTTTTGTATATATATGGCATCATCCGCTTCATAATCACCATACACAATTGCTTGTGATACGAATGCTTCTACTAAATGTTGATTTAATAACATATGTTACACCTCTCCATTATCTTGATAACCATTTGGATGTTGGTGATGCCATTGCCAAGCAGAAGCGATAATATCATGTATATTATCATGTTGTGGCTTCCAGCCTAATAATGTTTGTGCCTTTTTGCTCGATGCCACTAACTTACTTGGATCACCTGCTCTTCTCGGTCCTACCTTTGCCTCAATTGGTTTTCCAGTAACTTTTCGTGCTGCCTCTAGTATTTCAAATACTGAATATCCTTGGCTACTTCCTAAATTAAAGGCCCCAGATTCTCCACCTTTTTGTAAATATTGATACGCTAAAATGTGGGCATCAATCAAATCTACAACATGTAAATAATCTCGAATACATGAACCATCTTCAGTATCGTAATCATCGCCGAATATTGTTAACGCCTCTCGTTGACCCAATGCAACTTGTAATACAATCGGTACTAAATGCGTTTCTGGTCTATGGTCTTCTCCTATCGTGCCATCTTCTTTCGCCCCCGCTACATTAAAGTAGCGTAACGCAGCGTAATTTACACCATAAGCATTATGACTCCAGTGCATCATTTTTTCCATAATCAACTTACTTTCACCATAAGGACTAGTTGGTGTCTTAGAATCATCTTCAGTAATTGGCACTGTATCAGGTTCTCCATATACAGCAGCTGTAGAAGAGAAAATAATATGTTGAACTTGATGCTCATACATAACTTCTAATAATACTTGTAGTCCGTGAACATTGTTATTAAAATAAGCTAATGGCTTTTCAACTGATTCTCCAACTAATGAATAAGCACAGAAATGGAACACACCTTCAATAGACTCATCTGTAAATACTTGGTTTAAGAATGTTTTGTCGCGAATATCTCCTTCGTAAAAACGTGCATCTTTATGCACTGCTTCTCTGTGACCTGTACCCAAATTATCAACGACAACAACGTCATATCCTCTGCTAATTAACTGATCTACCGCATGACTACCTATATAACCCGCGCCACCTAATACTAATACAGACATATAAACAATCCTTCCTCTACTTTATTTTAGACATACTTACAGCGATTTAACGCCATCGCTTATACCTACATGATAAAATGATGGTGCATATCCAATGCGTTCGGTATAAATACGTGAAACTGTTTCTTCTAACTGTGGAATATTGTTTTTATGCACTAAAGCAATGGCACAACCAGCAAAGCCTGCACCTGTCATTCGAGCCCCTAATACGCCCTCTACTTGTTGCGCTGTTTCTGCTAATGTATCCAATTCTATACCAGTCACTTCATAATCATCTTTTAATGATGCATGGGAAGCATTGAGCAATGCACCAAATTGAACAAAGTCATTCTCTGACAATGCTGTATAGGCCAACTTAGTTCTTTCATTTTCCAATACGGCATGTTTTGCTCTACGTCTTTCAATATCATCTTTAATTAGATGCTTGTGCGTCTCGAATTGTTCCGGAGTTAAATCACCCAATGTTGCTATATCAAGTGTCTGTTGTAATTGTGCCAATGCAGATTCACACTCCGCACGTCGTTCATTATATTTACTTTCAGTTAATGATCGACGTTTATTGGTATTCATTATAGAAATAACATAATCACCAAATTCCGCAGGTACATATTGGTATTCAAGTGTCGCAGTATCAAGTAAAATCGCTTGCTCCGCTTTACCCAAACCAATAATAAATTGATCCATAATACCAGAATTAACACCCATAAAATGATTCTCAACGCGTTGCCCAATTTTGATAAGCTCTAAGCGCTCTAAATCTAAATCAAATAGCGCTTTAATGAGCCAACCTGTTAATAATTCAATGGAAGCTGAAGACGAAAGGCTCGCACCATTAGGTATATTACCTTCTATTAAAATATTAAATCCATGGTTAATCGTCTTAAACTGTTCCGATAGATATTTAATCACACCTTTAGGATAATTTGCCCAATCGTGTGATGCATCAAATACTAATTCATCTAATGAAAAAGATACAATGCCTTGTGATTCAAAATTATTTGAATACAATTGGATTTGTTTATCCTCTCTTCTTGATGCTAATCCATACGTACCCAGTTCTATCGCCGCTGGAAATACATAACCACCATTATAATCTGTATGTTCGCCAATCAAATTGATACGTCCCGGTGCAAACGCACTCACATCTGCAGCTTCGTTAAATAATTTTTCGAATTTTTCATGCATTGACTGTAACATTGCTCACCACTCCTTTTTTTAAACATGCCATCATCATAAATAATATTAGTAAACTTAATAAAAGTTTACTTGTTTACTTAATGTTTTGTCAACATACAATATCTAAAACTTAAACGTATTGCGCATTTTCAATTGTGCTTCAACTACAACATGTATCGCATTCTGTCTTGTATTGTTAATACGCTCCTCTGCCATCCTTACAGCAGTTCTACCAAATTCATCAACGGGAATATGTACACTACTCATCGAAGGCACCACATATTGAATCACTTCTGAATCATTGAAACTAATTAACTTTACATCATTTGGCACATCAATTTTCTTGTCCTGTAGCTGTTGTAATATACCAATAGCAATCATGTCATTACCTGCTATAAATACTTGTGGCAGGCTATCGAATTCAGTAAAAAAATGATTCAACGCTGCTTCTCCATGTTCTTTCTTCCATCCATTAAGCAAAGTAATTGGTTGTATATCATGCGTTGCACACCAATCTTGATATGCTTGATATCTAACATCTGTTGCTTGTGAAGTTGTCGTACCATCTAGCTCTCTAATCGTATGATTCCCACCTACATATGCGATATCAGTCAATCCTTGTTCTTTTATTAAATCAAGTAAATGTGTCATCGCATAACTTAAATCTGAATATACTGCATCGATAGATTTAGGCGCTTGAGGATTATTAATGACTACCATATTCGCATTATGTGATTTCAGATGCTTTAATGCTTTAATAGAAAAATTGCCTATTACAATGATAGCACCAGCTTTTTCAACTTTCTTTGCATCAACGATGTCATCATGTTGACCATCGATACGAATCGTACGTTTCAATGATAAATTCAATCGTTTTACTTCCGCTTCAATAGCTAATCGAATTTCTCTATAATATGGATCTGACATCTCTTTTGCACGTGATGCATATGTAATAATTTGAATACTTTTATTTTTTCGAGTAGTTTTTTGATATTTTAGTTCAGCTGCAATATGATGAATACGCTGTCTCGTCTCATCTGCTACTGATAATGTAGGATCGTTATTTAATACACGAGAAACAGTTCCAGGACTGACTTTGGCTTGTCGTGCTATATCTCTAATACTTGCCAATGTACTTGCCACCTCTTCCATAATTTGTTTACCTTAAGTTTACTTATCTATTTTACTAAAATCAATTATCAATACATATATTTTGCACATTTATTATGTAGCTACAGATTATCCTCAATCAAACTGATTCTTTTTTTTAAAAGTCAAAATACGCTAAAATAGACAGTGAACTTGAAATGAGGTGTAAGTATGCAGGACGATGTATTAACAAACCAACCAATTATTCGCTATGAAAATGGCAAATTGATTGAAAAAAAGGACCACTATGTTACAGAATTCCCTCTAACAATCATGGTCAACGGTGAAGAATTTGCAACAGTTATTTGCAGCCCAAATCACCTTGAAGAACTAACATTAGGATTTTTAGCCTCAGAAGGTGCCATATTAAAGAGAGAAGATTTAAAATCCATTCAAATTGATGATAGTAAAGGATTCGCTCACGTGGAATTAACCAAATCATTAGGTGAACGTTTCGAATATTCAACAAAGCGTATGATTGCGTCTTGTTGTGGTAAAAGTAGAGAATTTTATTTTCAAAATGATGCTGCAATCGCTAAAACATCCATGTCAAAAATCATCTTAAATCCAACTCAGGTACTTAATATGATGACTCGACTTCAAAGCGCAAGTGCAGTTTTCAAACAAACAGGTGGTCTACATAATGCAGCTATCAGTGATGGCGATACATTTTTCGAACATCGTCAAGACATAGGACGTCACAATGCCTTAGACAAATTATATGGATACTGTATCGAACGTCATATTCCTGTACGAAATAAAGTGCTAATTTTCAGTGGTCGTATCTCTTCAGAAATACTGATTAAAGCAGCTAAAATTGGTGTTGGTGTTATTCTTTCCAAATCTGCACCTACCACTTTAGCAATTACACTTGCACAGGATTTAAATATTACAGCAATTGGCTTCATTAGAGATGGTAACTTTAATATCTATAGCCATCCTGAACGTATAAAAATAGCGGAGTAATGGTTGTTTGATATTCAACCACGACTCCGCTTTATATATTTTCTTTAAGTATTTGATAGCAATAACTAATAAATGTATATCCTTGTTTCACATACATATCTTTGGCACTATCTTCACCATCTGCAAGCAAAATGATTGTCTTATCTTTAACAGAAGTTGCTACAAATGCTTGCATGGCACTACCAATGCCTTGTTTCTGATATTCATGTACAACGCCAAAAGCATCTATTTCAGCAGTATGGCGCCCAATGATTAAATCCATAATACCCACAGGCGTTTCTTCTTTATATGCAATTACTCTATGTTTTTGTTCTGATTCAAATTGGTCGCGAATCACTTGTACACTTTGTTCAACATAAGCTTGCCCATAAGGTTGCGCAAACAAACGATGTACAGCTATATAATCTTCAAGTGTATGCTTAGTTACAAAAGCAATATGCAAATCATGATATTCAATAGCATTAATTTCACTTGCTTCTATCGCATAGAGTTCCATTAAGCCTAATTCAAATTCCAATGTTTCGATTTCATGTAACCATTCTGCTGATAGTGAGATATTTTCTGGAAAAGTAAATGCAAGATGTGATGAACCTTGATTATGATGCATACTTAACTGAGCTGATTGATCTACTTTCCAAGTTTCTAGTGTTGGCATGGTCTTATATATCCACTTATTTGTATCATATACTAAAGGCTCGTTAGGCGTTAAATAAATAGTCTTTCTCTGATCGTCACTGTAAATTGTACCTTCTTGAAAAATGTCACTCATTGAAACGACCATTATTTAGTCACCTAACCTTTTATTTTAATAATTGCTTAAATCGACTGTGATTCAACATGATATTACCAATTAAACTAGCTATAACTGCTTTCACGATATCACCAGGCATAAAGACAAATGATAACATGATTGATTTTGAAATTGGTAAATTAGTCATAAGACCCATGATTATGGTACCTACGATATCTAAGAGTAGAACCCCAATCACAATAGTTGTACCTAATAATACAATAAAATTAATTTTATTAACATAAATGTCTCTCACTAACCCTATTAGATATGTAACAACTGGATACATAAATAAGAAACCTGCTGATGGTCCTGCAAATACACCAATACCACCACGGCCACCTGATAATAATGGTAGACCTGCTGCAACAAGTAATAACAATACTATAACACTTAACGTACCATATTTACGTCCTAATAAAATTGCCGCTAAAAAGATTCCTATATTTTGTAATACAATTGGTACCGGCATAATAGGTAGTGGAATTGCGGGTACAAACCCCATAACGGCAATAATAGCTGTCATCAATGCTGTATATACTAAATGTTTTGTAGTCATGCTTAAACCTCCTTGATGAAAGCATTATATCACGATTGTAAACTTATATAAATAAAAAGTTTACAATAATTAATGTACTCTTTTCCGCTAAAAGCTAGGTCGTTAAAACTTCATTATTTTTTAAAATTATAAATTAAAAATAGACATATGAAATCATGATCATTCTCATAATTTCATATGCCTATTGCTTTACCAAATTCAATATGGGAGTGGGACAGAAAACAATTTTTCTATCAGAGTTTTCATAGTCTCACCCCATCGAAATAGAATCTGTGACATCTATTTTTGTCTCAGTTTCTTTTGGCGTGTTTGTACTGATGTTTTCTTTTTATTTATTTAAAAATTTCTCTTTTAAGTCTTTTCTCATGTATTCAAGTGTATATGGATCGTTATACCAATATGTCTCTGCTTGTACCTGGATGACATTATCATTTTTCACAGCAGGTATATTGTTCCATAATTCCGTCTTCTCATAAGCTGGTTTAGCTTTGCCTTCGCTTGTTGAAACAATGTAGTCACCAGCATAATCTGCAACTTTTTCTTGTTTCACTTCAGCCCAACCTTCTTTTTTAACTAAATCGTTGAGTTTGTCTGGAATTTTAAGTCCAAATGCCTGATAAATGACTTCTCCACCACGACCCCAGTTTGGCCCATAGCTGTATAGTTTTTTGTCAAATTCATCAAATATAGATACTGTGGCATCTTCACCAATTTTGGCTTTGATTTCCTCTCCATCTTTTTTAGTTTCTGACTTCCACTTATCTTCCCAAGATTTCACTTTATCTTCTTTACCCAATAATTTACCGAGCTCTCTTTGTTGATCTAAATATTTATGTTTTCCATAGTCGTAAACAACGGTTGGCGCAATTTTTTGATATTTTTTGATATTCTTGTCAGTTGAATAAACTACGATTAAATCTGGTTTCGATTTCGCTACTTTTTCAACATCATTTTCACCAATTTTTTCTACGCCTTTAAACTTATCTTTCAACAATTTACTGCTATCTACTTGTTCATTCACAGCAACAATTTTCCCACCAAGATATTTAATACCACCAGCATATGTCGGAGCAACAACAGCTATGCGTTGGGGATCTTTCGGGATATCGATTTTCTTCCCATTATCTAATTTATATGATTTTGTCTCGGCTTTTTTATCCTTATTTGAACCACTATCTGATTGATTTCCACATGCAGCCAATATAAGCATTAAAGCTATTAACGGAAACAATAATTTTTTCATAATTTTCCTCCATTGAAAATGATTATCAGTACCATTTGATTATATAATGCTCCTAGTAAATTTACAATAGTAATTGAATGAATTTTAATTCTTGATAAATAAAAAAAGCATTTAGACATATAATCTAAATGCTGAAAATATTATTTTATTTTAAAAATGACCTAACACGCTATGGGCAATGTTTGTATAAGCCATATCTTCCATAGGGTAATATAAAGGTGGTATCAATAAAATATCACGACTCAAAAAGACTGTTGTAAAGGCGTTTTTGAAAATTGAATTTATTAAAAATCACACGAATTAACATAAAATGGTATCAAAAGTGGTATCAATAAAAACAACCCACCTATTCATTTAGGTGGGATTTTATATAATATTACTGCTAGTACATTACTAGAAAACAACTATTAAACCACCTCGAAAGGTGGTTTAGGGATTTTTCTAAGGATTGGGAGACCTAAGAAAAAAGTAACTTAAAATAGGGAACTATTGATAATTAAAGGTATATATATACCTGGATACACTATAGCATAAAACAAAGAAATAGGTAAGTATTTCTTTACTCACCTATTTAGTAGCGGCATTACATAGTTCTCCCAACTTTATTGTACCCACTTTAATTATTTCTGAATCATATTATCTATAAAAATAACCGCATCGATTAAGATACGGTTTAATGTCCTCCACCAAGATAACTACTTTATTATAACAAAAAAACCATCCCGAAGGATGGCTAGTGTGAATCTTTTTATAATGATATTAAGTATTTAACCCTGATACTATGATAACATAAAATAAAAACACCCACCAACTGGTGGGTGTCCAAATTGGAAATATCAATTTATAGGTTTCAATTGTTTTATTGCCAATTTTAAATTGTTGGGCGAAACATAATCAGGAATCTCAGAAAAACCATAAGTTTCATATATATGTCTTAACTTTTCTGTATCTTCGTACTCTATCCATATGAAAGATCCACCAGCTATTTTTTGCGCTAACAATGCATTTTCAAATGCGCTATTTAGTATATCAAAACCATTAATCGTACTTGCTTTTAATGCATTATCATCATAATTTTTACCTAACTGACCAATCAAAAATGAATTAAGTTTATACACAGAACTCTCCTCTAAAAACTGAGCTCTTTGTTTTATTTTCCTTTGTAATCCTTTTGACAATTTAGCCATGTTTCTTTTAGATATATATAAATCTTTATTAGCTATCGTAAAATAAGCTACTAAAATTGGCTTATTTTTGTATTCACTAAAAATCAAATGCGTACTAGCCACGCCAGTTTTATTAAACAATATAGCATTTCTTTTTAAGAAATCTTCTACATCGTGAGCTTCTTGACTTCCAGTAAATCTAATAGATTTAAAAGTATCTAATATATTCTGAACTACTGATTCATCATATTTTTCATTTTCTAACAAATCAGCCAATGCTATAACTTCTAAACTCATTTATCCTTAAAATTCTCTAATATTGAATCTATTTTTCTCGAATCGTTTACGGCTCTAATTGTTTTGGCATTATAATGATAGTTTTTTTTATTTTCTTGTTGTTCAATAGCATTTAAAAGCTTTGGTGCAGTTTTAGCGGTAAATTTATACTCAGTAGTGAAACTTATCGTCGCCATACTACTCACTTCTCTCCTATTTAGTTTTATACTGTACATATATTGTAATACTATCTGTAGCAATATTGCAACGAAATAAGGAAATTATTTCTCATTTTATGAACTTAACTACTTCTAAAAAGACATAATTACATAAAAAATTAACCACCCAGTGACATGTGTGGGTGGTTTGAATCAATACGGCGCAGTCAGCTTCTTACTGCTAAACGCAAGTAAGTCCTCTGCGCATAATAAAACATACATATCAAATGATAGTATGCCAGTACGAATGTACTGTTTCCTCGTATATATTATACCATAAAAAAAACAGGGCAGACACATGGCGATGTCTACCCTTGTAATATGATTTCGTGGTAATTTTATTGTAACATATTTATTTCCATTTAACTGTGCCAAACATATCCTTTTCATGTTTGATACGTTCTTTCTTATCAGTGATTTTACATACTGCACAATAGAAGTAACCTGCACTAGGGTTTGTTGGATATTTAAAGCGTACCCACCAATAGCCATTTGCTTTGATGATTTGGTCGAAATCTACCCAATCATCTTTATCAAACAACCACGAATTGACATCAACCGTTGCACCAGAAGTGCTTGGAGAACGTCTAACTCTAATACCTTTTTTAGCATTAGGGAAGAAACGACCTTTCCATGCCCACTTAGTCTTTTTAGGCGCAACTTTTGCTGCTGCTTTCTTAACTGTTGATGTGACTTTTTGCGCCACTGTAGTGCTTACGTTAGGCACCCAGAAACCTGCACAACCGAAATAATTATCTACTCGACGTTTAGGCGCTAAATTACCATTTCCATTCCAATTCTGTTCCTCATACATTCGCATTATGTCGCTAATATAATACCGTTCTCTTATGAACTGCTATATATTTCTATATAGGATAGACTATATCATCAACCAACAAGGGTTGCCCTCCGTTTCCACTCGCTTGAGTGTACTCTCTTTCGAGATAGTCGTTGCACGTTTCCTTTATAGGACTTCGCTCATGATTGCCCTCGTCTATTCGTTAGGGGTTCCCATGAATTAAAAGGGTTTGCTATAACCATTGCTGATTATAGGGTCTGTTTTAATTTTTGTAATTCTTTATAGGCTTGTTCTGGTGTATCACACATTTTAGTTATATAGTTCTTTTTATTTTTTTGAAATCTACCATGATATTTTTCACTGCCGCTATTCTTCCTAACACCTGGGTAACCAGTTGTATTTTTAAAGCCATTACGATTTAACATATTTTCGCTATGAGTTACCCATCTACAATTTTCAGGACTATAACCTTTAGAATTATCTATTCTATCCAATTCTAATCCTTCTTTAAAAGTCGGTCCCATATCTGTAAGAAAATTATCAAATGACTTTCTCCATCTTTCACAAACAGTTATTCCTCTACCACCGTAATAAACGTATCTTTTATTGTTCACATCATGGCAACGTTTCAACATTTTTTCATATCTATCATATAACCTATGATTTGTTTTCATTCTTCCACATCTTTTGCGACCTCTCGATGCCCAAGATTCCAATCTTGCTTCATGATAATCATCGCAAACAGAACAATAAAACAAACCATATTGACGATTTAAAACTTCAGTTAGAGTGAAGATACCTTTTGTTTGCCCTACTCTTTCTTTATAATACACCTTTAAGCCCTCCATATCAGTAATTTAATAATAATTATACCAATATGGTCGAAAACAATCAAAAATTAAATTTAAACCACGGTTTGATAGTTACGGTCTGCCTTTTCAACAATCCAAATATGCCCATACTTTACGAAAGACGGCGTGCCATATGTTGCTACACCAATTGAGCCTTTAGGTGGTACGAAGCTAGGTGTATTTGCATACCATGTAAAGTAAGGACTGAAATTGTTTTGACCTGGTATCATGTCACGTGCATTGCCCCATGGTCTAACTTTGTTTTCAGTAAACCATAATACATAATCTAAAATTAAGTCGGCACATTGTGCATTAAAACGCTTATCTACGTCAATTGCGCCTGCCTCCATAGGTAACATATCGTTTTCACGATACGTACGCGATTTAACTCTATACGGACTATCTACAGTCTTGTTTAGATAACCTTTCAAGCGTGCGTTAACTTGTGATTGTGTGGCATAACCTTTCATAACTTTTTTGTTAGCTTTTTGTTCTGCTTTAGTAGCTGTTTTTGGTGTCTTAACTTGCTCTACTTTGACACCTTTCTTGTAGTATTTTGCTACTACTTTATCAAAGTTTGAAGTATCTCGACCATAGCCACATGCTTCCAATGCGTTGCCTGGGTCTTGTTTGTCGTCTTGAATATTTTGGTGTCCTGGCATTTCAGTTTTATAGTCAATCTTCCAGTATTCTGCTAAATATGCGAATACTCTTGCTGCGTTATCTAACGCTTTTAATGAACGTTCTTTCGCTCGTTTAGGGTTAGCTTTGTCAATGAAATAACTAATTTCTCCACCAACTGCTGCATCGTTTGCGTCAACGCCGTACCATAAATTGTCTTGTATGGCATTGTAAAGTACGTGCCACGCTTTCTCTATTGTTGGTACACAAATGATTGCGTGCTTATCATCAACAAAGATATGAGCGCTTGCTGTTTGATTGATGTCTATATTGAAAGTATTTTTATAATAATTAACATTATCTTGTGCCGTACTATTTGGATTACCAGTATCATGAACTACTAAAAATTCTGGTTTACCTTTTCTTAATTTTTGACCCGAACGACGTGTGCCATATGGCAATAATTGAAATTCAATTGGTACGCCTTTCCATGTTTCTTGTGTCATATTATTTTAGCCCCTTTTCTTTCAAATATTCTTCTTGGACTTTCGCTTTTGGCTTAATCAGATATGTGTTTTTGTACACACCGTAGAAAGTTAAAGCGATAGGTAAACCTGTATTTAATACATTGACCCATAAATCTACTTTTTGTGGATTGATCCATTCTGCACTAACACCTGATGCATTAAGTGCAAGATACAAAGCACCTAAGAATCCACCTATCATCGCTATTAACTGTTTTATTTTGTCGTTATTCATCTCATTACCTCCATAAAAAATAGCCAACCCATAAGGGCTGACTTATTTAAATATTATTTTAAGAAAATCGAAAAGTGGATGAATCAACCATGCTATTCCGCCACCGCCTACAAAAATACCTAATGCTTTTAATATAAAATCCTTGTTTTCTTTACCTTTTAATTTTGCGTCTTCTTCTTCTTTCTTCATATATGCTTTGAAAGAAGTAGTATCTTCTTCAAGATTTGCAACATCATTTTCAATATTGCTAATTCGTATGCCTTGATTACTTAAATGCTCATTTGTCGTTTTTTGTTCTTTAGCAAGTTCTTTTTGACTTTGATTCATCTCTTTACTTGTTTCAATTATTTGTGTAAATACTGGTTTGAATTCTGCCAATATCAAAGACAGACTATTATAATTATTAGTGTGCTTTTCATCGACTTCTCTTATGCGTTTATGAATAGCATCTCTGTCGTCATAGTAGCTTTGTGGCAATTGTTTATTTTCGATAGTACAACACTCCAATATAAGCGTAACCACCAGAACCCACAGAAAGAACAAAGAATAATAAAGGCGACAACCAATTTAGTGAATTATTCATACCAGCTAGAGTGATAATGAAAAAGAATAACGCACAAATTATTCCACCTAAGATAAGTGAAACTCTGTATATAGGTTTAATATTTCTATAAGGCAGTGTTATCGCTGCAATAATTAAAAACAATCCCCCTATAAAAAAGGGGATACCCCAAAAAGTTAAGCTCAACATTTCATGCATGCTCATATACAAAGGACTATCATGGGCTTGTTCTTTTGATGACACAATCCAATAAAAGCCTCTTGCTAATGCAGTTGATCCAATAACTAATAGCGAAACTACTGTAGTTTTTTCCATTTCTGACATTCTTGTTTCATCATTCATCCCCACACCTGCTTTCTATACATTAAAACCACAAGCCTAAGCCTGTGGTTCATCCGGGTATTTCTCCCCTGTAATTAATACATAATCTTCTTTATCAATGGCTCCCATTGTCACAAACCATTGAATATCTTCGTTAGTGTAACAACCCCAACTATAAGTTATCTGAATATCATTAAATGTAGGAAAGAACATCTCCATATTATTCAACTCCCTTATCTTCTTTTAATTTATTTATTTCATTTTCTAACTCAACAATTTTCTGAGTTGCTTTTGCATTTTGTTGAGCCATTTGCATAGACAATTTGGTACCTTGAAGTGATTGTTTTTGAAGATTAGAAACCATGATTTTCAACTGATCAATACTTTTAGAATCTTGTGTTGGTGCAGAATTTATTGGTGTTTCTATTGATGGTTTTTCTTCTTCATAAAAATCATTGTTAAAAATGATGGTATCGTCTATATATTTAAATTTGCCTGCTTTATATTCGTCTCTAAAAGTAGATGGAAATATAGAATCACTCACTTCAATATCTCCATCTAAGTTTCCCACTATAGAATAGCCTACTATTTCATTGTTTTTATTTATTAATATTCGCAAGATATCTCACTCCTACTATTTTATACACTTCTAAACCTAAACTTGAATTTACAGTTCCTGTAGATGTAGGTAAATTATATGCCCCTACATTTTTAAAGGTTAAAGTTTGCTTATCTGTTTTAACGATTTGAGTTTCTACAATATCACCATTATCCGCAGCTGCATCAGTAATGTTAAAAGAATACATAACAATATTTCGTGAATCAGTATCTCGGATATAACATTCTGATGAACCATGTCCTCTTGCGAATATCTTCATCTCGTTAAATTCATCGTATGGTTTAGTTAATTTAATAACAGCACCAACGCCTTTTGCAGAACCTTCATATATAATTTCATTAGCTTCTGATATTTTTTGATCTGTATAACTTTTAGCATTAGATTCTGCTGTATTTGCTTTTTCAGTTGCACCTAATTTTGTTTCTACTACAGCAGGGTCTATTCCAACATTCTTCCATTCTGACCAAGATTCATAGAATGTTTTTACAAATAATTGATTAGAGTCATAAGGCGCAAATTCTATTCTTTGGATTGCCCCACGTGAATATTTAGTTAACCAACCATTATTAGAAGTGGCTCCTGATGGTCCGTTTAAAGGAGATACAATATATCTCGTTCCAATTGGTAAATCTGTTAATTGTTGAGTGTTATTCCAATCTATTTTTAAATTCGGATCATAAAAATTTTGCCCATCATCTTTAGTTAATTTAGCTTTCTGCCAGTTAGTTGTTTGTGCAGTTGTTACTACACCACTACCATTAACAGATTGAACAAACTGAGCTTGAGCATCATCTATATATTTCTTGTCAGCATCAAACTTTGTAGAGTATTGAGTACCTTTGTCATTTAGCTCTTTCATTTTAGCCGTATGATTATCGTTATATGCTTTTTGCTTTGTATCAATTAAAGCAGTAAGCCTACTAATACCATCTTCTGTAGCTTGATTAACTTGTGACACATAATCATTCATGTGTTCGAAATCATTGTTTAATTTTTCCATCATTTGAGCAACTTCTGCTCTCATATCAGAGAAGTATTTAATTTCTCTGATTTTATCTTCAGCTGGTAAACTAGCAATTAGGTCATTTGCAACATCAAAACTAAACTTTCGTTGAACAATCGTTTCTTCACCATCTAATGTGGTTACATATACTTGACCTACTACATTTGTAGCCACTTTCATAAAATCATCTGTAATCGTATAAGACACAATTCCATTCAATTCATCAAGATATTCTAAGTTATCGTCCACTAAAAAACTATCCCCTGATTCAAGTGCTACGAAAACTTTTACGTTTTCTTCACTTAAAGCTAAAGGATAGTTATTTCTAGTTATTTGAAATCGCAGTATAGCTGTGTGTGTATCTTGATTCCAAAACTGAACGTTTAAGCTTGATAGAGCTTGATATGTTGCTGTTGTTTCTAATGGTATGTTTTTAATTTTATTCATTGACATAACTTAAATACCCCTTTATATAGTTTGACCTGTAAATTTTGTCCATGGAGACGTTCGTTTATTTTCAGTAGTTGAAAAATAAGCTTCATACTTTTCTATGGCTGTAGCAGATGTAACACGTGTAACTATAAGTTTAAATACATATTCACTTACATTTTCCACATCAATAGTCCAACCAGCGACTCCTGGATTAGGATGATCTTTCAACTGACTGCTCCTAGCGGTATCACAGTACCATCTTTTATTTGTGATGATACCTAACTGATTCATATTAGTGATATGATCTGGTACGTATTCACGTCTTCCTCCTGCACTAGAATAAACAGTATGATTCCAATTTGTAGCTCCGTCAGTATCTGAAAACTTATTAATTGAGACAATGCGAATAAATTGCATTATATCTCTTTCGTAAGTATTTCTTGTAAGCGTTTGTTTAACTTGTCCTGCTTGGTTAGGAGCTGATACTTCTAAGAAATAACCACCATCTCTCATTTCTTTAGGTAATGGAAAATCAGTTAAATTCTTAGTATCTACTGTGTATAAATAATAAACTCCTGGTTCAATAATTTCAGACAACCTTGTAAAATTTTCGACAGGCAATGTTTTTGTTCTTCCACCTGTTTCATATTGTAATGTTGGTAATGCTTGCGCAGTCAATTTATCATACACATCACGCATAAAAATACCATGTACTTGATGTGAACGGTAATTACCTGCACCGACTGTTACACCTGCTAATAATGCTTTTTTACCTGTACTTTTGTCATAATATAGTTGAATTCCTTCCGCTTCTTGGAAATTACCGGCAAATATATTACCTGTTCTACCAATATCAGCAGTTTTTTGCAGTTTTTGCTCACCTGTTTTCAAATCGAATATGGTCACAAAGTTAGGTATATTAGAGTCTGAATCCCCTGTATACCAATATAATTCACCTTCACCAAATGCAACACCTTGCATAGGCTGTCCACCAGGTCCATCCGTTAATCTCATAGGTATATCCATTCTGTGAATAACCTTATCAGTACGTTCATCAACATCTGATAAATTCCTAATTTCGATATAATTCATAGAACCTCTTGTTTCCCATTCAGATTTAGGGTATTCGATTCTATATAAAATTTTCTGTTCTTCTTCATTTATAATAGGTGTAATATAAGGTAACTCTGGATGACCTGTGAAAACTTCTTCCATATCATAATCGCCATAAGTGATAGTAATGTCAGGTCTATAAGAAAACCTCACCAATTTATTAAACCCTTCATCATCTTTTATAAATGAATAAATCCAAAATTTATCATCTTGCCATCTATATGCATTGTGGGTACCATGACCTCCACCTTCAACGAACATTTGCGACATAAATTGACCGTTTGATTTCATTTTAGTTAATTTATATCCCTCTCCATAAGCCTGTGTCATGTATATTAAACCTGTTCTATTGTCCAAGTGGAAACTTTGCATTACCGCGTTCGTCCACGGACTTAAGTTAGTTAAATATTGCCAAGATTGATTGGGTATATCAAAAGCAAATTCTTGCGCTAACACCTTATCTTTTGCATCCTTTACACTTTGCATGACTTCATTTTTATCTGTTTCGAATCGGACATTATCTGCTAATAAACGGTCAAATAATGTTAAGTGTGCCTCTCCTCTATTATCAACACGAGCGTCTTTTACTTCTTGCAAACTATTTTTAGCTTTAGATAAAACTAAATTACTGTACCGTTTGCTTATGACCTTCAATCCATTATTGACTGTACCGAATTTATCATCATTAATCTGTTTTGAATTGTGGGCGTTCATTTCATCACTTTTATGAAAATCGAATAGATTCTTAAAATTATTCACAAAATCTTCTATTCTTAAAAAGTTAGTGTGTATCTGTTGTCTGAAATCTTTCCCTAACGTTTGTGTTAAGGACTTCAATAATTTCAACATTTGCATTCTCCTATTCTTAAAGCATTATTGTTATATCTATTGGTAACCAATGAGAATTGAGTATTGGATTCTGAGTTGAACCTTCTAAATCAATATCTCCATTTGTTTTGATTCTGAGTCTTATGAAATTTGCCAAGTTATTAATAAACGTTGTATTTTGAGCAAATGGAATTGAATTTTTTATTTCAGATGAAATCGAACTTGGAATACTGGCAATAGTACCTCTCCCTGTCGCACCTTTAACTGCACCTCTTAAGGATAAAAAATAAACCCCATTGACCGACAAAAGTCGAGCCTGTGGAGTTTCAGATGCAGTAAATGCTGTAATACCTGTTTTCAGTTGAATATCAACCCAACCAGTATCAGTAATATTAGGTATGCTAGATATTGCAGTTTGTAAAATATTAATTTGTGATTGTATTCCAGCTATTCCACTACTAACACTAGATATTTCATCTTTCAAACTATCTATGTCTAGATCACTTAAATTTTCTGGCCAACCTTGTATTCCTTCAATGTGAACAAGTGGATAAAAATTCACGTCATTATCATCTTTCATAAATATGATTGGTTCATTAGCCATCGGATAACACACTCCCCACTACATCTGTAAAATAATTACTTTTTACATTTTTATTAACATTCCAATTACCATTAGCGATTGAGTTTGTGGCACGTTTCATTCTTAAATCAATTTGATTTTGTATATCAATGATGTCTTTCTTAGCATTGCTAAATTCAACTTCCACAGGTTGGCCCATTAACGGATGAAACTTAGTCAATTTGACTATTTTTAAATCTACATTGAAATGTAATGGTTTGTGTATGAATCTAACTAAGTTATTTTCTTTTAAATCTTCATTTGTTATATACCTACGTTCAAAAGTATCTCCTAAATAATTAGTCGATAATTCAATTGTCGGTTCATCATTTAATTGCTCGATTAATTTCTCTCTCAATGCACTTTGACTAGTCACAGTATCATCAAAAACTGTTGGGGCAGTCATTTTACCGAATGTTTCATATGTGTTAGGCGATTTATATTCATCGTAAGCATAATAGACATCTTTGCCTTTTAATTTAGCTGTTAAATTCAATACATTACCCTTTTCAGTTCCAACGTACATAACAGGTTTTGTTTTATATTTAACGTTAGGGTCTGGACCTTTAAATACAGCTTTAAAAGTATGCTCTCCCTTTTCTAAATTGTCTGCAATTACGATTTGTGTAGTTCTTGATGTTTTACTATAACAACTGTATGTTCCGACTTTTTTATTATCAAAATAAACGTCAATCATTCCACCACGAGACATTTTTTTTAGTCCCCATGTCAATGTTTCATTGCCCCATTTGCAATTAAATGTTTTTGTATAGTAATTATTAAGTTCATCTGTTCTCCATGTACCGTCTTTCGTGAAGTTACCAGAGTATTTTAAATTCGGAGGTTTAATTGGATTATAGTTATTTGTTTCAGATTTCGTTTTCTTTTTACCAAATCCTCTGATATAAGTTTTCATATCAGTAGTTGTAATATCCGCAGTCATTTCATCTGAATTACCACGATATATGATAGGTATATCTGACCGTTCATAAAACATTTCAGGGTGATAAAAATAAATTTTCTTATTGTCTGCAAAATAAATATAATTGAAGTATTCAGCACCTGACACAATAAATTCCATACCATTTTGACCACCTAATTCAGACACAGGGGCGACACTATTAAACACACCTATGATTTCATATTCGAAATTTAAATCGTTATTTTTGAATCCAAATTCTAAATACTGTTTTAAAGTATAATTTGGAGTAATTTCTTCATCCATATCAGTGTTTAATTCTTCATTTTCAATATCTTTATCTATAAAGTGATTTTGAAATTCCATGAATATATGTTTTGCTACTATTTCAACAAGTACTGTTTGACTATCATATTTAAGAGATGTGGATTTAATAACGTAGTATTGTCCTTCGTACACAATGTAATTTTCATTTACTAACATATCGAATATATCTTCATTTCCAGTAGCTTTATAGGCAGTAAATGAAATAGAACGTTCATTATTTATTTCATACTCATATTTGAATGATGATAGATCATAATCTTTTAAAATCTCTGCATAGTTTCCCTTGCGATTCATTAGTATTAACTCTTTCATTTACTCACCTACCTATAAATAAAATCAAATTGAAATTCGACTGATACGTTACTAACTCCTACGCCATCAATTTCTATGTTATTAAATCCAGGGTCTAGCTCAATCCAATCCCACTCAGTGTTGATACCCACTCTATTGTCTCCAAGTATAGGATGAACACCGTTTAAAATAAGTGTTTGATAATCTTTCAATGCACCTTTATAAGTAAAGGTTGTGCCATTCATGTGGTTAGTCATTTTAAATCCATTTGGTGCATTCACGTTTATTCTTATTAACAATTTGTGTTTCAACGGATCTATTGTGTCATAACTTCCGTTCCATATTTCAAATCGTTTGTTGTTATGTTGATACTTAATATCTCTATCAGTTATTAAACCATTCTCAAACTGCCAATTTTCCGATAAAAAATTTACATCTAAAGTATCCATCAATGACTCTGAATATCCTTTTATTACATTGAAAGTTATTTCAAATTCTCCTGCTTTATTTCCAACATCTGTTATAGCATTACTTTCACATTGAACAGCGTATTTCTTACCAGGCATAAAAGAATGAACAATATAATAAGGCTCCCTTTTATAAAGGAGCCCTCTTAACTTATGTTTCATTAAATTGTAATCATTTAAATCATGACCTTTAAAATAGAATCTCAATACTAATTTAAATGGTCCGAATGTGCTTAATCCTGAAATAACACCATCTTTACCTTTCATTTCAATATTATTCGTTTGAACTTCCACATCTTCTTCTTTAAAATCTAATAGTTTCAAATACGGTAAATCAGTAATCATAATATCGAATTTATCATTAAACATACGAGCTGTTTGTTTCAATAACTTACACCTCCTAAATACCTAAATTATATCCTTTTATTCTTTGTTTTTTACCCATAGCTTGAGTCACATCATCTGTATTAAAGCCTTTAGGTTGTTGTTCGATATTCATCGTACTTGCAACTAATTGTGCAAGATAATCAATGGCTTGTTGCATTTGACTAATTTGTGTCGCTTGTTGTTCTACTACTTTATTTAGCATTGCATCGTCATTAGATGATTTAGGTGCTTTCCCTAATTGATTAGGGCGTTTATTGCCTGTAGTAGATTTACCACCTTGAATATCTTGTGCAGCTAATGCCAATAGTTTCATAGCATCATTACGTTTACTTGGGTCAGTAGGGATTACCCACTCCGGATGACCCGCTTCAGCAATGTTATACCAACCAGCATTTTTTATTAATCCACCTGTAGCAAAACGTCTGCTACCAGTAGGACCCCAGCCAGAACGTCCATAAGGTAAATTTCTTCTCCAATTACTATTATTAAAGAAAGCAAGTAGTTGGTCATAACCAGAAACTATATTATTATGCCCTTTAACTGCATATGCTTTGAATGTACTAGGAACATATTGTAGTAATCCTCTAGCAGGAGTACCATTAATATTATTTATATCTCCAATATTACCTTGTGTGATGCCTGCGTTACCGTTTGATTCACGCTGGATTTGCGCTAAAATACCATTTAACTCACTACCAGAAAGGTTAACTTTCATTTGTTTTGCAGCACGTTTGATTTCAGGAATCCATTGTTTTGCAGGTTTACTACCAGTTGAACCACCTTTTCCATTTTTCTTTAACCATGGAATAGGATCAGTAGAATTAGAATTACTTTCTCCACCTTCATTGACTTGGAAATGCAAGTGTCGATAGTTAGTCATTGAGCCAGTATTACCAGACTTACCAATCAACTGTCCTGCCTTAACTTGTTCACCCGTTTTACGCAATTGTTCTTGTAAGTGCATGAACCATAAATGAGTTTTACCTTTACTTACAGTGATTGCATTACCACCACCGTAATTGTCATACCATTTACGAACTCTACCATCCATTGGTGTCTTTATAGGTGTTCCTGTCGGAGTATCATAGTCGACACCGTGATGGACACCACCATTAAATGGATAATTAGGATTTGGTTTTTTTGGAGGCGCAGAATATGGTTGTAATATTCTAAAGCCATCAAATACAGAACCGTCGCCTACTTGGGCTTCCATTCCACTTTTTATCCATTGAATAGCTGCAGATTTAATTTTTTTCCAACCCGCTTTAGTCATTTGACCAACTAGGTTATCATCTTTAAATTGTGAAAAATCTACATTAAACGCTTGTAAGGCTAAATCTAAAAGTTTTCCAGGATTATCCATGTAATCCATGACATCTTTTACTTTACCGCCTAACCATTTAGCGCCTCCACCAACTGCTTCTTTTGCTTTTGTGTAGGCTTTCTTTGCCGAATTACCAACCCATTTACCTGTATCAATTGCTTTATCTTTAACCCAACTACCCAAGCTAAAGTGTGGCAAATCAACCGTTCCAGTATTGAATTGTGGCATTGTACCAGTAGACAGCATTTTCTGAGTAGTAGCACCATTAATAACTGATGACCCTTTAGGTAAGTATGTCGTTGTATCTTTGGTAGGTGTTAAAGCAGTACGACCGTTTGGATAACGAATCATTTCTCGGCGTCCTTCTCTACCTTTACCATTACCAGGTCCTTTATCTCCAACTACTGCCATAGTTCCTTGTTTAAGTTTACCGTCGCCAGTAGTTTTGATTTGACGATTAATAGTTTGTGTACCAGTAGAAAGTTTAGGTATCTTAGGTAGTCCTAATTTACCTCCAACCCAGTTCAAACCTTTAATTAAACCATTCAGTCCAGATTTAACGGCATTTACCATTCCAGTTATATGATCTTTAATTGTACCTATAATATTTTTAAGACCATTAGCCATGTTATTAAAAGTTCGTTTAACTGCATTCCATAAACTTGAAACAATTCCAGTAACTTTGTTTTTAATAGTATTCCAAATACTAACCATCGTATTCTTTACGCTATTTATAATATTTCTAAGTCCATTACGCAAATTGTTAAAAGTATTTCTTACACCGTTCCACAAACTTTTTGCTAACGCAATCACTTTATTTTTGATTGTCGTCCATATTTGGACAGCTATATTTCGAACTGCATTAAAAATACTTTTAACACCATTACGTAAGCTATTGAATGCATTTTTTACACCATTCCAAAGCGCCCGTGCCAACGCAATTATTTTATTTTTAATAACTGTCCAAACTGTTATCGCAAACGATTTTATGCTATTAAAAATAGTTTTTATAGTATTTCTAATGCCATTAAAAATAGTGCGTATTCCATTCCAAAGCACTTTAGATACGGATATGACAGTATTTTTTAAAATTGTCCACGCTGTTATAGCTACTTTTTTAGCAAAATTAAACGCAGTTGACACAATTGTTCTTACAGAATTGATATAAAACCTAATTGCTATAATTAAACCTTTAACAATCGCAGTTACTGCAATTTTTATGCCATTCCATATCGATATAGCTGCAGTTTTTATACCATTCCATATTGCAAATAATATAGTTTTTAAAAGCACAAAATATGCGCGAACCATAGTTATCCAACCGCGAATTATCGCTAAAACTGCAATTTTTATAGCATTCCAAA
Organism: Staphylococcus caeli; assembly: GCF_051413795.1. Taxonomy (GTDB): domain Bacteria; phylum Bacillota; class Bacilli; order Staphylococcales; family Staphylococcaceae; genus Staphylococcus; species Staphylococcus caeli_A. The sequence goes on along the minus strand of NZ_JBOIRQ010000003.1, from coordinate 101,112 downwards.
CTGCAATACTCACTACTTTAATACCATTCCATATTGCAGTAATGTATTTTTTAATAAAAGAAAAAATTGATATAGCCGCAACTTTAATACCGTTCCATATAGTAATAACAGCTTTTCTAAAACCTTCGTTATTCTTCCATAAGTAAATGATACCTGCGACTAATGCACCAATTGCGGTAATAACTAATCCAATAGGACCTGTCATAAATCTAAGAGCTAAACCTAAGCCTTTAGTGGCTAATGCCGCTGCTTTAGTGACACCAGTCCATATTTTAGTTGCTACTGTTGCTATTTTAGTCTTAATTGCATTTGATGTTTGAGAAGTAGTTAACGCAGCAATTGCATAACGATATCCTCTTGCAATACCAGTTGCTGTTGCAGTTACACCACTCCAAACTTTTGTTGCTGCAGTAGCAATTAATCCTTGTTTACCGAATAATTTTAAATGTAAACTTGCTAATTTCGCTTCTAATCCTAATAGTTTAGTTTTAATTGCAGCAATTGCACCAGTTGCACCAAACACTTTAGTTGCACCAGTTGCACCCAATAAAGCAGCTCTTAATAATAGGAAGGGTTTACCTATTAATAACGCAGTACCAATTAACGCAGTCATACCACCAACGACTTTACCTATCATAGGATGTGCTTGCATCATGGAAGATATCCAACCAGTAACAGCCGTTGTTATTTTCAACATCATAGCGCCAACAGGTGCCATACCTTGAACTAAACTAACAAGTATAGATCCAATGTTTTTTAATAATTGCCACACTCTTGGACCATTTTCGTTTAAATAAGCTATAAAGTTTTTGAATCCCTCTGTATTATGGAGGTTAGCCGCCCAATCTTTGAACGTTTTAGTTACTCCAGCCATTCCTTGCATTACAGTATGTGAATGTCCACTAAATGCCTTGAATAAACTGATAATACCACTAAAGACATTGCCAAATATTTGACCGACTATTGGTAAATTAGTTTTAGTATATTGAATAAACTGCGCAATACCTTTATCGGTGTTTGCACTATTAGCCCAAGTATTAAATTTATTAGCTATACTTTCTATTCCTTTTCCTGTCCAAGAAAACAATGGTCCAAATTGTGTGAACATGTGGGTAATACCATCGCCTACACGCATTGCAGCATTTAATAAGTTCTGGAATATTGGTGGACCAATATTATTGATGAGTTTGAAGGCATTTTGTGCATTTTGTGAAGATGTAACCCAGTTACGCATTTCTTTAGAAGCATTGGCTATTTTATTCGTTGTTTGTGTGATAAATGGCGTCAATCTAGTTAAAGCTAATCGTGCAATATTAATACCGTTAGACATAGTATTGAATATTGATGCTTGATTTGCTTTTACAATATCTTTCCATTTGTTTTGCAAACCACTTAAAGCTGTTTGATAACGTTGTACTTCATTTGTAACACGTATTTCGCCATCTTCAAGCATTTTTAATGCGGTAGTAGCTTGACCTGTGAAAGCCACAATACCACCCAAAGCAACACCATAAGCACCACCTAGACCAATAGCGCCACCAGCTGCTGCACTTGCCGCGCCACCGATACCTGCAATAGCACTTACTGCACTACCTGCAACTGGAACTATAGTTGAAATTTGTTGAATAACAATTCCACTAATAACACCTTGAGTAATTTCTCCCACACTTCTTAATGTATTAGCAATTCTACTCATTTGGCTATTCATACTTGTCCAAGCACCAGTCATTGCACGACCAGTCACTGCAAGTAACGCTTGTTTACGTTGAAATTCCCCTAACTCATCGTTAGTTTCATCAATACGATTTTGTAAAACGTTATATGCTAAAGCTTGTTGGTAAACTTCTTTTTCTGCTTTGTCTAATTTAGAAGGTAATTGTCCAACTTCATTATTTAACGATGCATAAGAACGTTCAGCGTTATTTGCTTCTTTCTTAGCTTCAGTCATTGCAGTTTTAGCACTTACCATAGCTTCTTTATTTGCATCGCTAAAGTTTTGTAATTCATTTTTTGCATTTGCCGTAGCAACTTTATATTCATTTAAATCTTGTTTAGCACTGTCTACTGCTTTTGAAAGATTATTATATTGTACTTTAGCTTTTGCAAGTTGATTCCCTAATGAAACCATTTCTTGTTTAGATGCATTACCTGATTCACTCAATTGATTAAATTCTTCTTGCAATTCGTCCACAGAAGATTTGGCATTTTTCATCTTTGCACTCAATGCTGTTACAGTATTTTGCATTTGTTTCTGTGCATTTTGTGCAGACTTAACGTTCGCTTGATGCTCTTTTAACTCATTATTCATCTTTTCGTAAGTATTACTTAAAGAGTCGTAACGTTTTTTAGCATTTTGCGCATTTATTGCCGATTCTTTCAATTTATCAGACATATTTTCTTGCGCTTTACGCAATTGATCTAACTTTTTCTGAGATTGTTCACTTGCTCTACCTTGTTGTGTAAGTTTTTTATTTAAACCTTCAATCTCAGTTTCAAATTTATCAACTGACTTCTCTGCTTTATCAAAAGTAGAGAGGTTAGCTTTCATTTGTGCATCAGCTGTTTTTAATTTACGTTGTAAATTTGCCATACCTCTATCAATATCAGAAGTATCAAGTCCGAGGTCTATGGTGAAGCCTTTAATTTCATCTGCCATTAACTCATCCCCCTTTCATTTTTGATATAAAAAAAGAGTCATTAACTGGAAGCTCTAGGATCTTTTCCAGTAATTGCTCCAATTAATGACTCGTTTGCGCCAACTTTTTTGACTTTACTTTGTTTTTTATTCTTAGCATGTAAGATTCTTAATAGCTCAAATATTTCAGTATTGTCTATCTCTGACATCTTCCATCCAGCATCCAATAAATCTTGGTAGATAATATCAATATTTTGAGCCATTTTTTCAAAAGTTAAATCTTCATTAGATAGCGATTCATCGTTTATTTTTTCTTTCCCGTGTCCTCATTGGCACCACTAACTTCAGTGATTAATGTTTCGAAATATTTATCTCCATCGATACCATCTTGAAGTTCGTCCACAGTGAATTGGTTATCGTATAAATCTTCTACAACCATTTTTTCTATTTGATCTAATGTTTCTTCAAATTTTTCTGCTTGTTCAATATTTAATCCTTCTGGATTAGTGCTTAATGCACTCATACGCATTGATAAACGTGTACCTTTACGAGCTTGTTTACCTGTAAAGCTACCTGCTTTATAAAACTTTTTATCTTCACCGTTAATGTTTAATACTAATGCTTTTGCCATAATTTAATTTCTCCTTTTTCATCGGGTTTTATATTCGACCGATTATTTTAGATTTTTTATTTTTGTATACAAAAATAGACGACCGATTAAAGTCGTCTAATATCTTTATGCTTCTGGTGTTTCAACTACTGGTTCTTCAGTTACATTGTTTGCAGTATTTTCTTTTTTACCAAAGATTGATTCAAACACAGTATCTTTACCTTCTGTGGAACCTTTTGGTTCATAAGACATGATTACAGCTAATTCTTCTTCGAAACCATTAATTTTACGTTCCATGAATTGACCTTCGATTTCATCTGAACCGAATTCTACGCCATCCTCTTTTGTTTGTCCTTCTTTATTTGGACGAGTGAATACACCTTTTGAAAGACCAAACCATTCCATTGAACCGTCTTCCATTGTACGTGGAATAGCAATAGCAGTATACGTGATACCTGTTGATTGTCCGAATCCATATACATTTTTGTTTTCGCTATGTTCAACTAAACCTAATAAGTCTTTTTGAACATCAATTGGTAATTTGTGGAAAGTTAGGTTAAGTGTAGTTTCACCAGGAGATTTTGCAATCTCAGCTACTTTATTTGAACCGTAAGCTTTTTCTAATTCCTCACCGAATTCTAACGACATCTCTTGTACGTAATCAATATCTTTAATTTCTCCAACTTCAAGAGAACCATCTGCTTGTTCTGTTAAAACTGCATAATATGCTTTACCTAATCCTGTTGCAGCATTATATCTACCCATTTATATTTCCTCCTTAAATTTAGGCATAAAAAATAGCCCTCCGTTTTTAACGAAAGGCTTGCCTATTCAGTTAAATCTTTATCAATGTGCCTGAGTTCTTCGATAGTGTATGGATTACCACGATAACGTCGTGCATCCATATAAATTTTTATTTCGTGGTCGTATTGATCAGTTCCATCTATTTGTTTAAAACCAATCTTCCACAATGTTTGTCGTATTTCTTCTTGCAATAATTTAACAATGTCGTAATTAGGACCGCGTACATCTATTTGATACAAATATTCAGTTGATAAATTCGTATCACTTGCATAGGTCGATGGTTGTGGTGCAATTAATGGACTAATTAATATATAAGGTCCAGAAGTATCCGCAGTTTCATCATAATGATACGCTCTAACACGACCTGTACAATGTTGAGCAATTGTTGCGTTTTTTAATAAGTATTTTTTTAAAGTTTTCAACATATCAAACATTTACAGTTCCTCCTCAAGCGTATCTTTTATAATTTGACGATACGGTTTCTCTGTTGTGAGCATCGTTCTTGCAATTGCACCTTTACCTCGAGGGTTAGGTTTCTTAATTGAGCCCCATTCGTTAATGTGGATAATAGAATAACGATTTAATGAACCAGACCAATAAACTTTTACCATTCGTGTATTGCCATAGATATAATGAGGTTCTGTTACACTGATCTCTTCAATACTTCCACCAGTATCTCTAAACACTTCAAAATTTTTCTTTAGTACACTCACAAAATAACTGGAGCCTCGCCTTAAGGCTTTATCTTGCGCTTTTAATAATCGCGCCTCTCCATATTGCTCTCGTATTTTGCGTAACATATTATGTGTACCTTCAATTTCTACAGTCATTTTGAATACGTTCCTATGATCTTGATATTTGCATGAAAATCAGTGTCATCATCAATTTGGATAATGTTAAACTTCTTCCCTTTATATCTTGGCAATTGTATTTCGAAATACATTTCATCGTTTATTAACTTATCCATTGGGAACCATGTAACCATCGATATAGTCGCTTCATTATTAGTCATTTCCAAATCTTTTTGAGAGGGAGAATAAACATTTGCAAAACATGAATAATAGATTTCATCCACAGTTTCACCAGGAAGAAAATCATCACTAGGTTTCGCAACATAAAAAGTAACCGGTGTTCTCATTTCTCCACCAGTTACTAATTGTTTACGTTGTGCCATCTTCTGACACCTCCATATTTGTTATTTGGAATTGAACGATACTAGATAAAAAATTGTCGTGAAACTCTTCTAATTTGTCGTTAAAAACATATCTAGTACGTTCTAAAACTAACTCGCGTCCTAAATTGTTATCGTTCATTTCAAAATTACCACATTTGTCTTTAATATCTTTATATGACATTTCCAAATCCCTTTTAATACGTTCATTTTCCATGTCATAAAAGATACGATTTCTTGCTTTGAATTCTTCTACTATTTCAGAAGTAATCATTTACATCACTTCGTTTCTTTAATGCGTTCTAAAAAAGGACCTTTGTAACCGGCTTTCTCAAGTGTTTTTTCAACTTCTTCTGAACGTTTAACAGTCATTTCGACTTGTTCATCAGTGTTTAACACTCGACCGATTTCAAGGTCCTTGTAGCTTTTATTCACTTTAAATTGAGCCATTAGTATAATACCTCCTAATTATGCTTCTGGATTAACATCTGTTGTGTCTGGTGCACCTAATGCAGAGAAATCAACATCATATACAAATGAAGTTTTGTTATCATCTGGTTCAGCATATAAGAATTGCTTAGCAGTGTATAAATCCATATCTTCTAAAGCTAATGTTTGGTCGAATTCACGTACAATGACTTCACTACCCGCATAGAAGTTATAACGTGTTTTATCGAATGCTACTGCTTTACCTTGAGGTACGAATTCAGATTGCTCGAATGTAACGTTAAATGGAATTGGACTAACGAAAGCACCATTGTGTAATTGCATGAAAGCAACGCCAGTGTAAATGTAATCTGCTGGGTTTAATGCAATAACTACATTGTTTAATACGTTAGCACCTTTAGAACGTTTCACATTACCATCTTTATCGTAGTATTCTTTAGTTGATAAGTTTTTAATAACACTACCAATTTCACGAATAGACGTTTTAGAATCATTTAATGTTAATGTTCCAGCTACTGCTTTATCAGAAACTGCACCGTTTGTACGGTTGATTTCTTTCATTAATCCAACAGGTTGGTCTTTAGCAGCACCTTCACCTTGAATAGCAGTTTTTTCAATTGCTACTGCATACGCCTCTTTAATTTGTAAGCGTACATAACGGTCTACCCATTGAACGCCAGCGTCTTTTAGATCTTTAGGAACAACTACGAATGCTGTAGCTTTACCAAGTGATACGTCTTGTTCGTAGAATGTAGCCTCTAATTGACCACGGATTTCACCGAAAATTTTACCCCATACTACTTGACCTTCAGGCACAGAACGAATAACACGTGCTTTCAATCCTGTACGTTGAATATTAATGTGTTTTAATAAAGGGTGTTCTGTTTCAATATCTTCAAAAATACGGTCAATAACTGTTTCAGGAAGTAACTCTCCATCTTTCCAGTTAGTATCTGTATTCACGTGATCTTCAGAAACTAATGCGTTGTAGAATCTCTTTTCTTCGTTTGTTAAACGATTAACATTACGAGAGTTTAAAACTGCATTGTCTCCTTGTTCTTGTTGCATGTCACGACGAATAGCGTTTGCTAAATCCTCACTGTATGCGTTCATGTATTCTGTATATTTTTCTTTTACTTGCTCATCCGAAGCATTCGGACTCATGTTTGAAAACTGTTTTAATAATTCTTGAGAGTTTTGAAATTGCTCTCTGTTCTCTAAATCAATTGCCATAGTTTTTCATTCTCCTTATATTGTTTATTTTGTTTGCATATTAAATAATCTTGCAAAACTGTTTTGTGGTTCTTGTGTCTGAGGGTTATCTTCTTTTTTTGAATCATCTTTGTTTTCTACTTTTTCACGTATAGCTTTTACGTCAGATTTAATTTCTTGTAAAAGTGTAATTACTTCTTCAGCAGTAGGTTGTTGATTTTCTTCTTGTTGCCCTGCATCTTCGTTACGATATCTTTTCATAAATGTTTCACCCCCTAACATTGTTGATGTGGCAGCTGCTGCTACTCTTGAACTTTTTGTTACGTTATCTATCAAACCTAAGTCTTTTGCTTCTTTAGCCGTGAACCATGTTTCGTCATCCATATATTGTTGAAGAAGCGCATGGTCAATGTCAGGATTTTTATCAACATAACTGTTAAATACAACTGAGTTGATACGTTCTAACGAATCAGCTTGTTTTTTGAAAGCATTAGAGTCCCCAGCTATTTCAGTCCAAGCATTATGAACCATAAGCATTGCATTACCAGGCATATTAACTGTGTCACCAGCCATTGCAATAACAGAAGCAATACTTGCAGCTAATCCGTCAATATTCACTGTGATATGAGCATCTTGTCTACGTAACATGTTGTATATTGCTACGCCGGAGAAGACATCTCCGCCATTCGAGTTTATATTCACTACAACCTCGTCTATATCGCCCATAGCATTAAGTTGGTCCTTAATTGTTTGAGGACTAATAGTCATACCCTCCACAGTGACATTATCGATAAATCCGTAAATATCTATTTCGTTATTCGCCATCTATATCACCTCCCTCATCGCTTGTAGATTCTTCATCCACAGTTTGATAGTTCTTAGTGATAATAAATTTCTGCATTTCTTCACTTCCTATAGGTTCGAATCCTGTTAATACTCTTATTTCGTCCCTATTAAAAGAACCACTAGCAATGAGTTTGTCTACCGCTTCACTCACTTCTAACGGTCCTTTTTGATCTATAGAAATTGCTTTAATTCGTTTACCTTCTTTGTAACCACGCTCACTAAACAATTTAGCGTTTAATTCATCTGTTATTTTCTCGATGATAGGTTTAATACAGAACTTCATGTAATTATCAGTCATAGCTTCTATGTCAGCTGTATCTCCGTTGATTAATCCAACAGGTATTCCTAAGTTACGAGCTACATAACTTAATAATTGATTCGGTATTTTAGCTAAGTCATCAACTTGTGATGAGTTTTTAGTATTACTAGATGTATGTTCTTGATATTCGTAACCTTTTTGTATAGGTACTATTGCAATATCGTTACTTTCGAATGCCTTGTAAGCTTTATTCACAAACTTTTGCATTTCTTCACTTGTCGCATTAGTTAAAGGAACGTTAGCTTCCATTCCTAACGTTGCTCTAATTTGATTATTCATTAAGTTAGACTTAATCAATCGACCAAATATATCGCCGTAATCCCCAAACATGCCATATAACATATTAGTAATACTAATGTTGTTATATTCTAAGTAGATAACTTCACTCATTTTAAAACTGCGTTCAAATTCAAACTCACCAATTATGACATGTTCGAATATATCATCATACAATGCGTATTCTTCTCTGTGGAAGTCATCGGCAATTATTAAATCTTTCTTATCTGTGACCACAATTAACACTTCATTGTCGTAGATAAGCTTCCGTATAACTTTTTGCCAAAATGTAGCAGCACTTTCATCAGTGTTTGGCCGTACATTCAATTTATAATGTGTGGTAGATGAACTATCTTTGTTTTCACCGTCGATAATTTCAAATTTAGTCTGACTAATTGTTCTAGCAATATGATTAATACATGTATCTAGTGCCCATTGCTTAATGTATGCCTTGTGCGATGTTTCTCTCAGTAAGTCAAAGTCATAACTAAACTCGATTGCTTCGTTTCTCCCTATAATTCGGTCAAATATACTCAATGTTTCACCTCCTAAAATTTAATATCAGCCATAATAAATGGTTGATCGTACTCTAATATTTCATCAGCACGATACAATGCATGTAGCATGGCGTGGAATCCATCTGTTTTACGTCTTACTTCATCTTTTTTAATGTATTTCTTGCTACCATCTGGTTGCATTTTTACTGCAACATTATTAGTAAACCAACGCATTAATGGATTATCACCGAAAGTAATTTGTTTTTTAGCGAACATCGTATCTATACGTGGCGCAAGCAAACCATGTATAGCAGTCGGATTCCTAATAACTTCTAAAGGTATGCCAGCATCTTCAAATGGTCTACGTACAATGTCTGTTCTGAAGTTATCTGATATAACTTTAGTTAAGTAATATTTTTGTTGTTGCTGTACAAACCAGTTAACTATATAAGAGATATCGATAACATCGTCATCCACAATAGTTAATAGCCCATCATCTGCCCATTGTTCTATAGGTGGCTCTAAATGTGTCGTTTCTAAGAACTCACGCCGTATAAACGAATGAGTTTTCCAATAATATTGGTCATTCTCCCTAAACAACAAGCCTACACTGGCAAAGTCTCTAACTAACGCATAGTCAAGACCACCAATGCAGGCTTTATTTTCCAATTCAGGAAACGGTTTATTTATCGCTTTAATTTCTTCCCAAGGTGCAACTACACTTTCAGGGTCTTGCTCAGGTAAATTCATTCGTTTAGTTACAAATTCAGGTTTATTTGAACGATTAAATGGTAAATCGTTATATTCTTCTCTAATTGTACTTAATAACTCTTTTGCATAATCATATAGCGGCTTATGCAACATTGGATTAGCTTTTTCCCACATTGATGCGTCATCTATTTCTTTTGGGTCATCTAATTTGCAATAAAATGGGAACATTCTACTATTCTCAACATCGCCTGAAAGAATGGTTAATATTTTTTCCTTCATTGAATCCATATAACCTTCTCTTAAGTGACCATCAGTACTAATGTAAAATGTTCGACGATTAGGCACCTTACCTAAACCACCACGTTTCACATTTATCATTTCAGGTCCTTCAAAAAAATGAATTTCATCAAATATAACACACCCTTCACGTCCACCATCTTTGGTTTTCGTGTTAGATGTGTTATATTTTATCGTTGAATTTGTACTTCTATTTGTTATTTTAGTTTTACTAACTAAATAAGGCGCTTTAGGATTTTTACCGGTTTTGTTTTGCTTACTTTTAGATAACGTGTTATATATTTCATTAAACGAAGTAGTTGCTTGTTCTTCACTATTTGCCACGATTGAAATATCATAATTATCAATACCGTGTAACGGTGTTATTAAAAAATTGCTAATCGCACTGATGAATCCATTTTTACCACCACCACGTCCCATTAATAATGCAAACTCTGTAAAATACGGCGAATCCATTTCCTTATCAATAAGAAATATAAAAGCAATGATAAATCGTTGAAACGGTTGCGTAGGAAAATACCATTTTTCAATAAATTTTATACAGTTTTCAATCTTTTCATCGTCAAAATAAACAGTCTCTTTTACTAACACGTGTTTCTCTAGGTAATTAACTAAATCAATACGTTCTTGGTTGAACACAATCTTGCCATCTCGCCACTGTTGAATATACTCATCAACATATTTGTTACTAATCATACATAATCATCAACAGGGTCGTCTGTTTCCACCGGCTTAGACTCTTTCGGTAATAAGTCAGTTAATTGTTTAATAGCTCGTTGATAAGATTGATCACGTGTATTGTATAACCTTGCAACAGGACGTTCACGCTCATATGCCGGAACATTTTGAGATTGTTGGAACAAATCATATTCGCCATTCTCTTGAATATCTTCCCACATGTAATTGAGCATTACTCTATTACGTGCTGCTTGTTTAATAAGACCTTGTGCTACTTTTAACTTTTCGTTAGATAAGTCTTTGTAGACTTCAAGCAATCTTTTTTCTTCTTTTTTAACAAGTTTCTCACGTTCGAGTCGTTGTTCTTCATTTAATTCCATATTTTCACTCCTTCCTTTCATAGGGGGTAGGGGTATAGGGGTTATATGTGAACTTTTTTCAAAATCTTGTAAAGTCGAGCCCACACGCCGTTCTCCCATTCGGGAAATAATTGGGAAATGATTCTACCCGGGGGTGTGTTTATTTACCATAGTTCATCATTCCATTTATTTTCTTTTGGTTTAAATTGATTTCCCCCATATTGAAATCGTATATGTCTTTTATTGTGACAAGCTTTGCATAATGTTCTTAAATTATCTGGTTCAAGTTTCAGGTCTGGTCTATCTTGTAATTCTTCTATATGGTCTATTTCTAAAGCTTCAGTCGTAACCTTTCCTTCTGCTTTGCACCATACACATTCATAGTTATCGCGTCTTAATACAATAGCTCGAACATCTTCCCATGCTTTACTATTATAGAAACGTTTACGTTCTTTATATTCATTGTAATCAATCATAAGAGTTAAGCTCCTTAGTCTAGATCACCATTAGTTATGACGTGTGAGTTGTGTATGCTAACTCATATGAGTACACCATCATGACTGAATGGATACATAAAGTTAAAGGGGTTTCATGTGATGCACTCATATCAATCAACATATAAAGAAAGACACACCAGCGGAATTGGTGTGCCTGAATATAGTATTGATAGGTATTTATCCCATATGGATATTATATACCGAAGCATATGCATATATATAATAGTGTGTCATATGTGGCATATGTGACATTTGTCCATACTATGTCTGTGCATCCATATAGATACTCACTATGATATCTAGCTTACGATATACTTCCTTACGGTCTACCTTCATTAACATAGCAATAGTGTTTATCTTCTCACCCTGCTTAAGTAACTGTAGTATATGATAGTTCTTATCGTTAGTAATCACATGCTCATAGTCATCAATGAATGCTACCTTCTCTATAAGCTCTTGTGTCTTGCGTCTATCCTTATCATTACGTATTACTCTAACTAGCACCTTATCTCCAGTGCCACCTTGACCTTTAGGCATAGCTGATTCTATACCATACTGTCCTATGGAAGTACTATCGTACTCATACATTTGATGGTCCATAAGTCTACGCATCCAGTGGTAATCGGTTATTAATTGTTTCACTTCACTTGGTGTGTACATATGTTACCTCCATTAATCATCTATATCAGTTATAATCATTTCACATAATTGTTTGAAGTCTGCGTTGTAATGTTCAGCTATTTTATGCACTGTCATTACCGATGGACTTCTTTTACTATTGGTACGCAAATCATATCCTTTTTCTAAGCTGTCTAAGTACGTGTGACTAACGCCTATATCTTTCGCAGCTTGTCGTATGGATATGTCACCACGTAACTGTTTGATATAATCTCCAAATGTATTCATATGCTACCTCCAGTTACTCATCTTAATTCATATAATTCTCTGTGGCTTATATCGTCCTTTGAAACCAGCTCTAATATATTATGTGCCATAAAAAATACTTTTTCAGATTCTTCCAAATGTAATGCTTTCATTAAAAATAAATACTTATTTGCTAAATAGCTAGCTACAGTAATTTCATATCTGGTCTCTTTAATAAATATTTCTAATCTAAAACGAACATAGTGTTTTCCCATAGGATTTTCTATACTTATTGCTTCTATTTTGTACTTATGATTCGAAAGGTTGAATTCATCTAATTCAGTAGCTTTATGTCCATCTTTTCTAGTGATACTTTCTCCCATATATTCCACCTACCCTTTAAATCTCTTCCACTCTTGCATAGCTTTATCTTTATCTACGTTATTAAAATTTATATTTGTAACATCAAAAGTATCATCTACAGCTAGTACTAAATAATCTTTGTCTATTAGTGTTTTACTGCTATCTTCAAATTGTTTCAACGCATCCTCACTTAATCGTCCAGTCATAAATTGAAATATAACCACTTTATTATCTGTGTCTACCATTAACTTTTGAGGTCGACTTCTCTTATAATCTAATTGATATTTAAGGCTGCGTATTTTATCTGACTTAATACTTCCTGATATCAGACTTAGTAGTGCAATACAACCCAATATTATTGATGTAATTATCCACATATCAATTCACATCCTCATAATCTTTCGGTTGATCTGTATCATCATTCGCCTGTTTTCTAATTAGTATTTGATTTGTAACGTATTTGCTTAGTTCGTATAGTGCAATGATTAGTAGTGTTTTAAATATTAGTAACATTATTCACTCACTGTCCTTTTCTATATATCCTCCATATATCGCATCACAATCGAAACATTTAAACGCAATATATACAGGTTCGTTTTCTACATAATAATATTCATGATTGGTATTCCAACTTTCACATCTAGGGCATTGTTTCTTGTCACTCGCTTTACGTTCCGCCTCTTCCTTACTCTCTGCCTCAACAACTTGATACGTTTCGTTCTCTCGTATCTTAGTAACGTCTGTGAAAGGTGTGCCGGTTGAATCGGTTAGTGTGCGTATTAAATACTGTGTCATTAGTGTTCCACCACTGGATAGTGAACATCTTTAATTTTCAACGAACAAACACTGTAATAATAGTTACCGTTACCTGCGTCTGCACTACATTCACCTTGTGCAATTGGGTTTTGATTGTGATATAAAACTACAGTTGCAAGACTTTCAGTTTCTTCATCAAATAGTTCTTCTTCTCTTTCATCTTCTATTTTCACGTTAGTGATAACCGCATCTAGTTTCACATTCATCCATTTTCCACCAGCACGTGCACAACAGTCTGATTCACTTTCTACTATTTCAATAACAATTCCGTCATCTAGTGTTAATGTTGTTTCAGTCCAAGCTATAATCTTTTTATATAATATTCGCTTTTTTATTTCTTTAAATTCTTTGTAATTAATGTCGTACATCCACACTCACTCCTAGTCAGTTTTAATCATTGTTAATGAGACTTTAAACATTTGTCTTAATTGGTCATCGCTTAATGAATCAAGCATCTTAGAATAATTTTTATTGCCTTTATCTCTAATTGCTTTAATAATATTATTTTCATGTTCAATTTTTTCTTCTGTATTCATTTGTTTAACCTTTTTAATTCTTTCAGTTAATTCTGGTGTAAGTTTTAACATGGGTTCACTCCTTATTAAGTACCTCTTTAACTTTTTGTAGTATGTCTTTAGTATCCTGTACTTCCAAAACCTTTTTCTCCTCTTGCTGATTCATTACTAAACTCCTTAACTGGTACTAACTCTGGTGTCCATATAGGTACGATGACTAACTGCGCTAGTCGGTCGCCTTTTTGTATTTTGTAACAACCTTCCATAACTAAATTCTCCTCTGTTTTAGGTCGTTCAATAAATTCTCCGTCTATTCCAATAGGAGACCAATGATGACTATAACTATCCCACGGTTCTGCTATTTCTATATCATTCTTAATATTAATCTTCATATGACCTTGAAACCCTGCGTCAATCTTCCCTGTCTCAACAACAAGATGTGTCTTACTACTTACACCACTTCTGCTTGTAAGTAATCCCACATAGCCTTTAGGAATGTTCACTGCTAGATCAGTAGCAATTAATGCTTTTTGTTGTGGCTCAAGTATTACTGTTTCTGCTGCGTATATATCATAACCAGCTGATTCATCATCTGCTCGTTTAGGTTTAGTTGCATTGTTGCTTAGTAGTTTGATTTGTAGTGTATCTCTTTTGTTTTCTTCTCTACTAAATTGTTCTAGTAATTCATCAAATTTATTTGCCATCTACTCGTCCTCCAAATATTATTTTTAGAAACTCATTAAAATGTTCTGGTTTACCATTTGAAACTTCTCCCCAATGGTCATCTATGGGTAAATCATTGTTATTTATTAGGTCTTGAATCTTATCGTCATCGCTCATCGTCTGCACGCTCCTTAACTTACATGTTTCCATGACCGTTTCATTTTTACATCTCTGATAGCTTGCTTTGAAACATTAAACATTAATGATAGTTCTCTGACTGCTTTTGAACTCTCTCTTATAAATTTAACTTTATCAACAGTTAATTTAACTGAACGCTGTCTTTCTCCTCTAGCAACATTAGTTAATCCGTTTTCATGTGCATGAATAGAATTCTCTGTAGGTGTAGACCATTCTAAATTTTCTAAATTTGAATTTTGTTTATTACCATCTATATGATTTACATATGCTTTATTTAGTGGATTAGAAAGAAACGCTTTTGCTACAATTCTATGAACTGAATATCGTTTGCACTCTCCATTTATACACAAACTAACCATTGGATAACCAGTATTCCCAATGTATTGCGACATCGTCTTGCCTTTCAATTCCATTACACTTGTACTGCGTTCTATTTTTCTATCTACACTCTTAATGTTTCCTAAATTACTTACTTGATAAAGCCCTTCATATCCTTTTATATCTTTCCAATACTCATACACCATCTACTTAACCCCCAACTTATCTAGTTCGCTTCTATAGTGTTTATAGGTATCACTAGCAGGACTGACAATTAACTTATAATTAATGAATTTGCTAAAGTCTTGGAGTAAGTCTATTTGTTTCTCATTCTCCCGTTCCAACCTACTAATATTAGCTTTCAACACTGCTAAATCATCGATTAGGGAGTCGCGTTCTGTTTTGTATTGGTTCATGTCTTGTCTTAGTTTTTCATTTTCAATTCTTAATCTCATAATATCTTCAGCTGTTTCTATTAACCCCACTCGCCATCACTCCTTTAGTAAATGTGGGTGTTCGTATTTGTTTCCTATGACTTCTACTCCACCCAATACATTTACAAAACTCTCAAAATATTTATTACACACTAATCCGAATCCTCCATATCTATATTCAACTACTGATAAACCTTCGCTGAAACACTCGACTACATCTCCCTCGTATATTTCCACACCGTTTCGGTCTTTAATTCCTGTGGATTGGAGGAGTTCGACATCTTTAAAACTAATAGCTTCACTATGTCCGTATCTCCAATGATTGTAATAAACCTCTTTATTTTCAAAATCAACAACTGTTACATCGTTCATTAGTTTAGTTTTTTTATCCCACGCTCTAAACTTCGGTATCATCTACTTCACCAGCTTTCCGTCGCGCCAAATACATTTAAACTCTCCATCAATGTATGCGTGAAATTCTTTGCTTTCTTCATCTTTTTCCCAATCAATTTTTGTGTTTTGCCATGTTATGTGTAAATCATCTTCAGTAATTTCAATCATGTGCTCAAATCTTGTATCTTCCGTAATTTCTTCCTCGATTTCGACTGTGAATATTTCGCCTGTTGGTATAGGACTTGTAGTATTAAAATACATAAGACCATTTTTATTAAAGCAAACATTATAAAGGTTTTTCTTTCCAATAAAAATAGTATTGTCTACATCGTTCTCCATCGCCCACTCAATCAACTGTGGTAAGTTTAGTTGTTTCTTAGTTTTGATTTTCATACCTTAACCCCTCCATTACTTTCCTGTTATGTGCTTTATCCTCTGGCAACACTGCTACAATAAAGCTGTTAGTATTTACAGATTTCAAGAATCCCTTAAGGCGATAATATTTTAATAACTGTGCCAATTCTTTGGTGTTCATCCCACCAGTTTTATATTTGTAACGTATGTTGATTGTGTTTGATAGGATCATGATAATTTATACTTTTCCATTACAATGTCGTATTTCTCGACAAACTTATATCTGTCTTGGTGTAGCTTCTCACTCCATTGTGTGTATTCGTCCATTGCTTTAAGCTGTTCAATTAATCCTTTTATTTCTCTTTGCGTCTGTTCAGTACCAGCCACTGCTTTCCAGTATCTACTTGTACCAACTTCTGCGTTATAACTTGTGTTGCTATACTTTAAAAATTGTTTGTACGTCCTATCAATTCTTTGAAATAATGATTTAACAATCAAGTCTGAATTTTTTAATAGTATGTCATTAGGTGTCATCTACTTCACATCCCAATTCTCATATGCACGCTCGATATACCATCTAGCTTTTTCCACATCCTCTTTACCATTCTTGTGTGGACTGCGTGCCAAGTATTTAATCGCATTACCAATGTGATAAGCTACATTAGGATTGTAGTGTTGAGTTACCTGCTCAATGAAATCTATGACTTCTATATCACCATAGTTATAATGCGATGGGTGGTTGACTGTGTCATTACGCTTACGTTGTTGTAAGTCGTTGGATTTATTGTATTCAGTGGTTGACTTACTAATTCCTAAACCTGATTCTAAAATTGATTTTGCTTTTTCAATGTTTTCTTTGGCAGCTTTTTCTAGCCACTTAGTTGGGTCTAATGGTTTACTTGCTTCTCTAACTCTTATGAAAGTAGTTTCATCACCGATATACTCATAACCTACCGAAGGAAAATGTACCGTTGCTAATTTATTAGTAACACCAACTACCTTACCTTCTAAAGGTATTTTGCCATTTGGTATTTTTATTGTGTCGCCTACATTCAAATCCTTTATTCTCATTCCATTCACACTTTCCGTCTTATTCTTTAAATAGTTACTCCACAAATCGAAGTAGTTATCATCTGTGATTTCATATAAGTTACCTATTGAATTTATAATTGCCGTATTGTCATCATCGCCTCTGAACTCTAATTCATCCACACGTCCTACAACTGTCATGCCTTCACTGAATTCACTCTTACCAATGTCATAAACAATGACGTATTGATCTAGCTCTAAATCTCTTATCTTCATCTAATGCACCGCCTTAGGAAATATACTTGTTTCCATCAAATACTCACACCACTTACCTCTACTGTGTTGCTGTGGTACGTTAAACAAATGTGGTTTCTCTTTTCTCAATCGTTCATCTTGGTACTTCTCTTTAGCTTCTGTATTGTCGTATTCATACTCTCTAACACCTTTAAGCATTTCATATTCTGCCTTGTCTGTACGTTTAGGTACATGACAAGCATCATATAATGACCAACCACTTAAAATTCTGCTTCTCAATCCTTGTACGCTAATTCCATTTCTCTCTACCGCTTTTAAGTTATCGCCTAATATATCGTACTCAACACCGTATGCACTAATTGTTTTCATCCTTCTCGTCCTCCTAATAATCCTTAACTTGTACGTCTGATACGTCTTTAAATTTAATATCTTCAAATCCTAATAACTCTGGATTGCTTTTATATCGTTCTGCTACTTTATCGGCTTCCTGTTCTTTAATTGCTTCTAAGTCGTAATTATCTGCCACAGGTACTGTTACTTCCTGTTCGACTTCCACTTTAATTTTTAGTGTGATTGTTGCATCCATAAATATCACTTCGCTTTCTTACGCTCTCGTCTTGCTTTAATTAAATCTTCGTAACTGATCCATTCTAAACCTGTATACTTAGGTGCTTTACATACCCACGTTAACTTCACTTCAGGATATAAGTATCTAAAGAATTTAGCTTTTAACTTCGCTGTTTCAGTTGCCATGCCCTTCACATCTATCACTTCAATTAATTTACCTTCACTCAATAGTGCAAAGTCTGCGATATATTCTGATTTACGCTGCTTACCTACTTTAGGTATTAGTTCATATCTAGGTTGCACTTCAATTTCATCAAAACCATCTATGTGCAATCGATTTACTAAATATTTGTAATACTCACATTCGACTGTACTATCAAACACAATCCCTTTATATTCAACTTTCTTAGCGTTGTATTTGCTCATTCTGTCACTCCTATAGATCAAATATATTTAACTGTGACCCTAATTCTTGTTCGTAATATAAATTGTGTACTGCTTTGAAATGTAATAATTCTTCGTCTGTCATGATTTTGGTAGCACCACCGAAGTAAGCACCGGTAAAGTTGCCTACTTCGTTCAGTCCATTTTCTAGTGGTACTACAGATATGACTTTTTCGTTACTCTCTCTAAATAAAAAATATTGTTTGTTTTCCATTTACATCACCTCGCGAATAGCGACCCTATTTTGACGTTCTATACGTTTCTGGATAAATAGTTCATATAACTTCTTTTCGTCGCCCTGTGCATGTTCTATGAGTTTCTGAGCATATACATCTGAACACTCAAGATTTTGTTTAATAAATTGTTTGGTTATCAAAATTTGATACCTCTCATTCTGTAATCTTCGCCGTCCATTTTGATTAATGTTGTGTTAGACATCATTCGGCTAAAGATACGTTGTGCGTCTTTATTTTTGCTTAATTCCTGTGCGTTAAGGTTAGTTGTGTATATATTGTGTTTGCCTACTCTTGATTCAATAAGTTCAAACATCTTACCTGTAGCAAACTCATTCATATTGATTCCGAAGTCGTCAAACACCATCAGATCTACTTGACTAATAATGTGATTCAATTCTTGTTCAGTAAGATTTGTATTCTTATTGTAGGTACCTTTGATAGTTGAAATGAGTTGTGGCACGTTCATATACAACACTGAATAACCTTTATCTCTAACTGTGTTGACAATAGACATTGATAAGTGTGATTTTCCTGTACCAAATGAGCCTTGTAGCAATAGCGATTGTTTGTTGTCTAATGTGAAGTTGTTTGCATATCTTTCACATAGTGACTTGGCTCTTGCTAAATCATCGTTAGTTGCTTGGTAGTTATTAAAATTACAATGTGCTAGTTCTTCATTGATAATTGATTTTTTGAATATACTGTTAGCCTTAGCTGCTCTATTACGTTTTTCAAACTCTACTTTCTTCTGCTTAGCCAACTCAATCATTTCGCAGTCGCAACCGTCTTTAACGACTTGACCGTTATCAAATTCGTAATAGTCATAAGTACGACCGCATTTATCACATTTCAAACCATGTTCCTGTTGGACAATGTTATTCTTAAATCCTGTTTGTTTTGCTATATTCTCAAAGGGATTCATCTACTCACTCCCTAAAATAGATTGGCATAAGGATTGTTTTCTGTTTCCTTATTAATTACTTGTTGGTTAAGGTAGCCTTCAAACTTATTACCAAATAGCGTTTCCGGTCTTAGGAACTTCTCCATATCTGTTCCTTTCCATTCAGCTACTTTGTTATCAATTACCTTCTTGAAATCATCTTCTGTAAATCCTTCATTCCATCTTGCTTTAATAACAGTTTGAGTTTTATTCGTAGTATGTTTATAGTGCTTGCCTGTTTTTTCGTTAAGATAGTTAATGATTGGTTGATAATGTGGTTGATGTGTAGTCGGGTTGCCCGACAATGTACTTACTTCTTCTTCTAGTTCTAATTCTTTATCTAGTTCTAATTCTTCTTCTGTTGCGTGACTGTCACGTGAAGTCACGTGACTATCTGGTAATTCCTTTTGTTTCTCTCTTTGCCTTTGTTTACGCAACCTGTTTTGTTCTCTAATTTTTTCTAAACCTTCTATGTTTTGATGTTTGTCCCAATTAGAAACTTTTATTACGCCTTGCACATCTTCAACCATCCCTAATTTTTGGAAAGTTTGTATAGCTAATCTCACTGAATTGAGTGGTCTATTAAATTCATTTGCTAACATTTCAGCGTTATATGGCAAGTTTTCAGATAGCATAATATAACCTTGTTCGTTATACTTGCCAGCTAGTGTTAGCAACTTAACCCAGATTGTTATGATTGTATCCCTTTCAGGTAATGCTTCGATATACTTAATCTTGCTGTCGTCGAACATACCAACTTTAAGTTTTATCCATTGGACTTCGCCCATGTTTTTCACCTTCTCCGTATAAAAGCCAATTCATATTTATTTCAAAATCAACACTTATTTCTTTTAATCTTTTTGCGTTTGGTATTGATACACCCTTTTCCCATCTACTTACTATGCTGTCTGATGTATCGAATCTTTTACCAAATTGCGCCATTGTTTCACCATGAGTAATTCTTAATATTTTTATACGTTTAGCGATTTCTTCTTTGTTTACTTCCAACCCGTTCACCTTCTCCGTACAAGATCCACTCAACTGTTGTGTTGTAATCTTTTGCCATTTGTTTTAATACATTCATTCTCGGTATGTGTACACCGTTTTCCCATCTGATAACAGCTAATCTGTTAACATCGTATTTCTTACCAAATATGGATTGTGTTTGGTTTGAGTCTATTCTTAGAATTGCTATCCTATGACCCATTAAGCACCTATCTCTATAATTAAGAGGTCTTGCTATCATTGTTTCTCACCTCGTAACATGCTATTTAATTTGTCATTTACATCCACCCAAGCATTTTCTAAATGGTGTAGTTTATTAAAACTACTCATTCCCATGTCGTGCTGTTGGTTGTGATGTTTTCTACATAGTGCTAACACTTTGTTTCCATAATGATTTATCTTGTTTCTATTTCTCCCTCTACCTACTGCTTGAAAGTGTGCTAAATCGCTATTTGGAGCGCCACAGATAACACATTTACGGTTGATTGTAGATTTATATAAAAAATACTTATCGTTTGTCATGAGGGTGCTTGTGGCTATCCTCATAGGTATATTGTTATCGAATATAAAATCTAAAATTAACTGTATTAATTCACTGGCTTGTCTTCTCTTGCAGTTACTTAAAGATATTGGTTCATAACCATTCAGAAACTCTAGTTGTTTTTGGAACATATATCTTAAGTAATCCATAGGTTGACCATAGTATTCGTAAATATCTCTTACCATCGCGAATATTTTCCGACGTTGTTTACCAGTTATTCGATACGGGTCATTCACCCTCACTTCACATTCAACCTCTAATCCGTTATCTAGTAGTAGAAAGTCTTTATTATCTAATGTCACACCCTCGATGACAGCAGTTAGCGTGCCATCATCTTGTTGGATGTATGATTTAATTATTGGCATTTAATCAGTCCAATCAGAAAGGAACGTCATCTTGAATATCTACGTTACTATTTGCGAATGGATTATCTTGTGTTGTAGGTTGTTGCGTTTGCTGTTGTTGTTTATTTTGTCCGTTTGACTGTCCCTTGGTATCTAAGAACTCAATTCGATTGGCAGTGATACGTACTACAGAACGATTGTTACCTTCTTTATCAGTAAATCTATCTTGTTTGAGTGTTCCATCCACACCAATTTTTGAACCCTTACCACAATATTCATTGAGTAACTCTGCAGTTTTACCAAATGCAACAATATCGAAGAATGATGCATCATCCTTTTTATATGGATTTTCTACTGCTATTGAAAAATTAATTACTTGCGTTTTGCCTGCTGGTTTAATCTCTAAGTCTTTTGTTATTCTTCCTGTGATTGCTACGATATTCATTATTCATTCTCCTTTGATTTTGATTGTTTACTCCATTTGTCTAGTGTCGCTATCATTGTTGCTATTTGATTATTTGATAGTTGATTAATATCTGATATTTTTAGTTGTTGTTTAACTTGATCTGTTGATACATCTTTGCCTAATGACTTCATTAACTCACTAAACATAGTTATCTCGTTTTCTAATTCTGCAATATTCTTGGGGTCTACTTTCGAATACTTGTCTTGTTTTTCTTTAGCATCTGCATCATCTTCATCTGTCGGAATGTTGAAGAATTTCATTAAGAAATAACGTTCAGAATAGGTTAGAGCAGTACCCAATGCTTTCGCTGGGTCGTCTTGTTGTCCTATCGCAAAAAACGTTAATTCCATTTTTTCTTCTGGTTTATCAGCGTTAATCCATGTATATACAAGACTCAGTTTGACCGTATATTCTGTAGTAGTTACTTGTTTTTTATATTTAGGACTATATCTAGTCACATCTTCAACAAAATGTTCTTCGTTTACAGTATTAGGAACTAACAACAATCTGTGTTCAATCATTTTTGAACGTATTCTATGCAATACTTGCGACCCACTAACATAATTGTAGTTGTAACCTTTTGTATCTTTGGTAAATCCATCTATATTAGCTTTAACATCAGCAATCTTTTGATATAAATTTAATTCGCTCATTTATCTCACCCTCAAACTTCTAGTTTGTTTAACTTCAATACCAGGGATCTCTTTGCCTTCTTTTAATTCAGCTAATGCATCTTTTTTGTTCAATTTAGGTGCTTGTGAGATCCAATAATCTTTTGGTATTAATTTTTCATCAAGTACATTTAAGCTTGGTGGATTGTTTTGAATGTTGTAACTGTTTAATGCAGTTTTAAATTTAGTTTTGCCAGTTTCTTCCATCATGTTTTGTAACGATTCTTTCATACGTTTTATATGCGCATCATATGTTGTTTTACGTTGTCTTAAACGCTTAATTTCTTCGTCTATTGCTTCGTTATCACTTTCTAGTGATTTAATTACTTTGATATAATTGTCTGCTTTAACTTCTAATGCTTCATCGATACTTTCTAACGTATCTATATATGATTGATCTAATTCTTCATGGTCTTGGGTAATCATATTCAGCACAGTTAAGTAATCGCTTGATAATTTATATATATTGCTCATTGACTAATCCCCCTAAGATTGTGTATATTTAAGTTGTTAATTTTAAAAAGTGTTCGACTGTTAAGCGTTGGCGCGCTTAGCGGTCTTTTTTGTGTCTTTGAACACATATTCAAAGAATACATACGTTAAGATGCTTAACATCCATGCGTAGCCTAGACCCGTTACTGCATTACTCGTTAGCATTGATATGACAAACAACGAGACTAGAAACATTGCGAATGCTATATAAAATGAATTACTCATGCTATCCCTCCTTAAAATACTTCTAATAACTCTTCTGGAATTTCAATGCCTTTATACTTTTCTTGAAAGACAGTAACTGGTACCAGTCCTCTTTCTGTGTAATATCCTTGCTTCTTCAATTCAGCATTCATTTGATTAATACGTCTGTTAGCCGTTGCTTTTGAACGTCCTAATATGATTTGTACATCTTTAGAATTAAGGAATTGTTTTTTCATTTAAATCACTCCTACTCTGATAAAAATTTATTGATAAAATATTGTTGACCCTTACCTGTAATCTTTGGCGTTTTACTAATAGATGTATGTCCGTCTGAATGTGCAATTGTCGTTTCTTTGATTTCAAACAATTCTCGTTCCATTGAATATTGAGTTGGCATGTTATAGTCGACACCTTTGCGTTTGATTAGGAACCCATTTTGTCGTAACCATTCAAACAGCCTACGTTGACCTATATCTACACCATTTTGTTTAATGATTTTCGCTAACTCCCCAACTAAAATTGATGTCTTAGTTGTAGCTACTGCATCAGCAAATATTACTTTAGGCTTGTCTTTTGCAATTTGAGCTTCGAGTTGTAATTTGGTTTCGTTAGCAATTTTCAATGCACGTTGCATTATCATTTCTGGACTATTCCATGCTTTCTCTACTTGGATAAAATATTGTCTTGCACGTTTACCTGGTTCACTCCGTTGTATCATTGCAATTTCTTTCGCAGTGTCTAAAGTTAGTGCGTGATCAATATAGTGAGTTAAGTTACCTTGAGCTGTTGCTCTTTTTTGAGCAATAGCTGTAAAATCAGTATTTTCTTCAAAACCGTATTTAAGCATTCTAGGAAACCAATCTTTATAAGCAGTCTTAACTTCTAATGCTTGATGTAGCTCTCGACCACTAATTGCGATTTCTCCGTTTTCTTTTTCTTGAATATTGAACATCTGTCCGATGCTCGGTTTATTTTGTAAATCTTGCATAATCTATATGCTCCTTTCGTGTATAATATTGTTATCGCTACTGCGATAGTGGGTGGTGTTAAGTTATGAGTTCTAAAATTACGGGTTTTGATAAGTTGTATGATGATTTAGATAAATTACGGAAAAACGCTAAATCGATAGACGGTACAAATGATGTTGATTTTAAAGATTTATTTTCAACTAAATTTATGACTAATCATACAAATACTGATGATATCTACGATTTTATTGAAAATAGTAAATTAGATATCAAAAATTCTGATGATTTTGATAAGGTTCAAAATTCCAATGAATGGAATAGCTACGTTAAAAGTTCTAGCGATTTTAATTCATGGGATGAAATGCAAGAAAGTGCTTTACAAAATTACATTTCAAACAATTTATTCAAAGGACTGTAATTCACTTTTTAAATTATCGATGTTTTTGATAAGTTCAGATGAATCAATCGTCACCTTAACTTTGTAATTACTTTTGAAAGCACTCTTAATCTCTTCCGCCAAGATGACGATTAGGAGTGCTATTTTTAATATCTGTTTTAAGTTCATACTATCCCTCCTTATAAGTTAGTTTCCTTTATTCAAAATCATCTACTGTTAATCCGGATATACGTTTTTCGTATAAATGTAAGTAGTAACCTTTGATATCTCGATAAATCTTAGCTGCTAGTTCATATTCACTCTCGCTTAAATCGGAATTTAGTGTTACTCCAAATGCTGATAAAGTTAGCTTTCTGATATGGTCGTGAACATCATAAACGAACGCTTTGTAGTGAACTTTTTCAAAACCACTATTATATTTTTTTAATGTAATGGGATGATTTAATACTCCTAATCTTCCAGCATCTGCATTTCCAGTTACTTCATATTTATTATTAATTCTTGTAAAATCATCAGGTTTAATTCTTACTTGATTGAATATAGAATTACTGCTAAGTGATTTCTTACCGTCTAACCTTTTGCTAACTTCTTGCTCTACAATTTGAATTAAGTCTTTCTTTGTTAATGTGATTGTTTCCATTTAGCTCCTCCTAAGCGTTCCTTTTTTGGAACGAATTAATCAAAAAAATATTCCATGTCGTATCCGAGTAATTCTGAAATCAATGCTAATTCATCAGCTCCAATTGTTGCTAAACCATTTTCTCTTTTAGAATATGCAGACCTTGATTTAAACCCTAGTGCTTTAGCTATTTCTTCTTGTGTATAATTTTTTCTTTTTCTAACACGTTGAAGTCTATCTAGATTAAGTTTCATGTTTACACCTCACTTTCGTTCCTTTTTTGGAACAACACAAATATACCACTTCCGTTCCATACTTGCAACACTTAAAATTAAATTTTTCTAAAAAAATCATTTTAACCCTTGTTTCTACCTATAAAAAAATAAATTTCAAAAAAGTGTTGTTCCATTTAAGAAACAATGTTATAATTTTGTTGTTCCCAAAATAAAACACCGAAAAAGAGGTATGTATAATGAGAAATAATGACGAAATCATTAAATTAGTAAACCAATTAATGGATCAAAGAGATTTATCAACGAGTGAATTAGCTAGAAGATTGGATATTGCAAAATCATCAGTTTCTAGATATTTGAATAAAACATCACAATTCCCATTAAACAAAGTTAATGACTTCGCCAAAGTTCTGAAAGTTTCACCCGAATACTTATTAGGAGTAGGAGAACACTCTCAAATCGAAACACTACCAGTCAAAAAGATACCCGTTGTTTCTCAAATATCAGCTGGTCTCCCTATCTATAGTGAAGAGAATTTAATTGATTATATATACTTTTCTAAAGAGAAATTGAACGATGGCAAAGAAGAGTTTGGCTTAAAAGTTTCTGGTGATAGTATGAATAAAATTTTCGATGAAGGTGACGTAGTTGTTATTGAAAAAGACTCTATCGTTGAAAACGGGCAGTTAGGTGTAGTTATGATAAATGGTTATAACGGTACAGTTAAACGTATTAGATATAATGGCGACCAAATTATATTAATTCCAGAATCAAATAACCCTAATCATTATCCGCAAGTTTACGGTAAAAATGATGAAGTTAAAATTGTAGGTAGAGTTGTAGCAAGTGTAAAAACTTTTGATTAATAGCGTCCTAGTGACGATTTAGTATATTTTATATAGACAAAGGAGAAATGTTGAATGAAAAAGGTACTGTTTTTAATATTTGCAAGTTTATTAATATTAGGTGCATGTGGAAATAATGAAGAAAGTAAAACGAATGATAAAAAAGAGAGTAAATCATCTGACAAAGGAAGTAAGAAGAACGACGAAAAGAAAAAAGACAATAAGAAGCAAGTAACTGAGAACAACAACATTCAAGAGCAACAAAGTACAGAAGCAATTGTTCAATCACAAGAACCACAAAGTAACGAAGGACAAGTTCAGCAAAATAATCAATCACAGCAACAACAGATACCTGAAACCTCAAAAGCTTATGGATTAGATTACAATTATCCTCAAGAAAATAAATCGAATAATCCAAGTGGTGATTTAAGTGAAGATGACGCACAAAGAATGGCAGACCAAGCAAGTGAATATGATGCAGAGGTAGCTGAACATAATGCTAATGTCGAAAATAGATAAAAGTATTTCTAATAGATTTTTAAATTGAATAATTTTAGTTGATTTTAACTCTCTCTAGTGATAATATTAATTTAACAACAAGCCGTTGAAACATTTACGGTATTGAGAGAGTGCATTTGTACTCTCTCTTTTTTTTATGCAATTTTTATGGGTAGCACGCCTACCCTTATTATTTTTTTACTTTTTTTAGGAGGAATGAGTAAAAATGCCCGTATATAAAGACGAAAAAACTAAGAAATATTACTTTTCTGTTAGGTATAAAGATACGTTTGGAAAAAGTAAAAGAAAAGTAAAAAGAGGTTTTAGCAAAAAGAAAGATGCTAAGTTAGCAGAAAGCGAATTCATTCAACAAGTTAAACATGGATATAGTGACAACAAAACATTTGAAGAAGTTTTCTACGACTATCTAAAACATACTGATTTAAGAGATAGAACTTTGAGAAGAAAAAAATATGACTACAAAAACCATATAAAGAAACATTTCGGAGATATACCTGTTGGAAAAATAACGCAATCACAGTGTTTAGAATTTCGTACTTACTTAGTGGAAAATTGTAAATCTATCAATACTGCTAGGACGATTTGGACTACCTTTAAAGCAGTCATCACATATGCAATGACTTATTACAAACTATCTCATAATCCTTGCTTAGGAGTTAAGGCAATACCAAGAGTGAAAACAAAAATCGCTTTTGTTAATAAAGAACAATTTCATGAAAAAGTAGAAAAGTTAGATAATGAAAATTATAAGGATATGCTAATTTTTATGTTTTATACTGGTACAAGAATTGGAGAAGCTATGGGTATGCTTTGGTCTGATATAGATTTAAATAAGCGTGAGGTCTCTATATCAAAAACTTGGGATATAACAGCACGTAAGATGTCAGAGTATCCTAAAACAAGTTCCTCAGTAGCATTACTACCTATGCCGAAAATATTGGTGGAATTATTACAAAGAAAATATGAAGAAAGTAAACTAAAAATAAAAGACTTTAACGATGAAATGTTTGTATTTGGTGGTTACCGCCCACCAGATTACGCACACTTTTCAAGAGTCGTTAAAGCCTTATTCCCTAATATCACTTCGCATGGCTTACGTCATTCCTACGCAAGTTACTTAGCTGATAAGGGTTGTGATATATACGTGTTAAGAGATTTACTTCGCCATTCAAGCATAACAGAAACTGTCGATACTTACACTCACTTTTATACGAGTAAAAAACACGAAGCTATGAAATTTTTTGACGACTAAAAACAAATGGTATCAAAGTGGTATCAATGGCTATGTTTCAATCAAATAAACCCAGTAATGACTTGGCGATATTGGAGTAAGCCATATCTTCCATAGGCGGATTATGCAACCCTGCACGCATATCTCTATAGTACCTTTGCAATGGTCGATCCATTTCTAAACTCTTAGCCCCGACAACACGCATTGCAATATCAATCACTTCTAAGCCTTGATTCATCACTAACACTTTACTCGCTGACGTTTCATTCCAAACTGGTGTCTTCACTTCTTTTTTTGCATAAAGTGCAGCAGTGCTCCATAAAAAATGACGCGCCGACAGTAAGAGCGACTCCATTTTACCTATATTTTGTTGCACAGTTGGCAAATCACCAATAGTTCCATCTATACTGTTAGGGCTATATGTTTGAGCAAATTCAACTGCATAGTCACGTGCAGCTTGCGCTATTCCTAAATAAACACTCGGAATATGTAAAATCCAACCATTAGGTTTCTTTCCTCCTGCGCCTCTAATTTCCACAAAATTTTCTAGTGGTACATGGACATCGTTAAGTATCAAATCATGACTTTCTGTAGCACGCATACCTACCATATCCCAATTATCGGCAATTTCCACACCTACTGTATCTTTAGAAATCAAGAAGAATCCAACTTGGTCTATTTCATCGTTATAGGCACTCACAATAAAATGTGTTAGCCCTTTACTCATTGAAGTAAACGTCTTCACGCCATTAAGAATATAACCATCATCTGCTTTAACAGCATTTGTCGCAGGTCTTCCACCTCGTGTCGGGCTACCGGTTTCCGCCTCACTAACTGCGCGGTTTACTAATGCGCCTTGTCGTACCGCTTCTGCAAAATCATTTAACATGTCTGTTTGCCACATTTGTTGTTCGAATAATTGGCCAACAACACTTAAGTGCCATCCGATAGACAATGCAGTTGCACCATCAATCGCACCTAAATAGCTTTGTAGTATGACCATGTCTTCAACCGTCGCGCCTTCACCACCATATGCTTTAGGCAGTGTTAATAATGTATATCCTTCATTGACAAGCCATTCTATATTTTCATATGGAAAGCGTGAATGTAAATCATTATAAGTCGCATGTGATTTGAATGTTTCCTTCACAGTCTCAAATTTTGCAATCCATTTCTCTTGAATTTCTGTATGTACTAATGCAGAAACTTCCATTACCTTTCACCTCATCCATTAATTTTTCGCTCACTCTTAAATATAAGTGTAACACTCGCCATGACTGAAATAAAGCTTTCCAGACCAAAAATCCTTACTTTACCGATAAGAATTAATGTGATAGTTTATAATTACTGTAATATGGGGGGATAAATATGATTAATGTTAGTCATCTAATACATAAATACAATGATCATTTGATATTAAATGATGTTAGTTTCACACAACCAAAAGGAACTGTCACCGCAATCATCGGTCCAAGTGGTTCGGGAAAAACGACATTACTACGAACTTTAAATGCACTTGCACTACCTAAATCAGGAACTATTTCTATAGGAACAGACACGTTTGACACCTCAAACTTTACTAAAAAAGATATTTTTCAATTACGTCAAAAATCCGCAATGGTCTTCCAAAACTATAATTTATTTAAAAATAAAACGATTTTAGAAAACATTACTGTAGGTTTAAGACATGGTAAAAAATATAACTCCGAAGAAGCAAATAATATTGCCTTGTCTTACTTAGAACGCATTGATTTACTGAACCAAAAAGATAAATATCCCATTCAATTATCTGGTGGACAAAGCCAACGAATCGGAATTATACGCGCACTGGCTTTGAATCCAGAAGTACTTTTACTTGATGAACCTACCTCTGCACTAGATCCTGAATCAATTCAAAGTGTGCTTTCTCTAATTAAATCCATCGCTCAAGAAGGTATGACTATGGTTTTAGTTACCCATGAAATACAATTTGCGAAAGCAATTGCCGATCAAATATTATTTATCGACGAAGGGACAATTATTCACCGTGGGACACCTCAAGAAGTATTAGAACATTCCAATTCAGAAAGAATCCAGCGCTTTTTAAATCACGTCAGTATGGAGCGTGATTACTAATGACAATTAGCAAGAAATGGTTATATGCCTTACTTTGTTTGTCATGTATCTTATTAACCGCTTGCACTGCGAACAATCAACAACATACAAATCATCAAAAAGAAATTAAAGTCGCATTATCTGCTGAAGTCAATCCACCATATCTTTACACTAATAAGCAAAATGATTTTGTCGGACTCGATATGGAATATATGAAATTGCTCGAGCAAAAGTTACCGCAATATGACTTTAAATATGAAGTTGGCGAAGAAGAATCGAATTTAGTAGGTATTGGTGCTGGAAAATTTGATATGGGCATCAATTGGTTTTTTAAGACGCCGGAACGCGAAAAACAATTTCTATATCAAGACGTACCCTATAGCTACGCTTTACCAATGCTAGTAGTTAACCAAGGTAATAAAGACATCCATAGCTTAGATGATTTACCTGGTAAGAAACTTACGCCAATGGCTCCAAGTGGTGGCCTCTATTCTATTCTATCTGAATATAACAAGACGCACGCTGACAAAATTAATATCGATACGATTCAAGAACCTTCGAATGGCGATAATTTAAAAATGGTTAGTCAGCAGCGCCGAGATGCGATGTTATTAAATTGGAATACATATAAGGCAATCCAGTCACAAATTAAGGAAGACGTTAAGATTGGTGGCATTGTTAAAAAAGAGCCCCTTCACATTGTTTACAATAAAAAGCATCAAAAACTTCATGATGAGATTGACCGTGCCACACTTGAATTAAAAAATGAAGGAAAGCTACAGGCACTTTCAAAAAAATATTTTGATATCAATGTCTTTGACGATTTAGACGACATTAATAACAAAAAAGTACAGTTGGAGGTGCAACGCTAATGCAATCAGTAAATTGGTTAGACTTATTAAATCAAGTATTACAACAATTACCCATAACTTTGATAATGATTGTAATATCGCTCATCTTTGCGCTAATACTTGGTTTCATATTAGCTATCGTACGCATTAAAAAATTGAGAGTATTGTCTCCTATTGTGAGAATATATTTCTCATTTATCCGAAGTACACCTTTGCTATTACAATTATTTTTAGTTTATTTTGCTTTGCCACAATTATTATTGCTCGTACATATTGATATCAATCATTTTAGTAGATTATTCTTTGTAATTTTAGCTTTTACTTTACACACAGGAGCTTATTTATCTGAAATCATACGTGCTGGTTACCAATCTGTAGATTATCGTCAAATAGAGGCTGCTCTATCTATTGGTTTAAGCTATCCAAGAATATTAAAAGAAATTGTTATACCACAAGCATTACGTAACAGCATTCCAAATTTAACGACACAGATTATTGAACTTGTTAAAGATACTTCACTAGCGTTTACTATTGGCATCATCGACATGATGGGTCAAGTTAAACTTATCATTGGCAATAACTATGGGTTAGGTATGTTAGAAGTTTATATCGTCATCTCTATGGTCTATTGGATGATTGCTTTAATAATCCAAGGAACATTTACATTTATTGATAAACGTGCTCAAAAACCATACCGTATTTAAGGAGGAACAAATATGACTTTTATTTTATATACGATAACTGAAGTACTTAAAGGTGTTCCAAATACAATCTTGATATCTATTGTCGCCATTATCGTTGGTCTGTGTATTGGATTAATTTTTGCAATGATTCGATTGAAACGTATACCTGTGTTGTCTCAAATAATTATTGTCTATAATTCATTTTTTAGAAGTACACCGCTCATTGTTCAGCTGTTTATAGTCTACTATGGTTTACCTACTTTAATATTATATTTAAACAAGTTACTAAACTGGCACATAAATCCAGATTTATTCTCACCTTTAATAATTGCATTTATCGTGTTTTCATTGCATGCCGTTGCCTATCTTTCGGAATCAATCAAAGGTGGTTTACAATCTGTGGAAACTGATCAAATTGAAGCTGCCCAATCTGTGGGTTTATCCAAATACTACATTTATAAAGAAATTGTACTTCCACAGGCATTCGCTTATGCATTACCTAACATTGAAAATCAATTCATTATGTTGATCAAAGGTACTTCGTTAGCATTTGCCGTACAAGTCACTGAAATCATGGCTATCAGTCACGTTATTGCCAATGAAGGCTATCGATTCATTACCGTTTATTCAGTTGCTGCAGTATTTTATTGGTTATTAGCTATTTGCTTAGAGTATATCTTTAATAAAATGGAGAATAGAACAACACGTTATATAAAAACGAGTACTACCTAATTAAAGTAAAATATTTGAAAAGAAATGACTTGCTTAATATTATGCACAAAATAAAATAAAACGCCCGTATCGATATTTGACATATCAATACGGGCGTTTTCAGTTTATTTATCTTCTATATAACTACATTGCTAAACTTTCCGCATATTGGCGTTTAAGCTTGTAGTATTGTTTTACCTTTTTAGGCATAGTTCCATTTTGAAGTTCTTGTTTCGTAATAATAGGATAATTTTTAAATACAAGTGAACCAAGATATCCGCATAAAGCACTACTAGCTGCACACATGCATGCAACAGCAATCACTGTTAATGCATTATTGAAACCGAACATGACCATTAAACCTGCAATAGGTGTTGCAGTACCTGTAGCATCATTAACCAAACCAAAAGAGGCAATTATGATACCTGAGATTGCGCCTCCAGCAAAATTAGTTAAATACACTGGCACTGGATTCGCTGTAACAATATCCGCTTGAGAAAGTGGTTCAATCGCAACTGAAATTGTCGTCTTACGATCACCAAATTTCATACGTTTAAATAAGACAAAGTTCATAAAGGAAGAACCAAATACAGCCAGTGCACCAATTGCCATCGGTGTACCTGTCAATCCTAATAGCGCCGTCAATGCCATAGAACTTAATGGCGCTGTTGCCACAACTGTAATAATACCACCAAGCACAATCCCCATTAATATAGGACTAGATGTTGTTGAATCTTTAATAATATTACCAATTTGTACTAATGTCGCATCTACAACAGGTGTCGTCCCCATTGCAATTAATCTTGTAATTGGCGCAATTACGATAATTGCAGCAATTAAATCAAGACCATCTGGTAATTTTTGTTCCATCCACTTCATTCCAAAACTTGCAATATATGCTGCAACAAATCCTGGTAATAAATCCATATTGCCACATGCAACAGCAATAACAAATGCATATACTGGAGAAACACCCATAGCTAAAGCAACTAAACCTGCAGCTGCAACTCCACCAAGTCCGCCTGCTGCTTCACCAAGCTGTCCTAAAAATGGAATACCAAACAAATCTCCACCTACATATTTATGAAATGCTTCTACAAGAAACGATGCAATCGCAGCATTAGCAAGTGCACCCATTGCCTTCCCACCATTGGGTGCCTTACTTGTAAATAATGTAAATAAACATAAAACAATACCTAAAAATATAATCCCTATTAGTAAATTCATAATAACACCTTTCCCAATCTCTTTGAATGCGCTTTCATTTAATAAATATAAGTATAACACAGTTAATTTGTTTCTAAAAACAAATATTTGTTCAATATATAACTATTATTATAAAATTACATTTTTCAGAATATTGCGCTTATTAAAAGTGTATTATTTGACCTCAAAAACTAAAATTATAGTGTCTTTTGTAGCGTCTCGATCATCTCGTTAATGCGTCCACGTTGCGCTTCATTTATGTAGACAACAACCGTTCTTTCGTCTATTTCACTTCTCTTTTTACTTAAATAGTCTAGTTTAATCAACTTTTGAAGCGCTTTTGTTAAGTAGTATGGTTGTAACTCGGAGTATTTAGCAATGTCTTTTGCCGTAATTTCATTATCGCTGCAGTTATAAATGTAATTTAAAATAAATACTTCTTCATAATTCAACTTATAATTCTTTTTCGTCTCTTTAAAAAATTTCTTCCCTTCCTGATATGTTGCGATTAACTCATTTAATGTTTTAAAAGTTTTTGTGTTCATCAAACCACTCCTTATGAATTTCGTGATGTTAATATATGTCACAGTGATTTCTAACTATATTAATATATCAATTTTAGCCCATTTTAGTTCTCAAGTTCAATATGACCAACTATGTGAAATATTAAAATTTCCTACTATTTTTTTAATATTTACTTTTAGATTTTAAATTTTAGTGAGCTATTTTTCTTTTTATTACTAAAAAAAGAATATGCCTATCCATTGTATTTATTAATTGATCTAATTCATAAAATGGGTTTATAAATGACATAAATAAAAAATAGACTATTCGCAACTTGAACGTAACGAATAGCCTTTTATAGTTTATTTTAAAGGAATAGGAATGAAATCTTTTTTCTAATAGTGATTCCAACGTCCTACCCTATCGAAGATAACTAGGAACGAAAAAGTAACTTAGTCATCTATTATGGTCTCAGTTTCTGTAATTATTTTTTCTTACAATCAAGTGTATCTAGGAAACTTAAAGCCGCTAAACCTGTTAAATCTAAGGCATGTTTAGCACCAGCTTTACCATGACCTGCTTCAAAATGTTTGTATGCAGCAACACCTAAAACAGAAATAGTGAGTAATGAAGCGATACGAGATAGTCTCTTGCTTGCAAAACTTAACACAAAGAATACTGCACTTAATGCTTCAACAGCACCTGCTAACGGTACTGCATTTGCAGGTAAGTTAAAAACTTCTACAAATGTATCTTTCATCGATTGGTCGCCTTTAAGTTTTGGTTTGGCCGCACCGTATAATTCTTTAGCTAATTTTAAGTTTGTTAAATAACGTAATATCATGACAAAATCTCCTTTTATTTGTTTTCAAAATATTTATCTACAATCGGTTTTACCCGTTCGCCTAATAATTTAATAGTATGCATTGTTTTTTCATGTGGCATAGAACCTACAGGTGTATGCAGCATGAATCGTGTTAGTCCCAAAGTTTCTACTGTCTCTATGATTTTCTTTGCTACAGTTTCTGGACTACCTACATATAATGCACCATGTGCGTCTGCTTCTCTGTCAAAGCTATTTTCATCATACATTGCCCAACCACGTTCTTTTGCTAAAACATCATGGCTTGCTTTTACAGACGGGAAAAATTCTCGTTTGGCTTGTTCATCTGTTTCTGCAATGTATCCCCATGAATGTGTCGCAATGGGTAATTGATTAACATCATGTCCGTAAGATTCAGCAATCGCTTTATACATATCTATATTTCTTTTAAACCTTTTAGGATCTCCACCAATTATAGCATAGGTAATCGGTAAACCCAGTGCACCTGCTTTTAAAGAAGATTCAGGTGTACCGCCAGTTGCAATTGAAATTGGTAATGGACCATTTTCAGCTCTTGGATAAACACCTAAATGTTCTATAGAAGGTCTAAGCTGCCCCTCCCAATGTACAATTTCATTTTGATTGATATTTAAAAGTAAATCAATCTTTTCATTAAATAGTTGTTCATAGTCATTCAGATGATATCCGAATAATGGAAAAGATTCAATAAATGAACCTCTGCCGACCATGATTTCAGCTCTTCCATTAGATACAGCATCTAATGTAGAGAATCGTTCATATACACGTACGGGATCATCTGAAGATAACACAGTAACTGCACTACTTAGTTTGATATGCTCTGTATTTCTTGCAGCGGCGGCTAAAACTGTAACAGGATCGGAAACAGCATAATCAGGTCTATGATGTTCCCCTAATCCATATACATCTAAACCAGATTGATCAGCAATTTCAATTTCTTCTATTATATTACGAATTCTTTGTGCATTTGATAGCGCCGGTTGATGACCTTCTTCTGTATAAATATCGCTATTGTCAGCAAATGACGTTAATCCAAGTTCAATTTTCATGTATTCACCTCACTAAACTAGTATATTTTTTATACTAACTATATTAAGGCTTTGTTAATGAAGTGTCAATATGCTTGCTTACATATTTTATTTCTAGTTATGTTTCACACTTAAATTAGATTAATCAAAATATAATCAACAAATCATACTATGTATTAACAATAATTATTTATGTTTTTAAATATATAAATTGTCTCATTTATTACTGTTTGTAATTTTCTGTTATTTTACAGCTTTGTAATATACTAAAGTGCAATCTTACACATAGAAATGCAAGAAGTCGATAAGCTCAGTCTTTAGCAGTATATTTGACCACCTCATCTTTGTTACATCAAAGCATTAATTATTAGAACTAAATTACAAAACGATAACAACCCACACAAAGCAAACTTTTTCTGATAAAGTAATGCTTGTCGTTGAAACAGCGAATAAAAATTATAACAAATTGTCGTTTAGAGACTGGGATACAATTAAGACTAAAATTTAATTATTTACTATTCTTAGGAGGATATTTAACAATGAAAAAAATCGCTACAGCAACTATCGCTACTGCAGGAATCGCTACTTTTGCATTTGCTCAAAATGAAGCAGACGCATCAGAAAATAACAATGGTGGGTACAACCCAAATGACCCAACTTCATATAGCTACTCATATACTATAGACCAACAAGGTAACTATCACTACACTTGGCAAGGTAACTGGAATCCAAGTTCAGCTGACCAAGGTCACAATAGTAACTATGGTTACAGCAATAGTAACGCTACAGCAACACAATCTTATACAGTAAACAATCAAGGTACTGGTGGAAGAGGCGCAGTTTCAAACTCTACTTCAAACAGCAATGTTAAAGTAAGTACAACTAGTGCACCATCAAGTTCTTCAAACTCTATCTCAAGCACTTCAGGTTCATCAAACAACCTTTACACTGCTGGTCAATGTACATACTATGTATACGACAAAGTTGGCGGTAAGATCGGTTCTACTTGGGGTAACGCAAACAACTGGGCAAGCGCAGCAGCTGCTTCAGGTTACACAGTAAACAACAAACCTGCATCAGGTTCAATCTTACAATCAACAGCTGGTGGTTATGGTCACGTAGCATACGTTGAAAGTGTAAACAGTGACGGTTCTATCAGAGTTTCTGAAATGAACTATGGTCAAGGTCCTGGTGTTGTAACTTCACGTACAATCTCTGCTAGCGAAGCAGCAGGTTACAACTACATTCACTAATTAGTGTTTATCAAAGACAATCCATTGCGGATTGTCTTTTTTTGTTACAACAAATAGATTACACATACAACTCACAACCTCATAATATAGACTTTGCCTTCTAAAATACATCTGAGTGCACCCGTAACACAGCTCGTTAACGTTTCTACGTATCATTTTTTCCGAACAAATTGACTATACTACTACCATATATAATTGCTAGTAGTATTAAGATAAACATCCGTACGGCTTACAAGTTATGCTATTGCCCATTGAATAGAAACAAAAACAGCCAACAAAGTCGCAAACTTTGTTGGCTGTTTAATTTTAAGACATTACTTTCATCTTAACCTTACTTATATAAATACTTATTTAATATCTTTATCGTGCATACATCAATTGAATGCGCAAACGAACCGGTTTTATAATGTAATATCGCTACAATATACACAACAAAACCGATTCTAAAATAGATAATAGAAGGATATTTAAAATCTTTATCTATACATATGATTGAATGAAGTAGCAATGAACTCATTTTACATAAGTAATATCGCTACAATGATTACTATGTAAAAAAACTCATTTCATTCATAGTTATGTTTAGCCTAAATATAGAGTTTCAAACTTCTATTTTAAAATTTAGATAAAGAATTTGTAAATATCTGATTCTATACTACCATCATATGCGCAGTGCCAGCTTTTAATAAAATAAATACGGGTTGAGATATAACTTTAAAACTCAGTTTTATATCCCGTCCCGTATCTAATTTATATATTTTAATTTAATGTGATTCACTAGGCTTTGCTTTTTTAATACCGATACCTGTAAAGCCATAAAACAATGCAAATACAATACATAGGTAACAAGGTACTGTCCAAATGAAGAATTGATCAACAGTAACACCGAGTTGCTGGGCATAGTAAATACCCGATGTCCCCCACGGGATTAACGGAATAATCATCGTACCTGAATCTTCGAGTGTTCTCGATAAATTCGAGCGGTCAAGCCCCATTTTATTGTACATTTCCATCATCAATACACCGACCATGATAATTACTACCGAAGCAACACCTGCTGCTAATACCATCATGAGACCTCCTAGTACTGTTGCAAGTACTAATTGGCCAACGGTATTAATATTTTTAGAAATTTTATTTAAAATTACATCTAAGCAACCTGTTTTTTCAACAATTCCTGCAAACGCATACCCACAAAAAATAGTAACAACAATTTCAGTCATGCTCATCATGCCACCCTGTTCAACGAGGCTGATTGCTTTCTTAGTTAATTCGCCACTACTGGCAGGAATCATATCTTTATTAAACCCGTTAAATGTTGCATTAAATCCATCTACTATTTTGAATCCATTATTAAATGTACCAACAATTATCGCACTTAAACTAGATATCAACATTGCCGGTACCGTTGATATTTTCAATAATAGACAAACGATTATTACAACAAGTGGTATCCAAACAAAAACATTAATATTATAAATATTTGATAATTCTTTCAGTAATTCATTCACTTGGGACGTATTGGTTTGACCCCCAAATTGTCTTCCTGCAATATACCAAACAACCAACCCAATAACGGATGCTGGTACGGTCGTCCAAACCATCGCCCTAATATGTGAGAATATATTCACTTTCGTTACCAGGGCAGCTAAATTTGTAGTGTCAGAAAGCGGAGACATTTTATCACCGAATACTGCACCGGCTATAATTGCGCCAGCAGCCATGCCTGGTGTGATATGTAATTGTGTAGCAATAGCCATAAGCGCAATCCCTGCTGTAGATGCAGAACCCCATGCCGTGCCTGTCGCTACAGAAGTAATAGCACAGATGATAAATGCAGATACTAAAAATAAATTAGGATTTAAAAATTCTAAACCATAATATATTAATGCTGGCACAGTACCTGAATACATCCATGTACCTACGATAATCCCTACTGCTAATATGATAAATATTGCAGGCATCGCAGTAGCTAAACGGTGCGTGATACCTTCTTCTAAGTCTTGCCATTTTAAACCTACCCGTCTAGCTATAATTGCTGCATATGCTGATGCTAATATTAATAATGCTTGTATTGGTATATGGAATACTACAAACCCTGTAATCACTATAATAATCATCACTACTATTGTAGAAATTGATTCTAAAAATGTTGGTTGCCTTTTCATACACATTCCCCCCTATTTACATTATTAAATTATTCTAAGCCAAGTTTATCTTTACCTAACTCATCAATTGTTAACCCTTCTTCAAAGAAATCACGCTCTAAAATTGTTGATGCTATAACGATAATTGCATCAATATTAGGTGTTGCGACATCGATTTCACGTCCCAAACTAGACCATAATACTAAACCATATGCAATATCTTCCGTTAGGTAACGATTTTTCACACGATTAGGTCCTTTAATTTGTGAAAATACAGGACTTGTATTAAACAAACGATTGAGAGGCTCGTCTTCGTCTTGTCTTTC
Organism: Staphylococcus caeli; assembly: GCF_051413795.1. Taxonomy (GTDB): domain Bacteria; phylum Bacillota; class Bacilli; order Staphylococcales; family Staphylococcaceae; genus Staphylococcus; species Staphylococcus caeli_A. The sequence continues at coordinate 61,164 of NZ_JBOIRQ010000003.1, read as the reverse complement.
TAAATATCCACGTTCTATTCGAGCTTCCTTAGCTGTAGATAATTCAAATCCGAGCTTACGTCCTAATGTTAATCTTTCTAGTTCGACAGCATGTAAAAGTCTTACTGTATGTTTCGTAATACCTTCTTCATATAACGCAAATTCGTCCGCATAGTCTATGCGTCCAACATTCAATAAGGTTGGGCCAGGATGTACTTCTGGGTTACCATTTTCTAAATTTGTCTTCCATAAGCTTTCTTCTTTTACAATATAAGGGTATAAGGTTTCAATTTTATCGAAAGCTTCACTTAAATACGCTTTATCATATGTTGAAAAGTGAACTTTTCTTACGTTTAATGATAAATCAACACGTGCTTCCTCAAAATTAACACGTGTACCATACGTCAGTGTGTTTGCCTCAGCAAATTGTGGCATTTCGTCAATATGCATATCTTCAAGCACATTCATAAAACGAATAGATCCCATCGAAGCTGCAATATTAAAGAAAATCAATTGATTACTTTTAACAAATGGTGCCATTGTATATGCATAATGTTCAATGAACGATGATGGAATGACGATTTGAATGACTTCAGCATCTTGAAGAACATATTCCATGTCATCACTAATATCAGTGAAAGATACAAAACTCTCTTCACCTTCATTATTAAATGTGAAACCACCTTGTTCTATCGCTTTATCAAATTTATTCAAGGATTGATTTCTGCAATATAGCTTCACTTCGTGTCCTTTACTGTACATGTCTAATGCTGCTGTAACTGCCCCATTCCCAGAGCCTACGATAGCTATTTTCATTTTAACCCTTCTTTCTATTAAAATACTTCATTCACTTTTTAGCATCACTATCAACTATAACCTATTCCCAAATTTCATAAACAATCGTTTGAAAGCTTAGTTTTCTGGCTATAGTTAGTTAACGCTATTAAAAGTTGCATCACTACATTTTAACAAGTAAACACAATACAATATAGACATTTTTAAAAAATAAATAAATAATTTGAACATGCATATAAACTCGATATAAACTTTGGTATAGTTATATTGTGAAATATATTAATCGGGAGGTTGTATCCTTATGACAGAACAATTCAATGAACAAACAAATCAAGCATATCAATCTAATTTCAATCAAGAACCTGATAGCGATGCTAGATTAATGGCTACTTTAATCTATGTATTAAGCTTCTTCGCACCTTTACTTGCACCATTAATCATTTGGTTAATTAAACGTGAAGAATCTCCATTTGTTGATAGAGCTGGGAAGAACTACTTTAACTTTTTAATTTCTTATGCAATTTGGCTTACTGTTTCATCTATTGCTATGATTATTCTAATTGGCTTTATTCTCGCACCTGTAATTTCGATTTTATTAATCGTCTTTACAATCATCGCAGCGGTAAAAGCATATAATGGTGAAGATTATTTAGCTCCACTATCTATTAGATTCTTCAAATAATTTGAAACACAATTTTGTGATTCTTTACAACAATTGTAACAATCAATTATTAGAAAAGAATAATTTTGAGTTAAAAACCTTATAACATCAGTGTTCGCGATATATTACGAGCGGACACCAATTTGTAACCTTACATCTCGTTTATTACAACGATGTGTGAGGTTTTTTTAATTGTTTTACAAAAGCGTAACAATGCACACAAAGCCTTTTTCTTCTGTTAGAGTATTACTTGTCGTTGAAAGCAACTCGAATTTATAAACTTTATATCATTAAGGCAAAACAACTTGCCATTTAAATATTTACAATCTTTGGGAGGATTTTTAAATTATGAAAAAATTAGTAACAGCAACTACATTAACAGCAGGTATCGGTGCAGCAATCGTAGGTTTAGATCACGGAAATGAAGCAGACGCAGCAGAACAAACACAACCAGCAACACAAGACAATACGCAATCTTCTGGTTCAAGTGCTAACTTATACACTGCAGGTCAATGTACTTGGTATGTATTCGATAAAGTTGGCGGTAACATCGGTTCTACTTGGGGCAATGCAAATAACTGGGCTTCAGCTGCTTCAGCTGCAGGTTACACAGTAAACAACTCTCCAGAAGCTGGTTCAATTTTACAATCAACTGCTGGTGGTTACGGTCACGTAGCATACGTTGAAAGTGTAAACAATGACGGTTCTATCACAGTATCTGAAATGAACTATAACGGTGGACCATTCTCAGTAAGTGAACGTACAATTTCAGCTGGTGAAGCAAGTTCATATAGCTACATCCATGTAAACTAATATTATTAACAATTGAATGTTTTTATAACCGATTAAGTGTGCGCACTTAGTCGTTTTTTTTATGTATCTCAGATGATTGAACGTTCATACATAATTTGAGAAAATAGTATAGTTACATAAAATAAGGAGGTACAATGCATGCAATGGTTTAAAGTCATCTTAGCTGGTCTTATTGAAATCGTCTGGGTCACTGGATTAAATACAGCCGATTCTCTATTAAGTTGGATTAGCACATTTATCGTCATTATTATTAGTTTCTTTCTCGTTATATCTGCATGTAAAACATTACCAGTAGGTACTGTATATGCTGTTTTTGTAGGTATCGGTGCAGTGGGTACGGTTATCGTCGACATGATACTATTCAATGATCCATTCAATATCGTTAAACTCGTGCTCATTCTATTATTGGTCATTGGTATTATCGGCCTAAAGTTATCTACAGAGGAGGCTGAAAATTAATGGCTTGGTTATTACTATTACTCGCTGGCTTACTAGAAGTAGTCGGTGTTGTTATTCTAAATGAAATTACACGCACAAAGAAAAAATGGCTCATCATTTTATTAGCCATTGCCTTTATTTGTAGCTTTAGCACACTTAAAGTGGCAATGAATGATATTCCAATGGGCACTGCTTATGCCATATGGAGTGGCATTGGCACAGCTGGCGGCACATTGGTCGGTATGTTTTTATATAACGAGTCTAAAAACGCCAAACGTATTTTCTTTATTGCCTTAATTATTTTATCTATCGTTGGATTAAAACTCGTAAATTAATACTCTATCATTGTGCCATAAGCAAATGTTGTAATATATGTTGTTCTTAAGTAAGTCATTTTATAATCAGCAACAGTATTATTTGTTTGAGTGATTGAATTTTAATATACTTTATATTAAAGGAAGTGATTAAACATGGTAAAAGTTTATATTGCAGGTCCAGTACCTGACGTGGGTTACCAATTGTTAGAGGATCAAGGTTACACTGTTGAAATGTATGAAGGCAACGGGATTATAGATAAGGAAACCTTAAAAGCCGGTGTCAAAGATGCAGACGCCCTAATTAGCTTATTATCGACACAAGTGGATCAAGAAATCATTGATGCAGCCGATAACTTAAAAATCATCGCTAATTATGGTGCAGGCTTTAACAATGTTGATATTGACTATGCAAGAGAGCAAAATATTGATGTAACAAATACACCTAAAGCTTCGACAAATTCAACTGCTGAGTTGACATTCGCACTCGTGCTTGCAGTAGCAAGACGTATACCAGAAGGCGATAAATTATGTCGTACAACTGGTTTCGATGGATGGGCACCACTCTTTTTCCGCGGTAGAGAAGTCTCTGGGAAAACAATTGGCATTATAGGTCTCGGTGAAATTGGTAGTGCTGTTGCCAAACGCGCCAAAGCATTTGATATGAATGTACTTTACACAGGTCCACATCAAAAGAAAGATAAAGAACGTGAAATCGGCGCAAAATATGTCGACTTGGAAACATTACTTAAACATTCAGATTTTGTAACAATTAATGCTGCGTATAGCCCAAGTTTGCATCATCAAATTGATACAAAACAATTAGAAATGATGAAACCAACGAGTTACCTTATCAATGCATCTAGAGGGCCAATTGTTCATGAACAAGCTCTTGTCAAAGCACTGCAAGATAAAGTCATTGAAGGCGCAGCGCTAGACGTTTACGAATTTGAGCCTGAAATAAATGATGCACTTAAATCACTAGATAATGTTGTCTTAACACCACATATCGGAAATGCGACATTCGAATCACGCGATATGATGTCTAAGATTGTGGCTAATGACACGATTAGCAAACTAAATAATCAACAACCTAAATTCATTGTAAATTAATCATACCTCAATAATTCGTCTCATTTTTTAAATGGCACCGCAAATTAAAACCTCGAGTTGCTTATCATCACGCAACCCGAGGTTTAATGTATTAAATATACTTATTATTTACTTTTTGATTTATATAAGAATTTCGTCTGACCAGCCACAAGACGGTTCGGTATCACCTTGGCCAATAAATTCCTACCAGCTACAATGACCTTATTACGTATTTGTGCTATTTTACCAATTTTTCTTGAACGCATTATTACTTTTTTAGTATGTTGTACACGTAGTTTATCATAACGTTGCAATGCCGCTTCAAATGGATAAGCCTTCAAGCAATTCGCTAAAACAATAGCATCTTCCATTGCTTGCCCTGCGCCCTGTCCCATATTTGGTGTAGTTGCATGTGCTGCATCGCCTAGCAATATCACACGTTGGTAGACAAATGATTTTAAAGGTTTTAAATCATAGATATCATGCAATAAGATATCCGTTTCACTTTGTTTGTCTAACACTTGTCGTACTTCATTTGGAAAATGATTAAATCGTGCTTGTAAATGTGGTTTCCCATACGCACGCATCTTTGCATCATTTTCCTTAGCATTAATAGAAATAAACCAATACGCTTGATTATTCAATAATGGTACAACCCCTACGCGACCTTTTGGTGACCAATATTCTTTTGCAATATTATCCGCTTTAATATCTACGTCATCTACTAAACCTCTAAAGACTGTATAACCTTGATAAATTGACTTACTATTTGGAACTACTGATTGTCTAATAGCTGAATGCAAGCCATCTGCGCCAATACATAAATCAAATGCTTCAGGTGCTTGTTCACTGAAATGTACAGTTACTTTTAATGCGCCATTATCTATATGTGTCACTTGATAGTTAGTATATATAGAAGATTCAGGTACATAAGACTTGATGACATCTATTAAGTTTTGACGTGTCATGGTTAAATTAATTGTATGTTTCTTCAATTTAGCCTTACTTAGTATGTTATTTTTGTCATCTAAAATTTCCATTATATCGACGACTTGTCCAATATTTTTAATACCTTTTGCTAAATCATGATCGCCTAGTTTATCGATAACGTTGCCACCAATACCTATGCCGGCACCGACTTCAGTGACTTCCTTATTTTTTTCAAAAATTTTAACTTCGTGTCCTTGTTCGCTTAATAATGCAGCTGCTGTTAAACCACCTATACCAGCACCGATGATTGCTATTTTCATCTTTGTTTCACTCCAAATTCACTTTTCTTGTCTTAATGTATTACTTCAATCTATCCGAATGTTGCATTATCATATATTCACTATAAGTAATAATCTTTGTTAACATGATCTTTCTTAATCCCAAGTTTATCATAGTACAACTTCATAAATGTAGCGATGTTCTCATCCCATTCAATATCACTAGCATATTGATGTTCTCCTGGCGATGCTGGGTGCCATCTCATTTGGTATAACGAGAGTTGTTTGTTTTCAAAATAATTATTTCTGACAAATTTTGCGCCGCCCATAATAGCTTTGTCAGGTGAAGTCCATGCTTGTTTTTTAGCATAACTACTACCAGTATGAACAGCATTCTCGTCAAATGCACCAATACCATAAAAGTTATAGTATTTTTCACCATTATCTTCGATGCCTTTTGCCAGCTCTGATTTACCATTGCCTGTCTCAACTAAAGCATGACTTACAAGATAAATAACATTAACTTCATATTTATCTTGCGCTTTTAAAAATGTCTTACCTTTGCCTTTTAAAATCCCTTTATCTTTCAAAATGCCATTGAGCTCTTGTTCAGACATAGGAACTTTTTCCGAAATATCCATATGATTTAAGTTGCCTTTATCACTATCGACAGCCATTGCCTTTTTCACATCAGTCTTTGACGCTTCTACAAATTGACCATCTTTCTCTGTCATATTTAATGTGCCTGCTCCAACTTGTTTCTCTACCGCTTCATTAAAAGTATGTGTTTTTTGATTATCAAAAAGATGTGTTTCATTAATGATGAATAGCACAGCAAATATCATAGCAATAAGGATAATTATAAACAATGGCATTTTACGTTTGATATTGTCATTCATTATGTGGAATCTCCTTAATTTGCAGCTATTTTGTTAACGTAATATACGCAATAATGATAGCGATGAGGACAATTACAAATGAAACATTAATTATAATTTTCATTGCTTTTCTATCTCTAAATAACGTGTTAAATATCATTAAACTAATTGCTAATGATACCACAAACATAGTTATAGCCATTACCATATGCATCGTTGCTAATAGTATGATACCAATGACTAAAAATACATTTGAGATAATAGCCATTATTTTGATTATTTTCGGGTTGATATGCCTTCCACTCCTTGCACTTTACTAAGTATAAATTTATCTCCAATAATAGAAATTGTATCACATTTAGTATAGTTTCAATATGTCATTTTTCAAACAACAAAAAAAGAGTGAGTCAGAAACCAAATGATTCACATTTGATTTCTAAAGCTCACTCATGTACATATATAGTTTTATCAACTTCAAAACTGATTTAAAATCGTTTTCCCAAAATATACTTTACGAATCTCTCGACATACCTCTTAACATGTTCAACATATAAGTTAAGCTACGATTCATTTCGTCATCTTTTAAGATGCCCATTAAGCCAGTAATTGATGTTTTTTGATTTGGATTTGCTTTATTTGCAACACTAAGCCCTTTGTTAACTTTATTCAACATAGTCGTTAAATCATCAACATCTAAATCTCCAAGTAAAAATACCAATGAAGCCATGTTCGATATTAATCCAGTATATTGTTCTTTGTTTAACTCTACAGAGAATTTATTCGCAATAACGCCTCTACTCTTGACTGCACCAGACATAGCATCTAGGAGTTTCGCATCATCTAAAGTACTAATTAGATTGATTGCTTTTAAGATACTATCCTTATTTGCTGCAATGGCATCAGTCACTTCTGCTAAGCTTTCTTGTTTAATCTGTTCTTCAGATTTCTGCATACGTTTAATATTCGTTATTCTTTCAGCCATTATTTATTCACCTGACTTCCTGGGAATGTATAATCTTCACGCTTCCATTTATCTTGAACACGAACACTATATTGTGGTTGACGTTGCTTATTCATACGGAAGTTTGTAGGGTTCAATGGTGACTTACCTCTACGCGTTTTCACTTCCATACGGCAACTTGTACGTTTATATGATGGCGTATCTGTATCTTTATCTACATCACTATTTGTTAGTAGATTAATTGCACCGTGATCACCATTTGCCATCGCATTGTTATTTAATGGAATATAAATCTCTTTGCCCTTAACTCTATCTGTTACGTGTGCAACGAGTTCCACTTCACCAGTTTCAGAAATTAATTTAATTTCAGCACCTTCATGAATGCCTCTATCTTCAGCAAGTTCTGGCGATACTTCAACAAACGCATTTGGCACTTTGTATTCTAAACCAGGCACTTTATACGTCATGTTACCTTCATGGAAATGCTCTAGTAAACGACCATTATTAACATGTAAATCATACTCTTCATTTACTTTAAAGAAATTATCGAATGTCAATGGATAGAAATTCGCTTTTTTATCTTCAAAATTAAATCCATTAAGATATAGCGTTGGCTCATCCGTACCATCTTCTGCTACTGGCCATTGTAAACTATTATAACCATCTAATCTGTCATAGTTCACACCAGAGTAAAGCGGTGTTAGACGTGCAATTTCGTCCATGATTTGACTTGGATGTTCATAATTCCAATCATAACCTAATGATTTAGCTACAGCTTGAATAATTTGCCAGTCTGGTTTTGAATCGCCTTTAGGTTCTAATGCTTGATATAAACGTTGAATACGGCGTTCTGTATTAGTGAATGTTCCAGTTTTTTCTAATGATGGACTCGCAGGTAATACCACATCTGCATACGTTGCTGTAAACGTAAAGAACTCATCTTGAACAACTAAAAATCCAACTTTTTCTAGCGCAGCTTGCACAAAGTTTATATTTGAATCAACGATGCCAGTATCTTCACCATATAAATAGAGTGAATCGATTTCGCCGTTATGAATTCCTTCCATCATTTGATGATTATCTTTACCAACTTTGCTTGGTAATGTTTCGCCATATTCACGTTCAAATTTAGCTCTAATAACATCATCTGTAACTTTCTGATAACCAGGGAATTGATCAGGCATACTACCCATATCACTACAGCCTTGAACGTTGTTGTGTCCACGTAGTGGATATGCACCAGAACCTGGTTTTCTATAGTTTCCTGTTGCTAATAATAAGTTTGAAATTGCAGTAGACGTATCACTACCAATATCTTGTTGCGTTACACCCATTGCCCAAGCAATTGATACAGATTTCGCATCTGCAACTTGTTGAGCAAAATCAATTAATGCGTCTTGAGAGATGCCTGTAGTTTCTTCGGCGAATGCCATTGTATAAGGTTCTAAAGATTTATAATATTCATCAAAACTATTTACCCACTCATTGATAAATGCTTGATCATGTAAGTCGTTATCAATAATATACTTCGTTACAGCAGATAGCCATACTAAGTCTGTACCTGGTTTCGGTTGATAGAAGTTGTCTGCACGCTCAGCCATTTCATGCTTACGAATATCGAATACATTGAGCGTATTGTTATATAATTTATGACCACGTTTAATACGTGATGCAATAACTGGGTGTGCTTCGGCTGTATTTGTTCCTATTAATACAACCATATCAGCAATTTCAAGGTCTTCAATGGAACCTGAGTCACCACCATGACCAACCGTTCTGAACAAGCCTTTCGTTGCTGGTGCTTGGCAATAACGTGAACAGTTATCCACATTATTTGTACCAATGACTTGTCTTGCTAATTTCTGCATAAGGTAAGATTCTTCATTTGTTGCTTTTGAAGAAGAAATAAAGGCTAATCCATCAGAACCGTGCGATGCTTTAACTTTATTAAAGTTTTCAGCTACAACACTTAATGCTTCTTCCCACTCTACTTCTTCAAACTGACCATTTTTACGAACTAATGGTTTCGTCAAACGTTCGTCAGAGTCAATATAATCCCAACCAAATTTACCTTTCACACATGAAGAAATTTTATTGGCTGGTGATTCATGTTGAGGTTGAACTTTTAATACTTCTCTATCTTTTGTCCAAACATCGAAAGAACAACCTACACCACAATATGTACATACCGTTTTTGTTTTTTCGATGCGTTCTTCACGCATAGCTGCTTCTGAGTCAGAAACTGCAAATAAAGGACCATAACCTGGTTCTGCTTTTTTCGTTAAATCAATCATCGCTGCTAAAGAACCTGGTTCTAAATCTGTCATATAGCCGGCGTTACCTTCCATATTGACTTCCATCATTGCGTTACATGGACAAACAGTTGCACATTGGCCACATCCAACACATGATGAGTCATTAATTGAAGTATCATTATCCCATATAACACGTGGTTGTTGGCGTTCCCAGTCAATCGTCAATGTTTCGTTAACTTGTACGTCCTGACATACTTCTACACAACGTCCACATAAGATACATTGATTTGGATCATAACGATAAAATGGACCGTAATCTTTTTCATATGGTTTCTCTTTATATTCGTATGTTTGATGTTCTAAGCCCCACTGATCCATCGTATTGTGAATTTCACAATCACCATTGTTATAATCACAAACTGTACAATATAGCATGTGTTTCTCTAAAATTCGATCCAATGCTTCTTTTTGACTCGTTTGTACTTTGTCATTTTGTGTATGTACAACCATTGGTTTGTCGATTGTTGTACTACATGCGCGTTGCATTTGACCATCAATTTCAACGGTACATGTATCACATGTTTGAATTGGACCAAGCGATTCGTTATAACATATTGATGGAACAAACGTGTCTTGAGATTTAATAAATTGTAATAAATTTGTTCCAGGTTCAACAAGATAATCTTTGCCATCTAATGAGACAATTAAATGTTCTTGCATCTTCTTCACCCCTGCTTTTATATTTGTTTTGCCCATGCATTTAACTTCTTAAGATGTTTTATAACATTACATCTAAAAAGCCCCACACTTTTTCAAGATAATGTTACTTTATATTGTATAGGTATTTTGAGGAAATGTTAAGGTTTTCTATTATATTTACTCACTTTTAATAAAATAGCCTCACATTTAATTCATGTCCTTTTTTATTACTATGCGCTAAAGACATACGAAGATATTTGTTACCTTTCAGGGATAACGTATAAAAAAAGACTCCGTATTTGCGAAAAACGCAATTTACAGAGTCTCTAAAAATTAAATACCTAAGTTGTCTTTGATGCTAGATTCGATTTCACTTAATGAACTTTCACTTGGCACAAAATAATATAATCCGTCGTCTTGAATACCGCCTTGACCATCAAGTTGATGTCTATGAACGTTGTCGTTCGCATTTTTATAATTACTTCTAACTGTGTTTAATTCACCGATTGTTAAATCAGTTTTCACATTATCTTCAACGTGATTCATCAAAGAATTAAAATGTGTTACAGAACTTATGCCTGTTAATTTATTTGCTAATCCTTGAATTACGAGTTGTTGACGTTCTTGTCTACCAAAGTCTCCACCTGCACCATCTTCTTTACGACTTCTAATAAACGCCATCGCTTCATTACCATCCATTTCAGTTTTTTCACCTTGTGTGAAGTGATAGCCATGGAATGAGAATGTTGCATTACTTGTTACTGTAATGCCACCAACTGTATCGATCATGTCTTTCATACCATCCATATCTATCGTTGCATAGTGATCAATTGGCACATTTAATAATTTTTCTACAGATTTAACTGCCATATCAGGGCCACCATAAGCATAAGCATGATTAATTTTTTCTGTTGTTCCTTTACCTACGATATCCGCTTGAGTGTCTCTTGGGATACTTACGATTTCAGTTGTTTTCTTTTCTGGATTCACTGACAATACCATAATCGTATCACTACGTTGGCCACCACCATTTGCTGCTCTTTTTGCATCAGAATCAACACCAAATAATGCAATAGTGAATGGATCTCCATCTTTTAAATTCACATTTTTATCTCTAAGTTCAGATTTTTCTCTATCTAAAGGATTGTGTATAGCTCCCCCAACTGAAAAGATTTTAAATCCTAAATAAATAACTGCTAATAATGCCAATAATACTAATATTCCAAAAAACCATAACATAATCTTAGCAGGTACACTCATCTTTCTTTTTTTATCAGAACGATTCACATTTATCATTCTCCATTTCTCTATTCAATTTTATACTCTATTTAATATTACATTATATAGTAATAAAAAAATTATGACATAGTGCTTTAGTCCTATTCTTTTTTTAATTAATAAAAGTTATCAATTTAATATTTCTTATAACCATCGCCAGCATTCAAGATTGCTAACATGTCTGCGTGACAGCCTTTATTACTAATAATAAAAGGACCAGCCGTTGAAAAATCTAACGGTTCATTATCTAAGGTAGTCATTTTCAAGCCTAACTCACTAGCAAATAAAAATTGGGCTGCAATATCCCATGGTTTAGGATTAGTGTTAACGTGTGCACCAAATTGCCCCTTAACTACTCTCATAGAATCTAACCCACATGAACCAATACATCTATATCCAAACGTAGCTGCATTTAAATCGCTAATCGTGTCATCATTAATCACCAATGGATTATATGATACAATCGCATCCTTTAATTCAAGCATCTCTGGTTCCTGTAACGACTTGCCATTAACATAAGCACCATAACCTTTTATAGCTTTATAAAGTTGGCCATGAGGGTAATCATATATGTATGATAGTATTGGTTCTCCGTCGACAAAATATCCCAGTATAATACAATAATCTTCTTGTTGCTTAACTAAATTTGTCGTACCATCTATAGGATCCATAATCCAAACATGTCCCTGTTTTGCATTAATATCATCATTCGATTTTTCTTCGGCAAACAACTGATGATTGGGAAAATGTTCATTCAAAAATCGTTCAAAATTTTGTTGAATCATTTTATCTACATTCGTAACTAAGTCAAATCTATTTTGCTTAGTCGTCGTAACCATATCATTTATCAGCTTCGGAATAATATCGTCAAGTGTCGCAAGCCATGTATTAATAGCATCATCGACTTGCATTAATTGCGCGCTTTCCATTTGAGTTACACCTCTTTTTTTATATAATTATTTAAAAATTACTATGTATAATTTGTTATATTTTATCATATAACATTATTTAAAATCGCCCATTTATATATTGAATAAAATAAAACCGATTAGCGTGGCTAATCGGTTAAATAGAAAGGAAAGTAAGTAATAAATATTGAAGATGTTTGATTCGTAACTCGAACAAATAGATGTAAACAAAACTATATGTAATAGCCTACCCCTTTGCCATCTATTCGCTACCCCCTTGTTACTAAATTTATATTAACATAAGTTACACGAAAATGTAAGCGTTTTCTTTAAAAAATTCACTTTTTTTGTTCTAAATGTCGTCATTGTCACTTTTATGCTATAATAAATGTAATATGTAATCATTCGGGAGGTGACTTTCTAAATGAATAAACGCGAAAGACAAAACAAACTTGTTCTAGCTATTCAAGAGAATAGACAAATTACTGCGTCAGAATTAGCAACAGACTTAAATGTTTCGAAACGTACAATTTTACGTGACATCCAAGACTTAGAAGATCAAGGCGTTAAAATTCTTGCAAAACACGGTAAACTCGGCGGTTACCAATTGCAAGAAGCACCGAATAGTTATGAAATAGAGCTAACAGAACATCAATTGTCCGCTTTATTTCTCGTACTTAATGAAAGTCAATCTTATTCAACATTACCTTATAAAGAAGAAATTAATGCAATTATAAAAAAATGTTTGAACTTGCCTTATACGAAAATGAGGCGTGCTTTAAAAAAACTAGATCGCTATATAAAATTTGACCATAGTGAACATGCAAACTTGCCTACTATTTTTTCAGATATACTTATCTATTGTACTGAAAGAAATGTAATGGCAATGGAATATGACAATCGCTCAGCTATTGTAACTGAAAATGTTATTTTTATTGGCTTACTTTGTGAAGAAGGTCTATGGAAAGCTGTAATTTTTGAAATTGGACTTGGTAAAACGAATGAAATACCTATTGTTGATATACATGATATTTCATACTCATTTGGCAAGACAATTAAGACACAAGACATAACCGTTAATAATTATCAGCAATTTTCAAATCCAACTGAGCTTTAGCCTTCAGTTGGATTTTTTAGAACTAATCATTTGTTCACAAAACACTTCCTCAACTTTTAACTTAATGTGGTAACATTCTAAACAACCCTTTTAATACAATCTATTTTACCTATCATCGCTTCACTCACATTTTCCAAACTTCCTACTAAAAAAGAAGTCTCAGATACTTTTTCAAAACAAGCCATCCTTACCGTTGTAGGTCTACGAAATCTCTATTAGCTAATTTGCTTTCTGCTCTAGCACCTTTCCCCTCTCGATTCATATTTACATATCTTACATTAACTCATTATCAATGAAAGGAAGATTATATGTATCATCTAGAATTCCACGATTTAGAAACACGCATTGCTAAACTCATAAATCTAATAGAAATATTTAAATTTGGTTATGTCACAAATCATAAGCACAAACTTCAATATAAAACTGATATCCACACATTTGTTGAATCTGAGTATGAAGCCTTTAGTGATTTGAACCTCAGACACATGTCGCTATTCCACTACAATTATTACCTATTTCTTTCAGACCAAATAAAACAGCCCATTGACGAATTAACCGTTGGCAATACGCCTAAACATATTGATGCCATTCAACAACGATTACTAAGAATTCACCAACAACTTTTATATTTTCTGTAACAATATTACGGATTTATAGATTTAAGAAATTTGAAATTGTAATACTATTTCATGTATTGTACAATGAAACCGATTACAGTATATAAACAAAGGGAGTGATCTTAATGCATGGCTTTTCGGTTTACCTTGGACAACCAATAAACAAATCATATATTAGGCATATGGTTGATTTAGGCTATTCAACGATTTTCACTTCTGTTCAAATACCAGAAGAAGATGAAAGTACTAAGTATCGTTATTTAGAGGAACTTTTCGCATATTTAGCTAACGATACTTTAACCTACATGATAGATATCAATCCTTCACTACTTAACCGTTCTTTTTTTCAATTTCTAAAGCAACATACATCGGCTGAATTTATTATACGTATCGACCATAGCACCTCTATTGAAGTTATCCGTGAAATTGTTGATAATGGCTTTCTTTGTTGTCTAAATGCAAGCATTATATCAGAATCATTGTTACGTCAACTCAACACGCAATTAGATAGTTTCGACCGATTATGTTATTGTCACAACTACTATCCTCGTCCAGACACAGGCTTAACCGCTTCATATGTTCATTCACAGAATAAACGCATCTTAAAATATAACGCTAACGCAAATATTTATGCATTTATTGCTGGCACAACAAAGCGAGGACCTTTATATAAAGGCCTTCCAACGATTGAAGTAACTCGTGATGTGCATCCTGTCGTTAGCGCACAGTTATTACTGAATCATCACACCCAACACGTCATCATTGGCGATCCATCTTTTGAACCAGATCAAGCACAACAATTAATTACAGCTATTAGAGATAGACACTTCAAGTTACCGATAACTTTATACGATGAACAATGTGAATACATTTTACAAAATCAACACACTGTGCGCGTTGACAACCCTGAACATGTTATTCGTTCCCAAGAAGCACGTCATTATTGCCAGTCCGATATTCAACCTAATTTCATAAAAATGCGTACGTATGGTGCTATAACGGTTGATAATCAACTAAATGGTCGCTATCAAGGAGAATTACAATTAATTAAGCAACCCTTACCACAACATCCACACATCAATATTGTAGGTCACGTTGCCAAGCATGATTTACCACTAATTGAGTGCTTACGTCCAAATGACACATTTGAATTTAATATAATTTCTAGGAGTTGAACCATGAATAATTCAATTACAGAAGCAAGAAATGAAGCCACAATGCATTTAGATGAAATGACGATTCTTGAAGCTTTAGAAACAATGAATGCTGAAGATCAAAAAGTACCTCAACAGATAAAATCCATCTTACCCCAGCTAGCCAATGTCATACAGATGACAACACATCAGTTTAAGCTTGGTGGCCGTATCTTTTACATTGGTGCCGGCACAAGTGGTCGTTTAGGTGTACTTGATGCAGCAGAATGTGTGCCTACGTTCAACACATCTCCAGACGAAATCATTGGTTTGATTGCAGGTGGTCAAAAAGCAATGACCGTTGCAGTTGAAGGAGCAGAAGATAGTGAATCACTTGCACAAAATGATTTAGCTCAATTACATCTTAATCATAATGATGTCGTTATCGGTATAGCTGCTAGTGGTAGAACCCCTTATGTAAAAGGTGGTTTGAAATACGCTACTTCTATAGGTGCTCAAACAGTCGCTATCTCATGTAATACTCATACAGAAATTAGTAAATTGGCTCAGCACCCTATCGAAGTAAATGTTGGTCCAGAAGTATTAACCGGATCCACACGATTAAAGTCAGGTACTGCTCAAAAGCTCATCCTTAACATGATCTCTACATTAACTATGGTCGGTGTCGGTAAAGTTTACGGTAACCTGATGGTCGATGTTAAAGCAACAAATGAAAAACTTGTCGATCGTTCAATACGAATCATTCAAGATATATGCGATGCAACATATACTGAGGCAGAACAACTGTATCACGCTGCTGACCAAAACTTGAAAGTCGCAGTCGTCATGCATATATGTAATATTGATAAATCAGAAGCAATCACAAGACTAGCTGAAAATGGCAATATCATTAAAAAGGCCATTCAATTTTAATTCATTTTTTAAAATAAAATAAATATGCTTCAAATTTTAATGATAATCATATATACGATTATTTAAAGGAGGCCCTGATATGACAAAAGAACAAGTATTAGCCGAAAATATTATTGATGCTGTCGGCGGTATGGACAATATCGATAGCATCATCAATTGTATGACTCGAGTCAGAATTAAATTGATTGATGAAAGCAAAGTAAATTACGAGCAACTTAAATCCATACAAGGGGTTATGGGTGTTGTTAAAGATGAACGTCTTCAAATTGTTGTCGGCCCTGGAACTGTCAATAAAGTGGCAGCACATATGTCAGAATTAAGTGGCGTTGATCTAGGTGAAACAATTCCACATCATTCAAAAAATTATCGTGCGCATGCAGAAGCCCAAGCACAAAAAAATAAATCAGAATTTCAAAGCCAGCAAAAACGCGGTAAATTTAACAAATTGTTAAAAACAATTGCCAATATTTTCATTCCTCTAATTCCTGCGTTTATAGGTGCTGGTTTGATTGGCGGTATCGCCGCAGTGTTAAATAACTTATTAACTGCAGGTACGATTTCAGGAGATTGGATTACACAACTTGTTACTGTATTTAATGTGATTAAAGATGGGATGCTTGCTTATCTTGCTATATTCACTGGAATTAATGCTGCAAAAGAATTCGGAGCAACTCCTGGTTTAGGTGGCGTTATAGGTGGTACTACATTATTGACGGGACTAACAGATAAAAATATGATTACTAATATTTTTACTGGTGAACCCCTTCAACCTGGTCAAGGTGGTATTATCGGTGTCATCTTTGCAGTTTGGTTGCTTAGTGTCGTTGAAAAACGTCTACATAAAGTTGTTCCAAATGCCATTGATATCATAGTTACACCAACCATTTCATTATTGATCATCGGCTTATTAACTATCTTTATCTTTATGCCTGTAGCAGGATTCGTTTCTGACGGATTGGTACATGTTATCAATGGCATCATTGATATTGGGGGCGTTTTTAGTGGATTTATTATTGGGGCATTCTTCCTACCATTAGTTATGTTAGGATTACATCATATGTTTACGCCTATTCATATCGAAATGATTAATCAAACTGGAGCAACATACTTACTTCCAATTGCCGCAATGGCTGGAGCTGGACAAGTGGGCGCTGCCCTTGCACTTTGGGTAAGATGCCGTAAGAATACAACATTAAGAAATACTATTAAAGGTGCGCTACCAATCGGATTTTTAGGAATTGGTGAACCTCTAATTTACGGTGTGACTTTACCTCTTGGCAAACCATTCATCACTGCATGTATTGGTGGCGGTATCGGAGGCGCTGTTATTGGCGGCATCGGTCATATCGGCTCAACAGCAATTGGTCCAAGTGGTATTTCGCTATTGCCATTGATTTCAAATCATATGTATTTAGGCTACATTGCAGGACTAATCGCAGCATATGCAGGTGGCTTCGCATTCACCTATCTCTTTGGAACAACCAAGACTATGCGAGAATCTGATACATTAGGTGATTAAATATGACCAACGTACTCTATAAAATTGACAGCAATTATAAACAACTAACTAAAAGCGAAAAGAAGATAGCAGATTATATATTAAATACACCACACAAAATCATAAATATGTCTGTCCAAGATTTGTCTAACGAAATTGATACGAGTACAGCTTCTATTGTAAGATTTAGTAAAAAGATTACAAATAAAGGCTTTCAAGACCTTAAAATAGCAATCTCGCGCTATATGCCAGATGACGCTATTAACAATAGTCATCTTGAACTCGTCGATAATGAATCTGTGACAACACTTAAAAACAAGATGCTATCACGTGCCACAGATACAATGAACTTTGTGTCCAACCATATTGATGATCAATGTATTGATCATATTTGTGATACTATGAAGCGTTCACGCACAATTTTTCTCTTTGGCTATGGCGCATCACTTGTTATTGTGACAGATTTATTTCAAAAATTATCACGCATTGGACTAAATGTGCGGCTTATACAAGAAACACATTTATTCATGTCAACTTTAGCAACACATGATGAACGCGATTGTATTATATTCGTGACAAATCAAGGCAATCATAGTGAAATGCAATCAATGGCAAAGGTTGCTTCAGATTATAGTGTGCCAATTATTACAATCTCTAGTTCAAATGATAATCCAGTTGCTAAAATATCTGATTATACTATTATTTATGGTCAAACAGATGAAAATGAATTACGCATGGCAGCAACTACATCCTTGTTTGCCCAACTATTTACAGTAGACATATTATATTACCGTTACATCGCCTTAAATTATCAAAGTGCTTTGGATTCCATTACACAATCAAAAATGGCACTCGATAATTATCGCAAACATCTTTCAAATATCCGCTTTAAACATTAATACATTAATAATAAAAGACACTTTCGTTATTTTTCATGGAAAAGCTATCCATGTAATCGAAAGTGTCTTTTTAAATTACATATTTTAGTATAGAAAAAACCGAGACAAAATTATTGTCCCGGTCTGTCAGTACTCATTTGGTTATTGTTGGTTATTTTGGAAGAAATCAAAGATATTTTTAGCATTATCTGTGTTATCAATATTGCCGTGGAATCTGTCACTACCAGGACCAAATGCGTAAGTATTTACGTCTTCCCCTGTATGACCGTAAGTTGTCCAACCCGTATTAGATTTATCATTAATTGGTTTTTGAACAGCATCTTGAAGTTTTTGATATGCATCTTTATATGCTTTGTCTTCTTCATCAAGTTTGCTTACTTTCTTAGCTTCTTCATTGATTTTATCAATTTGGTCTTGTTTCACTTCGAAACCATAACCATCTTTGATAACTTTAGCTGCATCTTTACCACTTGCAATTTGTTTAGTCATGTATGCACCAGAATGTTTCATTGAATGAATTGCGTCTGGGTTCCAAACATAATCTTTACCTTTTGCAATTGATAAACCACCCGTTGAATGGTCAGCAGTAGCAACGATAAGTGTATCTGGATTTTCTTTCGCATATGTTGTTGCATAATCAAACGCTTTTTCGAAACCTTGCATCTCTGACATTACACCTGTAATATCATTCGGGTGACCAGATTTATCAATTGAAGCACCTTCTACCATTAAGAAGAAGCCTTTTTGATTTTGTTTCAATTTATTGATTGCAGTATCTGTCATATCAACTAGTTTTGGATTCTTTTTAGGAGCATCAATTTGTAGAGGCATGTCATTATCTGCAAACAAACCTAAAATTTGGTTACTCTTAGAATTTTGCATTTGTGATTTATTCTTCACCACATCATAGCCATCTTTTTTGAATTTCTTCGTTAAATCGCCATTTTCTTTACCAAAATACTCTGCACCACCACCAAGTAATACATCTACTTTATGTTGACCATTGATTTTGTCATTGTAAAATTGTTGCGCAATTTCATCTTTTTTGTCACGATCGTCAACATGTGACGCATATGCTGCAGGTGTTGCATCTGTGATTTCTGCTGTAGAGACAAGTCCCGTAGATTTACCATTTTCTTTAGCTTGCTCTAATACAGTTTTAACTTTTTGTTTGTTTTCATCGACACCTATTGCACCATTATATGTTTTATGTCCTGAGCTAAATGCAGTAGCACCTGCTGCAGAATCTGTTACATTTTCTTTTGGATCATTAGGATTCGTACGTTGGTTCCCTACTAAAAAGTTATCAAATGCTGTCTTATCCATTTCTTTTGTTTCTGGTTTGTCTGCAAAATAACGGTATGCTGAGTTATATGAAGGACCCATACCATCACCAACTAAAAAGATTACGTTTTTAGGGTTTTTAGTATTTCCCATATAAGATACATTATCATCTTGATTTGCTGTTTCTCCACCACCAGACGCAAACGTTGGTTGTGCACTCCCCAATGCAGTTCCAGCCACAATTGCACTTGCTACAGAAATAGTTGCTAACCTGTTGAAGATTTTCATAAATTAATAACTCCTTTAAAATATGTATTATCATGCTACATATTCAGTTTAAATCACGAGTTTTGAGTGAACATTTTAATAACGTTAATTTTCTGTAAATTAATCATTTTCAAAATATAAATTGAATATTAAGGGCTTGTTCAATTCTACTAGATTGATACGACGATGCTTGTAGATATGATCGAATAAATGCGCATTTTCATCAAAAAAGGACCCATCCATTAACTGGATAAGTCCTCATATCTTACAAATTATTAAAGTTGTTGGTCTTTACTTAATTTATGATAACCTTTGATGAAAAAGAACAGTGTCATAAATGATAAGAATACGATACCAATTACTACAGAAACTACAGTTTCTTTATTAAATAACATACCGATCAATACCATGATAAAGAATGCCATTGTAATGTAGTTCGTGAACGCACCACCTGGCATTTTGAAAGGATGTCCTTCAATTTCTTCAGGATGGTTTTTTCTAAATCTCAAATGACTGATTAATATCATAAACCACGGTACCATACCAGGTAATATAGACGCACTATATACATAAACGAATACACTATCAGCACCTTTAATAAATAAAGGTAGAATTACATTTAATAATGCACCGATTAAAATACCTACTGCGATTGCTACTACTGTCCATACTGGCACACCATTCTTCATTACTTTCGTAAAGAATTTAGGTAACATACCTTTTTGAGATAAGTTCAACGTCATACGACTTGCACTAAAGATACCTGAGTTACAACCAGACATCGCTGCAGTTAACACTACAAAGTTGATAAGACCAGCTGCAAATGTGATACCTACTTTAGCAAATGTCGCTACGAATGGGCTACCAATATTGCCTAACTCATCCCATGGATAAACAGTGACGATTACGAAAATCGCACCAATATAGAAGATAAGTATACGCCAGATAACACCATTTACTGCACTCTTAATATTTTTCTGTGGATCTTTAGTTTCACCAGCTGTAATACCGATAAGTTCCACACCTTGGTACGAACCGATAACAATTGAAAGTGCAAAGAAGAAACCTACCCAACCATTCGGGAAGAATCCACCATGTGACCATAAATTAGAAAGTCCAATTGCTTCGCCACCGTTTCCAAGCCCAAAGAAAATTAATCCGAAACCAGCAACAATCATCAATATAATCGTTACTACTTTAATCATCGCAAACCAAAATTCAAACTCACCAAATGCTTTTACAGATACTAAGTTCGCACCTGCTAATAATAAAACTACAATAACACCTGGAATCCATTGAGGTAAATCTGGGAACCAATAGTTCATATATTCACCAACTGCTATTACCTCACTCATACCAACTACTACCCATTGGAAAATATTACTCCATGCTGTTAAATAACCTGCTACTGGATGTATGTAATCACTTGCGAAGTTAGCAAATGAACCTGAAGTTGGGTGTAAATAAACCATTTCTCCCATTGCTCTCATAACTAAAAATAAGAAAATACCTGCAATTAAATATGCAAATATTACGGATGGCCCAGTCCATTTTATAGTACTCGTCGCTCCCATAAAGAGTCCTACACCAATTGTTCCACCAAGTGCAATCATACGCATTTGACGTGCACCTAGTCCCCTTTGTAATTCGTTATTCTCTTCCATCTTTCAAACCCCATCTCATTCAAATATAAGTAATTGTAAATTCACTTATTATGTCGTTATTATACTATAAATTCAAAAAATTAAAACAATTATTTTGGTTTTTGTAAGGGCTTACATTTCCCGTAATTAATTGTATGCGATTTTAGAATAAAAAGCAAAGTCTTTTTTATTAGTTGATTATTTTAATTTTGCAAATGCATTGTCTTAGTATATCACTTTAATTTTAATATTAATGGGAACTACGATTTGGGTGAAAATAACCTAAATGTTTTTAGAAAGTACTGTTATATTTTACTTTATCCCATCCTGCATCAGAAATGTATTTTAGTATATTTTGTGAATTAATTCACAAAAACAAGATATCATAGTATACTTTGCTTATTCCAAGAAAGTGAGGACAATACATTGAATGAGAAAAACATAAAATGGGATAAAGTTTTTTATGGTAAAGCATGGATTAATCATGTAGTCGATACAATTAGAACCAAAGATGTGCTTCAAAGTTTTTATTTCAAACGCTATTTACTCCGCGCAATTATGGCTGGTTTTATTTTAGGGGTAATTACCGTCTTCGTATTACTAATAAGAGCTTCTTTAGATACACAAATACCTGTCGGAGCTACAAATTTAATTGCGTCTATTGTATTTAGCTTTGCACTCGTTTTAATTCTCTTTACCAATTCAGAATTACTAACAAGTAATTTTATGTATTTTACAGTTGGACTCTATTATCACGTCATAAGTCCAATTCGTGTATTAAATATTTTCACCCTTTGCTTTGTAGGCAATGCCTTAGGTGGTTTTATATTCTTTGTCATACTACGTGGTTCCGATGTAATGACACCAGAAATGTTTGCACAACTTGAAGCTACTATTGAACATAAAACATTAACTGCCGGCTTTTTAGCCATTCTCATCAAAGGTATATTTGCTAATTTCTTTATTAACATTTCTTTAGTAATCGCTATGCAAATCGATGATATTCTAGCCAAAATGTTTGTCATGATGTTTGGTGTTTCTATTTTTGCATTTATGGGTTATGAACACGTCGTTTATAATTCCGTACTTTTCGCTGGTGGACTCATTTACCAAAGTGACACATTGTCATTCATATCTGCTATCGTCAATTTAATCGGTGCCGGAATTGGTAACTATATCGGTGGCGGTTTAATCATTGGTTTATTCTATGCTTATTTGAACGACCATCATCAATACGATAGTGAATCTTTGAGAAACCGATAAATCACTGATTGTACGACGTTTTATGTTATAATTTCCTTGAGATTTTATTTCAAAGGAGTTCTATATGAATCAACAGTTAATGAAACGTACATTGATACTATCTGTTATTTTTGGTGTATTGTTTTTCGTTTTAAATTATTTTAGTGGCGCTAATAGCTCGATTAGCCAATTAATATTCAAGAGCATACTTGTTATCGTTGTATTTGGCATTTTATATTTCACACTATTTTCCATCGTTAATTCGCCTGAAAGAAAATATAAGTTCGGGATTACTATTCCTATAGCACTACTTATTTGCATATTATTGAGTGCAGTATTTTCTGCTTTAAAAATTGGCATTATCGTCGGTCTAATCTTAGGTATACTCGCTGGATATATATGGGAATGGGTAGCCAAAAATAAACATGGTGGTGATCAATCGTGAGTGTTATTTTAGGTGTTATTGTATTAATATTGTTAATTGTTAGTTTGATTCCCAATTTAAAAGCTGTAAGAAAATCTAAAGAAACTGGTGAAAAAAATCCCCGCTTCGCTTTAATGGTTGGTATAGATGCAATATTATTAGTACTTGTCGTTGTAACTTTAATTTTCAAACTTATCTAATAGATTTAAAAAGCAGGACATGCGTCAGTTTAGCGCATGCCCTGCTTTTTACTTATAATTAAAATTGAGATCGCAACACAAAATAATACAATAATGCTGCGCCTAATAAATACACCATAGTCCCAACCATAAAGGATCGAACATGTACCTTAAACGGAATTCGTTTGTTAAATATTGGACCTAGTACTAAATTGCCAATGGCTAGTACCAATGGTCCACTAAGAAAGAATAATAAGATATAACCATTCATACTTTATTTGTCACCCTTTTCAAAATAACGTGAAATGATTTCATCAGCTGTTAAATCTTTACCTACATAATTCATTTCGCTAAAATCTTGAAACTGTGTCATTTCATTAGTATTTACAATCACGTCTAAGCCAGCACGTATCGCCGCGGTAGCACCATTGACTGAATCTTCAATAGCTAAACAGTTAGCTGGATTATAGTTCAATTGTTGCACAGCTGTTAAATATGGGTCCGGATTCGGTTTGATTTCATCCACGTCTTCTCGTCCAACTACCACTTCAATATATGATGCCAATCCTAACTGTTCAAACGTTGGCATAATATCTTTTCGATAGCTGCTCGTAGCAATTGCCATTGGTATGTGACGTTGTTTACAGTATTTCATGAGGTCATGCATATCAGCAATCATTGGTAAATCTTTGCTAGTTTGGTTATGTTCGTCGTAAACCAATTGTTTTCGCGCTAAACCTAACTGTTCTTCCAAATATTCATGTAGCTCAGTTGCTGCACCACCGATAGACTGTCTATAGAAACCTAGCGTTATTTCTTGTAAATCATAGTATTTCAAATGTTTATTAATAATTTCAAACAAGTGCTTTTCAGTATCTATAATCGTACCATCAAAATCAAATACGACAGCTTTATACATCATAAGTACCTCCAATAATCCCTAGTATTCAATATGAATTTATTGTTAGTTTATCATATTTAAAAGTGTATTGATGTTACTGCGCACTAAATATCCATCAAAAAAACAGCTTGGGAGTGAGATAGAAAGCAAATTTTCTAATAAAGATTTCGTAGTCCCACCCCGGCAAGGATGACTAGAGTTGAAAGGTTTACCTGAGCTGAAGTTCGTGTATAAGTTTCACTAACTTAATGAATTAAGCAGTGAGACTTTACATTTTTAATTCAGCCATCTACTGCCTAATTGGAAATAAGTCCGAGACGTTTATTTATGTCCCGGACTCAAACTGTTTTTGTATATGTTAACGCTTATGCCAATATTTCGCTAATATCGGTCCTGTGATATTGTGAATCAAACTAAATACCGCACCAGGTACCGCAGCTAGCGGACTAAAGTGTACAGTTGCTAACGATACAGCTAACCCAGAGTTCTGCATACCTACTTCTATAGATACAGCTTTCTTATCTGCTTTATCTAACTTAAATATTTTAGCTAATGTATACCCAAGTGCGTATCCTACAAGATTATGTAAGATGACAACTGCAAAAATTAATAATCCAGTTTCAAGTATTTGAGACTTACTACCACCTACTACTGAAGCTAAAATCAATAAAATTGCGATAACCGACACAATCGGCAAGGCATTAGCAGATTTGGCAGCAAAATTTTTAAATAATTTCTGTAAAATAAAACCTATCGCAATCGGTATTAAAATGACTTGAATGACTGACCAAAACATACTCATAAATGATACTTGTAGCCATTCATGTGCAAATAAATAAATTAAAGCTGGTGTCAATATTGGTGCAAGTAACGTCGAAACACTTGTAATTGCAACTGATAACGCAACATTTGCATTTGCAAGGTAGCTCATTACATTGCTTGAAGTACCACCTGGACAGCACCCTACTAAGATTACACCGATAGCAACTTCTGGTGGCAAATGAAATAGTTTCGCTATAGCAAAGGCTGTTAATGGCATAATTGTATATTGTAATACCACTCCAATAATAACTGAACGTGGTGATTGAAACACTATTTTAAAATCTTTTGGATCAATAGTTAACCCCATTCCCAACATGACTATCCCTAGTAAATAAGGTACCCAGGCACTCATTGTTGCAAGTTGTGCTGGAAACACAAATCCAATAATAGCAGCAACTAACATCCATATTAAGAATGTGTTGGTGGCAAATCGACTTACTTTTGTTAACATCTTTAAACACTTCCCTTTATGTATTAATAAAGAGAAATGTATCATACTTTATATGACTAAACAACTGAATTTTCTAAATATTCCAAATTTAATCTCTACCTGATTTATTACTAATAAAAATTTTTCAACTTAGTTCTAAAGACCTAGTGAATAGTTCGAAAAAGAGTGGTACAATCTAATAGAAATAAAAACTTGTGAAAATTTAAGTGTAAAAGAATATTATGATAAATAACGACAAAACACTTTATATAGATATTGGGGGTATAATATGTTTTTAGATAAAACTGAAACGTTTGTGTTAAATATTGGTGGCCTTGATAAACGTGCATCACGAAAACAATTAACAAAACTTTTCAAACAAATTCAATTTTGTAAGTCCTTTAAATTTGCAATTTTCAAGAAAAATAATTTGTATGCTTTAGAGATTAATCTTCCTAAGCAGCAATTACCATATATGATTAGCTTTTTGAGTTTCCACAAATATTCTATTTATCAAATTTTAGATAAAGCGCATGCAGATGAACTTTTAGATTCAGATCACTTACTTTTATCTTCAAAACGATTTGAATTAGCAATCGATGGTTTACATGACGCATTTATAAAAGATAAAGTCATTGATATTTTGAATTTAATAAATCAAACAGATTATATTACATTTACTTTTAATCGAAACAAGGTCAATGTATCTTGTTCCCCAACCGTGTTTGCAAAACTTATTTATATGATAGCAACACATAACATAGATATACTCGGTGCGATATATCAACCACGTTTGATGAATAAAGCAAGAATCTCATAATGTCTTATTATAATTGACATTGCTAAAGAATTGAATTACTGCCAATCGCATATTTATTGTGCGTTGGCAGTTTTTTTCATTATAAAAACCCTGAATAAGTAGGTTATTATCCAAATAACACGCTTGTTCAGGGTTTCTATTATTTACGCTTCTTCATTTATAATATTTTCAAATGCTTCTCTAACTTGTGGAACAGACATCCCAACCACAACTTGTACGTTCTTCCCACTTTTCACTAAGCCATGAGCCATTTGATTATGTGTGAAATAACTGCTGTCTTCCACTTTATCAACATCATTAACTGTTAGTCTTAGGCGCGTTGTACAGTTTGTAACATCTTTAATATTGTCTTTGCCACCAAGTCCACTTAAGTAATATTGTGCCTTTTCTTCATATCCATTTCCAGTAGGTGTGGAATTATGAGTCTCACCTTTTTTATCTTTATAATCATTTTTGCTATATAGTTTCAAATCTTCCTCATCCTTTTTACGCCCTGGAAGTGGAATATTGAATTTTAAAATTAAGAATCTGAATAAGAAATAGTAAATGGCTGTAAAACTTAATCCAATCACGATTTGAATGACATATGTCAGCCAGTGATTCTGTGCAAGTGGAATCCAGTTGGTTGCGAAGAAGTCTAATAATCCACCACCAAAGTTACCTACAAGACCAAAAGCATACATTAATGTATCCATCGTTGCTGCAAGCAATGCATGTAATAAGAATAAATACGGTGCAATAAATAAGAACGTAAATTCTAATGGTTCCGTAATACCAACAACCGCTGCCGTTAATGTTGCTGGAATCAATAATGCTGCAATTTTCTTCTTATTCTCTTTAGGAGTTGTGGAATACATGGCTAATGCAATTCCAATTGCACCAAATACTTTTCCATTCCCTTGTAACATATATCCATATGGAAATAGTTCTTTCAACGGTTTTGTGCTCTTAGCAAATTCATTAACATGTTCAAACCATTCTGCTTTCAAACCATGATTGACGATAACTGGCCCAACTTCAATCGGTGCATATATGAAGTGATGCAAACCTGTTGGAATCAATACTCTTTCTAAGAAATGATATAACCAAACACCTATATAGCCAGAACCTATGATGAACCCTTGTAGCGATGAAATACCGCCTTGTACAGTAGGCCATATGATACAAGTAATTAAAGCGACTGGTAACATCACAAAGAATGAGATTGTTACAACAAAAGTTAAACCTTGGAATACACCTAACATTTCTGGCAATTTTCTACTATAAAATCGATTATGTATCCATGTAATAATACTTGAAATAATAATACCACCTAATATATTGGTATCTAACGTTTCAATTCCAGCAATCGCTTTAAGTCCAGTTACATTTTCCACGCCTTTTTCTAAATTAGCACCAAATGTATGTGGCCATTGCGTTAAAATCGCATTAATAAATGTATTAAACATGAGATATCCCATTAGCGCAGCCAAAGCGGCATGTCCCGGTGCTTTCTTAGCTAATGACAGTGGCAAACCTACAACAAATATAATTTCCATATGATTGAATATCGTCCAACCGCCTGACTCTATTACTGACCATATTTTGAACCATGTTGTGCCATCTTCCGCAATACTTCCCATGATTGACGGATTTTTAAATAACGTCGCAAAACCTAACACAATCCCAAAAAATGCGAACATTAATACTGGTACGATCATTGCGCTACCAAACCTTTTTATTGCATTCATAGTGCTGTCCCCCATTTTCTATATTATGGAAGTTTCCCTTCCATATTGATTATTATTTTCTATATCATTCATTTCTCAATACCGATATTATTAATTTTATTTTAAAGGAAACGCTTACATACAAACAATAGTTTGACGTCATTCGGAATTATTTTGTATAATCAGATTATATTTTCATAGAGTGAAAATATTTTCACGATTGAGAGGTGATTACTTTGTTCCTAGATGAACGTATCAACAAAAATTTTAATAAACTAAATGAAAATGACCTACAAATTGCTCATTTTATCAATACACATATAACGCAATGTAAAACGATGAAAATCCAAACACTTGCGTCACATACACATGCTTCCAATGCAACCATCCATCGCTTTACTCGCAAATTAGGCTTCGATGGTTATAGTGATTTCAAATCATATTTAAAATTTGAAACAGAGCAGTCCCATCAATTACCTTCAGATTCAATTGAAGATTTCAAACAAGAAATTGAAAATACATTCACCTATCTGGAACGTATTGATTACGATCTCATCACACATAAAATCAATCAAGCTGAAACAGTGTATTTGTATGGTACTGGACTAGCTCAAATGAATGTTGCTCAAGAGGCGCAAAGAATCTTATTGACGATTCACAAGAGCATTATTGTGCTACATGATGTTCACGAAATTAAAATGGTCTTAAACAAAACGACCCCTAAAGATATCTTCTTTATTATTTCACTTTCCGGTGAAACAGAACAGCTCACAGATATCACGAATTTATTGCAATTACGTCAAAAATATTTCTTCTCTATAACGACTTTAAAAGATAATACATTAGCTCAAAAAGCAAACTACAATATTTATGTATCTAGTAACACATTTTATCTTGCAGATGGTATAGACTATTCTAGTTTTATTAGTTATCACATTTTCTTTGAAACATTATTGCGAAAATACAATGAACGTCAAGAAAAAGGCGAATTATTATCACGTTAATATAACAGCTAAAGGACTTACATACCATTCTGTTTTGGTACATAAGTCCTTTTTTTATTTCATCTTCGATTTTATTTTACGTTTCAATATTCCGATTATAAATCCGCTTCAAATGTTTCTAACACATGTTGCAATTGATCGAACATCATTTCAAACCCATGTGCAGTAGAATCATGGTATTCTTTCTTTTTCTGTTTATATTCTAATGTCGTTAATCTACGTTCTCTTGGTACAAACGCAGTATAATTGAATATCATTTGCGTAATACCTGGTTCTCTTTCAAACACTTCTACCTCTATCGTATCTTCGGAATCGCTCAGTTCAGGCATACCGATAGTCATTACAACATACTCGTAAGGTGTTAAGGTCACATATGATCCTTGCACAATATTTTCTTTCCCTTTACGAACATCAACTATTTTATAGCTACCATTTTGTTCAGGAGTTATTTGAATAGATTTATTCGTTCTATCCGTCGTCATGAACCATTGTTTTAAAAAGCGTTCGTCCGTCCATGCTTGGTAAAGTAATTCGGGTTCAACTTTAAATAATCGTTCAAGTCGAACTTCTACATTTTCATTTTCCACATTATATTTAGCCATGATTGATAGTTCACCTACTTTCACACTTAATTCTATTTTAACGTATTATCTTAGACTTCTAAACAATAATCATATTCAATAGTTTAACATTATAAATTGTTTTTATTTACTCTCTTCAGTTTAGCGCTATATATCAATCACCGTCAAAAGTTTACCACTGAAAAGGAGGACATATAACAGTGCATTATGAACACTTATATACATGTCCTCCTAATCATTTCATCAACGTTTAGATAATCTTGGCAATCTAAACACGATGGCAATAATACCACATATACCTAATATAATAGGATAAATAGAATATGGTACAAGTTCAAATGGTGATATAGACGCTACACCAGCTGCTGCGATAAGTTGCGGACTGTAGGGTAATAAACCTTTAAAACAACTCGCAAACATATCGAGAATACTCGCTGACTTACGTGGATCAACACCATATTCGTCTGAGATATCTTTAGCGAGTGGACCAGCCATCAATATAGAAATTGTATTATTCGCTGTAGAAATATCTGCCACACTTACTAATCCTGCTATACCCATTTCTGCACCACGTTTAGATTTCACTCTGTTGCGCACAAAGTTTAATAACCATGTAATACCACCATTATGTTGGATTAATGCTACGAGCCCTCCAATTAACAAAGCAATGATGGCAATATCTTCCATTCCGATGATACCTTTTGAAATTGAACTCAATAAACCTGTCCAACCAAATGAACCATAGCATAGTCCAATGATAGCTGATAGTACAACGCCACCAATAAGTACGATAATCACATTTATACCTATAAGTGCAAGTATCAATACAAATAGATACGGGATGACTTTAATTAAATCATAGTCATAATTTTTAGTGGCATCAACTTGTGCACCATTAGTCAATAACCACAATATAATAATTGTAACGATGGCACCTGGCAAGACGATTTTGATATTTACTTTGAATTTATCGCTCATTTTGGTCTTTTGTGTTCTCACTGCAGCAATCGTCGTATCAGATATCATTGATAGATTATCACCAAACATCGCACCACCAACAACAGTTGCCATTGTGATAGCCGCTGAGACATCCGTTGCTTGACTTAAACCAAAGCCAACTGGGGCAATTGCTGCCACTGTACCAACAGAAGTCCCCATTGATAATGATACAAACATACATATGACAAATAAACCTACGATGATTAAATTTTCTGGAATAAGCGATAACCCTAAGTTAACTGTAGATTTTACGCCACCCATATCTTCGGTTGTCTGTGAAAACGCACCTGCTAATAAGAATATAAGCATCATTAAAATAATATTTGAATGTCCAGCACCCTTAGTAAACACTTCTATCTTTTTTTGAAACGATTCTTTTCTATTTAATACTAATCCAATAATAGATGCTACCAATATCGCAACGTTCAATGGCATAGTCGTAAAATCTCCTGTTGCGATACCTACACCTAAAAACATACCCACAAATATAATGAGCGGTATCAATGCCCACGCATTGCCTTTCTTTGTCTCTTCCATACAGAACCCACTTTCTTCAATTTATAAAACGTTATAAAATCTTCAATTTTAGATACTGAACAAATAAAAAACTCTTTCTTATAAAGAAGAAAGAGTAAACTCAACACATTTAATCTTATCTTCTAGCACATATCATGCTACTGGAATTGGCACACGCATCTTCATGTTGCCGAAGTATCAACGGGCCAGTCCCTCCACTTCTCTAGATAAGTTATTTAATTTATTGTCTTACAGTACAGTATTAATGTCATTCCGTCAAATGTTGCTGTTACTCTGTGGGGCGTTGAATCGTAAAGGGGTTACCAAGCGACATATAATCATGTCCTGCTAAGCGTCCAACTGGCTTTAACGCTTGTGGATCTATTTTACTATCTTCTATATAAATGTCATCATCAATATGAAACATCTCTACCTGACCAATGATTAAATCAGAGCCTTCATCTGCATCTCCTAATGAAATGATTCGCTCTAAGCGACACTCCATGCGCATCTTCGCTTCTACTATGCCTGGCACTGAAATACACTCAGAATCAACGCAAGTCAAATTGGTTCTGTCTAATTCATTTTGCGTTCTATGTATTGGCGCTGCAGTTTCATTAATTTGCTCGATCGTTGACTCATCTGAAATGTGAACAACAAAACATTGTGTTTCCTCTATATTTAAAGATGTATCTTTGCGCTGTCCATTTGATCGCCCAACTGAAATCATAATCATTGGTGGCGCGCTACACACCACATTAAAAAAACTAAAAGGTGCTGCATTTAAATTACCTAATTTATCTTGAGATGTCACAAATGCGATAGGTCTAGGAATGATACCGCCACTCAATAATTTATAATTTTGCTGTTTTGATAATGTATCTGCTTTAAACATTTTCATATATGACTCATACCTTTCAAAAAAACAAAAAGGGTTAGACTGAAATTTATCTACTAAACAAATTTCATTGTGCTAACCCTATTATTTTCTTTTATAATTAATTTCATTTAAAGCGATATTGATATATTACATATCAAACAAATCTGCGTTTATATTTTACAGCAATATTTACATGAATTCTACTACGTTACATTCACAATCTATCAAACTAGTCGATTTGTGTGCCACCTGTCACACCATAGACTTGCCCAGTCGTATAACTAGATTCTTCCGCAGCTAGGTGTACATAAATACCAGCTAGTTCGACAGGTTGACCTGCTCTTCCTAGCACTTCTTTTTGTCCGAATGCTGGAATTTTTGATTGTGGTTGACCACCTGATATTTGTAATGGTGACCAAAATGGACCTGGAGCGACACAATTCACACGAATACCTTGTGCACCAAGTTCTTCTGATAAACTTTTAGTCAGTGAAATAATCGCTGCTTTAGATGCTGCATAATCATGTAAAATTGGACTTGGATTATAACCTTGAACTGATGACGTTAACGTTATCGTTGCACCCGCTTGTAAATAGTCTAATGCCTTTTGAACAGTCCAAAATATAGGATATACATTCGTTTCAAATGTCTCAGCAAATGAGGCAGTATCAAAGCCTTTAATATTATCTTTGTATTGTTGATGACCAGCTACGAGTGTAACGTTATCTAAACCACCAAGTTCATTGTACGCTTGTTCAACTAAATCATAGTTGAATTGCTCATCACGTAAATCTCCTGCAATGAGCACTGCTTTTCGCCCTGCTGCTTCAATAACTTGTTGTACCTCTTCAGCATCTTGTTGTTCGTCAGGTAGATAGTTGATGGCTACATCGGCACCTTCTTTGGCGTATGCAATAGCAGCAGCTCTTCCTATTGCAGAATCTCCACCTGTCACTAACATTTTATAATCTGTTAATCGGCCATGTCCTTCATATGATGTTTCACCACAATCAGGTTTGGGCTCTAATTTATTTTGTAAACCTGGTACAGGTTGTTCTTGCTTCGGAAAATCTTGACTTGAGAATTTTGTTCTTGGATCTTGTCCTGCCATATTATTCACTCCTTAAATAATGTTCTATTCTTGTTTACCCAACAATTCTATTGTCTAATACATTATTTAAGTGAACAGTGCATTGACGACGCCTTATGCTTCATTCAATAGTTTTTGTACAAACGTTACAAAATATTCAGGAACTTTTTCTAAAATACGCTCATCTGGATCATATTTAGGATGATGTAAATCATATTCACTGTTAGAACCGATAAATACAAATACACTTGGATATTTATTTGAAAAACCGGAAAAGTCTTCACCAATTGTCAATGGCAGGTCCATCATGTGTACTTCATAACCTACCTCTTTTGCAACTGCTACCGCATCATTAGTCAACTTCTCATCATTTATTACAACACCAGGTAAACGGTGGTATAACGATTCAATTTCAACATCAAATGCTTCTGACAGCCCTCGACCAATAGATTTTAAGCGTTCCTCAATCATTGTACGTTTCGCTTCATCAAAGCTTCTAACGGTACCTTGAACATACGCTTCATCGGCGATTACATTCCATGTATTTCCACTTGATACTTCACCAATTGTGACAACTGCATTATCAAATGCAGATAAATTTCTACTGACGATGGATTGTACACTGTTAATCAATTGACCTAACACAATGACTGGATCATTGCCTTGTTCTGGTTTGGCTGCGTGGGCACCTTTACCTTTGATTTTAAATTCAAAGCGATCAACTGACGATGTAATAACACCTGATTTAACTGCAAACTCACCAATATTCATCGTTGGATAATTATGGTAACCTAACACAGCTTTAGCCCCTTCTATGGCACCCGTATTCGCTATATTTACTGCGCCATAACCTAGCTCTTCAGCAGGCTGGAATATGATTCTCACACGACCATTTAACTGACTTTCAATTTCTTTTAATCTAGTGGCTACTGCTAAAACACTTGCCATATGTAAATCATGTCCACATGCATGCATCACGCCTTCATTGGTTGAGGTGAATTCGTGGACGACTTGTTCATTTATCGGCAAGGCATCAATATCAGATCTTACTGCAACTAATTGTTCCCCTTGCCCTATCTCAGCAACTAAACCTGTTTCTAAAGGCAAATCTAACACTTTAATATCAAACGATTCTAAAATACGTCGAATTCGTTTCGTCGTTTCATATTCTGCATCTGATAATTCTGGAAATTGGTGGAACGTTCTTCTCCAATTGATATAATCTTCGTATTGTGGCATACTAACACGCTTCCTTTCATTCCTTTAAAATATTGAACTTATTACTCTAATGATATACTGTTCACAAATTGCACAATAATCATTTTCATATCTCTTTAACTCTATGTTATCATAATTGTCAAAATATTTAATCAACTCTAGTCAATTCAAATATAAAAAGAACGGTAGACGCAATCAAACTCTCACATCTGATTACGTTCTACCGTTCCTATTTATTTGCATAGTATAAACATATAGTATTATTTAAGTTTTATTTGGTTATCAACTAAGACTTTACCATCTTTGATTACCTTTTCAGCATGGTTAATACCATAATGGTAAGGAATATATTCATGGTTTGGTGCATCCCAAATTACAATATTGGCTTTGTCGCCAGCATTAATAGTTCCGGCATCAACATCGATGGCTTTGGCAGCATTTACTGTTACAGCATTCCAAATTTCATTAGGTGATAATTTTAACTTAAGTGCAGCAATTGACATTACAAGCTGTAAATTGTTTGTTACGCAACTACCTGGGTTGAAGTCTGTAGCAATCGCAATTGCGCCACCATTGTCTAACATCCCTCGTGCATCGGCATATTGTTCTTTACCTAAATAGAATGTTGTACCTGGCAATAACACAGCGACTGTGTCACTCTCTTTAAGCTTAGCTTTACCTTCTGTACTTGAAGCAACAAGATGATCAGCTGAAATTGCGCCTTCATCGATTGCCAATTCTAATCCACCTAGCGGATCGATTTCGTCTGCATGAATTTTGACATCGAAGCCTAATGCCTTAGCTGCTTCCATGTATTTCTTAGATTCTTCAATCGTGAATACACCCGTTTCACAGAAGATATCAGCAAAATCTGCATATGGTTTAACTTCTGGTAATAAATCAATCATCTCTTGTAAGAATGCTTGATTTGACGTTGCATCTTTAGGAACAGCGTGTGGACCTAAAAATGTATGTTTCATGTCTAAATTATATTTTTCAGCAAGTCGATTGGATACACGTAGTTGTTTCAATTCATTTTCTTTATCTAAGCCATAGCCACTCTTACTTTCTACTGCAAGAACACCATGTTCTATCATCGTTACTAAGTTCTTTTCTGCTTTTTTAAATAATTCATCTTCTGTTGCATTGCGAGTCGCTTCAACTGTTGAAAGTATCCCTCCACCTTGTTCTAAAATTTCTAAATACGAAACACCTTGTCTCTTCAAGGACATTTCATGTTCACGTGAGCCACCATGTACAAGATGTGTATGTGCTTCAACCAATGCTGGCGAAACGACTTTACCTGTTGCATCAATGATTTCATTTGCTTCGTATTCATCTGAATGCGCACCGGCGTAGATTACTTTGCCATCTTTAACGACAACTGTACCATTTTCAATAATAGTAAGTTCATCTAACTCTTTTCCTTTTAAAGGACGTTCTGTAGATTTCGGTAAAATTAATTCTTTAATATTTTGAATGATTAAATCGTTCATTATTTGTCTCCTTTACCTGTAATCATTGGAATGTTGATACCTTTTTCTTTAGCAACTTGAATTGCAGATTCATAACCTGCATCAGCATGTCTCACTACTCCCATACCCGGATCTGTAGTTAATACACGTCCTAATCTTCGATCTGCACGTTCAGATCCATCAGCTACTACTACCATACCGGCATGTAACGAATAACCCATACCTACACCGCCACCGTGATGGAACGAAATCCATGAACCGCCTGCCGCTGTATTGATTAAAGCATTGAGGATTGCCCAATCACCAACAGCATCAGAACCGTCTTGCATACCCTCTGTTTCACGGTTTGGACTTGCAACTGAACCTGAGTCAAGGTGGTCTCTACCTATAACAATAGGTGCAGAAATTTCGCCATCTCTTACAAGTTTATTCAATGCTAAGCCCATTTTTGCACGTTCTTCATAGCCTAACCAAGCAATACGTGATGGTAATCCTTGGAACGCAATTTTTTCCTGTGCTAAATCTAACCAACGAATTAGTTTATCATTTTCTGGGAATATTTTTCTCATTTCTTCATCTGCACGTTCGATATCTTTTGGATCACCACTTAAAGCAGCGAAACGGAATGGTCCTTTACCTTCACAGAATAGTGGACGGATATAAGCCGGAACAAATCCAGGGAAGTCAAAGGCATTTTCTAATCCATTGTTAAATGCAACTTGTCTAATGTTGTTACCATAGTCGAATGCGACTGCACCATTTTTCTGGAATTCAAGCATTAATTCTACGTGTTTTCTCATAGAATTCTGTGCTTCTTTCACATATTGTTTTGGATCTTTATCACGAATCGCTTTAGCTTCTGCTAATGAATAACCTTGTGGAACATAACCATTCAATGGATCATGCGCACTCGTTTGGTCTGTAACAATATCAATCTTAAATCCTTTGTCTAAGATTGCTTTATGTGTATCTACTGCATTTCCTACTAAACCAATTGATAATGGTTGTCCTTTGTCGCGTGCTTCTTCAGCTAAACGTAATGCTTCATCTAAATCATGCGTTTTAACGTCACAATAACGTGTTTCAATACGTTTATCAATGCGTGTTTCATCTACATCTACACCAATGACTACACCGCCATTCATTGTTACGGCTAGTGGTTGTGCACCACCCATACCACCAAGTCCAGCTGTTAAAGTAACCGTA
This sequence comes from Staphylococcus caeli, assembly GCF_051413795.1. Classification (GTDB taxonomy): domain Bacteria; phylum Bacillota; class Bacilli; order Staphylococcales; family Staphylococcaceae; genus Staphylococcus; species Staphylococcus caeli_A. Next base: position 23,998 of record NZ_JBOIRQ010000003.1, on the reverse strand, counting down.
CCATTTAATTTACCGTCAAAATGTTGATTCGCAAGTTCACCAAATGTTTCATATGTTCCTTGTACAATACCTTGTGAACCTATATAAATCCAACTACCGGCAGTCATTTGGCCATACATCATTAAGCCTTTTTTATCTAATTCATTAAAGTGATCCCAATTTGCCCATTCTGGTACCAATACAGAGTTTGAAATTAATACACGTGGTGCCTCTTCATGTGTTTTAAATACAGCGACAGGTTTACCTGATTGTACTAACATTGTTTCATCCGCTTCTAATGAACGTAACGTTTCTTCAATCGCTTCAAAAGCTTCCCAATTACGCGCTGCTTTACCAATACCACCATAAACAACTAAATCTTCTGGACGCTCTGCTACTTCTGGATCAAGATTGTTGTACAACATTCTAAGTACTGCTTCTTGTTCCCAGCCTTTACATTCAATGTCTAAACCTTTTTTTGCTTCTATTTTTCTCATGAAAAACCACTCCTATTTTCAATAAATTTATCTTTTGTTTAAATACGTTTACTAAAAAATCCACAATGCAAATGGAATTGTAATCAATAAAGTCAGAACTACACGTTCAAACCAAATAATGACTAATTTTCCAACCGAAACTTTGATTTCTGTAGATAGAATTACCGGTACTACACTTGAAAAGAAAATAATCGCTGATACGCTCATCACAGCAACTGTAAAGCGTGTAGCTAAATCGGCTGTTTGCGCAATTGCTGCTGGCAACAACATCTCAACAATTGAAATCGTTGATGCTTGTGCCAAAACAGCAACATCTTTGACTGGAAATATACTTATAAATGGATAAAAAATATAAGAAATGTATTCAATTATGGGTGTATATTCCGCAATAATCAGTCCTAAAAATCCTATAGACATAATCGATGGCAATATAGCAATCGTCATCTTTACACCGTCTCTTAGATTTTCTACAACATTTTCAACCAAAGACTTCGAATGTTCAACTGCTAATTTAGCTTCTAACCATGATTCTTTTAATAAAGGCATATCTCTACGTACTTCTTTTTTGTATGGTTGTACTTGATGCGTTGTATTTTTCTCAAATCTTATAGGTGGGAGTTGTACAGTAATTGCAGTAACAATAAATGTGACTGCGAGTGTAAACCAAAAATAAAGATTCCAATGTTCTATAATACCTAATGTATTGGCAACGATAATCATAAATGTTGCAGATACTGTCGAAAATCCTGTTGCTACCACGACAGCTTCTTTATGTGTATATCCACCATCTTTATAGACTCTATTTGTAATGAGTAATCCAATAGAATAACTGCCTACAAATGATGCGACGGCATCTACAGCTGACTTACCAGGTGTTTTAAATATTGGTCGCATGATTGGTCTACATATAACACCGATAAATTCCAATAATCCAAATCCAACTAAAAATGATAAAAATATAGCACCAATAGGTATTAATACGCTTAATGGTATCGCTAACTTTTCATACAAAAATGGACCAATGCTATCTTTCAATACAAAATTCGGTCCAAAGTTGAACACAACCATCAATGCAATCACAATCCCTATGACTTTAAAGAAACTAAAAATCATATCTGTTTTAGATTGGTTCCACTTTTTATTTATAAATGGATGTGCTGCACCAATAATAATTAAAATCAACACATAATATGGCAATATTGGATGAACCAATGCTGTAATCCATTGCACAACATGGTCAATCATAATTGTCGACTGACCATTGATTGTAATTGGTACAAAGAAAAATATAATGCCAATGAAACTATAAATGAAAAATTTCCACATGTACTCCACGCCCCTTACATGAAAGTACATCTCCCTCTATATTTCTAAGTATAGTATGATAAAATATAGACTACCAATATAAATAAACTAATTATTAATAACTTAAAACTATAAATAACTCAAATCATATGAGGTGCTTATCATGAAAATCATTCAATTGGAATATTTTGTTGCTGTTGTAAACTACAATAGTTTTACTAAGGCGGCTAATTTTTTACATATTAGTCAACCATCCCTTACAACAACAATTAAGAAAATGGAGGCAGATTTAGGCTATGATCTTTTGATGCGTTCTACGAAGGATATCAAAATTACTGAAAAAGGCATTCATTTTTATAATTATGCCCAACAGCTAATCCAAAATTATCATCAAACACTTGAGAAAATGCATGATCTTAAAATGGGCCATGTAGCTAAAATCAAAATTTCAATTTTGGAATCCACTAATCAATGGATTTCACAAATTTTAGCAACACATGCAAAACTTAATGACAATCAAACCTACCTTATTTCCGAAGTTCACGATCAAAGTAAAATCATCGAATTATTAATAAACTTTGAAAGTCATGTCGCTTTTACAAACGAACAAATTAGTCATGAAGCCATCACTTCTATACCACTTTACGAGGAATCATATGTGTTACTAACTTCTAAAAATGCTTTTCCAAATACGCATACAACTTCTATTGCGCATCTACCGTTAATTCTACCAACGAAAGGTTCACAAGTGCGCAAACACCTTGATGATTACTTTAATCGAATGAACATTCATCCAAACATCGTAATTGAAGTAGATCGTTTCGAAGCAGCTACAAATTTTGTACATAGAGGTCTTGGTTACGCTGTAATTCCTAGAGTTTACTATCAATCTTTCAATGCACGTGATTTAGACGCTATTGATATTAAGCCTAAATTGACACGCTCTATTTATATCAATTACCTAAAAAAAAGAAAACACGCATCACGCGTGCTTTCTTTCATCGACCAATGTATCGATTATTGGAATTTTAGAGAATAAAATGATGTAAAAAATTAGCCGACAATTTTGCTGTCCTTTGGTCAATATCATACTTAGGATTTGTTTCAGCAATACTTATCGATACCACTTTGTCGTTCGGAATAATACGTTTTGCCAATTCAAGTACAATATGAGGCGTTAATCCTAGTACACCATTAGCACTCACGCCAGGTGCAAATGCACTATCAATCGCATCCATGCAAATCGTAAACATAATCACATCATGATCGTGTACAAATCGTTCTACTTTATCTTTAATCGGAGGAGAAATTTGGTGTAAGAGTTCATCAGCATATACATAACCAATGCCTCGTGCTTCAGCATAGTCGAACAAGGATTGCGTATTACCACTTTGTTGAATACCTAATACTAAATAATCTGCATCATTATCTTGTTCTAATATCTGTCTGAAACTTGTACCCGATGTTGAACCTGGTGCTTCCCTCGTGTCAAAATGCGCATCTATATTTATGACACCAATTGAGGCATCAGGGTAAGCTTCTCTGGTACCTAAATATTGTGCGTACGCAATATCATGCCCACCACCAAGCAAAAAGGTCTGATTATGTTTTTGTATAGATTTGGCAACTAGTTGTCCAAATTCCTTCTGTGTTTCTTCTAAATGTTCGTGATCATGTATTACATTACCATAATCATATATTTGGCATTGCCTAATGACAGGTAAATTAGCAAATGTTTTCTTAATGGCGTTTGGCCCTTCTTTAGCACCCGTACGCCCTTTATTTAGCTCAACACCTTTGTCTACTTCATAACCTAACAACCCAACTCCATGTCGTACCTCGTCATAGTTATCTTCAATGTTGCGAAACGCTATGGTTTGAAAGTGTCTAAACTGTGATTCATCTGTGTCACTATCCAATCTTCCAGTCCAAAGATCACGTTGTGCTAATTTATACATAATGCTCCTCCTTTTAACTATTATCCATTTAAAAGTATACGCTTACATTTTCATCAATTCAATTTATAATTATGTTTACCCATTTGTCTGCCTAATAATTTCAAAATTTCGCAATAAATATTTCAATTTAATGTTACATTTTCTCCAAACTATTACATTTCAATGATAAATCAGGAATTTAATTTATTTATCCACCATAAATATGTATAATTAGGTACAAATGATTTTTTTGAACCCTATTGGAGGTTACATAATGAATACAAAACGTATACCAGGTTTTCAATGGGCAATGATGATTTTTATATTCTTTATTATTGCTTATGCATCACCTATTATACTGAAAGATTTACAAAGTTCTGTTCCATTCAAAGCTTTTGTCTTTGATATGAGTACAATTGCCCCATTTATTGCAATGATTATTTGTATTGCAGTATTTAAGGACAAAGGCACACAAATTGAAAGTTTGAAATTCACAATAAGCTTAAAAGTGATTGAACGTCTTATTTTAGCACTTGTTTTACCTTTAATCATTTTTATAATAGCCATGACAAGTTTTAATATATTTGCAGATAGCTTTGTATTATTACAAGCTAAAGATTTATCAGTGTCAGTCTTCACAATTCTTATAGGACAACTAGTAATGGCATTCCTAGTAGAAATTGGATTCCGTTCTTATTTACAACATATTGTTGAAAATAAAATGAATACTTTCTTCTCTTCAATCATTGTCGGTATTATGTATGCTGTATGGAATGCGAATATTGCGTTCAGCTTTGAATTTGCAATGTTCAGTTTCTTATACTCATTTGCATTCTCAATGATTATTGGTGAATTAATCCGCGCAACAAAAGGACGTACGATATATATCGCAATGGTCTTTCACGCGGCAATGTCATTTGGTTTAGTATTCTTATTTAATGAAGAATTAGGTGAAGTATTTGCAATGAAAGTGATTGCACTTTCTACAGTAGTTGTAGCTATCGTATATATATTACTTAGCTTAATCATTCGCGTGTTACTCTACTTCTTTACTAAACGTAATTTAGATGAAGTTGATGAAAATAATTATCTAGATCACGTAAATGATGACAGTGAAGACAATATTAATGATGTAGCAACAGATAACCACAACACTGAAACTTATTCAAATTCGGACTCAGATACAACAACGCCTAGTCATACAACTGAGCATTCAGATGAAGCATCACAAACAGATAATGTTACGCATGATGACACATACACACATCAAAGCGAACAAGATGCTAGTCGTAACAATATCATTTCTGAAAATACACCTAATAACGAAACAACGCATCAGCAAGAACAATCAAATACACGTGCAAACAGTGCGGTAGAAGCTTCTACTGAAAAAGCAAACACGAATTCATCGACTGACGATTTAAAAACAAATGCACGTTATGCTTCAAATCGTAAATCTTCTGCGGTAACTGATGCCCAAGCAGAGATTGAACAAGATTATCAAGAAAATACACGTGATACTGCATCTGAGCGTACTTCTTTTGATAGAAAAAACAATCGAAACCACCGTCGTTAAGAGAATTTGTGAACGATTCACTTAAAATTACTTCACAATGAAAACACCGTTATTCCTAGCAATTTAGGAATAACGGTGTTTTCTTATTTATCTATAATTTTAACGCCAGACGTTGTCCCAATAATCGCCTGATCAGTAACATTCAAGAAGTACCCTGTTTCTAATACCCCGATAAGATGAATGAGAAATTCATGCATCTCTAAAGGTTTGATACGTTCATTAAGTACAACATCCAAAATATAATTTCCATTATCTGTTATAAATGGGACGTCATCTACCATACGACGTTCAACAATCAAATTGTCATAAGCAGTAATTTTTTTTGAAACTAACAACCAATTAAACTTATCTACTTCCACTGGTAACTTGAATGTTTGGCCTAAATAGTCGACACATTTGCTTTCATCAGCCAATACAATAAATCGATCCGCCATAGCATCGATAACTTTTTCTCTAAACAGTGCACCACCGCCACCTTTAATTAGATTCAAGTCATTATCAATTTCATCCGCACCATCGATTGCAATATCCATACTTTCTACATCATTCACATCAATAATACGTATGCCTAGTTTTTTAGCGATAAATGCAGTCTTATTAGACGTACATACACCTGTAATATTGATTTGCTCTTGTTCAAGTTTTTCTGCAATTTTTGGGACAAGCAATTCAATTGTTGATCCAGAGCCGATACCAACAATCATACCATCTTTTATTTGTGCTAATGCATCATTAAATGTACTCATTTTCAACTGTTTCTTATCCATCATGCTTCCCCTTTTACACTGTACTTTTACTTTTATTGTACATGAGATTTATTAAAATACCTAGTTGTAAAATAATTTTCTGTGACTAAATTATCTCATTACTTGCATAATTAGTAGTTTGTTTTAAAATTAAAATAATTAGACGATGGGGGTACAACATTATGATTTATGCATTAGATGCCATTTCAACAGGAAAAATACAAGACTTACCATACAGTTCCAAGCGACCAATGCGTTCTGCTTTAAACAAAGAAAAATTCACAGGTCACATGTGGCTCACACAGACGGGATTTACTGAAGATGAACAAGAATACAAAGACCATGGTGGGCCAGATAAAGCAGTGTGTTTGTATAGTAAACACAATTATGAATTATGGAAAAATGACATCGCTGAACTTCCGGAATATGCAATGTTTGGCGAAAATTTAACCGCTCAAAATTTAGACGAACGAGATGTACATTTTGGCGATCAATTTCAGTTAGGTGATGCCATTATAGAAGTATCGGAAATTAGAGAACCTTGTTGGAAGATTCAAGAAAAATATAAAATATCTGATTTAGTCAAACGCATGTCCAAAACATGTAAAACAGGGTTCTATTTTAGAGTTATTCAAGAGGGCAATGTACCTGCAGATGCACATTTGAAATTGTTGAAAAATGCAGAAAATGAAGCAAAGCTTTCAGTTTTCGAGCTCAATGACCTATACTATAATGACAATAAAAATACTGAACGTTTACAATATGCCCTCAAGAATCCTTATCTAACTGCTCAACGGATTTCAAAACTCGAACGATTTCTAAAACGTGCTCAAAAAGCATAATAATAGTACTTATATAACACAGGAGTGAGATAATTCATCTAATTAACGAATCGCCTCACTCCTATTTATAAGTACTATTTTATTTATTTTTCAGATATTTTATATGATGTTTTAGAATAGAATGGTTCATTGGCTTCTAAGATTGATGGTGCTTTATCACCTAATAAATTAATATCATTTGGTAAATATTGCGTTTCCAATGTAAATCCAGAATGTGACTTATAAATATTAAAATCACTTTGCCATCCAGTAGTATCATTAAATGTATAAATAACAATATTTGGCATGTCCGTATTAACTTTTAGTACGAAATGCTTATTTTCAACCTTCATTTCTTGCCCACCAATATCAAATGGATGATCTATACCACCAAATTGAGTCATTTGCTGTTTCACTATAGGATGCTCACTATTAAAAATATCTTTAAATTGTATAGTTTCTTCGTTAAACACATCGACTAAATTTAATGGTTGCAGATCTTTTACAATATTGTCTTCACCTAATAAATACATATCTAATTTAGAACTTGAAATTGCATGATTATCTATAACATTATTATCTCTATTTAAATTAAAGTAAACGTGGTTCATAGGGTTGAATAAAGTTTTTTCTGTTGCAACTGCCTTGTATTCAACCGTCCATTTGTGATCAACATCATATGTATGTATCACTTCTAAGTCTATATCACCCGGGAAATAATCATCTTCACTTTTAATTGTTGTTGAAAAAATAACCTTCACTTGCCCAACTTGCTCTTATATTTTATATTCAAAGAAACGACGGTCTATACCTTTTGGTCCTCCGTGTAAATTATGCCCACCATTATTTGCATCTAAGACGTATGTCTTACCGTCCAATTCAAATGTTGCATTCGCAATTCTACCACCATAACGGCCAATTGTTGCACCAAAGTTATAAGGATTCGCCTCATAAAATTCATCAGCTTCGACAACATTACCTAGCACTATATTATTATCATCATATTTCCAAGATACAATTCTCGCTCCATAGTTAGTAAAAACAATTTTTGTTTCTTCATTATCAATTTTAATCAAATCAATACCATTACTTTGACTTTCTACTTTTGCAAACATCATTCATTACTCCCTTTCAAACATTGTACTTTTAATGTTTAGATATGACGTTTAATCATGAATATATCTCAAATTGTAAAAGCAGCAATCCATTCATTTATTTCGAGGGGTATCGTCATAAATTTAGATCAGCCATTTCAATTTCAAGACAATAATAAATAGATGTTCCCTCACCTATTCTTCATCGTTAAACGTTTAATAACACATACTATTAGCTATCGAATCCAACATGCATAGCAACGCGCTATGTTTCCCTCCTGCATATAGTTGGTAAAGTCGATGCGTATCGAGTCAATTTCGAAAAATTATATCTTTATAATGTAGCGTTGATATAACATATTTTTTATATGCACTCTAAATTCTATCAGACAATATTGATAATTGTTATATTTTTTTCTGATTTTATACTAAAAAATGCTAAAATTATGAATTTTTACTCTTACTTCATTTTCTATATTTTTTAATTTTTTAATTAAACAAGCTGCCCTTCTCATAATTGAGGGCAGCTTTATATATGAAACTATTAATTTTTATTAAATATGCGCTTCATAGAATGCTTAAATCCTTTATCGAAACTAAGAATCGTATTTTTATAACTACGAACAGCAATCCACAATAAGATGAAAATCGTGATAATTGATAATATGATACTAACCACAATTTCCCATACAGCCACTTCTGGTGAAGACGAACGTACAAACATTACAAATGGTGATAATAATGGGATAAAACTTGTTATCTTCGTCAATAATGTATTTGGGTTCATAACACTAAATAGTGAAACATAGAAGGCAATCATGCTGACTAAAGTCATTGGCATCAATGCCTGGTTGATATCTTCAATACGTGCCGTTATCGCTCCTAAAATCGCTGCCATAATAACATATGACAGAATCCCGATTACAAGTGAAATAACGCCAACGATTGAAATTTGCAGTGTTAATTCATTCGGTTCTATTTTAAATCCTTTCAACATATCACCGATATCGAATATTAAGAAACATAATGCACCAAAGACTGCAAATATGACAAGTTGTGTAATCGCTACTGCAATCACACCGGTAATCTTAGCCAAAATATGTGTTACTGGTGAAACACTCGTGATGATCATTTCAATTACGCGTGATGTTTTTTCAGTAGCAATTTCCATAGCAACTTGACTCGCATAATTAAATACGATAAAGAAGATAAGCATTAAACCTGCATAAACCATTAATGTATTAAAGCCTTTTTGAGCTTCATTTAAGTTTGAATTGTTTGCCTTATCTGCAACAATTTCTGAAGTAACATCACTTTGTGCCTGCAATTGTTGCAACTTTTCTTGTGACAACTTCAAATTCGACGCAACTAATTGTGTTTGTATCGTTGATAAAGTGACTTGCAATTTTTGTTTTTCTTGATCTGACACTGTATCTTTACTAACAATTTTACCTGAAAGTTTATTATTGTCTTTCATATTAATGATATACGCTTTATCTAACTTTTCATTTTTCACTTGTGCTTTCGCTTGCTTTTCTGTAACTTTCTTAAATTTAGCACCATCATCTAGCTGCTTTCCTTGCGCTGTCAATGCTTTATAAATTTCTGTATTTGAAGCAACAACACCTATTTTATCCGGACCATCATCGAATAAATCGATAATTTTATTAACATTAGATGCAGCAAGCATTAACAGAATGACTAACCCTGTGAATATCATAAATGATTTAGTTCTAACTTTATTTCTATAAGTAAGTGAAAACGTAGCCCAAAACTTATCCATGGATATCACCTACTTTATCTATAAATATTTCATTGAGTGTTGGTTCTACTACTTGGAATCGTTTAACAAAACCATACTGTGTTACGATGTCATAAATTTTTTCAGCTACATGTTCTGTCTCAATCATTGCCTTAATTTCACGTTTATTCCTATCTACTTTTAGTACGCCTGGAACTTGCTCTATTTCTGGCATTTCATGATGTGTCTCAATAACCACGCTCTTATTACCATGGTTTGCTTTCACATCATCAATTGCCCCTGAAACAACCAGTTCGCCTTTATTCAAAATACAGACATTATCACAAAGTTCTTCCACATGTTCCATTCTATGTGAACTATATATAATTGTTGTACCCGCATCATTTAAATCTTGCACTGCAGACTTTAATAATTCAACATTAACCGGATCTAATCCACTAAAAGGTTCGTCCAAAATTAATAATTCTGGCTTATGTAACATACTTGCTAGAAGTTGAATTTTTTGTTGATTACCTTTTGAAAGTGCTTCGATTTTCTTTTCTTTATTTTCCTTGATATCGAATCGTTCCAACCAGTAATCAATCTCTTTCGTTATCGCTTTGGACTTCATCCCTTTTAAAGTGGCCAAATAACGTAATTCGTCTTCCACTTTCATCTTTGGATGTAATCCTCGCTCTTCTGGCAAATAACCGATACGATCATAAATCGCACGATCAACTTTTTGTCCATTATATGTAATGTGTCCTTCGGTAATTGGAGTCAGTCCTAATATCATTCTAAACGTTGTTGTTTTGCCCGCACCATTTCTGCCTAAAAAGCCTAGCATCTTTCCTTTTTCTAACGATAATGAGATATCATTTACCGCAGTAAAATTTTTATATTTTTTTGTGACATGCTCTATGTTTAATGACATACTGCCTTAACACCTCTCTTTTATAAATATACTACCTTGATGATACCATTTGTGATATCAAATATACATTTTAAATTTTATGTTAATTACCAATTAAAATTAGCTTCATTCATGAAATAGCAATCACTTCTTTAAAATTAATTATTTCGTAACGTTGCTGCACAAATTTTAAATAATGACGACACGCCTACTTTCATTTTTTGTAAAAGACTTAACTTTACATCACTATATGTAAGCACTATCATTAGATTAAATAAGATATCGGCTTATTTCTAAAAATAATATTAGGGGGCAATGTAACATGACTTATAGTATCGGCATCGATTATGGTACCGCTTCAGGCCGCGTATTTTTAGTAGATACCGCTAATGGAGAAATTATTTCAACCTACATTAAAACATATCCACATGGTACGATTTCTGGTTCATTAAATGGTACAGAATTACCACACAATTATTTTTTACAACATGCAGAAGATTATACTTCTATTCTAGAAGAAGGCATAAATTATGTCTTAGAAGATAGCGATGTAGATCCATCGTCAGTAGTGGGTATTGGTTTAGACTTTACAAGTTGTACGATTGTATTTTTAGACAAAGATTTCAAACCACTGCACTTACATGATAATTTAAAAGATAATCCTCATGCATATGTAAAATTATGGAAACATCATGGTGCACAAGATGAAGCTACATATATGAAGGAAATCAGTGATAAAGTGAATCCTTCCTGGCTAGATTTTTATGGACATAGTGTCAATAGTGAATGGATGATTCCTAAAATTTTAGAAGTGAAACATAAAGCGCCAGAAATACTAGATCAGTGTGCTTACATCATGGAAGCAGGAGATTATCTCGTCAGCTTACTTACTGATAAGAATATTCGTTCTAACTGTGGTATTGGCTTTAAAGGGTTTTACAATGAATCAAATGGCTATAACTATTCATTTTTCGAAGCAGTCGATCCTGAATTACCCGAAATTATAAAAAGTAAATGTGAAGCGCCTGTCGTAAACATTGGTGAAAGTGCAGGATCACTGAGTCCTTATTATCAAAATTTATGGGGACTATCTGCTGACGTACAAATATCACCATACATAATTGATGCACATTCTGGTGTATTAGGTGTAGGTGCAATAGAACAAGGTGAATTCACACCCGTTATAGGGACAAGTACTTGTCATTTGATGCTTGATGCCAAACAAGCACCTATCCCTGCTATTACTGGTTCTGTAAAGGATGCCATCATCCCTGGTCTCTATGCTTATGAAGCTGGACAAGCAGCTGTTGGAGATTTATTTAATTATTCTGCAAGTCTTGCGCCTAAAGACATCGTTGATGAGGCAGAACAGCAAGGTATAACAGTTCTAGAATATTTAGAAGCACTTGCAAAAGAAATTCCTATTGAAAAACAACATGTGACTGTATTAGATTGGCATAATGGTAATCGTAGCATCTTAAGTGATAGTCATCTCACTGGAAGTATCTTTGGTCTAACCCTACAGACACCTTTCGCTATGATACACCGCGCTTATATAGAAGCTACAGCATTTGGTACAAAGATGATTATGCAGCAATTCGAAAATAATGATATTCCTGTACAAACTGTATATGCAGCAGGTGGAATACCTATTAAAAGTGAGTTACTCGTCGATATCTACGCAAATGTATTAAATAAAGAAGTCGTTGTTATTGATTCAAGTAATGCGACTGCACTCGGTGCAGCTATGTTAGGCGCGAACGTAGGCGGTGCTTATCCAACTTTAAAAGAAACTGTACAACATATGAAGCAACCTGTTTATTATCGTAAACAACCTGATTCTAACAAAGTTAAACAATATGAAGTGTTGTTTCAAAGATATAAAGCATTGCATGATTTATTAGGTAAAGAGCACCCTGAGTTATCCTATCTTGTTTAAATCAAAAAAAGACCAGCAACAGCCCTGATATTAGGGTGAAGTTGCTGGCCTTTATATTTCACGACAACTTAATATTTATGGTCGTTATTATGATTTGATGAAGGGTTTTTATCATCCTGATGTTCGCCAAAAGGATAATTATTGCGATTGAATTGTTTCGTATCGCTATTGTCTTCGTTCAAGTTGCTATTGTGTTGTGCATTATTAGCCGCTTGATTTGTTGATTGATTCGATGTTTGATTTGTTGATTGATTTTGATTATAAGCTTGTGTGTCCTTATTAGATGCCGGAATATGATTACCATATTTATGGCTTGGACCATATTTGTTAGTTTTTCGTTCACTATCAAGACATGCAATCACAATCATAAAGATACTAAAACCAAAATAAATTAGACAAATTAAAATCATAAGTACCATGTTGATTGGATTTGTTAGTTGTTCGTCACGAATATTGATTACAATAGTAATTGGATAAGTAACGACAAATACCCCTAAAAAGATTAATGGTAATAACATTGTTCTGCCCGTATCATGGAATCGTCTAATCATAAGCGCCCAGTTCGGTACAAGTGTTGCCAAACTGTAAATTAATGAATAACCAATGCCTAAGAACATTAAAATAACACCAAATGCCAACATACCCTCAGAATTTGACGCAGCTCCTGATGCCAAAAAGATTAAAGCGAAGAAATACAATACAAGTGCAGGTGCCATAAAGATTAAATGCCAAAGCACCATGTACCAATACTCACTTCTACGAGAACGCCCTTTGAAATTAACATAGTTTTTCCAAAACATTTTTAATGCTTCTTTGAAACCAACTTTCCTCTCCATATTATCCCTCGTTTCATAATTGTTTGTTTTAGATTAGAATTATTTTATACTTAGTATAATAACTTTGTATGTATATTCCCTACTAATCTTATAATAAATAGTGTACCAAATATTTATAGTACTAGTAACACAATTTTACAAATATTTTAAAAACATTTAAAAAAATTTAGTTTTACAATCTTCAATTGGAGGATGCATTATGGATTTTTTACAACGAGATACAATTACAATAGCGAAAGATTTATTAGGGGTACGTATCATCTATCAAGATGAGTTACAAACTTTCACAGGATATATTGTAGAAACAGAAGCTTATATCGGAAAAAATGATCAAGCTGCTCATGGTTATAAAGGTAAGCGAACACCTAAAGTAGAGTCTTTATATAAGCGTGGTGGCACAATTTACGCACATGTCATGCACACTCATTTATTAATAAATTTTGTTACACAACAGGAAGGACAACCTGAAGGCGTCCTTATAAGAGCAGTTGAGCCTGAAGAAGGCATAGAATTAATGCAATTAAATCGTGGTAAATCAGGTGTTTCACTTACCAATGGTCCTGGTAAATGGACAAAAGCCTTTAATATACCTAGACATTTAGACGGTTCAAGAGTGAATGAAGGTCGCCTTAAAATAGATACAAAACATCGTAAATACCCAAAATCAATAGAAGCCAGCAGTCGTATTGGTATACCAAACAAAGGAGAATGGACACATAAACCCTTACGCTTTACTGTCAAAGGCAACCCATATGTGTCACGTATGCGTAAATCAGATATGTTACAACCAGATACAACTTGGCGAACTTAATCATACAAAAAAGACATGTACTCTATTCACAAAAAATGATAAGAGTCACATGTCTTTATTTGTTATATCAGAATTTTATTTCAACTCTGAGACCATCAGTTATCTTGTTGATTTATTTTTATCTAAAAGACCAAATTGTATTGTGATAATCGTACAAATCACAAATATCACTGGATAAAATGAATATTTTAAAACTTCTAGATAGGATACGTCCCCATATTTTTCTACCATAAGCATACCGCTATCATGTGGCAATACCATCAAAGCACAACAAGCAAAAATATCAAGTAAACTCGCCATGCGTTTTGGTGGCACTTTATATTCATCTCCAATTTCTTTAGCAATCGGTGCAGATATAATAATAGCAAGTGTGTTATGTGATAACGCCGCTGATAACACACCAGACATTAAACTGATGACATATTCTGCACTTTTACGCCCTTTGGCCTTCGCTTTCATCGTTTTAATAATCCAATCTATACCACCATAATAACGAATGAGCGCAACAAGACCTGAAACCAAGAACGCCACTAAGAAGATGGTAAACATACTTTCCATACCATCACCTATTGCTTTTGTAAATTGGAATACGCCCATTTGACCTTGTACAATTCCCAAAACACCTGCCATAACAATTCCAATAATTAACACCAGAATAACATCTAACCCTGCAATCGCTGCAATTAACACAAATAAATACGGCAAAATATTAATAAAGTTAAAGCTTAAATCACCGTCAACTTTTCCTGTACCGCCTACAATTGCATAGAAGATAGCTGTAATGGTCGCCGCTGGTATAGCAATTAAGACATTCATTTTGAATTTATCGCGCATTTTGGCACCAACACCATTGGTAGCAGCAATTGTTGTATCCGAAATAATCGACAAATTATCACCAAAATATGCACCAGCAATTACGGCTGCACCTGCTGCAGCTACACTTAAATCAGCTGCTTGTGCTACTGCGACACCCACTGGAATAAACGCCGCTTGCGCTCCAGTTGATGTACCTAGCGTTAACGCTGCAAATCCACTCATTATAAATATGCCTGGAATGAGTAAACTCGGTGGAATAACGGATAACCCCATGTTGACCATTGCTGTTTTTCCGCCCATTTCAGACGTTACGGTTGAAAATGCACCTGCTAATAATAGAATCAATCCTAAATTCACAATGCCTGAATTACCTGCATGCTCTGTAAAAATTTGAACTTTTTTAGTGAAAGCCGTTTTTCTATCATAGCAAGTCCATGCGATAACAATACCGATAAGGATTGCAACATGGCGTGGAAGTTGATCGAAAGCATCAGCTTTTCCCATAATCGTAAATGTAATACCCACACCAATATACAATATTAAGAATATAAGTAATGGTAACAATGCTAAAGCACCATATTGTTTTTCACTACGTAATGATTGTTCCATAAATTTTCTCCTTATTTCTTAGGATTTCCATATGTTATATATAGTAAATCAAAAAAAAGATAATGTCATTGAATTGACACTATCCTTTCTACTAAACGTATTATTTTATTGTTGCATCACCTGTATCTGTTTCAATGGTAATTCGATTATCACCATATCCCACTTTCTTATCTTTAAAACGTTCATGCTCTATATCTAACTCTCCAGTATCGCCAGTAAAATCAATTTGACTATTTTTAGGTTCATTCTGACCATATACTAACTCTACATTCCCGGTATCTGTGCGAATCTGTATTGGTTTATCAGCAGGTACTTGTTCTATCTTCACATCTCCGGTATCCGTTTTAAACTCTCCGCGATTAAAAGTTGTATGTTTAATATCAATTTCAGCTGTATCTCCTGTAGCAACTAAATTATTAAATTTAGAATGCTTTAATGTTAAGTCTCCTACATCTGAAAATAGTTTCGCTTGATCCGCTTCGATTTGTTGAATATTGATAAGTCCATTATCTGTAGTGACATCTAAATCCTTTAACTTTTTAGGAATTGTAACAACAACATCATTATATCTTAAATTTAAAAATGAAATATTAATATTAGACGATCCTTTATAATCGCTTACTACTAATTTATCGCCTTTTACTTTCGCATCCATGTTAATTTTGTCATTCGATCCTTTTGATGTGACTTTAAATTCATTACCTTTTTTAATGGTCAAATTACTATATCTTATCTTTATATCAGCAGATTTAATTTTTGAATCATTATACGTTTCATTAAAATTTGTCGTCGTGTGATTTGCTTTTTTATATTCTTCTTTAAATTGTTGAACACCACCAATGCCGCAAACGACCGTTAAAATAAATCCAATAATAAAAATGACTATTAATGCTTTCTTCATTTGCCAACACTCCCTTTCATTACTTGAATATTCCATTTTAAATATTTAACGCATAATATATAAAATCCTTTAGTAATAAGGTACGTTATAACAAATAGCATCAATCCAGCACCAAACATTGCGCCCGTTACGAAAATATCTAACAAGATTATTTCTTGAAATCCTTCAACCATACCTTTAAAAATCAGTGCTAATGGCGAAAGAATAAATGATACTGTCGTCAGTATGAACGTCAACACAATACTCAAAATAATAATAAATGGGATTAAGATGACGAAGAAGTTTAAAATACTAAGTCCCATTACGGCTAAAATAGCTTGACTTACATCTCCAACTTGATTACTTTGTTCCGCCTTTTCAATTGCCGCACTTGCATTTAATTCCTTTGCCAACTGTTTTGGATTTCCTAACTCTTCTGCAATTTGTTCCTCTGATTTACCTTCTTGTAACCCGCTATAAAAGTGCGTGTCATACTCATTAATAATATCCTGACGCTCATTATCGTTTACATGTTTTAAATGTTTATGTAATTGTTTTAAATATTCATTTCTACGCATTAGAGTCACTCTCCTTAATAAATTGATCTACCGCATGAGAAAATGCACGCCATTCTTCTAATAATAGTTGTAATCGTTCTTTACCTTGATCCGTAATTTGATAATATTTTCTTGCTGGACCTTCTGTTGAGGGTTGATAATATGTTGTTAATTCACCGCTTTTTACTAATCTTCTAAGCAACGGATAAACTGTACCTTCTGCTATTGTCATATATCGTGAAATATTTTGAACGAGTGAATAACCATATTGATCATCTCGTTTTATAATTAATAATACGATGAGTTCAAGTGCACCTTTTTTAAATTGACTGTTCATTCAAGTCCTCCTTTGCTAAAAATCCGTACTATACATAATACAGTAGTGCTTTCAAAAAGAATATACCATATACTACTATACATTGCAAGGTACTGATTAATGATTAGTTATATTCAAATTTTACTTTAAAAAATGAGCGACACTATCATTCTCGTTTTATAATCTGTATAATAGTAAGCATGGGTTTTGTAAGCGTTTACTACAATTACAGTTGTTTTTAAATCTAAAATAAGGGGGAATCTCTATGTTAACGTTAGATGCGATAACGACCTTAGCGCTAGCAAGCATTTTATATTTGCTAGGTGTTTATATCGTTAATCATGTCAATATTTTGAAACGTTTATGCATACCTGCACCAGTTATTGGAGGATTGCTATTTGCAATACTTGTTGCCATTTTACAGTCTTTAAATATATTAACTATTAAATTAGATTCTGAATTTATCCAGAATTTCTTCATGCTCGCATTCTTTACAACAATTGGTCTAGGCGCTTCACTTAAATTACTCAAATTGGGTGGTAAAGTACTCATTCTTTATTTCATTTTCTGTGGAATTCTTGCATTTTTCCAAAATGTCATCGGTGTATCTTTGGCGAAAGTGTTAAATATTCCGCCACTGCTCGGTCTTACTGCAGGTTCAATGTCAATGGAAGGTGGACATGGTAATGCAGCTGCATATGGTCAAACAATCAAAGACCTAGGTATAGATTCCGCTGTTACTGCAGCTCTAGCAGCTGCAACGTTAGGATTAGTGGCTGGCGGTTTAATAGGCGGTCCCGTTGTAAAATATTTAATCAATAAACATCAACTACAACCTAAACAAGCCGAAGCCATGACTAAAGATTATGGAAAGAGCGAGAGTAACTCATACTTACATCAACGCATGGCTCCAACAACAATATTCTTATTACAATTTTCTATTGTTGCTATTTGTATGGCTATCGGTTCTTACATAGGTAATACTTTTACGGATTTAACAGGTATTAATATCCCTATTTACGTAGGTGCAATGTTTGTTGCCGTAATTATTCGCAATATCTCTGAATACGGAAACTTACAATTGATTGATATGAAAATCGTAGACAGTATTAGCGACATTTCATTGAGCCTATTCCTATCTATTGCATTGATGAGTATACAATTGACTGAAATTTATCAATTAGCAATACCATTAATTATCATCGTTTTGGTACAAGTCATATTTATTATTCTATTCTCGGTATTTATTTTATTCCGCGGCTTAGGTAAAAATTATGATGCTGCAGTGATGGTTGGTGGCTTTATTGGTCACGGACTTGGTGCTACACCCAATGCGATGGCAAATTTAGACGTTATTACTAAAAAATACGGTGCTTCACCAAAAGCATACCTAGTCGTGCCAATCGTTGGCGCATTTCTAATCGACTTACTCGGTGTACCCATCGTCACAACATTTATTAACGTTTTCAAATAAATCTTGTTTAAGTCATATGAAACAATAAAATGGAGGAGAAGACATCTGATATGTCTTCCCCTCCATTTATTCTATTATTAAATAGCATTAAAAATATTAGTGAATATCTAGGTTTCTTTGTTCTATCCAAGATTGTAACTTTGGACTTAAAACCATTTGCGTTTGTTTTAAATCTTTTATTGTTCTAGCATCTAACATTGTCATTATTTTCTTCATATGCTCAATGAATTGTTCTGTATAATTCAATGTTTCCGTAATGCCATTATGTTCTACTTGATTTAAGAATGGACGTGACATACCAACCGCACTTGCACCTAATGCTAAACATTTCACTGCGTCTAATGGTGTTCTTACTCCACCACTTGCTAAAATGTTCATATCTTGTTGATGTGCAGTACTTTCCAATAGTGACTCAACCGTAGTTTGCCCCCATTGCCCTAAATAGTCCATATCTTTGTATGTACGTCTTTCATTTTCAATATCAACAAAATTCGTACCACCTCTACCACTTACATCTACATATGAAATACCAATTTCATTTAAGCTTTTAATCGTTTCTTTGCTCATGCCAAAGCCAACTTCTTTTACAATGACTGGAACATCTACACGCTTAACAATTTGAGCAAGATTATCCATCCATGTTGAAAATGTTCTATTTCCCTCTGGCATAACAAGTTCCTGAGGTGCATTTACATGTACTTGTAGCGCTTGTGCATCTAGCAATCTTACTGATTCAATAGCTTTATCAACAGGTACATCTGCCCCTACATTACTAAAGATAATACCATTAGGATTTGTGTCTCTAACTACTGTAAATGACGATGCCATTTTACTGTTTCGCAATGCTGCATGTGTTGAACCAACAGCCATTGCCATACCAGTTTCACGTGCAATTACTGCCAATTTTTCGTTTATTTGTTTCGTCCATTCACTTCCACCTGTCATTGCATTAATATACAAAGGTTGATTTAATGTGAAATCTTTTAAATGACTTGTTAAATCTACATCATCTACATCAATGTTAGGGATTGAATGGTGGACAAACCTTATGCCATCAAAATCAGAAACGGTAGCATCCTGTTGTGCCATTGCAATTTCTACATGTTCATTTTTTCTTTGTTCTCTTTTGTTATCGCTCATCTTCTGCTCCTACTTTCAATCAATTTTGTAAAATCATCGTGCGCTACATTCATTACTTAAGTTTCTAAAACCATTTTTCCCTTTTAAAATAATATATACATCCTACACTGATCGCTAACATCAATGATAAGACAATATAATAACCATAATGCCATTTCAATTCAGGCATATTTGTAAAATTCATGCCGTATATACCTGTAATTAATGTGAGTGGCAAAAATATTACAGACACTAATGTTAATACTTGCATGATATTGTTCATTTTAAATGAAGTGTAAGATGCATAATTATCTCTAATCTCATTTGTCATCTCTTGCGCCATTTTCAGGATATTCTGTTGCTTGATAATATGATCCTCTATATGTTGAATATACATATGATTTTTTGCATCTACAAGTAATAGCTTACTTTCTTTGATATCATCAATCAATTCATGCATTGGATAAATAACGCGCTTCATTTTTATGATATTAGAACGTATTTTGAATACATCTTCCATAATTCGTTTTGTTGATTGTTCACTTAACTGAAAATCTTCAAATTCAAATACTTTATCTTCAATTTCATTTATAAGATGAAAATAATTATCTACTAGTTGATCTAAAATAAACAAAGCTACATCTGATGTATCTAAATCTTTGTTAAATTGTGTTACAATTTTTTGTTCAATTTCTTTTAAACTCTCGAAAGGCTTATGGTGATATGTGATGAGTGTATTGTCTTTGATAAATAAATTTAGTGCTTTATCTCCATTCATACGGGTATCCATACTATGAAAGACTAAGTATTGATAGGATTCATATGCCTTGTATTTCGCTCTTGGTGTACCATTCACTGTATCATCGATTTCTAGTTTATTAAAATTAAAATGTGATTCTAAAATTGCATTTTCCGCTTGTGTTGGGTCATCAAAATCACACCATATAAACGTTGCTGATTGAGGTATTTCACTGAAATGTGAAACTTGTGTTAATGATTGCTCGGTAGTTTGATATTTGATTGTTAAACTCACGACGTACCTCCTCAAATCATTTCCTTCATTTTACCATGAAATGGGTTGTATGTAAGGTGAAGCTTTGTTTGATGCAAACAAGCTACAAAATTCATATAAACATGTTAAAATTTAAGCATTAATCTTAACTTTAGGAGTTGTACTAATGAACACGACTTTCACTGTGTCGCAACAAGTCACAAATGACATGATTGACCATAATAACCATGTACACGATGCACATTACAATATCGTCTTTAGTGAAGCTATAAATCAATTTAATTATGAACATGGCTTATCATTAGACGAACGCGAAGCATTAGATTATACCCTTTTTACAGTAGAGGAACACACTGCATATTTAGCCCAATTAACTGCAAACGAGCATTATCAAATTGCGATTTATCTATATGACTATAATGAAAAAAGTGTTCATTTCTTTTCTATCTTATCTAAGGAAGATGGGACTACAGTTGCTACTAATGAAGCATTAATGTTAGGAATCGATCGTAAAACGCAAAAAACTGCCCCTTTCCCAGAACAGTATGCATCACAAATCATCACCTATTACGATAATCAACAACTGATTGAATGGCCAAAGCAGTTGGGTCACCGTATCAGCATTTCAAGATAAGGAGTGGTAAAATGACACAGGATATTCATACAGCAGTTGAAAGCCAATTGTACGATTTATTCGATAATACTAAATATGAACTTAGCGAACTAAATCAAAGTAAGTCCCTTGTATTAAATGGACCAGATAATAAGCTAATCAAACGTGGTCTTGATATTAGTTACCTGCAAGGTCAGAAAAAAGCTATCGATGCTATAGACACAATTTTAAAAGATAATCATGATGATACTTCATTTATAACTAACTTCAATACCTATACTTTATCCATTTTAAATAGTTATAACCGTTCGTTTACAAATTTTAAAAATATCGGCTATCCACCAGCTGATTACGATGTTATTTTGGCTCACCATTATACATTAATGGGACAAAAATCAGTTGTCGATGCAGTAAATAGTACAGTTACACAATCTTAAATTTTAACATGCAGAGTATAGTGATTTTTGATCTTACCTATTATAAACAATACTAAACAAGCTAGGACATTTTTATGCCCTAGCCTCATAATGCTTTGATTTAATCAAAGTTCAACGTTTCTACAATTTGTTTAACTACTTTATGCGACTCACGAATTGGTAATAGTGGAAATGCATGTATCATGCGCTTATATTCATAAAAATGAATTTCTTGATCATTGTCTCTCAACATTTCCGCAAAACGTTGCATATCTGGTAAATAGATTTCATAAGCTCCACCATACATAAATATCGGTGGTAATCCCTCTAAAGTCCCATTAATTGGTGATACACGTTTGTCTGCTAATGGTAAATGTTGTGACCATACGTCTAATATTTTTTGAACGCCTTCTCTATCAACAATTACATCCTTCTTATCTAGCGCTTCAGTGATACCTTCATTATCTAATTGTGCGTCTAGCATAGGTGAGATTAAATACAACTTGCTAGGTAACGGTTCATTTCTTTCGCGCAATTGTTGGATCATACTTAGTGCTAGCGCGCCACCTGTACCATCACCCATAATCACAATATCTTCACTTTTAACTTCAGTTAATAATTGATTATATATTTCAAAAATAGCCTTAAATGTATCATCAATATTATAATTAGGTGCTTTCGGATAAATTGGCATCACTACTTCATTTAAAGTACTTAATGCAAGCTTATCCATAAACCTCCAATGAAATGCAGAAGGTTGTAATATATTGTAACCACCAGGTATATACAGTATTTTCTTTTCATGACTATGTCTAAAACGGAATCTAAAAACTTGCATATCACCTAACATTTGTTTATCTAAATCAGATTTTACATTTAACGTTTCTGGCTGCTTATGTTTCTTTTCATTGAGCGTTTTTCGTTTAGTCAAGAATTCATCGAATGCTTGTTCAGAATTAAAAATGATAGAACGATGCGGTAATAAATACTTATTAATAAACTTACTAGTTAATCTTGATTTCATACAAATTCAATCCAATCTGTTTTTAATCTTTAATTTATTTAAATTAATTTTATGGTAAAATTAATTCAATGCATCAAAATATAGTTATAATATGACGAAAATTTTCAAGTTAATTTTTGTAATAACTAAAATGTAACAGTTATTGAACATTATAACAAAATAAAAGTAATAAAATCATACTGGAGTAATAATAATAAAAGGAGGGTACATATTATGACCGAAAATAATAGTAGCAATCAATTCAAAAATTTTGAACATAGCTTTACCAGTGAACCCATGCAACGTGGAACACGTTTTGGAAAGAAGAAAAAATCATGGGTAAGTATGATTATACAGATTATCGTCCTTATTTTAGTCGCAATTTCAGGTTATAGCATGTTTAAAGAACCTTTATTTAATTTGGTTTTTGCTAAAACACCTATTAATTTCCATCAACTTACAAATTTTCAAAATACGATGAATGATGTAGCAAATTTAAATCTCAATATTGACAATATTAATGATTTACAAACAAGTATCGATCGTCTGATTTTAGTTTTTTATGTGTTTTTTATAGCTTGTATCTTAAGTTTAATATTGACGATTTTGACGCTAATATTTAATAGAACTGCTTTAAAAATCGTTAATTTACTAATCATTGCAATCATGTTTATTATTACTTTTGGTTTTTCATACCTCATTAAAAATATAGCAACGCGCATTGCTGAGTCTATGAGTCAATACTATCTTACTGTTAAACCGACTCAAGTGTTAACAGAAGCTGATGCTATTCATAATTCTATTACACTTTTAGGTTGTAGTATTGCTTTGTTAATCATTAGTTTATTTTTTAGAAATCGTAAGTCTTATCAAAAAATATAATATCATTTAAATATCAAAAACATACTAAGATTAGCTATGAAGAAATCTATGACGATAGATTTTTTCATAGCTATTTTTTATAGTTATAGAGAGGAGTAGATCGTCC
>NZ_JBOIRQ010000002.1:0-181464 GCF_051413795.1 Staphylococcus caeli | reverse complement strand
ATCATCGACCAAGAAAGTGTCTTAATTGGTGTACACCTTATGAAATTTTCACTGTAAGTCTGTTGCAGTTAAATTGACAATTCATCATAAATAAAAATCAAACTCTAAACATCTTTTTTACAAAAACAAAAAAAGTCATTGCCCGAATAATTTTTTTACTTTAAAATTATAGCTAAATCAAACTCCCTTTTAACAGTTCCACATCATTTCTCAAATAAGGAGGCATGACATGACTGATATTCGTTATTTAACAGAAGTAGATGTCCCTGCGTATCAAGCTTTGTTAACACAAGGCGTTCATAAAGAAATTGAAGTCATGGCTTGGAAATTCCAAACCAAAAGATCTTTAAATCAAATGGATTTGTCATTACTATTATCTAAACAATCTCCAGATTCCATAACTTTAGGCGCATTTGAAGATGATAAATTAATCGGTGCGGTAACACTCATCCATAATCAAAGCTACAGTATCGCGCATAAAGTAATGGTGGAAAATTTGTGCGTTAACAAAGACGATTCGCTTGCCCGAGAACGTGTGCTTAAGCTATTGATGCAAAATGTATTCGACATTTGTCAGGAACGTAATATTGAAATTTTATTGGCTTCACTGATTTCAAATAACATAAGTGGCAAGGTATTTTTCAGTAATTTAAACTTTGAAATGTTTGTCATAGAACAACATGCACGCAAATATGGTGATAATTACGTCGATGAGCATTGGTTTATTTATAATTTTAACGAGAATTCTAATGACATATTTGAAACACATGAATAATCTTAATTATTAACATTTATATCAACATATTAAACCTATCACGCGAATATGATAATGTACTTGTAGTGTTATACATACTTAGCTCACATTCCAAAATAGTAGGATTTTCCCAACAAATCTTCAAAATAGCTTGCATTCCTATTAATAAGACAATATGATTTTTATTAAGCACGAATGAACTTTGTAAATTTTTCGAAATGAACCATTATATTCAAGAAAGGACTGAATACTTTGAAATACGCCACGACTTTATTATCATTATTTCTATCTTTAATCACGTTGGCAACGCCATTACTTGCGGTAAGTAAGATTTTAGAAGGCAATTTACCAATACTCGCAGGCGGCTTATTTATTTTAGGTGCTTTATTGATTAACATTTACGCGTTACTCCGCGGGGATCGTATCGCTAATATTTTTGCAATGTGTGTATCGATATTTTCTCTCATATTACTATGCTACCCTATTTTGTAGGCATTCCTCGCAGAATATATAGACTAGGCTACATATTTATATTATCTAAATCACAACTCTATAATCACCTAAGTTAATTGGTGAATTATAGAGTTTTTTATTTTTAAAATTTATACTTATTCTATTATTATAAACATTTTTGCATATTTTAATTTCACAAATCTTCTGAAAGCGCTATAATGAAAAAAATAAGGGGGGATTTCAAATGAATTTAGCAATACTCGGTTTTATTATGATTATCATCTTTATGATTTTAATCATGACACGAAAAATGTCAGCGTTAACTGCATTAATCGTTATACCGACGATTTTTGCATTGATTGGGGGCTTTTACGCAGGACTCGGTAAATTCATGCTTGAAGGTATTGAAACAGTTGCACCAACTGGTATTATGCTTACCTTTGCAATATTATATTTTGGAGTCATGATAGACGCCGGTTTATTCGAACCAGTCATCAATCAAATTATTAAAGTCGTTAAAGGGGATCCAGTTAAAATTGCAATTGGTACTGTAATTTTAGCTTCGATGGTGGCTTTAGATGGAGATGGTACTACTACTTTCATCATTACTGTGACAGCAATGATGCCACTTTACAAAAAAATTGGTATGAGTTTATATACACTTTCGACTTTGGCACTATTATCCATTGGTGTCATGAACATGTTACCTTGGGGTGGTCCAACTGCACGTGCAATTTCATCATTACAAGTAACTACTGAAGAAGTATTTGTGCCAATCATTCCAGCAATGGTTGCAGGTATTGTATTTGCTTTTGGTGTCGCATACATATTAGGTAAACGTGCTAGAAAATATATTACGTCATATACTGATATTGATTTAGATGATATTAGACCTACAGATACAAAAGAAGAATCACTATTGAAAAGACCGAAAATGCTTATACCGAATGCTATACTCACAATTTCACTAATTGTGTGTCTTGTTATCGGTATTTTACCAATACCAGTCATGTTTATGCTGTGGTTTGGGGTCGCAATTTTATTAAATTATCCAAATCTCAGTATTCAAAATTCAGTCGTAAAAAAACATGCTGGTGATGTTCTTTCAGTTATCAGTCTTGTATTTGCGTCAGGTATATTCACGGGCGTTATGAATGGTACAAAGATGGTAAATGAAATGGCGACTGCACTGGTTCACATCATACCAGATGCAATGGGTAATCACTTTGCATTAATAACTGCTATATTAAGTGGGCCATTCACATATTTCATGGCAAATGATCCATTCTACTATGGCGTGTTACCAATTCTTGCAGAATCAGCGCAACAATTTGGCATTTCTAAAGTAGCTATGGCAAGAGCATCCGTATTGGGACAACCATTACATGTATTAAGCCCATTATATGCAGCTGGTTACTTACTTGTTGGTATGCTTGATATTGAATACGGTCAGAACCAACGAATTGTAATTAAATGGGCCATTGGATCCAGTTTATTCATGATATTAGTTGCCTGTCTTCTCGGTATCATTCCGTGGTAATTTTTTAAATTTTAAAATACAGAACAATATTAAAAAAGTGCGCTTTCTCAACTGCGGAAGCGCACTTTCACATTTTATTTTAACCATAACAAATTGTAAAAATTTAATTTATTATATCAATCTCGTTTTGATGGAATATTACATGGGTAAAATTAACTATCGGATTTACAATATTAAGGAGTGTTTTTATGAATGATCTTAATGAATGTAATTACATTCATCCTTCAAAAATATCACTTGATTGGGAATGCTTTGTTATAAGCAAAAGTGACATGGAATTAGATGGATTACCTGAAGAACTCATTAATTCATGGATGGCTCAAGATATCATCGAACCCTTTTCAATAAGAAATAATGAAATTAATTTTAAGACTAAAGATATTCGAGACGCTTTATGTAAACAAAATTGGTACTTTGAAGATTAAACGTAGGCATTCTTATGACAATTCAGTGCTATTAATATACAAACTCAAAGCTCTTTTGGCAGAAGCTAGTATTTCATGATCAAAGTAATTGCTATAAAAGTAAGTATTTAACACAATGGAACTTGTTTCATACTTTGGAAAATTCTTATCGCCCATAATATTATGCGCTAGTTGACCAAAAGGTGTATCATCTTCTAAAAACCCTAATATAAAATCATAAAATGTCATAAGCGTTACCTCGATTATCTCAATTTTAATCATTACACTGTTTTATCATTTTTGAATCTTGTGTTAATCATAACAAATAATAGTGATTTGTCTATCACGATACATTTTAAAATTTAAATATTTTTTAATATTTTCCTGTCATAACAATATTTATTTTAGAATTGTAAATTTTATTAAGTTTTTTATTTCAACTTAACAATTTATAATTTTGAGATGTATTTACTTATTTATCTGTAAACATTAAAAAACTAAATCCATACTTTATAAACGTAAACCTATAGGTTAATTGAACTTCACATATTATAGGTTTATGTTTTTTTATTCAAAATAAGTATATTAATAAAAAAAGCAAACTAAGCGTTTATCACACTTAATTTGCTTGAAATAAATAGTTTATCGTTAAACGAGTACATTGCCTCGTTCATCTGAAGGTTTGAATAACACGATAATCGCACCAATAATAGCTAAAATTTGCGGAATCCCTGTCCAACAAAATACTAGGAATAGTAGACCCATGCCTGTTTTTCTTGCATAAAATTTATGCACGCCAAAACTACCTAGAAATACTGCCAATACAATATAAATTACTTTATTTACTTCATTCACTGCACTCTCTCCTATCCAATATATTCTAAATATATTATACATCAGATGAATTACGTTCTTAAAGTAATTCAATACACCATTCAAATCATTTCACTTTCACATGTACAGTCCAATTGAAATTCAGCATGTTTCCATAACTATAAAATCAAAAAAATTAACGATTAACCTATGTCTGTTTACTATTTAGTGATAAGATGATACTACTATAATATCAAAAATGACAACGTTATAATTGTTTATAAATAGAACATATTTTAAAGAAGGAGGTGTAGTGTTTTGAGTCTACATTTCATGATTGTCTTCTGGTTATCTTTATTTTTCTTAATTTGTGGTATAGCTTCGCTCATTACATACAAAATTAGAGGATCACAACAAGCAAAAGAGTCTCTACTCGGTGTTACTGTGATGCTCATAATTTTTGGCGTAGTCGGCATTCTATTTTCACTCATTTTCAGCTAATTTATCAACAAAAATCGTTGTATAGCCAAGTGCTAATCAACGATTTTTTATTTGGATTAATTATTAATTTTGGGATACGCATGTACACAAATATATTATAATGACTTTAAACATATATACATTAAAGGAGATTTAGTTATGAAACTTACATATTTACCAGAATGGCAGATCATCAATCAAAGTAAACAATCTTTCGCCATTCAAGAAGACGAAACATCAATCTCATTAGTTAGTCCTATCAATGATTATGCCATGGGGATTTTGAGCCAAGTATTTTTCACAATAGAACAAGGTAAAGTCACACGAACACAAGTTGAAAATAACAGTAAATCACTTAAAATAGAAATAAATACTTCCAAATCTCAAATAATAATCAAAGATTTATAAGCACTGATTGAATTAACTTGATGATGGCCTGATTGAATTTTTAAGAAAGGAGCTAAACTGTACAAAATTTCAAAAATGCAATTGAATATTTCCAAATATATATTTATCTTATCGCCTTACTATTGGCTGTCATTGTAGGGTTAACCTTCCCTACTTTCACTTCAAATTTAGAGCCATTAATTAGTATCTGCATAGCTATACTTATGTTTAGTATGTTTTCACAAATTCCCTTTTTAAATTTACGTAACAACCTACTAAATTTAAAATTCATGTTTGCCTTAATCTTATCTAATTTTCTATTCATACCATTACTTGTATTTGGAATAATTCATGCTTTCAATATATCATCTTCTGCAATTTTAATTGGGCTTTGTTTGGTATTACTAACACCTTGCATAGACTACGTTATTGTTTTCACCGCTTTAGGCAAAGGGAATGCACATTACTTACTTATTTCAACGCCTATTCTTTTCATCCTACAAATGCTATTCTTGCCAATATATCTGACTATCTTTTTGAATAAAGACATGATAACGATGATAGAAGTTACACCATTTATTCATTCATTTGTAACCTTTATTATTATTCCTGTAATTATAGCAATTTTACTTCAACTATTAAGTACAAAGTCTACCGCTATGCAACGAGCGCTAAATTTCACAAGCTGGTTACCTGAACTTTTTATGGCATTTGTACTCTTTACAATTGTTGCTTCACAGATTGATAAGATAACGAATGATATATACGTAGTGATTACAGTCATTCCCATCTATATTTCATTTATGATAATTGCACCTATAATTGGTTATTTTACTGGGAAATTATTCCGATTAGAGGCTCCATTGATAAGAACCATTGCTTTCAGTTCTAGCACGAGAAATGCCCTGGTTGTATTGCCATTGGCTTTAGCCCTACCAGATACAGTGGTAACAATTGCTACCACTGTCATTATTACTCAGACACTTATCGAATTAATGGGTGAGATTATCTACATCAAACTTATTCCTAAATTAATAAAATAGTCAGCAGATTCCATTTATAAATCCATCACAACGGCGAATACTTTAATCAACTTATTGAACGTAAGACAACCAAACTTTTAATTTTAATGAATAGTTATCGTAAAATTTCCAATTTTGTTATAAAATTATTTCAAAGGGTAATGTTTCATCTTTAATATAAAAAATCATTAATATGGGAGTTGTCGATTTTGAAAAAGGTTCTCTTAACACTACTAGGGATAATTAGTATTAGTTTTTTAATTAAATCATTGTTGTCTATCGTTATTGAGGTTGAATTTGATGAAGATACTGTCGACGAAGACAGAGTGAACGATCAATTTTAGAATACATTATATTACTGATACAAAGGATTTGAGACATATATTGTCTTGAATCCTTTTTTATTTGTCAGGATTCATAAAATAACATATGCTCTTTCGAAAACAACATTTTTATTTAATTTAGTGAAGTAAAATATTTTTGAATTAATAATAAATTTTTAAATCTGTTCACAAAAACAAAAAGATAAATCGAATCATACTATTGGAAAATAATTTAATAAAAAGTTATTCTATAGTTAAAGCAATACAACAGAAAGCGTTTAATATCTCGTTTGACGCTTCAATAAAACAAAGGGTGATAACATGAAGGTACTCCGTAAGGTCTATAAGAACGATGAACCCATTTACCACGTAAAAACCGATAAAGGTTCCGTTATTCGCATTAAAGGCTCAGACGATTTAACCGAAGCTGAAACTGAATCATTATTAACACTTGTATCACAAGATATTGATAAAATGAAAAAATAAATCAGCACATCGTATTTTAACTGTGGACACTAGCAACATCTACTTCCATAACTTAATAGTACACATGCAGACTGTTGAATGTATCAACTTGTAATCATTCGACAGCCTGTACTAAGGCTTGGTGATTGCATACATCAATTATTCATTTGCATACAGTTCTAGCGTAATGTGTGGGATATTATCTTCTAAATAGACATCAGAAACACTGTGAAAGCCGAAAGATTCATAAAACGATTTGAGATGTGCCTGTCCAGAAATTTTAATAGTTTGTGGCGGATAATTTTCTCGAATTGCATCAATAGTTAATTGGACAATTTTACGTCCATATCCTTCTTTTCTGTATTTTTCAGCGACAAGTACCCTACCAAAACTAATATAAGTATCGTGTTCAATAATACGAGCATATGCGACGATATCATTACCATCTTTTAACATTACATGTGATGCTCTTACATCAGCATCGTCTACTTCTTCATACAAGCAACGCTGTTCTATTACGAATACTCGTACCCGCGCCTGAAATACTTTAACTAACTCAAGTGGTGTCATTTCTGAAGTTTGTTTAATTTGTAATTCCATAGCTATTCATCTCCAATATAGAAATAGCTAGGTATAAACTACAACACCTATTCTCGTGATTCATAGCATACACCTAGCTCTTATAAATTCTTTTTAATTTTCAAACAAGCATGTTGGGTTGTGGATATAGATCTATTGTTCTACAATTTGAATCAAGTTACCACACGTATCATCAAATATTGCATACTTAACGCCTTCAACTTCTTTTGGCTCAGTATGGAAACTAATTCCTTTTTCTACTAACTTGTTATGCTCCGCTTCAAGGTTATCAACACCAAACATAGTAACTGGAATGCCAGCTTGATAAAGTCCCTCTTGATAATTTTTAGCAATTGGACTTTCATTTGGTTCTAATACGATTTCAACTGGATTATTCGAATCTTCTTCCGTAACAGTAACCCATCTAAATCCTCCACCAATTTCAATATTATGTTTCGCTTTGAATCCTAATTTTTCAGTATAAAATTGTTGTGCTTTATCTTGGTTATCAACGAAAATACTCATTGCTATAATTTTCATTATTAATCTCCTTTATTTGTAGTTTTATCTTTTCTGTTCAACACACGAATGTATCAAATATTATTTATTACAATGGGTAACGCTTATTTTTTAAATACAACTGTAACCATGTAATCTATACCTTCAACACTATTCGTCACTAAAGGTGTAACACTTACGAGTTCCCAATGCTGTTTTTCATCAACATATTGTAAAAACTCATTCACTCTTGCATCAAATTCACAAAAACTTTCATCATATTCCATATGCAATGTTTTAATCATCATCATACCCACTCCTTTTACACCTTTCATTTTAAAGGTCAGTTATTTTCAATACAAACTAAACGAATTTATTATTTTGCTTAAACATAGTGGGAATTTTATTGCGTGTATACACGATAAATACCCATTATTTTACTTTACACACAATTTTAGTTTCATTCGAATTGCACATTTCAAAAAATTAAGCATGTTATAATGAATAAGATTAAAAAATACTTTAAAAGGACTCAATCATGTGCCTATCACTCGCATTTATAAAATCAAATTTACAATGCCAAAACACAAGCGACTTAAAAAACGTAAAATACGAAACTTATAACTCAGAATACGAAAGTGTCTATTTTCAAATAAATGACACAACATTTAGAAGTCGCCTCGCTAAAAAAACACCTAACAAAAAAGGATATTTTGTTGTATTTTGGACTAAAGATGAAAATAATAAAAACCGACCATTCACTTATGAAGAGTGCGCAGACAAACTCATCATATCTATTATCGACGGCCAACGTAAAGGTTTATTTATTTTTCCTAAATCTACACTAAAAGCACGAAAGTTATTACAAACCGAACATTCAAAAGGCAAAATGGCAATAAGAGTCTATCCTACATGGGAAACCGAGCTGAACCAAACAGCCAAAAAATCTCAAAAATGGCAAACCGATTATTTCGTAGATCTTTCTCGTGAAACAGATCATCAGTTATTTAATCAATTGTTGGAAAAATAATAATTTGCCAATCACTTTACGTTGAGTTCATTAAAAATCCTTTACAGAAACATTCCTTTTGCCATAACCTTAAAAATTTAGAACTTGTCCTTAAATTTTAATAGTTATGTATTTTAATTGCCTTAAATTTTATAACTTTGTATATTAAGTATATAAGAAAATTCAAAAATAAATTTTAGAGGTGAATAACATGGCAGATGAAAGTAAATTCGATCAAGTAAAAGGAAATTTAAAAGAAACAGCGGGCAATGTTATGGATAACAAAGAATTAGAAAAAGAAGGCCAAGACGAAAAAAATGCAGGAAAAGCTAAAGAAATAACTGAAAATGCTAAAGACAAAGTGAACAATTTTATTGATAAATTCAAAAAATAAATGGCTTTAATTCACTTAATAGTAAATAGAAATTATAACCCTATCGGCAAAGTTTAATGCTTTGTCGATATTTTGTGATTTTAATGGTCGATATAGTAAATAAAAATTAAATATTGCCCTCTTTTTAGTTACAAACATACTTATGTATAGTACAATTAAACAAATCTTATTATTTCTATCCGATATATAGTTTACATATTAAAATGATGGGAATATATCTTGAGCACGGCCGATTAATACATTAATGCAAATTGAGGGGATATTTATGAAAATTATTAATTATGAAATTGGTTCGATTGATATTAGTTATACTGTCGAAACTATAAAAGGACATATCTTCACACACGCATTACCAAAAGATACACCTTCTACAAACGTAGAACGTTACTTAACTTTAATATCAACTAATTTGGATAAACAAAAAGTATAATACTTATGAATCCATTGAGTTAAATATAGACTTGGGCAGATATTTTAAACTATTCAATATAATTGTTTAGTTTATTTTTTTTGCAATTATAAAAATAGCACCTATTCATTAAAATAGGCACTATGTTATATAAATTATTTAGTTGTACCTACCGTATTAAGTAGAACAATACCCAACGTAATAAATATTATTGAAATAATACCAATCAAATTCAAAGATTCTTTAAATATGACTACAGATAATACTATACTTAATACCAAACCTAATCCAGCCCAAGTCGCATAACGTAGACTTAATGGTAAATCCTTCATAGCTAAACTAAAAAAGTAAAAACATATAATAAACGAAACAATCGCGCCTATGCTAGGATATAGTTTACTAAATCCCGCTGATGATTTAAGTGAAACTGTCCCAGTAATCTCCGTTACAATTGCGATTAATAAATATAAATAAGTCATAATAATCCTTTCAGAAAACAATCTTTTCATGAAATTTTTTCCATTTAAATATTAAACCTCAAAATAAAGCAGAATTAAAAATCAAGAAACTATATTTACTCTAATTTTAAATGCTGCATTTCTATTTGAATAAAACCTCAAAAATAGTTGTAATAGTCTCATTTTCAATTACAATAAATATGCCTAAACCAATATAAATAATTGCCATAATCCAACGGTTGTACTTTTCTATAACTTCGCCAACACCTGATATATTCGATAGTTTTTGAGCTGTGAATACTAAGATAAATATTAAAATGACAAAAACAATGAGCGTCGTAATTATTTCTACTAAATTGAGTGTTACGAAATAAGGTACAAACAATCCAATATTATCTGCACCACAGCTTGCTACTGTCACCAATGCTACAATACCTATGAGTTTAGTTAATCCTTTTTCATTTAATTCACGTTTAGCACGCGCCTCCCCTTCACAATCTCCAGAAATCGCTACTTTAATTCCTAAATATATGGGTATGAGCCCCAATAAGCCCAATATCCATTTTTCTGGAACATAATGTAAGACGAATGCAAAAAATAAACTTACTAAAATTAATATAAGTGAGCCTAAATATTGTCCAATATAGATATTTCGATATTCCTTTTTCGTAGATGCTTTGGCAAAAAATATTAATAAAATCACTAGTAAATCAACAGCTGTTGCAGTATATAATATTGCAGCTGTAATTATTGTCTGAATCATAGCACACCTCTTCAACAAATAATATTGCATATATTATACATGAACTAAAGTTTAAATAGTGCGGTATGTGTTAAACTTATACTTAATATTCGAAGTTGGAGGGTATGTTATGACTACAAAAGGCACATTATATTGTTTTGCTGGTAAAATGGGCGCTGGTAAATCGACAAAAGCTAAAGCACTTACAGAATCAAAAAATGCAATACTCCTATCCGAAGATGATCTTTTATCTCAGCTTTATCCAAATCATGTTCAATCATTTGATGATTATTTAACTTTCTCTTCTCGAATAAAACCATTTATCCATAGACATGTACAACAATTACTTAAAATTGGCGTAGATGTGGTAATGGATTTTCCCGGAAACACAATCAATCAAAGACAATGGTTTTTAGATATTATTTCAGAAATTCAAGCCGATCATCAACTCATTCATTTAAATATTGATGATGCAACATGCTTACAACAAATAAAAATTCGTCGTCAAACTAATCCTGAAAGAGCAGGTTTTGATACAGAAGCTACATTCAATTATGTAAGTAGTTTTTTTGAAGAACCACAACCTTCTGAAGGTCTTAATATTTTAGAAATTAAAGAATAACAAAAAACACTTTATTTAAGTTCAAGCAACTCAAATAAAGTGTTTCTTTATATCTTAGTAAACTATTAAAATTTCGAACAAATTAGTCACTTACTGCAAAATAATTGCCTTGACCATCTTGGAAATTGAACACACGTAAACCAGACATTTCTACAATATCATGACCAGTTAAACCTTTTTCTTTTAATTTTTCATATAATGCATCGAAATCTTTTTCTTTAAACATTAATGAAGGCGTGCCAAGACTTACTTCTGGACTATATTTATTCATAAACTCTTTTTCAATAATTGATAATGACGTTTCTACTGATTCATTTGGTGCTACTTCTACAGCTTTAAACCCTTCAGCCATTTCTTCTTCAGAGATAACAACAAATCCCATTGTATCTTTCCAAAACTCAACAGCTTTAGCTTGATCGTCTACATATAACATTACTTGGTTTAATTTTTCCATTTTATATAAAACTCCCTTGTTTATGATATTTACATCATACCCAATTTATTAGTATATAGAAACATTAACCAAGATATCTTTTTATATAGTATCAACATAACCTATATATTTTTTCACCTCATTATACATATCAGCAGTATAATTTACATTACTTTGATGACTTACTTTAAGTGCAGTTTCATCGAATAGTTTTATCATAGTATATAATGAGTTAACAATTTCTTTTTTATTCAGATTAGGATATGACAAATGAATATAGTTATATTCATAAGAGTTTAAATGTTTAACTATATATTTATAATGCTTACCTAAATCAATGCTGCTTCCAGCTTCTAAATTGATTTTCCAAGACAACATAAGAAATAGCATTTCTCTTACTATATTTAAATGAGTCATTGAATATATCAATTCCTCTCTCCATAAACCTTTCATAACATTTGTTGAAATCCAATAAAACTCTGTGACACATTCATCGAAAAGTTTTTGATATGGAATATCAAAATCAAAATTTTTATTTATATAAATATCTTGTGATGAAAACAAACTCTCTTTATCTAGTAATACTTGTGTTATTTTTTCTTCCTGTAAGAATTGTTTTATATTGCTTTTTGAAATAATAGTTAAGTCAATTCTATTAAAGTCGTAGAACAACATTAAAATAGGAAATATTTCTTTGGACGTATATTGATATAAATCTTCTAATACTGGATATTGTGTCATTATTCTTTTGCCGAATTGATTTATCCATTCCAAATTTGAAACTTGTATGTCTATATTTTCGACAATATAGACAATATCAAAGTCTTGGTATTTATCTTTTTTAATAGTTTTATCAGCCCTAGAACCATTCATACATACCGCTTTAATATTTTCATTATCTTTCGCTATATCTAAGATATAACTTAGCATTTCAGCCTCCGATCTCATAATTGCCACTCCATTGCACTTTAATTTAAAATAAATTACATTATTTAATGAAAATTTTTTCACTTAGATTATTAAACTGCTTTCTCTGTACCTTGATGAAACAATAACTTCCAATCATTTTCATAATATTTCCAAATTGAACTCCGATTTGTAACACTATTTTTAGTAATATTACTTAGTGTATATGTGCAAAGCTTACAATCATCAGATAAACTGTACTCTAGAAATTCATGTATTTCATACTCATCTCCATCTAATTTAATATCACTTATATCTGTTTTATCATATACCTTGCCTGACTTACCAAACTCTTTAAAATCAGGGTGTAAAACCTCTTTCACTTTACCTTTTTCTCTAGCATCTCTATTTAAATGAAGCCATTCATATTCAATCATTTAACACCCTCCGCTCTTAATATTTAGTTAAATGCTATTCTAAAGTTTAGTAAAATGCATTTATATAGCTAATTTAAGGAGTGATTTATATGCAAATAGAACAAAAACTTTTTGACTCTGCTAAAGCATTAATTAATAAAAGATATCCCCATGGGTGGGGTGGCGCAGCTGTAATGTATTCAAAGTCTGGAAACATTTATACTTCAGTAGCACCTGAAATAATAAATGCATCGAGTGCTTTATGTATAGAAACCGGTGCCATTTTAGAAGCCCATAAATATCAAGATATTATTACACATTCGATATGCGTTGTTAGAGATGATGAGCATAGCAAATTCAAAATACTAACGCCTTGTGGTACATGCCAAGAAAGACTTTTATATTGGGGAAATCAAATCAAGGTAGCTGTAACTACTCAAAATGATCAACCAGAGTATAAGTTACTAAATGAGCTACAACCATTTCATTGGACTAATGCCTATGATGATATTGAATTCAATGATTAAGTAAAATAATTTATTTAATGGGTTCAAATAAACCTAGTTCTTTATATTTAGATTTTTTCTATATCCATAAAACGTTCTGAAATTTTGTTTTTCATAAAATGTTGAAGATTGTTTTGTCGCTAATAAATCAATTCTTGTATGAGGGTATTTTATATGTAAATCGTTTATCAATAATTTACCTATACCCTCACCTCTCTTCTGTTTTATTATTAATAATTCACAGACAAACAAAGTTACATAACCATCTGTTAAAGCTCTAATATAGCCTAGGACATTATCATTGTTATCAACTGCAACAATAGTGATAGAATTTTCCAATGCTTTCAAATAGTTTTCTTTATCTGCGACAAGGTTACCCCTTCCTTCTTGTTCATTTAATTCATTAATTTGGTCCAAATAGTGTGAATGGAAATTTGTTAATCTATATTCTATGATAATTCACATCCTTAGATTTAAATTTTTATTGTTCACAGAATATTCTAACATATTTATAATTTTCTCTTACATCAAATTTTATTGTAAAGATAAAGTTTGAGTTTTTTTATTTTGTCATTATAGCCCAATTATTTTTTAGGTATAGTACAATTAACTTATAAAATTAATTTAAGGGGATGTTCAAATGAAAAAAGTTTTAATTTTATTATTAACAAGCTTCTTAGTATTAGCAGCATGTGGCAATAAAGAGGAAAGTCGTTTAGATGATAAAAAAGACACTAAATCATCTGAGAAAAAAGATAAAAAGTCTAACGATAACAAAAAATCTAACGATGATAAGAAAGACAAAAAATCTAATGAAGAGAATAGTAACGAACAAAATACAAATGAAAATACAAGTACTGAACAGCCTGTAAACACACAAGAACAACAAAGCACAGAGCAGCCTGTACAACCTCAAGAACAACAAAGTACACAAGAACCAGTACAGTCTCAGGAGCAACCTAGTACACAAGCTCCATTACAATCGCAAGAACAACAAAATGCACAATCTCAACAATCAAATGATGTTCACACTTATCATTATGATCCTGAATATGACAAATATGGTTATACTGGTGAAGTTGACGAAAATGGTGTGCCTGTTTTAGATCCAAATGAAAATTACAATCCTCATGGTGATGTAGTACCAGGTGAAGGATATAATAATTAGAGAATTATAACTTTAACAGACAAAAGAATAGGTATTGGTACTTCATATAAAATAGAAAATTATTATCAGCAAAGTCCGCAAAATTTCACTCTATAATATAGTTAACGCCCCAAAACTTTGCTTGGGGCGTTATTTTATATCTTAATTTAATAATTATGAATTCATTCTATAATCAATTCTTATTTTTCCAAAACTCGTTATTTCTCCAACACATTTTCATTTAAAACTAAAGATGCGATAACGCCTATTGGTATAACTAGTATTAGCGTTACAAATATAATCGCAATAATCATATATAAAATGAACATTCACACATCTTCCCAATCTTATTTTTTATTAATTAAATAATTCTTTGTTTATTATTTAAATATTCCGAATTTTATAGTATGATATAATTTAACGCATTGATAAGGGGGCTAATTTATGTTCGATATCGTATCATTTCAAGTATTTTTAATAACTGCAATTATAATTTGTGTGACCCCTGGTATTGATACAATGTTCATATTGAGTCGGAGCATCTCTCAAGGACGTAATGCCGGTGTCTATTCAGTTCTTGGCATTTCTGCAGGCTGTTTAGTACATACATTACTTGCCGCTATTGGACTTTCAGCACTATTACAGACTTCTGTACTGCTATTTACAATTGTTAAAATTATAGGTGCAATTTACCTTGTTTTCTTGGGAATTCAAATGCTACTAAGTAAATCCTCACGTTTAGATATTGTGAAAGTTGATAAAGTGTCGAACCGTAAGTTATTTATGCAAGGCATGATCACAAATGTGACAAATCCAAAAGTAGCCTTATTTTATATTTCTTTCGTTCCTCAGTTTATATCATCAGATAATCACTTTGGT
The DNA here is from genome assembly GCF_051413795.1 of Staphylococcus caeli. Taxonomy (GTDB): domain Bacteria; phylum Bacillota; class Bacilli; order Staphylococcales; family Staphylococcaceae; genus Staphylococcus; species Staphylococcus caeli_A. Next base: position 165,825 of record NZ_JBOIRQ010000002.1, on the reverse strand, counting down.
CCCGTTCCATTTCTAATACTTGGTGTGATATTCACATTAGTTGGTGCAATTTGGGATTTAATTACAGTAATCTTTTCAAGCGCCCTTACATCAAAACTTAGAAATAACAAATTAGTGGAACCTATATTAAACAAAATCACTGGTATCATATTTATCTTTTTAGGTATTAGTTTATTTAACACTAAAACAAATTAATTTAACAGAAGAGAGAAGTAATCACTTATATGACTACTTCTCTCTAGTTTTATAGTTATTTATGATTTTTTAATTTCTTCATATTTTCTAAGTTTTGGTTCAAAAATCGTATGGTTATAATTATTACGCGCAAAATTCCTCATTTTTTCTGTAAAAACATATACTTCTTTATCTAAATTAACTTTTGATTTAACAATTATCGTTTTATCAAAGTTAGCATCCTCGAAATTATCTTCATATATTTTGTAAGCCACTTTAAATTTATTGAAACGTTGTTCTAAAGGTTCAAAACGTTGCAGTAAATCTTGAATAGATTTATTAGACTCATTATCAAAATGACTCATATTAGTTATTAGATCTTGCATTTGCTTATCTAATGACTTAAAGTCTTGTTCAATATCGTAATAAATTTCTGAAGTATATGCTTTATTCAAAAATGCAGTATTTTGGTCTAATTTTGTATTTCTAATCCTCGCAACTTTATAAACAATTAAATCAATCATACTCTTAATATCATTCTCATAATCTACTCTTTTATCTCTATATTCTTTGCGAAACTGCAACCATACTCCTATTAAAGCGATAAGACCACCTGCAAGTGCTGATATAAACTCTGACATAATAATCTCTCCTCTTCATAAAAATATCTTTATTGATTAATAGCCTATTTTTTAAAATAAAAACTTTATTTTTATATATTTTTAAAAATATACAAAATTATTCTCACTTTATATTTATATCATCCATATTGTTGCGCTGCTAAAATATCTAGTTAGCTTATTTAAGAATGAGGATTTATGTTTGTGATTACACCAATATTTTAAAACATTCATTTTTTATAGTAACTTTTAAAAGTAATAGCACTAAAATAACATACAAAAAAACTCCCAACCGCAATGGTTGAGAGTTTCATATATATGGAGACGGCGGGAGTTCATTATACCGTTTATCTATACATTTAAAAATCGCTATAAGTATTGTCATATCAACGTTTTCATTGTCTTGCTAATTCAGTGTAAAATGTTAAAATTGAAAAAACAACATATTTTTGGGGCAATATATACGTATTCATTCCCGTATACATGAAATACTTATTTCTACTATTATGACTACTTTCTACCTAATTTTAAGGCACCGATGATAAATGGTATTTGTAGTGGTAATCTTAACCAAAGTAGTGCTTTATTTGGTTTAGTATTAGGTTTAATTGGTATTTCTTCAATTGCCATTTTTATATTTGCTGGAAAAACAGCTAACATAAATCCCGCCAATAGTTTACTTGTGATAGATTGACCTTTTTTAATCCAAAGAAATATACCAAATAAAATTTCTAATATCCCTGTAAATTTAACAATAAAAGTTTTAAAATATAAAAAATTTGGAACAATTCTATTAAAACTTTCAACTTTGGTAAAATGACCAATTCCAGCAATTATTAATATTGCAGAGTATATTATTCTAAATAAAATTTCCATGTTACATCTCCTTTTATAGTGAATCTTTTGTTACTAAACTATGCCCGATTCTTCCTCTTATATACATAACCAAAAGTTATCAATAATATTTTTCACAATAACTTTATGTTATACTAAGTGTACTAATAAAAAAATTAGTGCAAAATAATGAGGTATTTGTAATCAATATATTATCTGCATTATTTTAAGTTTTAACTAGGATGAACATCAGCTGATAGTTTCTCCATTGGCATAATTCAGCTTAGCTTTTTCAATTGACAATTTGTTGTTTAATTTTTTATTTGCAATTCGTATACTGTTGCTTAACATGTAATCGCACTCACTATTTTATTTCTAATAAGCCATCACATTTACTTGTGGTGGTTTTTGTTTTTATGAAAATAAAAATTAAAGTGTATGCAAATTAATCCAATCATTATAAAAATACTGTGAGTTGTTATTTCTAAAACTATAAATCTATCTAAATTAAAAACTATAAATATTATAGGTTAAAGAATTATGATTGCCAACAAATATAGACCTACTTTATTCGATGTAAAATACTTTGACACAAGAATACATACCTTTCTATAAAGATACTACTTTATCATTTCTCGACGCTATACAGACGCTCTGACAGAGTGGTTATTTATCTAAAATATCTTCATATGTTTTTATAATTGTTTAATTTATCTTATAATGTACCAGTATGTAGTTCTAACTCGTAACCATCTGAATCAGTGAAGTATGTTGATTGTTTATCTCTTACATCTCTATTACTTTCTTCTAATATATAAACATCGTTATCTTTTAACCACTGATACCAGTCGTCAAATTCACTTTCATCTATTGTAAAAGCCATATGTATATACGAGTATTGAATTTCGTTTCTCGGTATATTTTTTCTTCGTTTAAATCTAACCACTGACCACCTAATATGAAATACGCTATTTTGTTTGCTACCCTCTACTAAAATTTCAGCTTTTAAGATATCTTTATAGAAAGCAATAGATGTCTTAATATCCGATACTGAATAAGTCACGTGGTTTATAGATTGAATTATAAAACTAACATCTTCTTTCATTATTAATATTTATCATTTCATACCTTTTATTTCAGAGAGTATTCTAACATAAACAACTATAAAAAACCCACCTATTTATTTAGGTGAGTTTTATTCAAATACTCATCACATGAATTGTAACTCATATATTTCTTTATCGTTGTAACTATTAAAATTATCAATGTGACCTCTTAAATATATTTGTTGTTGTTTACGACTTACATTATGTTTATATGATAGTCGGATATCCATGTTAGATTCATAACCATTATTTTCAATTGTATCCGTTAATTCTTGAAAAACTTTTTTGTTGATGGGTAACATATATCCTTCTTGACTAGGCAATATATTTACATATTTTTTTTGAATAATTTCTTCACTATTCAAGATAATCTCAATTGTAATTTCTTTGGCAGCTCCACCACCAAGATTATATAATTTTAAATAATCTTCGTTTTCCTTAGAGTTTGAAGTTGTATTTTTTAAATTCAAATTTTGGTTTTCATCTTTTTCTAAAAGAATTTGATTAAACCCTAAAGCTGGTATAAAACTAATTTTCATTTGATATAACTGAACTGATACAGATACAAAATAAAACAATGCCATAATAAAAGTGCCAAGTGATCCAATTGCTGAAATAATATTTATCATATTAAATCTCCTTTATTTATTTTTTAGGAGACAGAAGTAGGAGATTAAATATAACATAGTTTCTTATATTAATACACCTTTAGTTACTCTTAAAAAAATGGAATTATTTTACTAGCTTTTATAATGTCTTTTGTGAAAAAAAATTGTTTACCTTCTCCTGTGTACGCAGGATTTAAAACCATGTTCGCTTTTGCATTATATAACCACTCTGGATTAATACCAGAATTTAATATCTCTTGAAATTCTTGAAAATTTTTATCCCAATCTAAATTTGGTTTCATATAATCACCTCATGAATATAATAGAACACTTGTTCTTATAAATCAATTTAATATCTATTCTTCTTATAATCAATTATAATTAATCGTTAGATAAATTAAGACAATCAAGGAGAATACATATGGATTACAAAAAAGAAATTGAAAAAATAGGTTGGAATACAAAAGAAGTAGCTAATCGAGTTGAAAGTTTAATCGAAGAAAAAGTAATAGATATAAAAGACGATGTAACCGAAGATCTATCAGTAGTTGTTGAAAAAGAAAATAATAATCCACTACTCAATGAGTTTTTAAATAAATAAAAAAAACAGCCTATCTAATCAGATAGGCTAATTTATTACACTTTGTTAAGCGTTCCACGTCGCTTGATAATTATATACCCCAATTTTCTTACCATAAACTAATGATAAACACTCTTTATAAAAAACAACCACCCAGTGACATGTGTGGGTGGTTAGATATGGCCAGTGTACGAAAAATTCATTTCAATTTATCTTTATTATCAGACTCATTATTTTTAATTTTCATCGCCTTAGCAACTAAATAACCTGCATTTATGCACATAATAATTACATAAGGAATTAGTATAAATAAATTCTCCGTTTTCATTATAAAAATAAGTCCAAGTAAAAAGAAAACATTTAATATTGTTGCTATGAAATACCCTTTATCTAATTCTGGTTTGATTTTCAAACAAGTACTTCCTTTTAACATTATTAGAATTTTATTGTTCACAAGTTAAATGTACCATAAAAAATAGGGGCAAGCACATAAGTGTCTACCCTGTAATTATTGATATTTTACTGTCATTATCACAGTAAAATAAATATTATACTTACAAAATTCAAGTTAAATCTTCATTAGATATCATCTTTTTTTGTCTATATGATTTCATTTCATATTTTATATCATATGCCTCTTTATCATAATTATATTTCTTTTTCTCCACTAATTCTGCTGTTATCTCAGCCGGAATAATAAATTGACTATCATTCAAATTATTTTTTAAGCCTTTTTCTAATTTACCACTATAGATTATTTGGTCGTAATCTATAATTGAAAAGTAGTTTCGATTCATATTAATTGAATTTAACATACCTCTCACCTCTATTAAGTTCTCTTCAATAGGATTTAAATCATCAATTAGATCATCGATATTTTTAAATTTACTTATTTCAGACTTTTGTATATTAAACACAGATTCCGGATTATCTTTAGCTTTTAATTCTAATGATATATTATACTTTTCCATATTTTTAGCTAATTCACTAACTTTATTTAAAGCCGACAAATCATATAAATCATCTATAAATAAATTATCTTTTATATCTGTTGAATTTTTGTCTTTAATATTATTTAGCATTAAAAAAATGTTTGCTAATGTTCGTTTTGAAGTTTCAAATAAATCATCTTCTCCCACTAATCTCATACCAAATGAAGAAGGATAGATTGCCTCTACTTTTAAATTTGTAATACCTTTACTTACGGCTTTAAATAAATTTTGAAAACACTCTAATGTCTTAGTTAATGTATTTACTTCAACTAAATGTGAATTTTCTTGATCTCTTAAAATCAAATCAAATTCATTACTAGTTACATTAAAACTCTGTGTATATTCTATTTCTTTTTTACTTAGATAATCATATTCTACAAAAAACTCATGTAATGGTAATTCATCAGTTTCTATTTCATTGATGCTTTCAAAAAACAAAGACTTATTTTCATTATTGATATACAAATATTTCATACGTTCCATTTTTATTAGTTTTATTAAAAATTTTTTAACCCCAATATTTCTGTTTATCAAATCATTTAATTCAATTCTTGATATATGAGCAAAAAACCATTTCATTTCATTATTGTTTACTTCATCAATCATATAATTAAGGTATAATTTATTATTTTTATCGCTTAAAATGAAAAATAAAGGCATGTCATAAAAATCAAAGATATACTCGTAGTTAAAATTTAAAAGTTCATCATAATTGATTTCCATAACCTTCACTCTCCCTTAAAAATTGATAATAAATTCACATCTTTATACACCCACAAATTTATATGACTCTCATTTAAAAATAAATCCATTACCCCACATTCTTTCGTTATTTGGCCTTCATAAATAGTTTTATTTCTTAAATTTTTAAACTTTCTTTTTAAAATTTCACAAGTTTTAAAATCTTGAAAAAAAGATACTGCATGTGCTTCACATAACTTTGTGGGAGGAAAGTTCTTCCCTTCTTCCACATGACTAATTAAGTCATGCTCGGTAATTATGTCTCCATCAATCAACCTATATACAGATCTTAAATTAGCCGTTGTTGCTTGCTTTGGAGGGCAAGTCTCAGGTAAGTCTAGTTTGTATTCCATCTTATCACCAGTGCTTTTTTCTTAATTATATATTAAGACAATTCAAATTAGAACATATTTCAATTATTTTCCCCAAAATAGAACAAGCACTTATATTCTTGAATTAAGAATTCATCTACACCAACTTATCCAACAATGCATTAAACACCTGCCTAACTCGTTGTGCCTACACATCAAATATACTTCCTATCTTTTCATAACTAACTCCCTTACAAAGTAGTAAGTATAAATGACATGACAATCAACAAAAAGCTACCAATTACGGTAGCTTTTTTAATAGTTCATCAAATATTTGTCTAATTCTTCCTTCTGTAACTTCAAATAATTCTCCGACCTTTTTATATGAATGTCCTTCACTAATTAACCAAAATATACTGTATTCCTTATCTGACGCAATAGTTTCTATTAGTGTTTCTACCTCATTAAAATATATTGTGTCATCAACAGTTTCAATTTCTGTGTCTTCATCACCTTGTACATGAAAGAAATTATCAATATTAGTCTCTTCCATTATCGTGTGTTCATCATTTTTCTCTTGATATTCCATTAAAAATGCTTTGATCTCTCTTTTATTGAATTGTTTCATATCCAATCAATCCCATTTGTTAATCGTTTAATAGTGAATTCACGGTATCACTAAAACCTTTCTATTCATAGATAAATCATTCTTCACTTGTTCTAAATGTTTATCAAAGGTTTTCTGATGTAATTCTATACGTTTATTTTGTCTCTCTTGTCGTTCAGTATTCTCAATTTGATAAATATCTTCCTTTAATCGTTCTATAACGCTTTGATTTCTCGCTTTACCACTACTTAACATATACTTCATCACTTCATTTTGTTCATGTTTCGTATAATTTTTAATAATATTTTTTAGTAAATGCAATCTTTCATGTGCTGTTTTTGTATAATAATCTAATTTTTCTTTCTCATCTATAATATGAATTACTAGTTTGTCTAATGGATATGATACAGACACCAACATATCGTTCTCATTGGTAATCACATGGCTCATATTCAAGTGATATAAGCTGTTAATTTGTGATTGCATCGCCTTTATCTTTCTATTTATTACTTTTGGATTATAATGCATTAAAAGCTCTATTTCAGTGATTTTATCATTACTTTCAAAGTCTGATACCAAATAACCACACCTTTATTCATTGAATTTAACGCTCATAATGACTAAAAAAAGGGGGCAAAATAAGTTACCCCCCCTTTCATGAAATTTTTATTCGTGTTGCGAGCGATTGCCCCCCGCCGGTTCCCGCAGAAAAATCTTTTTGGACGATGGGTAGGGGGCATAAAAAATATTGTATAATTTTTTTATTTAAATTTTAGCGATTCGTAATAACTCTGGGACAATTTTTATATCAAACACATAGTTCAAAGCAAATTGATAAACGCCTCTCATTGCTTGTTTTTTCTTGTTATACATAATTGCTTCATACTTCGCATATATACCGTGTCCAAAATCTCCAACTAAAATATCTTGTGCATCATCTGTAACAACAATATTTGTGATATTAAATAACTTGTTTAAATCCCCAGCAAGTGCACCTAATCCCATCTGAGCTAACTCTTGTATTAACTTATCATGATGCTCTGTGTTCATTACTACTGACACATTACGTCTGAATGATTGAGGTATATCTTTGACTGCTTGCTTAATACTTTCATATACTGTCTTACCTTTTACTTCTTTGATATCTTGGTTATATAAAGATAAGTCTTTATTCTGCTCATCTATTAATCCACTTGCATTGTTCTTATCTAATAGTAATGTAGTTTCATATGCCACACACTCATTGGTAAAGATCTCTTTAAGTAACTCATCTAATGTTCTATCAGAAGCATGTACGACTGTATCAGATACTTCTGTATAGATATGTCCCTCACGTTTATCAAAGTGCTCACTATTTCCGTTCAGACTCAACTCAATGCCATTAGTTGATAACTTATCTTTAATATATGTTAGTGATGGTATCGTCTCCACATGTTCGTCATCTGTAATAGTTATTACATCACGTAAGGTATTAGGTAACTTATATGTTAATAGTTCTTTAAGCACTTCTCGTCTTGCTGTTGGTAACTCTTGAATATTAAAGTTACTTTCACTATTCACTAATTGCTTTGTTAATGTACCTACATAAGTAGTACCTGATTGATTCATTTGTTTCATATCTAACACTCCTAATATTTTTTGATTAATTTGTTCTGCTGTTAATAGTTCTGTCTCACTAATACTTAATTGCTTTAATGCTTGTTCTATCTTATGGCTATCATGTACTATATCTGCCTGATACCTTTGTGCATATCCTTCAATATGATTATCATCAAACTCTGACAAACGATAAGCAAATTGTTCTTTAAAATGTTTCATCAATATCATCTCCAATTTTATTTTTAGTATTTACAGATAACACATATTTTTTATTTCCATCATTGTCTACCTCAACAAAGAATCGAATGTTGTGCATAAAAAATTTTGATTTTAATACTTCATATTTATCCATCAATTCTTTTCTGGTATCGTATTTAAATAAGTGATGAATAGATCTGTTATTCATTACTTTTAATTCTCCTTCTAATATTTATAATCTTTAATGTCTTTGTCTGCCATTTAAAAATTCTGCGTAAGTAATTGTTCTATTACTAAAAGACACTGCTTTATCATTAATCAAATATCTAATCCATTTCTTTAATTCAATAAAATCTTCGTGAGTAGTAACATAAGCTCCTACAATTTTATTTAATTCATCTTCCTCTAACTTTTCTATATTCGTTGGCAATCTAATAATTACTTGTTTAGCTAGTCTTTGGAAATCCATAAGTCCACCCCTTTGATAGATATAATAAATCGCTAATATCTATATAATGTTTAAACTAAGTTGTAACTTTTGCTATGGCATTGAAAGTAACTGGCAACCAACAATCATTTCTGGCATCTGATGGCTTTGTCATGACTGGTAATGTTAATGATTTACCATCTACCAAATACACAAATGGCTCACATATGTCCATACTTATTAATCCATCGTGTTTTAATTCTGCTAATATATTGAAGGCTTTTTGATTCCAACCCATCCAAAATATAACGTTTTGATGTTGACCACTGCTATATGACCCGTTTCCCTTATAGTTAAAATGGTTATCTTCAAAAACTTGTTCAATTTCCACAAATGACGTTCCAGCATTTTTCCTGATATATTCCAATACTTTTTGCTTAATTTTGTCTTTATTCATATATTGACCTCCTGTATTCGTTGTGACTGAAATAATCAAAATAGTGACTGAAACAAAACACTTTAGTCACACAATAAACACAGTGTTATCAATGGTTAAACTAAATTTTTGACTGAGTGACTGGAATTTTCACAAATTACTTATTTATATACACTAGCTTAATTATCATCTATTAGTTTTTTATAAAGTATTTTTAAAATTTCTAGTCTCTCAGTCACATTTGTGGTAAAAACCCTGTAACAATGGCCTTTATAAGTGTGACTGAACTTAAAAATTCCAGTCTCACTTCAGTCACTCAGTCACACTATTTTTAAATTTTCATTTTTATATGATCTATGCTGTTGTCCAAAGGGCATTAATGCTCTATTAAAATATCCTACGATATCTTCTAATTCATCTATACTTGAATATCTACATTTCGCTTCAGTGTTCCATTCTCTACCTAAATACTTCTCAAATCGTCTATAAAATGTTCTATCAGACATTTTTCCCATATATCCATTTTCTTCACAGAATGCTCTATACCTGTAGTAAACAACTTTCTTAGGTACTTTTTGAATATTCCATTGATCAAATTCTTCAATTTTGAAATCATACACTGAATCATTATCTTGTTTGTATATTTCTAGCATTTCTTTAGATATTTGAGGAATTGTAAACTTATCAAATTCTAAATTAATCGCTTTATACAAGACATATTCAAGGACTTGCTTATCTTTAAGATATTTTTCTTTTATATTTACATTTTCATTTGAATCATTAAAATCAGCATTGAATGGAACGATTAATAATCTTCTGTTTGTCCCACCTGTTTTATCTGTGAACTTAGGCATACCATTTGTTGATTGAATAACGGTACAACGAAATTCTGTTCTATAAGGTTGTTTATTTTTTACATTTACCAAAACTGAATCACCAGTAACAACACTCTTAAAGTTTGATGAATCTTCGATATTAATTCCTACCGGTACATCATCACCAATTACAACTGCTTTACCTTCAAGCACACTCAATTTAAATTCATGGTCAAATTCGTTTACTTTTAAGCTAGCAACATTTTTATATCCTACCAAATTTGATATCAATTCTTGAAATGTGCCTTTACCATTATTTCCATCACCAACAAAGAAAATAGCTTTCTTACGAGTATAGTTGCCATTCATTGAGTCATTGATAACTTCCCACAATAAAGTCACTATTTCTTTATCAGCACACGCAATTTCATATAGCCAATGGTCAAAATCCCATCCATTCAAATTAGGTCTGACAACATTCGGATTATAGTTAGTAGATATTTTAGTCGTAAATACATAATCTGGTGTAAATGATTCTAGTTGTTTCGTTTTACGGTTAAACACTCCATTTTTAACTGGTATCAAATATGGCGAATTAGTTTTTTCCTTAACATCTACCATATTAATTAAATGATAAATAACTTCATCAGCTTTATTGTTATTGTGCTTGGGCTCTAAATATGAAATAACACGTTTAATAATTGTCGTATTCTGTGTGTATATACCTTCTTGCACTTGATACATAGCCAATTTGGTATTCTCTTCAGAATCAAAAAGTATAAAAGTTAAATGCTCATTTAATAAATATGCACATCTATTGGTACTGATTGTTGTTGGCTTACGTCCTTTTTTGTCATTCTCAATCCACAGTTGTTCCATATATATACGTTCTTCTTTGCCTAGAGTATTTAATAAGTCTTTAACACTTTGTGCATCATTCAAGATCACATCGAACTCATTAATAGGTTTCTCATATACAGAATTTTGGTTTTTTATCGCTTTATATAGTTCTAACTGACCCCACGTTGAATTGCCACGCTTACTTTCCCATTTATCAGTTAAGTTGCTATAATCTAAGAAGATACGTTCCATTTGCTGTTTATCTTTACCAGTGTAAAAAGCTAAATAGTGTAGTAAACTTTGCACTGCTTCACTTGGACTTTCAAAGTAATTCTCATAATCGCCTTGTAACAAGTCTCTTATTTTATCTTTTTGTTTTGATTTCAACATGATATTTATAACTTCATTATCAGATAAATTATTTTCATGATTAGAGTCATATGTGATTATTTCTTCTTGCTGATCTAACTTAAAATAGCGTTCAACAATATTATTTAAAACTTGTTGATTCTCACATATTTCACTTTGTCCCCTTGAGTGACCTGTCACAGTCATAAAACGACCTGTATCGTATAGTTCTATATCTAAATCAGTACGTTTCTTTTTACGTTCATCTGGTAATGTACCTTTAAAGAAACAATGTAATCCTGTGCCACTAGGTGATAGCTCACAATAAGTTAATTCAGTCATTTCTAATGCTAAATCTGTTTCTAATTGTCCTGTATCTGGATTGACTGCGTTATCTATATCTAAACATACGTAATCATCATCTTTACTAAGAACAAAACCTATACCACTATATTGTTCGTCCACATCACACAGCATTAACGTATCTTCAAAGCTATGCCATGTTTCTTGCTTAGTTGAACTCGCTCTACAACCATCTTTACTATATGGAACTTTGCTATATACTTGTTGTTTGGGTAGCCATTCAGCACGCCATAACACCCATTTAGATAGTTGTTTTAATTCGTCTGGTATTTCTAGTTCATTCAATTCTATAATTGAATCTTTGGTTTTTATAGCCACATAAAGCCCCCTTTTCTATATAATTTGTAGATACTTTTCGTTGTATTTGCTATAATTAAAAATACAAAAAGTTTCTTAAACATTTCTGTTATGCGTTTCGTGATTCCTCGCCAAAGTTCTCACGGGACGCTTTTTCTATTTCGTGGAATTGATTAATCTTCTTATCAAGCTCTTCAGTGTACATATGCATTAAGTCATGTAACTGCTCACAGTGAATACGATGTTCGTCATAGGCACGTCCATATCGGGTTACCTCTTCCATTGTCGTCAAAGAGTTATAACAAAAAGAATCTGCAATAAACCAACTATGCGTACTTTTCAAGTCCTCTAGTTTTTCTTTAATCACTTCAATTTCACAAAATAAATCATTTAGTCTTAGATCCATTATTCCGTCTCCTCCACTTCAATATTTCCTACAATGTAATCTATCGTCCATTCTAAGATTCCGACAATGTGTCCTTCGCGATCAGTCGTATAATCTGATGTACCTTTTTCATCAATAACGCTGTAACTATATGTTTCTTGCTTCTCATTCATAACATCGTGTAGTGTATTAACTACTTCGTTGATAATTTCATATTCTTCAGTGTTCAATTTCAAGCAGCTAACGATGTTAAATAACTCTTTATGGACTAACTTTAAAATATGTTCATAAAATGCTGTATCGTTATAACGATAATAAGTAATTGAATGAAATCTATCTTTAGCCGATAAAAATACTTCTTTATCTTTTTCATCTAGCACCTTCTCTAATACCTTCACTATTTTTGATAATTGGTACTTTTGTTTAATCTTCATTTACTTAACCCCCAAATTTTTAAATGTAAATCCTGATACTGCCATAATTCCGTAAAATGCAAATGCGACAAAAATGTCTGTTAATACGCCAATAAATAATGTGGTTATTATTAGTAGTAACATGTAAATTACATAGTTTTTCAAATTGATACCCTCCTATTGTCCTACTGTGATTGAACTGCTAAAAAGTTGGTCTATAGGCATTTCATACAATTCAGATAAAATTTTAGCTTCTGGCAATGTGAAATTTGCTTTGTTAAGCTCTTTCAAAGAATATCTTTCTTTTGAGATACCTAACTTTTTTGCAACAATAGCCTGAGTATGTCCATGTTCTTTTCTTGCTACATATAATAATGGATATGCTAAATTTTTCATTATGTCACCCCATACTTGTCATAAATACTTTTACTTACTTTAATATCCAAATTAAATTGTTGTTTTGTTTCTGTAAGTTTCACTACATCATCAAGGATTACTTGTCGAACTTCTAACATCTCTGGTGTCATTTCATCTTTGCCTATCATTTTTTTATAACCAAATGCAGTAGATACTGCTTTATTTGCTATAGTATTAGGTTTAATATAATTAATTGGTTTATCTGAGTTATGAGCTCTTTGGATAATTGCCATTGCTTCTTTTTGCTTTAGTCTGTCCAACATACGAAATGCTTCATATTCTTTAAGACCAGTTGCTTGTCGTAAATCAATAAGTACATCGCAAATCCAATCTTGAAAATCTAAAGCTTTAGGTTTATTAGATCTCATTACGAGTCTGTAAATACCTTTTTCGTTAATAATAGTTACTTCTTGTTCACCGCCAAGGGTACACACTTTTTGAGTATCCTTTACATGATTTGGTAATACTCTAGTAGCAGTATGTGCATCTCTAAAATCTAAAATTTTCGCAACATCGCCAGCTACTGCCCAATATTCTTCGTCTCGTTCAACGAACCGTATTTCTTTATCATCGAAAATTTGTTTAATCATTGGTTATACCTCCTTTATGTTATCTGTAATTTCTGTAATTGAGGATAAAAAATTTCTGCTATATCAACTGAAACATCATATTCATCTAAAACACATTTATATCTTTTCATTTCTAATCTTGTAAAATCTCGCTTGCCATTTTCTTTTTCTGCATAAGTATTTATAGATACATCTATTTTAGACGCCATTTCTTTTTGAGATAATCCTATAGCACATCTGTATCCTTTAACTAAATTAGTCATTCCCACACCACCTTTCTGTAATTTCTGTAATTTATATACATAATATACCCTAAACGTTGTTTATATGTCAAATATTTTTGTGTAATTTCTGTAATTGGGTTATTATAGTTTATACAAAGGAGTGTTCAAAGTGAGAAGTCAAGAAAGTGTAGGTAATATTATCAAGCAAATAAGAATAGTTAACGGATTAGATCAATTTAATTTTGCGAAGACAATAAACTCAACGGTTTCAGCCTTAAGTAATTGGGAAAATGGACGAAATTATCCAAAAGATGATTATTTACTTAGAATTAGCAAAGAATTTAATATACCTATTGATTACATTTTATATGAAACTAGCGAAAGAGTTTTAAAAGCAATTGAAAAATTAAAAAGCGAAACAGATATCGACCCAAAGTACAAGCATCTTTTCGATGAAGAAGCTAAAATCAAAATAATTAATAACGTTACTAAAGATTTAAATGATTTTTCTAAATTATTAAATGTTGGTGATAATATTTATATTATAGGAGACGATGATATTTATAGAGTTCTCAGAAAGCAAATATATAACTATGATGTCTTAAATAAATATGAGGATTTTAATAACGATGATGCTGTTAATTTTATTTCAGAAAACCTTTCATCTTTTATAAAACAAAATATTAGTATTTTAAAATCTCAAAACATTTCATTTGATTTAATTAAATTTATTGAAAAAAATCTATATAAAACATTACGAGATATTCAAAAGTATGATGAATAATATTTAGTAGGTGACACACTATGCAACACAACCTAAAACTTTCCCACAATATCTATAAAGATGCTAAACGTGGTACATATTATTTCCGTATCAAATACTATGAGAAAACTGGAGAACGTAAAGAGATTAAACGTACCGGATATAAGCAACGTAAGGAAGCTGTGAAGGCATGTAACGCTTATATGGACGAAATAGAAGGTATTGGCAAGATTAATCAATTACCATTCGACAAGTTGGTTCAAGAATATACCGAGTGGTATTCTGCACGTCGTAAGGCATCTAGTTTAAAATCACTTAAAACACATGCGAATAATCATCTAGTACCCTATTTTAAATCAATGGACGTTTTTAACATGACCACACAAGATGTGATGAAGTTTCAAAACAAGAAAATGAAAGAAGGACGTTCAGGAGAATATTTGAAAAAGATGCATGTGTTTCTTGTATCTATACTTAACCATGCTATGAAGTATCATGATCTAAAGCAAAATGTTGCATCATTAGTAGGTAACTTTGAAATTGAGACACAGAAACGTTTAAATTATTGGACATTAGAACAATTCAATAAATTCTACGATGCATTATTTACAATCCAACAAAAATTATTCTTCAAATTGTTATTCTACAGTGGTGCACGTAAGGGCGAAATTAGAGCGCTCACATGGGACAATATAAATTTTGATGATGAATTTATCCATATAAATAAAACGGACTATCACGGTATCGTGACAGCCCCTAAAACGAAAGCGTCCATCCGTGATATATACTTGCCAATTCACATGATGGACGACTTACAAGAATATTTAAATTGGTATAAAGATAATAACATTTACAAATCTAGTTATGTACTATTTGGCACATTTTTCAAAGCATTTAGTGAAGGTACAATTGATAGATGGTTTAATAATGCACTAAAAAAACTAGATGATGAATTACCAGATGGCGAAACATTCCCTCGTATTGTAATACATGAGCTAAGGCATTCTCACGCATCTATGTTAGTCAATCATGGTGCTAGTCCAATGATAATAGCGCAACGATTAGGTCATTCTTCTACAGAAGAAGTTACATCACGTTATGGTCATTTGTACCCTTCTACTCAAAAAGAAATAATAAAATATTTATGACGCTGTGCAAATTTTGCACGGCGTTTTTTATGTGCCGGGGCAAAACTGGGGCAATATTGGGGCACCAAAAATAAAAAGCCCTCAACCGCAATGGCTAAGAGCTCTATAGTGGAGACGGCGGGATTCGAACCCGCGTCCAGAGGTTCTGATACTAGCACTTCTACGTGCGTAGTCTATCATTGGAATTCGCATAATGGGAGGTGATAGACATCCGTCATTATGCTAGTTTGATTCATCTCTTCTAGGCAGACTTCAAACGGCAGTGCCTAGCGTATCCTACTAAAGGTTGAATCGCATTAACAGCACATAGGAGATGCTGTTAGGCGATGCAGAGTGCTATTACGCAGCTACTGCGAAATTATTGTTTTCTTTGCCAGTTATTATAACTGTGTGTGTTGGTGACGGAGACAACCCTCCGACACGCTTAACTAGCTCATGGAACCCCTGTCGAATCCAAAAACGCCCCCTGAATAATATTAAATGTACTTTCTGGTCACTCTAACATCACAGAGTTTTTTCAGAAAGCACATACAATATTACCAAAGATTGAGACCTTTGGCAATATATCCGCTTAATAGCGGGCTTTCATCTCTCTAGCTACATCACGTTGAACTGCTTTTTCTTTCAGTGCTTGACGTTTATCGTATTTTTTCTTACCGCGTGCCACGCCAAGTAAGACTTTGCAGTGTCCGTGTTTAAGATACAGCTTCAAAGGAATGATTGAATAACCTACTTCACGCGTACGTTCACCGAGTTTTGCGATTTCACGTTTATGCAATAATAGCTTACGTGAACGTCGTGGATCATGGTTAAAGCGATTCCCTTCTTCATATGGTGCAATATGCATGTTGTTTAGAAACATTTCGCCACGATTGACTTGCGCATAACTATCTTTAAGGTTTGCACTACCACGACGAATAGATTTAATCTCTGTCCCTTGCAACACAATGCCCGCTTCAATCGTATCTTCAATATTGTAATCATGTCTCGCTTTACGATTTTCCGCTAATGTACCTGGTGATTTTTTCTTTGGCATTGAGTTTCACCTCTTTGTTGAGTTATTTTTTCTTCTTACGTGCTCTATTCTTCACGTTTTTATCTTTGTAAAATGGCTTATGTTTCGTATTACCATTTTTATTTTTATCATTATGGCGTTTGTTCTTACCTTTACGTTGCTTCTGCTTCGTACGGCCGCCTTTGCCATTTCTATCATCTTTAGACTTGTCTGATGATTTACCACGGGTCTTAGCTTGAATCGTCTTACCACGTGATGGTCTTTGGCTGCGTTCATTTTTCGGTAATGGCATACCCACAATTTGGAAATCAATCATGCGTTCATCTACATCTACATTAATGACTTTAATTGTCACAGGGTCACCGATACGGAACACTTTAGCTTGGCGTTCACCAATCATTGCCATTTGACGTTCATCAAAATGGTAGTAGTCATCCGTAAGGTTAGACACATGGACCATACCTTCAATCGTATTTGGTAATTCGATAAACATACCGAAGTTTGCAACAGAACTAATAATACCTTCGAATTCTTCGCCAATATGTTGAACCATATATTCCGCTTTCTTCAACTCGTCTGTATCGCGTTCTGCATCAATCGCTCTACGCTCTCTTTGTGACGTATGTTCTGCGATTTCTGGCAACATATCTTCCCATTTACGTTTTTCTTTTTTATCCATAGATTTTTCGATAATATATTTGCGAATCAAGCGATGCACAATAAGATCGGGATATCTACGGATTGGTGACGTGAAATGTGTATAGTACTCTGCTGATAAACCAAAGTGTCCTAAATTCACATCATCGTAACGTGCTTGTTGCATTGAACGTAACATCATCGTTGAGATGACCATTTGTTCTGGTTGACCTTCAACTTCTTGTTGGATTTTTTGCAATGTAGAAGGATGAATATCTTCGCCTGTGCCTTTGATCATTAATCCAAAATTCGTTACAAAATCAAAGAACTGACGTAAACGTTCTGATTTCGGTTGTTCATGGACACGATAGATAAACGGTACTTCTAAACGGTCAAAGTGTTCAGCAATTGTTTCATTGGCTGCCAACATGAATGACTCGATTAAACGTTCACCTTCGCCACGCTTTCTCATTTCAACATCAGTAGGAATGCCTTCTTCGTTGACGAGTACTTTGGCCTCGTTAATGTCGAAGTCGATTTCACCACGACGTCTTCTCATATTGATGAGGCGTTGTGATAAATCCTGCGCTAAATCAAGCATTGGTGTAACTTCACTGTATTGATCACGTGTTGCCGCATTGTGATCTGTAATGATTTCATTCACTTCATCGTATGTCATACGGTAATTTGAGTGGATGACACTATCAAAGATTTCATGAGATACGACATCACCACGTTCATCAATTTCCATCTGACAACTTAACGTTAAGCGATCCACGTGTGGATTTAAAGAACAAATACCGTTACTTAAACGGTGTGGAATCATTGGAATTACTCGATCGACGAGATACACACTTGTCGCACGGCTATATGCCTCTTTATCAAGCGCTGAATCCTCGGTTACGTAGTAGCTGACATCTGCAATACTTACTGTTAATTGCGTGTGGCCATTGCCTAATTTTTTAACGCTAATCGCATCATCTAAATCTTTGGCATCTGCACCATCAATTGTAATCGTTAATTCATCACGTAAATCGCGACGTCCTTTGATTTGAGATGGCTCAATTGTTTCCGGTACTGCCTCTGCTTCTGAAAGTACATTATCAGGGAATTCAATTTCGATACCATGTTGATAGATGATAGATAGAATATCTACGCCTGGGTCATTCTTATGGCCTAAAATTGCTGACACGATACCTTCTGGGTTATCTGTACCATCTGCGTATTTTGAAATTTGTACGAGCACTTTGTGTCCATCAACAGCACCAAGATTCTGACCTTTTGGAATAAAAATGTCCTGCATAATACGCTTGTCATCTGGCAATACAAATCCGAAGTGACGTGCTTCACTATAAGTCCCTACCACTTGTGTAACGGAATGTGTTTCAATCGTCTTAACTTCGCCTTCTAATTTACCTTTGTGTTCACCTTTAGACTGATGGACTTCTACGAGGACAGTATCGCCGTCCATCGCTCTATTAATTTTTGTTGGTGGGATAAAGATATCATCCATATCCTCTTCTTCTGGACGTAAGAATGCAAATCCCTTTTTATTCTGACTCAATTTACCTTTGATTAACTTCGATTGCTTAGACTGCTTCGTACCTTTACATTGATATCTGTCTGTCTTCGTACGCTCAATCAAACCTGATTGTTCTAGTTCGACAAGCACCTTTATTAAATCTCTAAATGAGTCGGCACTATTTAAACCTAATGCATCTTGAAAATCAGATACTGACATTGGTTCGTAATCTGGTTGCTTGATAATTTCTTCAATGGATTGTTTTAAATTCATTATGCCCCTCCTTTCTATTTTAAATACTTCCTTTTTAGTGAGACCAATCTAATGATTCTAAGAATTTGTATATCTCTTCAAATACAGCTTCTTTTTCTTTATCAATTGTAATGACATGCCCCGAATTGGCATACCATTTAATATCTTTGTCATCGGATTCGCTCTCATTGTATATAACGTTTGCAGAATCTGTATTAATCATTTGGTCTTGTTCTGCTTGAATAACTAATAATGGATCCATGACTTCATCAATATGTTCTCTGACATCTTGAATTTGACCTTGTAACTCTTTTAATGTGTCTGTAGGTTTGAAGTTGTCCATCTCTTTATCAATTGTTGCTTGATCTTTGCCTTCGTATTTTTTAAAATTACGCGCATATTCGAGTACACCATCAAACATCGCACCTTCTGTCTTGATATACATTGGCGAGCACATTGTTACAATACCCTTTACATCTCTATTTAAGCTTAATTTTAATGCATAACAGCCACCTAGTGATAAACCGGCAACAACAATTTCATCATAGCCCTTTTCAACTAGGAAATCATAGCCATCTAGCGCATCTTTAAACCATACAAATGGGCTAGATTGGAGTATTTCTTCGGGAGGCGCCGCATGCCCTTCATACTGCGGTGCATAAGATGTGTAGCCTTTTTTCTGTAAAAAGCGACCAAGTTGCCTAACATCTGAAGAATTCCCCGTAAAACCGTGTAACAATAACACCGCTCTATTACCTTCTTCAAAAAAGAATGGCTCTGGAAGTTTAATCTGCATTATGTTTCATTCCTTTCACATACATTGTTCTCTATTTGAGTTATCTCATATATATTTCAATCATGATTAAGGTCGTTACATCTATTATAAATAAAAAAGCCCGACTTTAACATTGTCGGACCTTATAAACCAAAATAACTAATGCCTAGCATTAACACAAAGAAAATGATAGCCAATATAATTGTTAGTCTATGCAAGAATAAATCAATACCGCGTTGCTTTTGCTTACCAAATAACTGTTCGGCACCACCGCTAATTGCGCCTGATAGTCCATTACTTTTACCTTCTTGGAGTAACACCACAGTTACTAATGCAATACAATCTAAAATCAATAGTACTATTATTAATGTATGCATGAAAATTTGTCCTCCATTCATTATATACGAAACGCATTATATCATAGGTTTGTCGTCTTTAGCAAACTTCTATCGATTGAACGTGCTTTTACGTTTTATAGAAACAATCAACATATATACAGCTAATATGAATGACATCACTAACACAACTGTCAATGGAATTAAATTTATTCCTGATTTCACATCTAACACTGCACTAAATACTGCACCGATATTGATTAAGTTATATAAAATTTGTGATGCGAATACTGCAAACATAAACCACCATAGGTATGTATGGCGATTCCATATAGCTAATACCCCCGCCAGATTGGCTAGGAGATACATAATACCTGTAAATTGGAAACTACTCTTAATTGTTCCTACAGCGTTCTCAGATGCCTGTTGACCACTATTTGTCAGCATTTGTTTAATGACACTATCATCTAATACTAAGAATAAATGTATCGCTGAAAGTATCACTATAATGACTGAACTATATGCAATTAAATGTGCCGTTTTAATTTCTCTAGATTTAGGTTTTGCTTCCATCATTGGTTAATGCTCCTTCTATAATTTACATCTTTAATTATATCAGTTTCATTGTAAAAGATGAACAATTAAAGTGTTCCTCCAATTGTGAAGGTAGTACTTGGGCAGTAGCTGCCTGGCTTGAAAATATAAAGTCTCACTGCTTAATTCATTAAGTTAGTGAGACTTTATACATGAGCTTCAGCTCAGATAAACCTTTCAAGCCTAGTCATCCTTGCCGGGGCGGTACAACGAAATATACCAGATATTTCTGTACCGCTCCCAAAAAACGCAGGCCATTACTGGCCTGCGTTTAGCGCGTGAACTCTTAAATTGTTAAGCGATCTTATTTAGATAAGTTGTAGAATGATTTAAGTCCGTCAAACTTACCTGTTTCGAATAATTCATCTTCGATACGTAATAATTGGTTGTATTTAGCAATACGGTCAGTTCTTGATAATGAACCAGTTTTAATTTGACCTGCATTTGTTGCAACTGCAATGTCAGAAATTGTAGTATCTTCAGTTTCACCTGAACGGTGTGATACAACTGCTGTGTAACCAGCTTTTTGAGCCATTTCGATAGCGTCAAATGTTTCAGTTAATGTACCGATTTGATTAACTTTGATTAAGATTGAGTTACCGATACCTTTTTCAATACCTTCAGATAATTTAACTGTGTTTGTAACGAATAAGTCGTCACCTACTAATTGTACTTTGTCACCGATACGTTCAGTTAACACTTTCCAACCGTCCCAGTCGTTTTCATCCATACCGTCTTCGATAGTGATGATTGGGTATTTGTTTACTAATTCTTCAAGGTAGTCTACTTGTTCTTCAGCAGAACGTTTTGCACCATTTTCACCTTCGAATTTAGCGTAGTTGTATACACCATCTTCAAAGAATTCAGAAGAAGCACAGTCGAAACCTAAGAATACATCTTTACCAGGCTCTAAACCTACTGCTTTAATAGCTTCTAAGATTGTTTCAACAGCGTCTTCAGTACCTTCGAATTTAGGAGCGAAACCACCTTCGTCACCTACTGCTGTTTCTAAACCACGATTTTTAAGGATTGATTTTAAGTTGTGGAAGATTTCTGCTCCCCAACGTAATGATTCTTTGAATGATTCTGCACCTACAGGTAATACCATGAATTCTTGGAATGCGATTGGTGCATCAGAGTGAGAACCACCATTTACGATGTTCATCATTGGAACTGGTAATTGTTTACCGTTAAATCCACCTAAGTATTTGTAAAGTGGTTGACCAAGTAAATCAGCTGCTGCACGAGCTACTGCGATTGAAACGCCTAGGATTGCGTTAGCGCCTAATTTACCTTTGTTTTCAGTACCGTCTAATTGGATCATCATTTTATCGATTGATACTTGTTCTAATACTGAAAATTCACCTTCAATAAGTTCTGGTGCAATAATTTCGTTAACGTTGTCAACGGCTTTCGTTACACCTTTACCTAAGTAACGTGATTTGTCACCGTCACGTAATTCTACTGCTTCATGTTCACCAGTAGAGGCACCTGATGGAACTAATGCACGTCCAAAAGCACCACTTTCAGTTAATACTTCTACTTCAACTGTTGGGTTACCACGAGAGTCTAAGACTTCGCGAGCGTAAACATCTGTAATAATTGGCATGTTTATAATCTCCTTTATAAATAAGTAGTTTAGAAATATTAAATTTCATCTTCATTATAGCTTTAAATACTATAAATACAAAGTAATTTAATTCTCTTGAGTTGTTTGATTTTTGCTATAAATATTTGGAAAATGTGATTGAGATAAA
Source organism: Staphylococcus caeli (assembly GCF_051413795.1). Taxonomy (GTDB): domain Bacteria; phylum Bacillota; class Bacilli; order Staphylococcales; family Staphylococcaceae; genus Staphylococcus; species Staphylococcus caeli_A. Next base: position 143,124 of record NZ_JBOIRQ010000002.1, on the reverse strand, counting down.
AAGTCGATTTCTGCCTCAACCTCATTTTGAACATCATTTAAAGAATTATTAATGATTAATGAGTGATTCACCAGTCATATCTTCTGGTTGAGATACATTTAATAAATCTAATAATGTTGGTGCTAAATCGCCGAGACGACCTGTTTCACGTAATGTCACGCCATCTTTAGTAAGAATGACTGGCACAGGATTTGTTGTGTGTGTTGTCATTGGTTGATCATCGTCTGTAAGTACCATGTCTGAGTTACCATGATCGGCAGTGATAATTGCATGACCACCCATGTCGATGATTTTATCAACAACTTCACCTAAACATTCGTCTACAGCTTCAATTGCTTTAATCGTTGGTTCTAGCATACCGCTATGTCCAACCATGTCAGGGTTCGCAAAGTTTAAGAGGATTAAATCTAAGTCACCTTTATCAAGTTCTTCGATTAAAGCATCTTTAACTTCATATGCACTCATTTCTGGTTTCAAGTCATAAGTTGCAACTTTAGGTGAATCAATTAATCGACGACGTTCACCTTCAAATTCATCGTTACGACCGCCACTCATGAAATAAGTTACATGTGGGAATTTTTCAGTTTCTGCAATACGTAATTGCTTTAGACCATTATCTTGCGCAACTTCACCGATTGTGTTTGTTAAGTCTACTTTTTCAAACACGATTTCAGCATCTACATTATCGTTATATTTAGTGAAGGTAGCGTAGAATAAATCATTAATTTGTTCTATTTTAAATCCTTTAAACGCTTTGTCTGTAAATACTTCTGACAGTTGTCCGGCTCTATCTGGACGGAAATTATAAAAGATAACTGCGTCGCCATCATTCACACCTTCGTTTTGGTCTTGCACGATAAATGGTTCAACAAACTCATCAGTTAAATCTTTATCGTAATTTGCTTCAACACCAGCTTTAGCTGATTCAAATGTTTCTCCACCGAAGTTACGAATAGCATTATAAGCTTTTTCTTCTCTGTCCCAACGTTTATCGCGGTCCATAGCATAATAACGACCAGATACAGAGGCGAATTTACCAATACCAAGTTCATTAAATTTAGCTTCAGTTTCTTCAATATATTTCAACGCTGATTTTTGATCTACGTCACGACCGTCTAAAAATGCATGAACATAAACTTTTTCAACGCCTTGTTTTTTAGCTAATTCTAATAATGCAAAAAGGTGTTTGTAATGACTGTGCACACCACCATCAGATAATAAACCAAAGATATGCAATGCTGAATTATTTGATTTCACATGATCAATCGCGCGGTTTAATACATCGTTATCGAAGAAGTCACCGTCTTCAATTGATTTGTTGATACGCGTTAAGCTTTGATACACAACGCGTCCAGCACCAATATTCATATGGCCAACTTCTGAATTACCCATCTGACCTTCAGGAAGTCCAACATCTAAACCACTTGCCTCTATTTGAGTTGTTGGATACTTACTGTAATAGCGATCGAAATTTGGTTTATGCGCTAATTTAACAGCATTACCATGTTCGCTTTCTCTATTCGCAAAGCCATCTAAAATAATTAAAGCAGTTGGTTGTTTCGCCATATTATTTTGCACCTTCTAACAATTGTACAAAATCATCCACTTTAAGAGATGCGCCACCTACAAGTGCACCATCAATGTCTGATTCTGCCATGTATTCTTTAATGTTGTTAGGTTTAACACTACCACCATATTGAATACGTGTTGCATCAGCAACTGTTTGGCTTGATAATTCTGCAACAGTTTGTCTAACGAATGCACACATTTCATTTGCATCTTTAGCTGTTGATGATTTACCAGTACCGATTGCCCATACTGGTTCATATGCAATTACAAGTTTTTGTAGTTGTTCTTCTGAAAGACCTTCTACAGCTTTTTTCACTTGGTTGCCAACAACTTCGTTAGCTTTACCACTTTCACGCTCTTCGTCTGTTTCACCGACACAAACGATTGGAGTCATACCGTGGTTGAATACAGCGTGTGCTTTTTTGTTAATTTCTTCATCAGTTTCATGGAAGATTTCACGACGTTCTGAGTGTCCAATAACTACATATTTAACACCTAAGTCAGCTAATGCAACTGGAGATGTTTCACCAGTGAATGCACCATTGTCTTCAAAGTAAGCATTTTGAGCACCGATTTCTAATCCTTGTGCCTTACCTTCGTTAACTAAAGTAACTAATGCATCTAATTGAATTGTTGGTGCACAAATTACAGATTCTACTTCTTTCGTATCTGGTAATGCTGGTAATTCATTGATAAAATCTTTAGCTTCTTTTACCGTTTTGTTCATTTTCCAGTTACCTGCGATAATTGGTTGTCTCATTATATTACACTCCTATTAGTAAATTATGATTAATTGTGTTGTCACGAATAATCACTGATTGCTGTTTTTAGTCGTGCGCTTATTTGTTAGCGATTGCTACTACACCTGGTAATTCTTTACCTTCAAGGTATTCTAATGACGCACCGCCACCTGTTGAAATATGGCTGAAGTCATCACCGTAGCCAAGTGAAATCGCTGCTGCTGCAGAGTCACCGCCACCAATAATTGTATTCGCATCTTTTAATTCTGCGATTGCTTCACAAACGCCAATTGTACCTTTAGCAAAGTTACTTAATTCAAATACACCCATAGGTCCGTTCCATACTACAGTATGTGCACCTTGTAATTGTTCTTTGAATAGTTCAACTGTTTTTGGTCCAATATCCATTGCTTCTTGATCTGCTGGAATATCGTCAACAGAAACTTCTGTAATTTCAGCATCATTTGAGAATTCTTTAGCGATTTTACAATCTACTGGTAAAACGATTTGATCGCCTGCACGGTCTAGTAATTCTTTGGCAAAATCAACTTTATCTTTTTCTAAAAGTGATAAACCAATTTCTTTACCTTGTGCTTTAAAGAATGTGTATGACATACCACCACCGATAAGTACTTTATCAGCAATGTTTAATAAGTTTGTGATAACGCCAATCTTGTCAGAAGCTTTGGCACCACCAAGAATTGCAACGACAGGTTTATCAGGATTTTCAACAACGCCACCGATGTACTTAATTTCTTTTTCCATTAAGAATCCAGCAACAGTTTCTAAGTTAGATGCAATACCAACGTTTGAAGCGTGTTCACGGTGTGCAGTTCCAAATGCGTCGTTTACAAACACATCGCCAAGTGACGCCCAGTATTTACCTAATTCAGGATCATTTTTAGATTCTTTTTTACCATCTACATCTTCATAACGTGTATTTTCAACTAATAGTACATCACCGTCGTTTAAATCTTTAACAGCTTGTTCTAATTTTTCACCACGTGTTTCAGGTACGAATGTAATTTCTTTACCTAATTTTTCAGATAATGCATCTGCTACTGGTTTCAATGTTAATCCAGCTTTATCGCCTTCTTCTTTCACTTTACCTAAATGTGAGAATAGGACGATTTTTCCACCTTGTTCAATGATATATTTAATCGTTGGTAAGGCTTGAACGATACGATTATCATCTGTGATTTCTCCATCTTTCATTGGTACGTTGAAATCAGCACGAACAAGTACAGTTTTACCTTTTAATTCTAAGTCAGTTACAATTTTTTTAGCCATGTAAGCTTCCTCCTCTGAATGGAACAATAAATTAAAATAAGCGGAGAAGCGTTGTGCTCCCCGCTTACTCCTAAGCTTATTGTTGAAAATTTAACAGCACATTAAGCTTGCTAAATTCATTTTTTAGATCGAATTATTTAGCTTGAGTTGCTAAGTGTTCTAATGTACGAACTAATTGTGAAGTGTAAGACATTTCGTTATCGTACCAAGCTGCTACTTTAACTAATTGACGATCGCCAACTGTCATTACACGAGTTTGTGTTGCATCGAATAATGAACCGTAAGTCATACCAATTACGTCAGAAGAAACGATTTCGTCTTCAGTGTAACCGAATGATTCGTTTGATGCATTTTTCATTGCAGCATTTACGTCTTCAATGCTTACATTTTTCTCTAAAACAACTGTTAATTCAGTTAATGAACCAGTTGCTACAGGAACACGTTGTGCTCCACCGTCTAATTTACCATCAATTTCAGGAATTACTAGGCCGATTGCTTTAGCAGCACCAGTTGAGTTAGGGATGATGTTTTCAGCTGCTGCACGCGCACGACGTTTGTCGCCTTTTCTGTGTGGAGCATCTTGAGTACTTTGGTCACCAGTGTATGCGTGAATTGTAGTCATGAAACCTTCAACTAAACCAAAGTCATCATTTAACACTTTAGCAACAGGCGCTAATGAGTTTGTAGTACATGAAGCACCTGAAACAACTGTTTCTGAACCGTCTAATTCTTGGTGGTTCGTGTTGTAAACGATTGTTTTTAAGTCGCCAGTAGCTGGAGCAGAGATTAATACTTTTTTAGCACCAGCATTGATGTGAGCTTCTGCTTTTTCTTTATCAGCGAAGAAACCAGTACATTCTAATACAACATCAATGTCTAAGTCTTTCCAAGGTAATTTGCTTGGGTCTGGCTCAGAGAATGATTTAACTTCTTGTCCGTTTACACGGAAACCGTCATTTTCAACTTCAACTTCTCCTGTGAAGCGTCCTTGCATAGTGTCATATTTTAATAAATGCGCTAACATTTCGTCATCTGTTAAGTCATTTACTGCTACTACGTCGATTCCGTCAACGTTTTGAATTCTTCTGAATGCTAAACGACCAATTCTACCAAAACCATTAATTGCTACTTTTACTGCCATTAAAATGGCCTCCTTTAATAATGATATTTAAAAAGTATAATTACTTTTTATTACTGTTATTCGTGATTATGCTCGCTGCGCCTTCATCTGTAATTAATACAGTGTTCTTAGGGGCAATTGAAAGATAAGCTTTAATTGCCTCTCCTTTTGATTTACCCCCAGCGACAGCAAAGATAAACTTTTTCGACTCAAGATCTTCTAATTGTAGTCCAATTGTTTTCACTTTATGGACAATATCGCCTTGATCATCGAAATAATATCCAAATGCTTCTCCCGAGGCATTGTGATGTTGAAGTTTATCTATAACTTCGTTAGGTGATTGACGTCTTCGCGCCATCTTCAGCGCATCACCAATGCCATGGATTGTTATGTTGGATTCTTTAATTTTTTCAAGTGTATGAATTACTGATGGTTCTAACATAAGTGTATTGTATGTTGTCTCACTTACATTATCTGGCACGTATAATGTTGTATAATCGCCATTTGTTTGTTGTGCCATACTAGCTGCGATAGTATTCGCTTGATATACAACATTCTCGCCAAGTCCACCTCGAGCTGGAACAAAAAATACATTGTATGGTTGATTATGCATTGCTTCACTCACATAGGCCATTGTTGACCCTCCTGTGACTGCAACAATTGCATCATCAGAAAGCACATCTTCAACTAACTGTCCTGCTTGTCGAGATAATTCAATTTTTACTGTTTGATCAGCATCTGAATCACCTGGAATTACATAGACTTCATCAATCCCATACTGTTCTTTAATTACTTGTGCAAGATGATGGTCATCAGAAAATATATTAAAATAACTATTCAACTGACGCACCATTGTTTCACCTGCTTCGGTAATTTCCATACCAGTGGGTTTAACTTTGATTAGTGCTTGTTGTTTCAAAATATCTGTTTCAGAACGAAGTACGCGTTCAGTTAAATCCATATATTCACTTAAACTACGTCGACCTACTGGTTGGTGCTTTGCAATAGTAGTGAGAATTGAAAAACGTCGATACATTTTTTCAACAAGTTCTGGCACAAGCTTTTGTTGAATTTTTACCAAATCCTTCACTACTATCCTCCTCCGTTTCTATATAAAGGGTCAAGTTCCAACCATAGATTGACTTTTTTCGTCCCTAGTGGGACAAAAAAATATAACCTCTTATATTTGCAATAATACTACTATGAATTTGAAATTGCAAGAGAAATACTTTTTACTTCAAATTTCGCTTTTAATACTATACCTACTCATATCGCTTACAGTGATATAATACCCGTTTCGTATATTAATAATCATTCAACTGTGAAATTCATTCAATTAATTTAGAGTTGCAATATAATCAAAAACCATCTTCACATAGCTCTGCATTCAATGCCTAAGGCTCAGTATTCTCGTCAATAAGCATATGCTTGAAATAAATAAGACCGCCACAATAAACTTGCATTTAATATATTAAATAGTGTTTATTCTTTGTATCCATGCTCTATAATTATTAAAATGTAATCGAATACTTACAAATTGGGAGGACCTCTCATGACTCGAGACCAACAACCAGAAGTAATTGATCCAAAAGACCAACGTTATAAGGATGATAGCTACTTCAAACAAGGACAACAACAATTTAACACTACGTCACCACGAGGCTCCTATCATTATTCGAAAAATATTGGTTGCGGCTGTGGACCATTTGGTTGCCTCAGTGGTTGTATGACACTTGTTTTGTTGTCTGCTTTAATCACCTTTTTATTAAATTTCTTCTTTTAATCTGGATTATATAGATACTTCAGTCTCATTTCTGATGTTTTTATAAAAATTTAAAAAAGCAATCGCTACATTTGAGCGATTGCTTTTTGAGTGAGCATTTTTATTCATTTGATGATTGTGCGCTTCTACTTGTGTTTGAATTACGGTTGTTGCTATTTTGCGTTGATTTTTGTTGTGTATTGTTTTGAGCGCTTCTTTGTTGTGTTGAAGGTTCACGTTTTGTTTGCTCTCTTGTTGGTTCAGTCGTTTTTTTTTCAGTTGATGGTTGAGGTGTTTTCTCTTCAGTTGTCTTTTCCTCAGTAGTACGCTCTTCAGTCGTACGTTCTTCCGTTGTTGCTTCTTTTGTTTTTTCTGCAGTTTTTCTTTCTTCAGTTGTACGCTGTGTAGTTGCAGGTTGTTGTGTACGTTGTTGCGTCTGTTGTGTTTGTTGTGTTTGTTGTGTCTGAGGGACTTGTTGCGTTTGCTGTGTCTGCTGAATTTCTTCAGTAGATTTTTCCTTCGTCTTTTTCTCTTTTGTCGCTTTATCTTTATCTTTTTCCTCTTGTTTCTGATCTGCTAAACGTTCATTAGCTTTATTGGAATGATCCACAAATGCTAAAATAGCGAAAACAAGTCCTCCAACTAATAATAGGACAATTAAACCACTAACTATTTTCGCAAAACCACTCATTTTCTTATTGTTTTGATCATCAAAATTGTTATTTTGATTAGGCATATACTTCCCTCACTTCACTTTATATCTTAACTTTTTATGCGCATTTAAGTTTAATACCAAATGTGTATTTTACACTATTTCATTTGCGAATCAAACTTATTATTGATTTTCTTAACTTGATGTTATCCTAAGGTTATATCTATAGTAAAATACATTATGTGAATTACTATTTTATTCTTTAAACTTATCTTAAGCTAAAAGATTCTTCACTTTCAATACTTTTATAGAAATAAAATATTAAAATTGATACTTTCTCTATTATCATAACAGGATGTGTTATAAAAATGAAAAATCATGACTCTTTTGATTTTAAAGCACTAGACCACAATGACGATAATCCTCGTAATGGCCTACGTCAAATGATGTTAGACAACGAGGAGTATGAAACAAAATCTTATTCGAAAACACGTTTTGGTTTTTTTATAATGACAATGTGTTTGCTGCTATTTGGCTTTGGTTTCATTTTGTTTTATCTATTTTAAATTATAACATTTTATCATACGTACGACTTAACAAATCTTAAGTAAAAAGATAGTTCCTGTGCTTTACATACGTTAATATATAAATAAAGACCTATACGATAGACGTATAGGCCACTACTAAAGGGAGTCAAAATTTTACCTTCGCTAGTATATTATGGGGTATACTCGAAATAATTAAGAGATGATTAATTCATATCGAAGGTACTTTTATTATAATGTGTATCTATTTTATTTTAAATAGGTCTAGCGTAAAGTAAATGACATATTATTGAACAAAGTTTGAAAAAATTATGACCTTCAAATGCGATGAAAATACTATATAATTATTGCAATATTAGGTAGGAATACTCATGAGGTGATAAAATGAAACAATTTTTAATAACTGGTGGTACTGGTATGGTCGGCACACAACTTGTTGAAGCACTCGTACAAAGTGACGCACATATCACGATACTCACAAGACAAGATATAACGACGACGCACCCTAAAATTTCATACGTTAATTGGTCACAGCCAGGTTGGCAAGATCAAGTACCCAATATTGATATTGTTATCAATTTAGCAGGTGCTAGTCTCAATAAAAGATGGACTCAAGCTTATAAACAAACGATTATGTTGAGTCGAATACAGGCTACACAATCTTTATTCGAATTGTTTAAAACACGTGAATATAAGCCTTCTGTATTTTTCAATGCAAGTGCTGTTGGGTATTATAAGCCTGATCTAAATCGAACATATACAGAATTATACAAAACATTGCCATTTGATTTCCTATCAGAAGTCGTTTACCAATGGGAACGCTTTGCTCGCCAATTCGAAGACTTAGGCACGCGCGTTATTATCGGTAGATTCGGTATGATTCTTTCTAATGAGGGTGGCGCCTTACCTATGATGAAACTACCTTACGATTTATACCTAGGTGGAAAATTAGGCTCAGGACGTCAATGGTATTCTTGGATTCATATTGATGATTTAACGAGAGCAATCCTGCATACGATTAATACAGACAAAGCTCAAGGTGTCTTTAACTTTACAGCTCCAATTGTCGAACACCAAAACTTATTCGGTTATACAATTGCACGTGTAACGCACCGACCACATCATACATGGGTACCATCCTTTGTGCTAAAACTAGCTTTAGGACAAAGGTCTACAGTCATACTCGACACACAAAAGGTAATTCCAAATAAACTCCAAGCAATTAATTTTAAATTTAAATATCCCGATTTAAAAATTGCGCTTGAGGACTTAGTACAATAATTCAGTTAGGAAGCGAAATTTAATATGAAACATGACCGATTAACACATATTTTATTATTAATTGTAGGCCTATTATTTCTTCTAAATGGCGCAATGGCTTTTGATACTACACTCGTGATGCTTACTGTTTCTTTAATATTAATCATTCTAGGACTTGTTATTACAACAATAGCCATTAGATTAATGTTAGGCAATCAAGAAAAGAAGCATACACAATCGAATCGCAAATAACAAAAAAACTGACTAAGACAATAGATGTCTTAGCCAGTTTTTTTATATTCTTATCTTATGATTCTGGAATCATTACTTCATCAACTAAACCGTAAACTTTCGCTTCTTCAGCTGATAAGAAATTATCACGATCTGTATCTTTTTCAATTTTTTCGATTGATTGACCTGTACGTTCAGCTAAAATTTGGTTTAATTTAGCACGTGTTTTAAGAATATGGTTAGCAGCAATTTCAATTTCTGTTGCTTGTCCTTGCGCACCACCTAGTGGTTGGTGAATCATAACTTCAGCATTTGGTAATGCGAAACGTTTACCTTTCGCACCTGCTGCAAGTAGGAATGACCCCATTGATGCAGCCATACCAATACAAATTGTTTGTACATCTGGTTTGATGTGTTGAATTGTATCATAAATCGCAAACCCAGCAGTTACACTACCACCTGGTGAGTTAATGTAAAGATAGATATCTTTCTCTGCATCTTGAGCTTGTAAAAATAATAATTGAGAAACAATAGAGTTTGCTACATTATCATCGATTTGTGAACCTAACATAATAATACGGTCTTTTAATAAACGTGAGTAAATGTCATAGGCACGTTCCCCACGGTTTGTTGTTTCAATTACTGTAGGTATTAAATTCATTAATATTGCCTCCTTATTTCTAATTGATAAATTTATTTTAACCTAAAAGTCAAACATGGTCAAAAAATAACGCTCGAAAATTTTTAGGAATCTTAGATTGTTCTTATTGACCGTTGCGATTAAGATTTGTACACTGTTATTAATGTGTTTATTAACCCCTCGTAGTGTAATGGATAACACGTAAGATTCCGGTTCTTAAGATAGGGGTTCGATTCCCTTCGAGGGGATTCAAGGATAGATCACCTCAGTTACATAAGCAAACAAAAAAGAGCCCCTACTAAGTAGGAAGCTCTTTTTTAATATCTAAGTAGATAATAAATCTCAATTTCTATTTATCATCATTAATTAGCAAATTATTTTCTAAGTGCTTTCAAAATAAATGAAACAATTAGAATTAAAACGATCGCACCAATTAATGCTGGTAAAATTGGAACGCCACCTAATACTGGTCCCCATGTACCTAATAATTTACTACCGATTAATGAACCAACTAAACCAGCAACGATATTTCCAATGATGCCGCCTGGAATATCTTTACCTAAAATAACGCCAGCTAGCCATCCAATTAGGCCACCTACAATAATCATTAATATAAATCCCATAATTACTCTCCTCTAAAAAACAATTTTTTTGCAAATCAAAGCATTTTGCTATTATATTTCATATATGAAATATAATAGTTGCTTCAAATTTACTGTGTATTAATAAATTAAATACCACAATGGTATTCATACCCGTTTTCATAATTGTAAACCATATATATCAAAATTTTATCTTTTTATATATAGAATTCAGGTAAAAAGAGGAGCAGAACAAATGTCGCATTACAGTATATTTATTCGATTTTATTCTAAAAAACACTAATTCAATACGTCATCAATTCATATTAATAAATGTGCTACCTAAAACATCGCGCACATCATGAATAACTAGAAATGCATTTTCATCTACTTCATTCACCAATTTTTTCACTCTTGTTACTTGCGACTGAGGCACTACAACATACAACATATGCGTTTCAGTCTTACCATATCCGCCTTTACCTGTAAGTATTGTAGAGCCTCTTCCAGTAAATGCATTGATTTTATCACTGATATCTTCACTTTTGTTTGAAATGACTGTGACTGCTTTTTTGGGATTGAATCCTTCTATAATAAATGCCGTTGCACGTTCAGTAACGAATAGCATAATAATTGTAAATAACACATTCTCTAGAGGTAATACCATTAAAAATGAAAGTACGACAATCGCATCGAGGATAAAAATACCTTGTGACGTCTTAATTTCTGTGTATTTGTTTACAATTTTCGCAATAACGGAGGTACCACCAAGTGTACTACCTGTTGATATAACTAATCCTGCACCAATACCAATAATCGCGCCACCAAATAATGAGTTTATTACAAAATTGTCCACGCCAAGATTGATGTTTTCAGTTAAATGTAAGAAGAATGATAATGCAGTATTTGAAATAACAGTATATACCGCAACTGTTTTACTTAAAAATTTCCACCCTACAAAAACGACTATTGTATTAATAATGAATGATGTCCATGCTGGTGATAAGCCAAATGCATACATGAGTGACAGTGAAATGCCAACTGTTCCACCATCTCCTAAATTTGATCCAAGTAAAAAACAGTTTACACCGATTGCATTGATTAACGTGCCAATTAAACAAAAGATAATATTTTTATAATGCTTTTTAATCACATTCATGTAGTATACCTCCTCTATTCTTTGAATTTTTATATTAAAAAAGACACCTCCATGAGGCGTCTATACTAATTGTTTCCCATTAGAATATTCTTATATTAGCATACTTATTTTATATATGACTAGAACGAATTTATTTTATGATCAATTCAAATTCAGAGATAAACAAATCACTTCTATTCTCAGAGCAATCTAAGTTTGGTGATTTAAAGCTCAATTGGTTCTCCGCTTCTCAATTTGTCTGCCATTTCGTTTAACTTTCTCAAACGGTGATTAACACCCGATTTAGAGATTTTACCTGTAGACATCATTTCACCTAACTCTTTCAGTGAAACTTCTTGATGCTCGATTCTAAGTTTCGCTATTTCGCGTAATCTATCCGGTAGATTATCTAGTCCAATTTCTTGATCAATCAAATGTATACTTTCAACATGTTTCATTGCTGCGCTAACTGTTTTATTTAAATTTGCTGTTTCGCAATTCACTAATCGATTTACTGAGTTTCTCATATCACGTACGATACGCACGTCTTCAAACTTCAATAATGCTTGGAAACCACCGATTAAACTTAGGAAATCAGATATTTTTTCTGCTTCTTTTAAATATGCAATACTTCCTTTTTTGCGTTCAAGATGCTTAGCATTTAATTCATATGCATTCATGAGTTGAGTAATACCCTCTGAATGATCTTCATAAAGTGAAAATATTTCTAAATGATAAGATGACGTTTCAGGATTATTTACAGAACCACCCGCTAAAAATGCTCCACGTAGATAACTACGTTTCATTTCATCATCTCGAATCATGTCTTTATCAATTTCATGTGTAAATACGCCATCTTTTAAAATTCCTAAATCATTTAATATCTCACGCGCACGTGTTTTAATACGACAAATATATATATTATTCTTCTTCAGTTTCATTTTTTTTCTAACAAGTAATTCAACCTCAACACTAAACACCTTTTTAATTAGTGAATAAATACGTCTCGCAGTTGTGGCGTTTTCTGTTTGTACATTGATTACAAATTGTTGATTTGATAGACTGAGCGCACCATTCATGCGAATAAGTGCACTGAGCTCTGCTTTTGCATTTTCTTCGTCAACTTCAATTCTTGTCAGTTCATTTTTCATATCTGATGCAAAGCTCATGAGTTAATCAGTCCCTTCTATACTTTATCTTCTCAATTATTGTTGTCTTTATTGCGATTAAATTCAATTGTAGCAGTCTCTCTCATGGCAATTTCATAGATCATCTTAGATAACACTTCTGTATTGTGTCGCACATAATTTTCAGATGAAACTTCTACTAAATTCGGATGTGTAAATACCTTAATATGTTGTGCTTCCATTTCATCATTATTACATTTTACTGGCTCTGCGCCGTCTTTTTTGTAACGTTCAATGACATCACCATGAAAATCTTGTGTACTACAAATCGCATAGTTAATACATTTTTCACCCATATGGTCGTGAATTGCATTAACATGATCTACCGCCGAATAATTGTTCGTTTCGCCGGGTTGGGTCATAACATTTGATACATATAACTTAGGCGAATCTACTTTAAGTAATGCGTCTGTTATCCCCTTCACACATAAGTTGGAAATGACGCTTGTATATAAAGAGCCTGGTCCCATGACGATTAAATCTGCTTCTTCAATCGCTTCTACCGCTTCTTCCATAGGCGTCACATCTTCCGGTTCTAAAAAAACACGTTTAATCTTCTTGTTTTTCTTAGGAATTTTAGATTCCCCGTACACGACTTCTCCATCTTCCATAACGGCATTTAATCTTACACTCGTATTTGTAGAGGGAATGACACGTCCTCTAATATTCAAAATTTTACTTAATTCTTTGACCGCATGACCAAAATCGTCAGTTATATTCGTCAATGCAGCAATCAGTAAATTACCTAGGGAATGCCCTTCGACCTGATTTTCTTTAAATCGATATTGGAATAACTGTTCCAATGTGGATTCTGTTTCACTTAATGCAGAAATTACGTTTCTTATATCCCCAGGTGCTGGTATATCCATTTCGCTTCTTATTTTCCCAGTACTACCACCATCATCCGCCACTGTAACAATTGTAGTGATATCGATGGGGTAACCTTTTAAACCACGAGCTAAAACAGATAAACCGGTACCTCCACCTATCAGAACAAGTTTAATTCTTCTCATCTTTTAATTTCACGCCACTTTCAACATGCGCATCTCTATGATGCACATACACATTATAGTCAAAACTCTCTTTGAGTTCTGCTGCGATACGTTTGGCCAATGCGACAGATCGATGTTGTCCTCCTGTGCAACCAATTGCTATAACAAGTTGTGATTTCCCTTCTTTTTTGTAGCCAGGTATCATAAATTTCAGTAAATCAATTAATTTTTCATAAAAAATAGTTGTTTCTTTCCATTTCATCACGTATTTATATACAGGTTCATCTTCACCAGTTAATGGTCTCAATTCATCAACATAATGTGGATTCGGTAAAAAACGAACATCGAACACAAGATCGGCATCTCTTTGAATGCCATGTTTAAATCCGAAACTTGTCACATTAATATTAAATGTTTGCACATTACTTTGATTGAAATAATCATCAATACGTTTACGTAATTCTTTCGGCTTCATTTGCGTTGTATCAATCGTATAATTCGCTAATCCCTTGATTTCATTCAATAATTCTCGTTCTTCTTCTATCGCTTCTATCAAAGAACGTTGTCCATTTTCATTTAATGGATGGGCGCGGCGCGTTTCTTTATATCTTGAAATCAAACGTTCATCTGATGCTTCTAAAAACATCATGTCAACAATGACATCAGTATTACTCTTAATTAAGTCCATTTCTTTTATCAGAGATTTGAATAATTCTTTCCCTCTTAAATCAATGGCAATCGCTACTTTTTGTAATGATGGATTACCTTGTCCCATCAATTCTACAAATTTCGGTAAAAGTATGGGTGGTAAATTATCAACACAAAAGTACCCAATATCTTCAAGGCTTTGAATAACTACAGATTTACCTGCACCTGATAAACCTGTCACGACTAATAATTCACTTTTTATTATTTCTTTTTCTTCTAGTTGCATCATTTACACCATCCGTCGATTTATTTATCATAAAATGTTTTTACATTGTTAACAGTCCATATTTTAATTATGTATGATACATTTCACTATAAACAAGTCTAACAATCTTATGCTATCATATATTATTTTACATGAAAAAGGTCTTAGGTAGTAGTTTAATCATATTTTAGCAAAATGATTTATAAGTAACTTGAATCACAAGCATAAACGATTTATGTTAAGTTACATTTTTGATTTTAATATGAGTTACTGAGATGCTTCATCTTATCCTTAAGTATTTGCTATGCAACTAATGATTCACCTACTCTATTAGTACAATTATGAAAAAAGCTAGAATGCTTCTCCATACAAAAATAGTAAGTTCACATTCTAGCTATGACTGAAATTTATTAGTTATTTAATACATTCAAATTAAAATTATGCTTCAATTGAATCTTTAAGGTGTTCTATAAATGCAATTGCACTTTGTGCTGCAATACTTCCATCACCTGTTGCAGTAACGATTTGGCGTAAACCTTTCTCACGCACATCACCAGCTGCATAAACGCCAGGAATACTTGTGCTCATATCTTCATTTGTTAGGATATAACCAACTTCATTGGTAATGCCTAAGTCTTGGAATGGTGCAGTTAATGGTTTCATACCAATATAGACGAATACACCATCTGCATCAAGCGTTTGTTCCGCGCCATCTTTAGTAGACTCTAAAGTAACTGAGCCAACTTTGCCGTCTTTCTCATTGATTGTTTTCAGAGTATGGCTCCAGATGAAATCGATTTTGTCGTTTTTAAATGCACGATCTTGCAAGATTTTTTGAGCACGCAACTCATCTCTACGATGTACAATTGTAACGCTGTCAGCAAATTTTGTTAAGAAAGTGCCTTCTTCGACAGCTGAATCTCCACCACCGATAACAAATAACTTTTTACCTTTAAAGAATGCGCCATCACATACTGCACAATAACTTACACCACGGCCACCAAGTTCTTGCTCACCTGGTACTCCGATTTTTTTATATTCTGCGCCTGTTGCAATGATAACTGCATGTGCTGTAATCACATTGTTACCTAGATTAATTTCTTTGTAACTACCTTTATCTTCTATCGATTTAATATCACCATATTGATATTTTGCACCAAATTTTTTCGCATGTTCAAACATTTTTGTCGATAAATCTGGTCCAGTTACCATTTCAAAGCCTGGGAAGTTCTCCACTTCTTCAGTATTTGCCATTTGTCCACCTGGCATACCACGTTCAATCATCACAGTGCTTAAATTTGCACGTGAAGCGTAAACTGCTGCAGTCATACCTGCTGGACCTGCACCGATTATTGCGATATCAAAATCTACTTGTTCAGCCATTTAAATTGCCTCCTGTTTAATCATTCATTATGCGAAGTATATACGATTACTTGCATTTTATAAACTTATATGCTCACTAATAAATCTATCGTTTTATTTAAACGATATGCTGAAATATCAAACCATTCTATTACTTGTTGCTTTGTTACTTTTATATCTGTATTGCGATAATACATATACACGCACGCAGCTACATAGTCACTGACTTGTGTCAGTTCAACCTTTTCCTCGATGATTGCTTCAGCTTGGTCAATCCATACAATAAACAATTCTTCATTATTTTTCAATGATTCAACACCATAAATCATTAACATGCCTTTATGAATAAAATCTAGTTTATTGAGTTTTAAATCCTGAATCAAATAAGTGAGATAAAGTTTTTCATAATCATTCATTGATTCTAATACGCCCCAAATTTCTTGCGTCAGCAGCACTTCTCTACCTTTAAGTTGGTTGAGTAAAAAGATACCATACAATCTATGGTGGCTATCATCATTTAGTAATAAAGGAAGTATTTGTTGGTCAAAATACGCTTTACTTTCGTCTATAACCCATGGTGCATGACCTATTTCTACCTTACTTACCTCTTGTAATTTACCCCAAAAGTATTTACTATCTTCGAGATTTCCTAAATAGTAGTGATTATAACTCAGTGCATTATACATTTGAATAGACAGGAATTTACCTTTTCTATATAACGGTTGTAGAATTTTTTGAGAGGCTTCATATTGTTTTAAATAGCATAGTACAATACCTAATTTGAATGATTCGTCATCATTCATCGGCATGACCTTACTAAGTATTTTTAAATAACGTTGATATTTCTCACTATTATTTGTGTTATAAAGCAATAACGTATAATGACAAAGCGCATGTACATCTGTATTATCTTCACTTAGCAATCGTTCAAACATTTCTTTCGCTGTTTCATATTCATTCAGATATAAATAACACATCGCAAGTAAATTACGCACGACACGATGATCTTGAATGTCAGTATTTTGACTTAATATGAAATCTCTAGCCTCCGGTAATCTACCTTGTGAGAACATATATTGAAATATTAACTGTATAGCAAACAATTGACATTCAATTTCGATTTTTTCCGCAGAATGATAAGACACCTCAAACATATCTTCAAGTTCTTCTTGATAACTTTCATCTTCCGAAAGCGTCACATAATTCATGCCAAATAAAAATGCTTTGTTCGCCTCGTTCATTATGATATTCAACTGACTTAGCTGAAAATAACTTTCTTCAGTTGCCTCACCTTGAGCAATACTTTCATAAAAAAGGTGCTCTGCTTTACTACCTAATCCTAGGTGAACCAAGCATTCTGAGTATATGACTTTCGTCTCAAAATCTTGAGGTGACATTTCAAGCACTTTGCTATAGTAGTCAGCAGCTTTTTTGTATTCTTGTTGATGGAATTTTTGATTAGCTAATTTTTTGTAAAATTGACTATCAAAGTTCATAGGAATGATATTGTCATTGCGCGCCATCCATAGTCACCTCCTAAAGGTTCATTTATATTTTATTTGTATGGGATTCCCATACGCTAATGCATAATCTGGAATATCTTTCGATACAACTGAACCTGCGCCAATTTTGACATGATTACCAATTGTCACACCTGGCAATATCGTTACATTCGCGCCAATCAACGTATTATCCCCAATTTTAACGGGGCCCGTTGTAAATGTATCGACTAAAAATTCATGTGTCAAAATCGTTGTGTTATAACCAATCACACAATTTCGACCTATCGTAATATACTCTGGATATAATAAATCTGGGACCACTTTAAATGCAAACGCCGTATGGGGACCAATATTCATTTTCAACCAGTTTCTATAAATCCAATGTTTGAGTTTAACATTCGGTAAATAACGACATAACTCAATCAATACGGTTTGCTTAAACATTTTCATGCTTTTAACATAGCGATACATTCGCCATAAAGGGTTCACACCATCTACAGTTTGTTTTTTTAAATTACGCATGTTATTTCATCACTTCTCTTTTGGGTTTGGCCATGCTAATGGTCCAACCTCTTTATAACGCGGAGAATTGTACTTCACTCTTCGGATAATCATGATACTGATACCAATAATAACTAGTATAACTGACACAAGTTGCGCAACTCGAATATCGCTTGTTAACATCAAGCTATCTGTACGCATGCCTTCCACAAAAAATCTGCCTATAGAATACCAAATTAAATAAAGACAGAATGTATCACCAATACGAAGATGTTTTCTTATTAAAATGAGTACCACAAAACCTAAAATGTCCCATATTGATTCATATAAAAAGGTAGGCTGGTAATATTTTCCATTAATATACATATTATTAATAATGAAATCAGGAATATGTAACTGTTCGAGAAATGCTTTTGAAACAGGGCCACCGTGTGCCTCATGATTCATAAAGTTCCCCCATCTACCGATACCTTGCCCTAAAATCATACTTGGTGCAATTACATCACCAATTTGAAATGGATTGATATTTTTTTGTTTACAAATGATAATACCTGTTGCAAAGCCACCTATTAGTCCACCATGTATCGCAATACCACCTTGCCAAATCATCGGTATTTCAATTGGGTGTTGTGCGTAGTATGGCCATTGGAAAATAACAAAATAAATCCTTGCAACCACAAAGCCAATAATTGCACTCCAAAAAATAATATCAACCAATGTGTCTTGATGAAATCCAATGCGTTTCACACTGGCTTGCGCAATAAAATACCCTAGCAATATACCAGCAGCAATTATTATGCCATACCAACGAACCGAAATCGGTCCTAATTCAAACGCAATTGGATCGATATAGTTTAGTACCATTACTTATTCTCCTCACTATTGTTGCCATTGCGCATTATTTCCGCATTGAGTCGATCATTAAATTCCTCGGCCGTATTAATACCCATAATATTTAATCTATAATTCATTGCTGCAACTTCAATAATTACTGCAACGTTACGACCAGGACGTACAGGTATCGTTTTTTTCGTAATTTCAGTATCTAAGATTCTTAACGTTTCTTCATTTAATCCTACACGATCGTATAGTTTGTCTTTGTGCCAATTCTCTAAATGTATGTTTAGGCGTAGACGTTTTTCAGTCAAAATTGACCCAGCACCAAATAATGTCATCACATTAATAATGCCCAAACCTCTAATTTCTAAAAGGTGTTCTATTAATTTCGGCGCTCTACCAATTAACTCGTCTTTACTGATTTCTCTAATTTCAACATTATCGTCAGCAACCAGTCTATGACCGCGCTTAATTAACTCTAATGCTGTCTCACTTTTACCAATGCCTGAATCTCCCGTTATAAGTACACCAACACCGTACACATCAACAAGTACACCATGCAATGAAGTAGTACGTGCTAATTCATGCTCTAAAAATGTAGTTAGTCGACTCATCAATTGTGTTGTTGCGATAGTAGAAGTGATTAATGGCGTGTCGTGTTCTTTCGCTGCCTCGATTAATTCTTCTGGTGGTTCTAAATCTCTCGTTACTATAATTGCCGGCGTTTCCGGACGACATAATTTTCTCATACGTCCTTTACGTTCTTCATCTGGCAATAAATTATAAAAAGATAATTCTGTGGTACCTAATAATTGAATACGGTCTGATGCATAATGTGAAAAATATCCCGCCATTTCCAATCCAGGTCTCGAAATATCTGTATTTTTAATCTGTTTATTTAAACCCGCTTCACCTGCGATTAATTCAAGTTTAAAACGTTCTACCAAACTCTTTGTCGTTAACATGCATTCACCTCTATCATTCATTCTCTTACATTTGCGCTATGCTAATATCATATCAAAAAGAACTGATAATCTATATTAAAAAGTGTAGTAACGCAATAATTTATCTATACTTTTATTATCATACCTTATATTAATTATAATGGATATCACTTATCGTGAAGCTTCTTATTTTTGCAAAGCAATTGCGTAATTTTTTAACACTAAGCATCATATTTGCTTGCTATGATACCTAGTATTCAAAAAACTCCTACAATGCACGTAAGTGATACTACATACGCATAGTAGGAGCTTATCTTAAAGCAACAATTTATCTTTTTTATTGCAACCGTTTGACGTCAATAAGGTCATTTAATGTTTGACTGTATCTCTTTCAAGTACGGGTTTTAAATATTGACCCGTGTAACTACCTTCTACGGTAGCTATTTGTTCAGGCGTACCTGTAGCAACGACCGTACCACCTCCGTCGCCACCTTCAGGACCTAAGTCAATAATATGATCCGCCATTTTAATAACATCCAAGTTATGTTCAATAATGACGACGGAATCTCCATTTTCAACTAATTTATTTAATACTTTCAATAATCTACTAATATCATCTACATGTAAACCAGTCGTAGGCTCATCTAAAATATAAATGGAACGGCCTGTTGAACGTTTATGCAATTCCGATGCAAGTTTCACACGTTGTGCCTCTCCACCAGATAAAGTCGTAGCTGGTTGACCTAATGTGACATAACCAAGTCCAACATCAACAAGTGTTTTTAATTTGCGATGTATTTTCGGAACGTTTTCAAAGAAAGTTGTAGCATCTTCAGCAGTCATCGCTAGAATTTCTGCAATATTCTTTCCTTTATAAGTAACTTCAAGTGTTTCACGATTATATCGTGTGCCTCCACAGACTTCACATGGTACATAAACGTCTGGTAGGAAGTGCATTTCGATTTTTATGATGCCATCACCTTTACAAGCCTCACAACGACCACCTTTAACATTAAAACTAAAACGTCCCTTTGTATAGCCACGTACTTTGGATTCATTGGTTTGTGCAAAAATATCTCTTATGTTGTCAAATACACCAGTATACGTTGCCGGATTGGATCTAGGTGTACGTCCAATTGGTGATTGATCAATATCTATAATACGATCCAATTGATCTATTCCTTTAATTTCATCGTATTCGCCTGGCTTCACTTTTGATTTGTTAATATGCTTAGCTAATGATTTATAAAGCACTTCATTTACTAAAGTACTCTTACCGGAACCTGACACCCCTGTAACAACTGTCATTGTAGATAATGGGATATCAACATCGATACCTTTTAAGTTATTGCTACGGGCACCTTTAATCGTAATCTTGCGTTCTGTAATCTCTCTTCTAGCTTCTGGCACTTCAATACGTTTCTTACCACTTAAGTATTGTCCAGTTAATGATTGATTGTTAGCCATTACTTCTTTTGGTGTACCACTTGCAACAATTTGTCCACCGTGTTCACCCGCTCCAGGACCTACATCGACTAAATAATCGGCCGCACGCATTGTATCATCATCATGTTCGACCACGATTAATGTATTTCCTAAATCACGCATTTCTTTTAGTGTGTTAATGAGTCTGTCATTATCACGTTGATGTAGCCCTATTGACGGCTCATCCAAGACATAAAGAACACCTGATAGTCTAGAACCAATTTGTGTCGCTAAGCGAATACGTTGCGCTTCTCCACCAGATAATGAACCTGATGCACGATTTAATGTTAGGTATTCGAGCCCAACATTATATAGAAACTCTAGTCTTGAATTTATTTCTTTTAATATTTGATTTGCTATTTTTTGTTCTTGTTCCGTCAAAGTAATGTGTTCAAATGCATGTAAAGCATCTTTAATTGAACGTTCAACAACGTCTCCAATATGTTTACCGTCTACAAATACAGATAGTGCTTCACGACTCAAACGTTTACCATGACAAGTTTCACACGGCAATTCTGTCATGTACTTGCTCATCATTTCTCTAACTAATTCTGATGATGATTCATGATATCTTCGATTTATATTATTTACGACACCTTCAAACTCCATCTTTCGAGTTCGTGTTTGACCGTTACGTTGGGTAAAAGTAAATTCGATTTCTTTACCTTTTGAGCCATATAATATGATATCTTTTTGTCTGTCTGTTAGTTTTTTAAACGGTTTATCCATATTTATTTTGTAAACTTCACATACGCGTTTTAATATAGTTGGATAAAAATCGGAGCTTGAAGATTCCCATGCCACGATTGCACCTTCATTTAATGTCTTGCTTGTATCAGGTACAACTAACTCTAAATCGACCATAAGTTTTTGACCTAAACCATCACAAGTTGGACACGCTCCAAAAGGACTATTAAAACTAAACATGCGTGGTTCTAGTTCACCAATTGAAAATCCACAAATCGGACAAGCGTGATTTTCGGAAAACTTCAATTCTTCTCCACCAATAATATCGACCACTAATGTACCTTCTGATAATTGTAATGCTGTTTCTATAGAATCAGCTAAACGCGTTTCTATACCTTCTTTCACTACTAAACGATCTACTACAACTTCAATTGTATGATTTTTATTTTTATCTAAAGCTGGTACTTCATTGATATCAGAAATTTCGCCATCAACACGTACACGTACATATCCTTTTTTGGCAATATCGTCAAAAAGCTTTTCATGTGCACCTTTTCTATGTGAAACAACAGGTGCTAAAATTTGAATTTTAGCACGTTCTTCTAATTTCAATACTTGGTCAACCATTTGTTGCACGGTTTGTGATTCGATTTCAATACCATGATTTGGGCAGAATGGTTTACCAATACGCGCATAGAGCAAACGGATATAATCGTAAATTTCTGTCACCGTGGCAACTGTAGATCTCGGGTTCTTACTTGTTGTTTTTTGATCAATAGAAATAGCTGGAGAAAGTCCCTCAATAGTATCTACATCAGGCTTATCCATTTGACCTAGAAATTGTCGTGCGTATGCACTTAATGATTCTACATATCTACGTTGTCCTTCTGCATAGATAGTATCAAATGCCAATGATGATTTTCCCGAACCTGACAATCCTGTCATGACAATAAGCTTGTCCTTAGGGATTGTTATATCAACATCTTTCAAATTATGGGCGCGTGCCCCTTTAACTACAATGGATGGTTGCTTCATATGCGTCACCTTTCTGCTTTTAATTCAAACAACATGTCTCTTAATTCTGTTGCTTTTTCGAAATCTAAATCTTTTGCCGCCTTCTTCATTTCTTTTTCTATATTTGCAATTGTTTTTTCGCGTTCTTTTTTCGTCATTTTCTTCGGTACTTCAGTTTGTTGTTGTTCATTCGTTTCGTCATTGTCTACAGTTGCACTGATAACATCGTGGATTTTTTTATTAATTGTAGTTGGTGTAATGTTATGTTTTTCATTATATGCTTCTTGAATGGAACGACGTCTCTCTGTTTCATCCAATGCGTAGCGCATGGAATCTGTAATCTTATCACCGTACATAATAACTTCACCACTGCTGTTACGTGCAGCACGTCCAATTGTTTGAACCAATGAACGTTGTGAACGTAAAAAGCCTTCTTTATCTGCATCTAAAATAACAACTAACGAAACTTCTGGTATATCAATACCCTCTCTTAACAAGTTAATACCGATAATAACGTCATATGTTCCCATTCTCAAGTCACGTATGATTTCAATTCGTTCTAACGTTTTTATTTCTGAATGTAAGTAATTAACTTTAATACCTGCTTCCTTAAGATATGTAGTTAAGTCTTCACTCATTTTTTTCGTTAATGTCGTCACTAATACACGCTCATTTTTATCAATACGATCTTGGATTTCACCGAGTAAGTCATCAATTTGATTTTCTGTAGGTCGTACTTCTATCTTAGGATCAAGTAGACCAGTTGGACGAATAATTTGTTGCACCATCTCATCCGTATGTTCTAACTCAAAAGGTCCTGGTGTTGCAGAGACATAGACGAATTGCTTAGTTTTCTCTTCAAACTCTTCGAATTGTAACGGTCTATTATCTAAGGCACTTGGCAAACGGAAACCATGATCAACAAGCACTTGTTTACGTGCACGGTCACCGTTATACATACCTCTAATTTGAGGTAATGTTACGTGAGATTCATCAATCATCACAAGCCAATCGTCACCAAAATAATCTAATAATGTATATGGTGTTGATCCTAGTGGACGTAATGTTAAATGCACAGAGTAGTTCTCTATACCTGAACAAAAGCCCATTTCTCTCATCATTTCTAAATCATAGTTCGTACGTTGTTCTAAGCGTTGAGCCTCTAGTAATTTATTTTCTGAACGTAATTCAGTTAAACGTTCCTCTAATTCTTGTTCAATTCTTTGAATTGCCGACTTCATTTTTTCTTCACGCGTAACGAAGTGAGATGCTGGGAAGATAGCAAAATGATCGCGCTCTCTCAATACTTCTCCTGTTAAGTAATTCACTTCACGGATACGATCAATTTCGTCACCAAAAAATTCAACACGGATACACATTTCTTCCCTAGAAGCTGGGAAAATTTCTACAACATCTCCCCTAACACGGAATGTACCACGTCTAAAGTCAATGTCATTTCTTGTGTATTGTACATCTACTAATTTTTTCAATAACTCACTTCTATCCATTTCCATACCTACACGTACACTCACTACTAAATCACGATACTCTTTCGGATTACCTAAACCGTAAATACAACTTACACTTGCAATGATAATAACATCGTCTCTTTCAAACAATGCACTGGTAGCTGAGTGTCTTAATTGGTCTATTTCATCATTAATGGATGCATCTTTCTCAATAAATGTGTCAGTTGAAGGTACATAGGCTTCTGGTTGGTAGTAGTCATAGTAACTGACAAAGTATTCCACTCTATTCTCAGGGAAAAACTCCTTAAACTCACTATATAACTGACCCGCTAGTGTTTTATTATGTGCAATAATCAGCGTGGGTTTACCAACTTGCTTTATAACGTTACTCATGGTGAAAGTTTTACCAGTACCTGTTGCACCAAGTAATGTTTGATGCCTTTTTCCTTCATTAACACCTTTAACTATTTTTTTAATCGCCTCTGGTTGATCTCCTTGCGGTTCAAAATTAGAATGCAACTCGAATGGATAATGCTCCATAATGACATACGCCTCCCATTTAATCTCTCTCGTGACGAACCTATAAACACCCTATCTATCGCATATTCATTAACATACACTTATGTGTTCTATTTTTATGCATGGCTCTTATACTTTCTTATACTTGTCTCATATTTTAACAGATTGACGAACAAAAATACAAACATTTGTTCGTAATAAATCAACATAATTTTATAACGAAAAACAAACATAGTTATTCACCATGTTTGTAAGTTTTAGATTTTTATCATACTATCTTCAGTAGTTTGAAGTCATATAATTATAAATCTCCTATTCAATTATAGCAATTACATTGCTCAACACTTAATATTTAATCATCTTCTTTTTTATGCAACTCTAACTGATCAATAATCAAATAACCAGCAAGTAAAGACACTACGTCTATAAAAATAATCCACTCACTATGAAAAAATCCTTTTTCAACTGAAGCACCAATGATAATGAGTGTAAGTATGGTGCCTACCCACTTGCTCCTCGTTAATACGCTTAACAGTACTACTAGGATACAAGGAAAAAATGATGCGAGTACGTACCAAATCATTCGTTTCACCCGTTCCTATTATTTAAAATAGCCATCGTTGTTTCACGCAATTCTGATCGTGGAATGAATTTTTCAGTTAACATTTCAGGAATAATATTATCTATAAAATCTTGGACTGAACTTAAATGATCAAATTGCATAATTGTCTCAAGTGACATTTCATAAATTTCGAAAAACAACTGTTCTGGATTACGTTTTTGAATTTCTCCAAATGTCTCATACAATAAATCAATTTTGTCTGCAACAGAAAGAAGTTGTCCTTCAAGGGAATCATCTTTTCCTTCTTGTAGTCTTTCGCGATAAATATCTTGATATGGCTCTGGAATTTCTTCACTAATAAAATGATCAACCATTTCTTCTTCTACTTGAGAGAATAATTTTTTCAGTTCTCCACTCGCATACTTGACTGGTGTTTTAATGTCACCGGTAAATATCTCAGCAAAATCGTGATTTAGCGCTTTTTCATATAAACTCTTCCAATCGACTTCATTACCGTGATATTCCTCTACAGTTCCTAAATATTGAGCGATTTTTGTCACCTTAAATGAATGCGCAGCGACGTTATGTTCAAAATATTTAAATTTACCAGGTAATCTGATTAATTTTTCTAAATCAGATAAACGTTTAAAATATTGATGTACACCCATGACATCGCCTCCTTATTAATATTAATGAATGATTATACTTGATTTCATAATATCACTCAACACTATAAATGTTCTACCAATATCATTAATTATACAGAGTTTCATTTAAAATTTTCTATAAATTTACAAACTTTGTGTTCATACGATACTGACTATAATTAAAGGCTGAGACAATCATTATGTCCCAGCCTCTAAAACTAGTTATATACAAATTTATTAACCATAGTAAAAATATTTACTAATGAATATAGTTATATTGACCTGTATTATGTACAGTTCTATATGATTTTTTACCTACACCTTGCCAATTCATTTCTGATACTACAATAGAACCATCAGCATTTTTACGTTCTACAACACCTACATGTCCATAGTTACCTGCAGTGCTTTGGAATATTGCACCAACTTCTGGTGTATGGTTTACTTGATAACCATTTTGTCGTGCCGCAGACGCCCAATTATTTGCATTTCCCCATAAATTGCCAACGGATTTTCCTAATTGTTGTCGACGATCAAATGCATAATACGTACATTGTCCCCAATCATAATAGTTGCTACCATTTGAAACATGTTGCGTAGGACGTGTTTGAACCGTTGCGTTATCATACGCTGTACTTTGGTCAACTTGTTGTTGATGCGTTGTATTATTTACACTTGTTGACCACGTTTGCGTAGTACTTGGTCTTACTTCAGATGATGTACTGTTATTACTATTTGGCGTTACTTGTGTTGATTGGCTATTGTTATAATCAACAGTTTGTTGATGATCTTGGTTTTCAGTTTGGATATTAAACATTTGTTGTAATTGATTGTTTATATGTGCCGAACCTTTATCAGAAACTGCTATCAATTGACCAGGATAAATTACTTCGCCTAAATTCGGATTTAATTCGTACATTGTAGCTACTGTTAAATTATGTTGTGCAGCAATACTTTGAACTGTATCACCTGACTTAACTTCTACAATATCAGAATCTGGTAATGTAATTTGCTCTCCCAATGTCACATAGTCTCTACCATTTAATTGGTTTAAGTTTTGAATTTCTGTCGTAGTTGTTGCAAATGCTTGTGCTATATCCGTTAATTTAGCATCTTCTTTTACTGTATGGATTTGGTCTGCAGAAGCAATTCCATTATAACCAAAAAACAAAGCTGCCGTTGTTATAGAAAATGTTAAACCTTTCTTCATTCGTATTTCCATCCTTTTCATTCGTATTTAATCAAAAATACTATAGCACAACAAAGGATACCGTTGAACATTGTTATTGTTCTGTAACACAACGGTCAAGTTTGTATTTCCAATCAACTTATCTCCATTAAAAAATCACTTACAACGCTTGGTATCACTGGTTCAATTTC
The DNA here is from genome assembly GCF_051413795.1 of Staphylococcus caeli. Taxonomy (GTDB): domain Bacteria; phylum Bacillota; class Bacilli; order Staphylococcales; family Staphylococcaceae; genus Staphylococcus; species Staphylococcus caeli_A. Next base: position 115,595 of record NZ_JBOIRQ010000002.1, on the reverse strand, counting down.
ACATCATCAATTCATAGTAAAAAATGATGTAACATTAAAATTTGCATTTTACATTTATTTTTAAATCTTTATCTCGTAAAAACAAACACTGTTACTTAAATATTCTATATGTAAATGAAGCACATAGTAAATTCAATATGTGTTTGCAAAAATAAAACAGCCATCCGTAAAAATACGCATCGCTGTTTTAATTTAAATAGTAGCTTCGAATGGTTAAAAATAAAGCCATGTACGACTTTACGCTACTATCATTCTATTATTTAGTTTGCTTTTTGATCCATCTGACTACGTAAAAATGCTTCGATAAATGGACCAATATCACCATCCATAACTGCATCTACTTTTCCAGATTCTTCATTTGTACGATGATCTTTGACCATGGCATACGGATGGAACACATATGACCTAATTTGACTACCCCAACCAATTTCCTTTTGTTCACCACGAATTTCTGCCATTTCCTGCTCTTGTTCTTCAATCTTTAATTGATATAGCTTCGACTTTAATGTCTTCATGGCTGCTTCTCTATTCTTAATCTGTGAACGTTCATTTTGGTTATTAACGACAATACCTGTAGGATGATGCGTAATTCTAATAGCAGATTCTGTTTTGTTGATATGCTGACCGCCTGCACCTGATGCTCTAAAAGTATCTACCGTAATATCATCCGGATTAACTTCAATTTCAATTTCTGTATTATTAAATTGCGGAATAACATCACATGACGCAAACGATGTATGTCTTCGTCCAGAAGAATCAAATGGTGAGATACGAACTAAGCGGTGCACCCCTTTTTCAGCCTTCAAATAGCCATACGCATTGTGGCCTTTAATAATAAGCGTTACGCTTTTTACTCCGGCTTCATCACCTGGTAAGTAATCGGCTACTTCTATTTTAAACCCTTGTTGTTCACAATAACGTTGGTACATTCTTAAAAGCATATTCGTCCAATCTTGAGACTCTGTACCCCCTGCGCCTGGATGTAACTCTATAATGGCATTGTTTGCATCATAAGGTCCATCAAGCAACATTTGTAATTCAAATTGATCAAGCTCACCTTTAAAATCATACACACTTTGTTCTAAATCTTGTTTCATAGACTGGTCTTCTTCTTCAAGTAGTAAAGCTCTAGTCGTATCCATATCTTCTAACGTTGTTTCTAAATTACGAAACGCATTGACGATTGATTTTAAAGCATTATTTTTATCAATAACGTCTTGTGCTTTGTCTTGATCATCCCAGAATGTTGGATCTGTCATCATTTCTTCATATTCTTGAATGTTTGTCTCTTTTTCCTCTAAGTCAAAGAGACCCCCTAAGTTGTTCTAGTTTTTCATTATACGTATCTATATTACGTTTAATTTCTGATAATTCCATATGCATCTCTCCTATAATCTTTAAACGTGTACACACGTTGGTTTGCAAATCTCTTTTTATACTTATAACTATTGTACAGAACTACGCACGATGTTTTCAACATTAATCAGTTTTAACTGCAGTATTAACTTTTTTAGTATTAGTTTATATATAGCAAAACCGAGAGTAAATAATAGTGTGCTATCAAGTCTCTCGGTTTTATAACATCTATAGCTACCTTAAATGCTAGGCGCCATGACAGTTTTTATATTTTTTACCACTGCCACAAGGACATGGGTCATTTCTACCAATATGTTCATCTTTAACAAATGGTTCAGCCTTTACTTTTTCTTTACCATCTTCAGCTGAAACATGCTCAGCTTTCCCAAAATCAGTTTGCTTGTCTCTTTCAACATCATCTTCAACAGAAACAACTGATTTCAAGATATATTTACTTACATCTTCTTCGATATTTTGCATCATTGTATCAAAAAGTTGATGTCCTTCATTTTGATAATCACGAAGCGGATTTTGTTGACCATAAGAACGCAAGTGTATACCTTGTCTTAATTGATCCATTGTATCGATATGATCCGTCCAATGTGTATCGATAGAACGTAGTAAAATCATACGCTCAAATTCATCAAATTGGGTACCAATCTTCTCTTTTTGGTCTTTTAATGCAACTTCGACTTTATTCCAAACAAATTCGAAGATATCGTCATTATCTTTACCTTTAATATCTTCGACTTTCAAGTCACCTTCATTTAAGAATACATCATCTACATAATTGATAAATGGTTCATAGTCTGGTTCATCTGCTTCTTCATTTACATAATAATGCACACTTCTATCTAATGTTGAACGAAGCATGTTATCGACTAATTCGCCACTTTCATCACTATCAATAATACTGTTACGTTCATTATAAATAATTTCACGTTGTTTACGTAGTACATCATCATATTCAAGTACACGTTTACGTGCATCAAAGTTATTACCTTCAACACGTTTTTGTGCAGATTCAACTGCACGTGAAACCATTTTAGATTCAATTGGCGTAGAATCATCCATACCTAATCGATTCATCATATTTTGCAAACGTTCTGAACCAAAGCGTACCATCAATTCATCTTGTAGCGATAAGTAGAAGCGACTGTCACCTTTATCACCTTGACGACCAGAACGACCACGTAACTGATCATCTATACGACGAGATTCATGACGCTCTGTACCGATAACTGCCAAACCACCAAGGTCTTGAACACCTTCGCCTAATTTGATATCTGTACCACGACCGGCCATATTGGTAGCAATCGTTACTGCGCCGCGTTGACCAGCACCTGCTACAATATCCGCTTCACGTTCGTGATTTTTAGCATTTAATACATCATGACGTACGCCATTTTTCTTCAATAGATTTGAAATGTATTCACTTGTTTCCACTGCAACTGTACCAAGAAGCACAGGTTGACCAGCTTTGTGTTTTTCAATAACTTCTTCCACAACTGCATCAAATTTACCTTTTTGACTTATATAAATTAAATCTGGTTTATCTACACGTTGAACAGGTTTATTTGTAGGAATTTGAGTTACTGTCATATTATAAATATTTCTAAATTCTTCTTCTTCAGTTTTAGCAGTACCTGTCATACCTGATAGTTTGTTATACATTCTGAAATAGTTTTGGAATGTGATTGAAGCCATTGTTTTTGATTCGTTTTGAATCTTCACACCTTCTTTAGCTTCAATAGCTTGATGCAAGCCCTCAGAGAAACGACGACCTGGCATCGTACGGCCTGTAAATTGGTCAACGATTAATACTTCACCATTATTCACCACGTAGTCAACGTCTCTTTGTAACGTTACATGTGCACGTAATGCAGTATTAATGTGACTAATCACGTCTACATTTTTAACATCGTATAAGTTATCTATTTTAAACATACGTTCTGCTTTATCAATACCTTGCTCTGTTAACTGAACTGCTTTTGTTTTTTCGTCGTAGTTGTAGTCATCTTCATTTTTAAGCATTTTAGCAAAAACATTTGCTTGCGTATAAAGTGATGTTGATTTTTCGGCTTCACCAGAAATAATTAATGGTGTACGTGCTTCATCAATTAAAATTGAATCGACCTCATCAATGATTGCAAAGTTTAACGGTCTCATGACACGTTCTTCTGCATAATTCACCATGTTGTCACGTAAATAGTCGAAACCAAGTTCGTTATTTGTACAGTATGTTATATCACACGCATATGCTTCACGTTTTTCAGTCGTTGTTTTACTATTTAAGTTTAAACCTACAGTTAGGCCAAGAAATTCATAAAGCTCAGCCATTTCTTGACTTTGTACACTAGATAAATATTCATTGACGGTGATGACATGAACACCACGACCTGTTAAGGCGTTTAGATATACTGGCATCGTTGCGGTTAACGTTTTACCTTCACCTGTTCTCATCTCAGAAATATCGCCACCATGAATTGCAATACCACCCATAACTTGTACTTTATATGGGCTCATGTTGAATACACGTTTTGCCCCTTCTCTTACGAGCGCAAATGCTTCTGGTAAAATGTCATCTAATATTTTGTTTTGCTTTTTAATATCTGTTTCAGCTTGTAACTTTTCTTGGAATGATTTTGTTTTCGCTTTTATTTCTTCATCAGTTAATATCGACGTATCCTCTTCTAATGCAAGGACTTTGTCGGCTAATTTACCAAGGCGTTTTATTTCTTTTTTATTGCCATCTGCAATTTTTGATAAAAAACCCATTTTGTTCGCTCCTTTAGCTTTATAACTCTTCGCTTACAACAATTTATATTATCATTTATAAGCTAAAATTTACACTTATTGACTTATGATTCATGTAACGTTGATAAAAACGCTTGAATTCAGTTACTTTGTTATTTATTTTAAAAGTATTATTTTAAATCTTACTCAATAAAAATATACACAAATACCTATATCACTTTCAAATTATTTCATAGTAACATAGCAAAAAATGAGCGTCCACGATTTTACTTAATCGTGAACGCTACATTGATGATGCAACTTTGACTCAATTCAACTGATGTTTATTCAGTTGTTTCAATGAGTCCGTATTTTCCATCTTTTCTTTTATATACAATACTTGTACCATCTGTCTCACGGTCTGTGAAAATAAAGAAATCATGACCTAATAAATCCATTTGAAGTACTGCTTCTTCTGAATCCATTGGTTTCAAGCTAAAGTTTTTAGCGCGAATGATTTCAATTTCATTATCAGGCTCATTGGCCTCATTTTGTATTTCAACCGCTTCATTCTCTTCAGGTAGTGAAGCAAATACTTCTTGTTCACCACGATTTCTATTTCTACGATTTACACGTGTTTTGTATTTTCTAACTTGTCGTTCAAGTTTACTATTAATTAGATCAATACCTGCATATAAATCATCGTGACGTTCTTCAGCTCTTAAAGTGACATTTTTCAATGGAATCGTCACTTCTATTTTAGTAGCTGAATTGTGATACGTTTTCACTTTTACGTGTGCTGTTGCATTTGGCACATCGTTGAAATAACGTTCTAATTTACCAATTTTCTCCTCAATATAGTTGCGAATCGCATCAGTAATAGTGAGGTTCTCCCCGTGAATTTCAAATCTGATCATAACTATCGACTCCTTTAAAACCTCTATATTGGTTTATTGCTTATTAATATAATACCACGTTTACCCTACCGTGCAAACGTAAACACATCGAATTTTCTGATTTTTCTAACAGAGAGTTTAGCAATCGCTTGATGAACCGTTATGCCCGTAGTATAGATGTCATCCACAAGTAAAACATATTTATTTTCTAAATCTATATTTTTTGATATTTCAAAAGGATTATCTAGCCTGGCTCTTAATTGCTTACCTAAGAGTGACTGTTTTGGCCTTACTTTAGTCACTAATAGTCGTTCATAATTTATTTTCATTTTTTGTAATACAATTTCAACCGGATTAAACGTGCGCTCTATATCTCTTTCTTCGGGTGAAGGTATTGGTACAATGACATCATAAGGGCCACGAGGTAATCGTAATTGTGTCGCAAACACATCACTGATTGCTACATCCCTCATAAACTTATATTGATGTATGAGGTCCTTCATAATACCATCGTATCTATAGTCACAATGTAATTGCTGCATGAGTGGGTATTGTTGCGATAAAAAAGCACAGTCTAAGCAGTCACTTTCAGTTTCATCCATTAATTTTAGACATTTAGGACAACGCTGCTTAAACTTTAATGTTATAGCTTGCCACTGATTTGTACATTGCTCGCACAATTTGGCTGGTTTTTTATAAAAAGTAAGGGCATTGAAAGGCTCAATAAACACTTTATGGCATTGGATACATTTAGCCATCAATCCACCCCTTTTGCTTAGCTAATCTATTCATATGCACAATATCTCTGCGTGCCTTTATCATTTTAAGCGTAATACCTTCATGCAAAAATAATACACGTCCATTTGGTGCCTCACGCTTTCTTCCAACCCTGCCAGCAATTTGCACTAATGCACTTGTTTCAAAATTTTGACTTTGCAATACGATAGCGTCAAGGTGAGCCATTGTAAATCCTCTTTCTAAAATGGTCGTGGTAAACATAATTTGATATTTACCCCTCCTTAAATCATTTACTTTTTCAAAACGTAAGGCATCTTCACTATATACATAGGCTAAGTTTTCGATCTTTGCTTTATATTTACTATAAGCTGCTTTCATGAGCTTAATATTGTCAAAGAATACCAGTGTGTAGCGTCCTGTTGCAATTTGACGCTTAAATATGTTGAGTAGCTTACGTTGCAATGTATGTGACTTAAATTTAAAGTATTGAAATTGAGGTACTGGTAAGGGGTGACGATGGAAACGTGCTGGTAAAGTAATGATATGTTGAGGATTTGTTTTTTGTACAAGTGCTTTAGGCGGTGTTGCTGTCATAAGAATATGACAATGCTTTTGCTTTGAGGCGTACTTAATTGCGTCCATTAATGAAGGATCCATTGTTAATGGAAATGCATCTACTTCATCAACAATTACGAAATCAAAATGACTTTTAAATCTATAGAGTTGGTGCACTGTGGCGATTACAAAATGACCATTATATTTTTGAGTTTGACCTTGATAGAGGATATCAATTTGTTCCTGTCTAAATGCATCTTGTATCCTTAACCCTACTTCAATGACTACATCTACTCTCGGTGATACTACCGCAATATTATAACCTTGCTGTCTCGCATAACTGATGGCTTCGAAAATCATTTCCGTCTTACCTGCACCTGTTACCGCATACAATAACTTTGAATCGAAATTTTTTATCGCATCTAGAATAGCTGTTGAAGCAAACGTTTGTTGTTCTGAGAGTTGAAATGGTAATTGGTATATTCCCTGGGAAATACTATTTTTAGACTGAGTAATAACAATGTGCTGCACATTATCCATCCTACCCAGCGCAATACAATTTCTACAATAAACCACTGTAGTATTTAACAAAGATGCATAATAACTGTAAAAATGTTCTGCTTTTGAAGTGTGACATTGTTGGCAAACCCACTGTTTATTTTGCTTTATAATTCCTGTTGTAATATGCGCTATGTGTTCGTCTGTTAATTTGCTTTGGTCGTGAATCAGTCTTCCATAATATTTAACTTTGTTTCCTCCTAAAAAAATCAGGTTGAGACCTTAATTTTTGTCTCAACCTGAATCATAATTTTCAATAGTAAATAAGTTTTTGTTGTCGAATTTAAGATAATGTAATTATTTTCATATCATTCGACATACGCCAACATTATTTGATTTATTAATCTGTACGTAGTGTACTTCCAAAATAACCTAAACCTATACCGCCTGATCCTAAATGCGCTGCAACAACTGGACCAAAGCTAGAACGATAGATTTTATATTGTGGATAGTTAGTTTCTAATTCTTGCTGTACCCAATCCGAATCTTCAGCAATATCGCCTTCAATTACAAAAAGTGTCACTGTTTCTAACTCATTCACTTCATTAATCACTTTTTCAATCATTTTACGTAAGGCGCGCTTTTTGGTTCTTACTTTCTCATCTGGTACAATTTTTCCATCATCAAACTTCAATACTGGTTTCATTTTCAGCATAGTACCAATCCAAGCCTGTGCGCCCGTGATACGACCACTTTTTTGTAAATTCTTCAAATCATCTACCATTAGGACTGCGCCAGTTTGTTTACGAATTTCATGTAATTCATCTAATATTGCAGAAGGTTCATAGCCCTGTTCAATCATTTCAATTACTTTTAATACATATGCACCTTCGACCATTGCAGCTAACTTGGAATCGAAAGTATGCACTTCAATATTGTCCACCATTTCGCCTGCTTGTGTAGCAGTTTGATAGCAACCACTAATACCTGATGAAAGGAATACGCATATCACGTCTGTATAGCCTTCTTCACGTAGTTGTTCAAAGTGTTCTAAAAAATCACCAATTGCAGGTTGGCTTGTCGTTGGGATTGTTGCAGATGTTTTCATCCGTTCGTAAAATTCATCTGTCGATATGGATGCGTTCTCAACAAAATTTTCACCACTATCAAACGTCACGCTTAGCGGTGCAATCCTTATATTATACTTGTCTATTAAAGTTTGAGATAGATAACTCGTTGAATCTGTCAAGACGGCAATCTTCATCAAAATCCTCCTCAATTATACTCACAACTATGATACCTTATTTTCAGTTAAAAGAAAATTCATTTTTACATTTATATAGCGTTGTCTTTCCGTGTATAATAAAAGATACTAAAATTATTTTTATCGCCAATTAATTTCGAATATACAACTGGAGTGACGTTGCATGTCAGAATCAATTATAACAATTAAAAAAGAACATATAATTGAAAATGTTATTAGTAAATCACGATTTATTGCACATATTAAACCTGTCGAAACAGAGGATGAAGCTAAAGCTTTTATAGATCAAGTTAAGCAAGAGCATCATGAAGCGACGCATAATTGTTCTGCTTACACAGTAGGCGATCAAATGAACATTCAAAAAGCAAACGATGATGGCGAACCAAGCGGTACTGCTGGTGTTCCTATGCTAGATATTCTTAAAAAGTTAGAGATTCATAATGTTTGTGTCGTAGTTACACGTTATTTCGGCGGTATTAAACTCGGCGGTGGTGGACTTATCCGAGCATACAGTGGCGCAGTGAGAGATGTTATCTATGATGCAGGACGAGTCGCTTTGCGTCCGGCAATTCCTACGACGATAACAATCAGCTATGATTTAACTGGAAAATTTGAATACGAACTTGATAGTACCCCGTTCTTATTACGCGAGCAAAATTATACGGATAAAGTGAGTTATCATATTGATGTAGTGGAATCAGATTATTCAACGTTTATAGATTTTCTAAACAGAACAACCTCTGGAAATTATGATTTAGTAGACGGTGATGCTATGCGCTTACCATTTGATATTTCAACAGATTAATACAAATTGATTTTAAATACTAAAAAAGCCAGGCAAGTCACTGAATAATTTATTCATGACTCGTCTGGCTTTATTGTTCATCATTATGATTCGTGATGGTCTTTTTTATGTCGTTCTTTATTTTCAATGAGTTTTAATAACGGTCTATAATCATCATCAATTAAACCAGTAAATTCTACAATGAGTTCAATTGTAATTAATATCAAGATAAGCATCATCAGCACGCCCCACGGTTGCGATAAATACAATATAATACTCGATAAACTAAAGAGTATGGCGATTGAATAAATTAATAATACCGTTTGACGATGTGAATAGCCCAATTCTAAAAATTTATGATGTAGATGTGATTTATCTGCTTGCATGATATGTTGACCTTTTTTCACACGACGTATCATTGCAAACAACGTATCTATAAAAGGCACAGCCAAAATAACAATCGGGAAGAATAACGATACAAAAGTAATGTTTTTAAAACCAAGTAACGATAAAAATCCTACGATAAATCCTACAAGTAACGCTCCACTATCTCCCAGGAAAATTTTAGCTGGATGGAAATTAAAGAATAAAAATCCTAATAATGCGCCAATTAAAACACTACAAATCATTATAATAAATATATTAGCTTGCAGTATGGCAATAAATCCAATAGTCATTAATGCGATCATCGAAACACCTGAAGCTAAGCCATCTAGACCATCAATTAAATTTATTGCATTTGTAATTGCAACAATCCAAATTACTGTAATTGGAATACTAAGTACACCAAAGTGAATTGTTGGTCCTATTGGTAAGGAAATAAAATCTATAGTCACGCCATAGTATACGACAACTAATGCCGCAATCACTTGACCTAATAATTTTAAAACTGGTTTCAAATCATAAATATCATCTATGAGTCCAACCAAATATATTAATACTGCGCCAATAATTAATGGTTTGACCTCAGTTTCTATAGGATGTCCGAGCCAAATTCCTAATAGAAATGATAAAAGCACGACTGTGCCGCCTAGCACGGAAACAGGGGTCGTATGTACCTTTCTAAAATTCGGTTGATCTACAATACCTAATTTATGTGAAACCTTTATAACTATTGGTGTAAGTATTAAACTGACAATCATTGAAAAAATGATTAATAATAACGTATACATCAGTTCACCTTCATTATCTAACTTCTTTATTTTTTAGAGTTACTGTTTTTATATTAAAAATTCGTCTAGTAATTGCCTTTAAGTTACTTTATTATCACACTTTCGAAAAGACTACATTCATACGATTGAAGTGTAATTTATATTAATTAATTTATAACTATCATACCCTATACACTTTTACTTATACAACTCGAAGTGCGATAATAGATAAGTTGGAATCACACACGCAATATTTTTATTGGTGCATGTGAAAATTTTAATATTCACTAAGAAATTATTTTAACATGAAAGTTAAGCGAATGTTATAAATTTCTATTTATATCTTGATGACAAATTGTAAGTTTTCACTTACAATAGCTAAGTGTTGATTTAAAGGAGTGTAAAGTATAAATGTTTGAAGCTATTATCTATAACATCTCTGTTACAGTAGCCGGAATTTATTTATTCCATCGCCTACAATATTCAGAGAACAGAATCATGATATTCTCAAAAGAATACGTTTCTGTATTAATGACGATTGTCGCACTTTTACTATCTGCTTACCCCGTCCCTTTATTTAATGAATATGCGCTCTATTTATCTTTTGTCCCTATCCTATTCTTAGGTAGATATACAAATATGTTTTATACGGTATTGTCGGCGATTGTTGTCGATTTGGTAAATCTTTTAATTGGAGATTACACCTTTATTACAGCAATTGTACTCATTGTTATTGCAGTCATTGCTGGTGCAATTGGACCATTCCTTAAACAAAACGATATTATATCATTACAAATTCTAAATGCCATAACTTTAGTTATTTTCGCAATCTTATCATTAATCAGTCCTTATTACGATATTACAGAAGTGCTATTCTTAATACCAATTTCATTTGTATTAACGATTACCTCATCTATCACGTTTGTTGATATTTGGCACTTCTTCTCATTAGTAAATCGTTATGAAAATGAAGATAAGATAGACTACTTAACTGGTTTAGGTAATGTTAAAGAATTCGATAGACATTTGAATGAAACTGCACGTATTTCTGAAGAAAACAATCAGAGTCTAGGTTTACTATTAATCGATATCGATGGTTTTAAAGATGTGAATGATAGTTATTCACATAAAGCTGGAGATGCTGTCTTAAGACAGATGGCACAATTACTTAAAAACTATGTGCCCCAACAGTTCAGCATTTATCGAAATGGTGGCGAGGAATTTTCTATTGTGTTATACGATTATACATTGGATCAATGTGTTAAATTAAGCGAAAGTATTCGCGGAGGCGTAGAACAATCTACCTTCCACCTTCCGAACAAGGAAGTCATTAAATTGTCAGTATCCATCGGTGTTGGCTATCTTACAACCGAAGATTATAAATCTCAGCGCAAAGTCTTTAAAATTGCAGATGACATGTTACACATGGCTAAAAACGAAGGTCGCAATCAAGTCATGTTTAATCCAATCGTTAAATTATAAACAAAATAAAGCAGTGAATAGTCTGGGACATAAATAGATGTCCTAGGCTATTTTCAATTCTAGTCATCTTTACCAGGGGTGAGATAACGAAATCTTTTTAGAAAAGTTAGGTTTCTATCTCACTCTTTTTTATTATTATCAAAGTTTAGATAACTTCCCCAGATATTTGAAAAGTCGCATTTTGATACTATAATCCCAACATTGGTTTTATATTGCTCAACAAAATATTTTTTTAATCTATTTGAAATAATTGGTAATCACATGATAAATGCACACCCTGAATATACGATTATGCCCCTTCTCACAAGACTTTTACGAATCAAGCATCTTTTACTATTATTTAAAATTAATACACTACTATTATTCAAATGCTTAAAAAAGCAGATTTCCCTAATCATCACTATTGAAAGTTTTCATGCGACACTGTAAACTTTCAATTGTTCTATTAATCAAAAGGAGGTTCAAAGCTATGTCAGATTCGATAACGATTATTGACGAAGATAAGGTTATAGATGTCGTTCTAATTGCTGGGAGAATTTTGCTGGAAAGCGGTGCTGAAACCTATCGCGTAGAAGATACAATGACACGTATTGCAGCGAGTTATGGTTTAGATGATACATATAGCTTTGTAACGTCAACTGCAATTATCTTTTCACTTAATAATCGTACAAACACACGACTCATCAGGATTCGTGAACGTACAACTGATTTAGAAAAAATCGCTTTGACGAATAGCCTTTCACGAAAAATATCAAGCAATCAACTTGATATAGACGAAGCAAAATCCGAACTTATTCATTTACATCATGCATCACTACAATATTCTTCTATCGTTAATTTTGTAGCAGCAGCCATAGCCTGTGGATTTTTCCTATTCATGTTTGGCGGTGTAATCAATGACTTTATATTTGCTATTTTAGCTGGTGCTGGTGCCTTTTTAACGTTTAGTTATGTCCAACGTTATATTCAAATTAAGTTCTTCTCAGAATTTATTAGTGCAGCTGTTGTTATTGCAATCGCCGCCTTTTTCACAAAGATAGGTTGGGCTCAGAATCAAGATATTATAACCATTGCTGGCGTTATGCCCTTAGTTCCGGGGATTCTCATTACAAATGCCATACGTGATTTAATGGCGGGTGAACTCATTGCCGGTATGTCTCGTGGTGTAGAAGCTGCTTTAACATCATTTGCAATCGGAGCTGGCGTTGCCATCGTATTATTAATCTTTTAGAAAAGGAGTGCTTTCATGGGCATTGTATATTACTTGTTTCAATTTATGATTAGTTTCTTTGCATCAATGTTATTTTCGATATTATTTAATGCACCACGTCGCCTCCTTTTAGCGTGTGGTTTCGTTGGTGCAATGGGATGGATTATTTATAAACTATCTGTCGATGCTGATTTAGGTAAAGTATTGGCTTCATTTTTAGGTAGTTTTATATTAGCGATTATGAGTCACGTTATGAGTAGAAGGTACAAACGCCCCGTCATTATCTTTATTGTGCCCGGTATTATTCCACTTGTTCCTGGTGGCTTAGCTTATGAAGCTACGCGTTTCTTAGTAAGTAATCAATATACACATGCTGTTAACACATTTTTAGAGGTAACATTAATCTCAGGTGCGATTGCATTTGGCATATTATGTGCAGAGATTATCTATTATATCTATACGCGTATTAAGCAGCATTATGGTAAAATGAAAGGCAAAACATATAGAAAATCTTACAATATGAACAATAGAGCTTAAGGGGTGTTTTTATGAAACAAGATTTAATCGAAAGACTTACAAGATATGTAACAATCGATACACAGTCAGACCCAGAATCTACTACTACGCCTTCCACAGAGAAACAATGGAATTTATTAAATTTATTAAATGATGAATTAACCGATTTAGGCCTAGAAACAGATGTAGATGAACAAGGCTATTTATTCGCTACACTAGATAGTAACGTAGACGCTAATCTACCTACTATTGGATTTTTAGCACATGTAGATACGTCACCAGATTTCAATGCTGCCAACGTCAATCCTCAAATTATTGAACATTACGATGGTGCACCGATACAACTTGGCAACACGAATCGTGTACTCAATCAAGGCGTATTCCCTGCGATGAAGCATGTCGAAGGCCACACACTAATGGTTACTGATGGCACGTCATTATTAGGTGCAGACGACAAAGCTGGTGTCGTTGAAATTATGGAAGCCTTAAAATATCTTACAGAACATCCTGAAATCAAACATGGCCGTATTCGCATTGCCTTTACGCCTGATGAAGAGATTGGAAGAGGACCACATCACTTTGATGTAGACCGTTTTGACGCAGATTTCGCTTACACAATGGATGGTAGTGAATATGGTGAATTGCAATATGAAAGCTTTAATGCTGCTGAAGCAGTCGTGACTTGTCATGGTGTCAATGTCCATCCAGGTTCTGCAAAAGACGCAATGATTAATGCGGTGTTATTAGGCCAACAATTCAATACACTTCTTCCTCAAAATGAAGTACCTGAAAGAACAGAAGGTTATGAAGGCTTTTATCATTTAATGAAAATTAATGGCGATGTTGAAAAGACAACATTACAATATATTATCCGTGATCATGACAGAAATAATTTTGAATTGCGTAAAAAACGTCTTGTCGAAATCAAAAATGACATTAATTCACATTACGAAGATGAGCCTATTGAAATAGAAATCAATGATCAATACTTTAACATGGGTGAAAAAATTGCAGCAGAGCCACACGTTATTGATATTCCAAAACGCGTATTTGAGAAACTAGATATCCCTTCAAATACAGCACCAATACGTGGCGGTACTGATGGCTCTCAATTATCCTACATGGGATTACCAACACCAAATATCTTTACAGGTTGCGATAATTTCCACGGTCCATATGAGTACGCGTCTATTGACGTTATGGAAAAAGCCGTTCACGTGATTATTGGTATTGCTAAAGAAGTCGTAGAGACTTATCAAAAATAATAATTAATAAATACGACGTTCATATTAAAAAAGCGATTTGTAGATGTGTGTATACCTTACATCCGCTACAAATCGCTTTTTAATGTATATATTGCAATAGCTAGAATTGTTTAATTTGTGTTAAATTGTGTCTTTAATAATTTAATCGCTTGGACAGTATAGTGTCTGATTTGAATGCCCATTTTAAAATCAGTAAAGCTTTCAGGCATTTCAATAAATGTATTGAACATCGCCGTAACACCCATAGATTCAAATAAATCAAATTTATCTGCCGTCGCACATATTGCTATGGATGGTTTATGATATTGTGCTGCCAATTCAGCGAGACGAACCGTAGTCGTTTCCAATATTTGATCTTCCTCGTTTATACCTTCACCAAATATGATTAAATCCGCTTGCTCCATTAATGAATCTAAATGCGTAATTTGGTCAACTAATTCATGACTCGTCATAATTTCTGCATGATACAATGCGTGAAGTACCGCTGCAATACCGCCACCTGCACCGCCTCTGTTAATCGGTCCAAGTGCAAGCTTCAACTCACTTTTAAATATTTCACTAAGATACCAAATCAAATTATCAATTTCTACAGCTTGTTCACGACTCAAATCGTAAGTTTCATACGTTTGCATTATCTCACTATTTTTACCATATAGCTTACTATCAAAGTCTGACATCAATTGAAAACGAACATTCGCTAATTTTGGATTTAATCCACTCGTGTCGATTTTGCGTATATATTTCAACATCTTACTGCCTTGACGCATGTTTACTTCTTGCGCTTCATCATCATAGAATTTAACACCTAGTGCTTGTAACATACCTGCACCACCATCAAAACTACCGATGCCACCTAACGAAATCACAATATGATCAGCGTTATTTTCAAGTGCATCTGTGACTAATTCTCCAATGCCGTAACTTGAACGCTCAGTAATTGGTTTTTTTCCTTTTAAAAATAAATTACCTTCTATCACAGTCATGCCACTATCTGTCATGCCATATACCGCTTCTATGTCATTCATATCTGCATCGTGCGTAGGTACTCTATACTTCGTTCCTGACTGCCATAAGAATACTGAATCCATTAACTCATGACGTCCATTGAACAACGGCACTTGTACGATGTCCGCTTTGTCAATTTGACTTGCAACCGCTTCTTCTACATATCGGTTCGCTTGATAACTAGAAATAATACCATTAAATTCATCCATCGCCACTAAAACTTTCATACTGTCACCTCAAGTAATTTATTCTTTGCTTTATATTATCAAAATTTTTACATTTTCAATTTCTAACTTTTGTGCGTTTGATGTAATAACTCTATGACATTGATTATCAATATTCCTAATAACATCACACGCTACATTACATATTCAACTGTTTATTATACATGCCAACGCACATTTTTTCACATTATAAGAAACGCTTGTCAATCACTTTTCTTTAGAGAAGCGGTTAACAAGCGTCATCATTATCTATTTAATTGTCTCTTACTCTTCAGCATTTGCCAAAGTTGATACATTAATATCGTTGTGACTTGCATTCCAAATCGCCTGTCCCTTAACAAAGTAAAATGCTTGTGGCGATTCATGTTTAATTTGTGTTTTCTCTTCTATATAATTCGATAATTCACGTTCTTGTTGCACAATTAAATAATAACCATCCATGTCTCTTTCATATAAAAATTTATTGAATTGGTCAATTGCGTTTGCTGACGTTGGACATGTTTCACTATGTTTCAACACAAACACGTAATTATTTTCTTTAATAACTTGCTCAAACTGGTCAATCGAACTCAGCTTTATAGCCATTCTATTCACCTCTAAAAATATTTAACACACTTATTTTGACTCAAAAAGTGTGAAATCTCCACGATATACTCTCATATCATTGCTTCCAATTATACACAATACTCTTTTTGTTGTTAACCGTTTATTTAAAATTTTATATCTTCACTAAAGTAAACTTTTAGTGATAGTCTTCTTTTATATTGTTATAATGTTTATCAAAAACAGCGTCAAATCCCTCTAAATCCTTACTTTCTTTCGGCAATTTTTCATAATCAATCTTCGATAAATCTTCACTAATATCAATCGTTTCTACACGTGTTTCATAATAATTTTGCAAACTGTAATACATTTCAATCGCATTTTTTCTTGCGTCATTGACATATGTATCAGTAATAGCAGTCTTGTTTAAATCTTTTATTTGTTTCGTAATTAACGGCATAATTTTATTTTTTATAGATTTCTTTACTGTAACCGGATCTGTTGAATCTGCATCTTTTTCTGCAGTCGTTTTTAAATCCTTATTATTATTTTCTAACTTATGTTTAAAATTATTAACATCCGTCGATGCACCAGCATCGCTTGCATCTTGTATATGTTTTTCAACTTGAGATCTACTTTTCTCAAAGAGTTTTGTATAATCTAAAATATCTTCATTTGCTTTAATAGATTGATTACACAAATCAACAAATGTTTTTAATTGATGAATGGACGCTTTCTTATCTTTCACTGAATCTAAGTAGGTAGACTTTAATTCTTTAGTATCACTTGAAGTTGCTGGCAATTTTTTTGCTGCTTTTTCATATGCTTTTAGTTTAGGTATTAATTTACTATTTATTTTATTTTGTAATTCGTTGAAAGCTTTTTTGTTTTTATCTGTCATATCCGTTTTGCTTAAGTCGTCTAAACGTTTCAGTTTTATATCATCCATGGTCTGATTGAGTTCTTTTTCTTTATTTTTAACATTCTTAAGCGAACTATCAAAGTCTTTAAATTCACTAGCTCCCTCATTACCACATGCACTAAGCGAAACCACAAAGCCCAACAATAAAATAATGCAAAGTATTTTTTTCATTTCTGCACTCCTTATCATTCAGTATTATACAGAAACTTATTTAACTTGAAAATAATATATGATATATTGTTTCAGAATTTACAGTTTAACAGTTCCATCATAACATTGAAAGGCGTGGACAACTTATATGTATTCAACGATTCAACCATTCATTTCCACAGATACCGATGATTTTTATTTTAAAAAATATAAACAATTAAAAGCCACTCTGTTTAACTTACTCGACACACCGATTAAAACAACGCATCATATCGGGGGTACAGCCCATTTTAATTACCCAACTGAACCTATCCTAGACATATTGGTAGGTGTCGACAACTTACATGACATTACGTCACTAGATGAGAAACGCTTAAATTATGAAGGTTTTTATCGTTTGCATCACCCTTACACAAAAAAGGTCGTTATGGCTCAATTTAATAATTTAATAGATTTAAAACAGGTGGCACGTCTTCACATTATTAAAAAAGATTCATCACTTTATAATGACTATCTTTATTCACATCAGTTACTTACTCAAAATCACGATGTAGCATCAGCATTCGCACTTCACAAAAATGACTTGGCTGAGACCAACATCACGATACGAGAATACGAAAATCAAAAACAGCAATGGTTTAAATCTTCCATGCATCAATTGCATCAAAGTAATGAGTAATTTTCACATATGCTAAATTTTTGGCTATAATTTATATTTAAATTTAAAATACTTAGAATTAATTACCATACTTTTTAGCAAAGCACACGAATCATTGGTATAATAAACAAATGAATTTAACAAGAAAGGATGTTCTATAATTGCATAAAGATGACATCTTAAAAGATTTAGAAGCAATTATTCCAAAAGAAATTATTAAAATTGACGAACCATTAAAGCGCTATACATATACGCAAACAGGAGGAAAAGCAGATTATTACTTATCTCCTACTAAAAACGAACATGTTCAAGCAATTGTACATTATGCGTACACAAATGATATCCCAGTCACTTATTTAGGTAATGGATCAAATATCATTATTCGTGAAGGTGGTATTCGCGGTATCGTCATAAGTTTACTGTCACTTGATTACATTGATGTCTCAGATGACGCAATTATTTCTGGTAGTGGCGCTGCAATTATTGATGTTTCTCGAACTGCAAGAGATCATGCCCTAACAGGCTTAGAATTTGCATGTGGTATCCCAGGTTCTATCGGTGGCGCTGTATTTATGAATGCGGGCGCTTATGGCGGAGAAGTTAAAGACTGTATTGATTACGCGCTCTGCGTTAACGATAAAGGTGATATTGTCACATTAACTAATAAAGAACTTGAATTAGACTATAGAAATAGCATCGTCCAAAAAGAGAACTTGGTTGTCTTAGAAGCAGCATTCACTTTGGCACCAGGTAATCAGCAAGAAATTCAAGCAACAATGGATGATTTAACACATCGTAGAGAATCAAAACAACCGTTAGAGTATCCATCATGCGGCAGTGTTTTCCAACGTCCGCCAGGTCACTTTGCTGGAAAACTTATACAAGATTCAAATTTACAAGGTCATCGTATTGGTGGCGTTGAAGTTTCTAAAAAACATGCTGGCTTTATGGTTAACGTCGATCATGGCACTGCGACTGACTATGAAGATTTAATTCACTTTGTTCAAAAAACTGTAAAAGAAAAATTCGATGTCGAACTACATCCAGAAGTAAGAATTATCGGAGAACATCCCATTGATTAATCATCCTAAGAGGAGTTTTTATTTATGATAAATGTATATGGTCCTACAGTAGATAATGAAACACGTTGTATACATTATCAAACGCCTTTGGATATTATCGCAATTAAGTTTAAATGTTGTAATAAATACTATCCTTGTTATAAATGTCATAATGAACACGAGGCTCATTCAATACAAAGATGGCATGCTGACGAATTTGATAAAAAAGCCATTTTATGTGGTGTTTGTCATCATGAAATGACTATTAATGACTATATGATGATTGAGGCCTGTCCGAGTTGTGACGCACATTTTAATAATCGTTGTAAATATCACTATCATTTATATTTTGAAATTTAAAATAACGGCTAAACAAATCAAAAAAGAGTTATCTGCTATTACAACTGCAGATAACTCTTTTAATATGTCACAACACTATTATTGGTCTATTTTATCACTAACGTATTGTACAAAAGCTTCTACGTCACCTTTTTGAATCTGTTTCATAGGCATTGGCCCAATATTAAATGTGAAGTGAATGTTTTCACCATCATATTCAATTTTTTCAACTTCGTTATAAGCAATACTTCTATAATAGAATTCACCATTCATATCAACATTCATTATAATTCTCTCATTTGTAGCAATAAATGCCCCTTCAAATTCTGTTGATCCTTGAATAGCATACTCTATCGTTCCTAGGACACTTGGCCCCTTTTTCTCAGTTGGGAATAAATCATTTGGATTAACATTATCTAAGATCATATTTCTTGATCCTCCTACAATTACTATTTTTTTAATTATACAATGGTCGTTTTTATATTTATACTTTTCTGTTTCATTGATTCCACAATTTTCAAAACACTTCTTTCTCACTTCACAAATTATACACACCCTATTTTAAATAAAAAGAAGCGACACTAAAATCAATAACATACGTTTTGATTTCAACTTGTCGCTTCTTAGCATTTCATAATTATTAAATTAACGGCCATGCCCCCACATCTGTTACCGTGAATTATTTTTCGAGTGCTTTCTCAACTTCTTCAATTTGTTTAATTGCAGTACTTGTAGAGCCACTTGCGAAATACCAAAGTTTTGGATCTAATTCATATACTTTGTTGTCTTTAATAGCATCTACATTTTTAACAACATCATTGTTTAAGGCTTTTTTAGCTGTAGCGTTACCACTAACTGCTTGGCCTCTGTCCATTGCAAAGATAATACTTGGGTTCTTTTCAGCGATGTATTCATTTGTAACATTTTGTCCGTGTTTACTATCTTTAATATTATCATCTGCAGGTGTAAAGCCCATTGTATTAAAAATCATAGAACCAAATCGTTCACCCGCACCAAATGTTGATAATTCTCCTTCATTTACAAGTAAGAATGATGCTTTTTTATCTTTTAGGTCTTTTGTTTTATCTTTAATACTTGCTACTTTATCTTCTAATTTTTTGTTTAAATCTTTTGCTTCATCTTCTTTTTGGTAAATTTTACCTAAAGTTTCTGCATTTTTCTTCATTGAATTTAATTCATCTTTATTGTCAACACCAACATAAACGACTTTAGCGTCAGGTGCCGCTTTTTTAAATTCATCTAAGTTCTTCTGATTTGCTGTACGCCCAGAAATGTAAATCACATCTGGCTTAGCTTCTGCAACTTTATCGAAATTAACTTCTTTAAGGCTACCAGTATTCAAATATTTTTCATCTTTAAAATCACCCAAGAAATCTGGCAATGAGCGATTACCTTCGCCTTTCGGAACAGCTTTAACTTTATCTTCTAAACCAAGTTCTTTCATCGTATCTAAAGTACCATAATCAAAAACAACTGCTTTTTCAGGGTTTGTAGGCACTTCCACTGTTTCTTTTACAGTTTTAGCATCACTGCCATCACGTTTCTCCCCACTAGCTTTATAATTGTTTTCAATTTTTACAGTTTTATTAGACTCTTTTTTATCAGAATTTTTCTTTTCTTCTGAGCCACCGTTACTACATGCTACTAATAAAAACATTAATCCGACTAAAAATAATAAACTTAATTTTTTCATGTACTTTACGCCTCCAAGATTTCTAATGATGTGTACCTTTTATGTCCCTAAAAGTTAAACCACGTTACAGTTGCATCACTCCCTTCAAAGTTTTGCTTGTTAGTGACTATGCACTGAATCCAAAGTCTGATCTACCATTGCTTCATCATAATAAACACATATGCGTTGTCCTCGAATCTCTTCAATGCTGATATTCATATCATATAGCTGATTTAATACATCTGTTTGTATGACTTCATCTTTTGTTCCTGCCTTTACTAAGCGGCCATGTTTCAGAGCAATAATGTCATCGGAATAACAAGATGCAAAATTTATATCATGAATAACAATAACTATCGTTTTATTTAACTGTCTCGCCAAGCGTCGTAACGTTTGCATGATCTGCACAGAATGTTTCATATCAAGATTATTTAATGGTTCATCAAGGAGAATATAGTCTGTATTTTGAGCAATCGTCATAGCTACATATGCACGTTGACGTTGCCCGCCTGATAGTGTTTTTATATTTCTATCCTTTATATCTGTAAGATGTAATAATTCTAGTGCGTAATCGATTTGCTTATAATCTTCTGGCTTTAAACGTCCTTTTGAATGTGGAAAGCGACCAAACCTAACCAATTGTTCAACTGTGATATTTAAATCTGTATGGTTAGATTGCTTTAATATGGACAATTTTTTTGCTAATTCATCACTTTTATAATCTGTAATTGCTTTGCCTTCTATCTCAATAGAACCTTCCTCAAAATCAATTAATCTTGTCACCGCAGATAAGAGCGTACTTTTACCAGCGCCATTAGGGCCAATCATAGAAGTAAGTCGACCTTTACTAATTTCTACATCTATATCTTGCAATATCACTTTATTTTGAATTGATTTTTTAAGTCCTTGAATTCGAATCACTGCGCATGTCTCCTTTTAATTAATAAATAAATGAAGTAGCTGCCCCCTACCAAATCGATAATAATGCTCACTTGAGTTGTCGCTTCAAAGAAATTCTCAACGATGGCTTGTGCTAAAAATAAACTCAACCAGCTAATACATATCGTTGCAGGTAAAATGTATTTATGTTGATAGGTCTTCATTAATTCATGTGCCAAATTTACTGTCAATAACCCTAAAAAGGTAATTGGACCTACAAGTGCTGTAGAAATTGACACTAGTATCGAGACTAATATAAGTAATAAGCGCGTCAATGTTTGATAGGATATGCCCAGATTGATAGCCTGGTCTCGACCTAAAAGTAAGACATCTAAATATGGTATCGCATATATGGTGATTAATATTAAAACAATCAAAATGATACCACACAACACCACAAGCTTACTGTTTGAAGCATCAAAGTTTGCAAACATTGCACTTTGAACTGCTAGAAAATCTTCAGGATTAATAATTAATTCCAAAAATCCTGTAATACTTTTAAAGAAAGTGCCTAGTATAATACCAATTAATAAAATGAAATATACTGATACATTTCCAATTTTAAAAATGCCTTGGAATAATAAAAGTGAGAATGCAATCATAACAATTACTGATATAGCGAAACTTATATATAAGTTAGTCACAAACACCGACTGTACACCAAACACAAATACGATTAAGACTTTGACAAACATATAAACAGCATCTAGTCCCATAATAGACGGTGTCAGCAATCGATTTGTAGTAATTGCTTGGAAAATGACTACAGAGGCTGCAATTGCACCACCTACTAATAACATGAGGATAAGCTTCCTAAATCGGCTCATAAATTGATATTCAAAAATCTCAAAATCAATGCCGATGAAAAGATATAAAGCTGCAACTAACAATGTTATTCCGCATAATATCCACAATTTTGATTTAGCGCTCATCTGCATAGTTATGTCTTCCTTTCATTAGCAATATTAGAAAAATAATAGTGCCAAAGACTCCAATCGTTAAACCGATATTAATTTCATAAGGGTAAACAACAATTCTTCCAATAATATCGGAAAACATGACAAAAACTGCACCAAGCATTGCCGTGTGTGGCAAGGCATTTTTTAGATGATCTCCTCTGAAAATTGAGACTATGTTAGGAACAATTAGGCCTAAGAAAGGCAATGTGCCTACAGTTACAACAACAAGCGCTGTGATAGTTGCAGTAATAAACAAACCAATGTTGATGATTTTTTGATAATTAAGACCTAAATTTGTACTAAAGTCTTTGCCCATTCCAGCTATAGTAAAATGATTGGCAAAAATATATGTAAGAATTAACAACGGAATACTTAAGTATAAAATCTCATATCTGCCACTCGTAATAATTGCGAAATTTCCATTTAACCAGTTACCAATGCTTTGCACAGTATTCGTTCTTAACGCAATAAAGGTTGCAAAACTGGATACAATGCCACCCAACATAATACCTAAGAGTGGAATGAAAATGACATCTGTAAAACGAATATATTGTACTAGTTTCACAAATAAAAATGTCCCTGCAACACTGAGAACCACCGCAAAAATTAATTTGATAATGATATTTTCTTGCGGAAAACAAATCATAGATATTAATATGCCTAATTTTGACCATTCCATCGTACCCGCAGTTGTTGGACTTACAAATTTATTCTGCATCATTTGTTGCATGATTAAACCTGCAAGTGCCAATGTACTACCCGAAATCAAAATGCTGACTGTCCTAGGAATACGGCTTGATACAATAATATTCATTTGACTTTCAGTTAAATGAAAAATATCAGTAATAGATACTTTACTTAAACCTATAAATAACGAAAGGATAGTTAGTAACAATAAAATAATAGCTAAGACTGTACCATTTAATAAAAATTTCATAATGCTCTATCCCTTTCATGTCTGAATGAATTCGCTCTAAATCCTAAATGGTAATGATAACCATTATCATTACCTACATAAAAATTTTACCTATTTTCATCTGTAAATTCAATAGGTTTCAGTGATTTAAATAAAAACATTTAATTGCATTAGATATATTTCTAATAATAAATTCAATATTTTTATAATAAACATAAAAATAGAGGTTAGCAGACACTACGCTGCTAACCTCTTAATATTATCTTTAGTTACTTATCAAAAATGAAATCTTCATCTGTGAGTGCCTCAACATTTAATGCTAAAGTATAGCCATCTCCTTTAACCGAGAAGAAATCATGATTTTTTGTAGTTGTATCTAAAGCATTTTCAATAATTGGATTAAATTCACGTTCTTCAAAGTACGGATCAAATCCTAGATTGGACAATGCTTTGTTTCCATTATATCTAACATAGTTTAATACATCTTCTGATAAACCGATATCATCATAAAGTGAGTGCGTGTATGCTACTTCATTTTTATATAAATCTTCTAATAATTTATACATTTCTTGATCGGCTTGTTGTTTTTCATTTTCTGAAAGTTCATTACGTAAACTTTGTGCATCCATACCTGTAAATACACCGTGGATAGATTCATCTAATAAAATTTTACGAATAATCTCACCAGAAGTTGTCATTTTACCCTGTCCTGCTAAATATAATGGATAATAAAAGCCTGAGTAGAATAAGAATGTTTCTAAAAACACACTTGATACACGTGCTATATATTGATCATAAATCGACGCTTCTTTGCCCCATAACTTATGATAATTCTCAATAATCTTGTCAGATTTATA
Organism: Staphylococcus caeli; assembly: GCF_051413795.1. Lineage (GTDB taxonomy): Bacteria > Bacillota > Bacilli > Staphylococcales > Staphylococcaceae > Staphylococcus > Staphylococcus caeli_A. The sequence goes on along the minus strand of NZ_JBOIRQ010000002.1, from coordinate 90,878 downwards.
TTTTAAATGTGGCTCTTCAATAACCCATTTATCTAATAAATAGTTTGTTTCACTGGAAGGTAGTAACGTTGTAAAGATATGTGAATAGCTTTTAGCATGGATTTGTTCCATCATTGCCATAAACGAATATACGGCTTTTTTTCGTAAATCCGTTGTATGTAACATGATTAATGGCATACCATCGTCTGCTTGATGTGTATCAAGTCCTGTTAAACCTGCTAAAGCTTTTTTAAATGCTTCTTTTTCTGGATCAGTTAATGTTTTCCAACTTGCAATATCTTTAGATACTTTAAACTCAGTTTCTACCCACATTTGTGAAATATTTTGTCGCCAAAACATATTTGTCATGTCTTCTTGCGTATTCCAATTGACTGCTTTCATTTAGTTAATTTCCCCTATCCAGTAAATATTTATTTAACCAGTGATTTAATTCACGCGCATGAAAGACGCTTTGACAATGCTTTTTTAATCTGTCGCATCGTCTAAGCCCGTTCAACCGATTTATAGAGGTTAAGACCTGCCTAATGTCTCAACCTCAACTACAAATCACTGTTCATTATGCTTGAATAACAATTTCAATATTTATATAGAACAACTTGTACATTCTTCAACACTTAACAATTTATTTCTTGTGTAATATAAAGATTTTAATCCTTTATAGTGTGCATATACATATAATCTTGATAGCTCACGTGTAGATATTTCAGAATTAACATAAAGAATTGTAGAGATACCTTGGTCAACATGTGTTTGAATTGTTGAAATTAAATCAATCAGTTTCATTTGATCTGTATTAAATGCAGATTTGTAATACCACATTGTTTCAGGTGATAAAAATGGCATTGGATAGAATGTTTCTGCATTACCATAGGTACGACGCTCAATCTGATCAACAATTGGCATAACAGAACTTGTTGCATTTTGTACATAAGAAATACTCTGTGTTGGCGCAATTGCTAAACGATATGCATGGAATAAACCATGTTTTTCTACCTCTTGTTGAAGAGCTTTCCAATCTTCTGGTGTTGGAAGTTCTAAACCTTCAAATAATTGACGTACTTTAGCGAATTTTGGTTCAAATGTTTGAGATGTGTAAAAATCAAAATACTTACCGTTTGCATAATCTGATTGTTCAAAATCTGCATACGTTTCTTGTCTTTCTTTCGCAATTTCCATTGAACGTTCGATTGAATAGTAGTTCATCATCATAAAGAAGATATTCGCAAAGTCTTTTGCCTCTTCAGATTCATAACCAATTTTATTCTTCGCTAAATAACCATGTAAATTCATGACACCTAAACCTACAGAATGTAGTTCTCTGTTTGCTTTTCTAACACCTGGTGCATTTTGAATGTCAGCTTCGTCACTGACAACTGTTAATGCATCCATACCTGTGTGTACTGAATCGCGGAATTTACCAGATTCCATAACATTAACGATATTTAATGAACCTAAATTACATGAAATATCACGTTTAATTTCATCTTCTGTGCCATAGTCATTTATGATAGACGTTTCTTGTAATTGGAAGATTTCAGTACATAAGTTACTCATCTTAATTTGACCAATATTAGAATTGGCATGTACTTTATTCGCATTATCTTTAAACATTAAATAAGGGTAACCAGACTGTAATTGAGTCTGTGCAATCATATTTAACATTTCACGTGCGTCTTTTTTCTTTTTATCGATATTCGGATTCGCCACAAGCGCATCGTAATATTCGTCTAAATTGATATCATCTAAAGTTACGCCATATTCTTTATATATCGTATGAGGCGCGAACATGTGAAAGTCTTTACCTTCTTTTGCTAATTCAAAGAATTTTGAAGGTACAATTAATCCAGTTGAAATCGTAGATAAACGTAAATCTTCATCAGCATTTACTTTTTTAGTATCTAAAAATTCTTCAACATCATAGTGGAAGATATTTAAATAGACTGCGCCTGCACCAGGACGTTGCCCAAGTTGGTCTGCATAACTAAATCCACCTTCAAGTGATTTTGCAACTGGTAGCACACCTTTAGCTACACCTTTGATACCTTTAATTGCTTCTCCGCGCGCACGTAATTTTGATAAATTGATTGCAACTCCGCCACCAATTTTACTTAATTGTTTCGCTGTGGAATCGATAAAGTTAATTGAATTTAAACTATCATCTACTTCTAGTAAGAAACAAGACACAAGTTCTCCACGACGCGCACGACCAGCATTCAAGAATGTTGGTGTTGCAGGTTGATAGCGCTGCTCAATCATGGCAGAAATAAATTGTTTTGCTGTCGCTTTGTGACCATTTGCTAAATATAGCGATACAATTGCAACGTGTTGCTTGTAATCTTCTAGATATTGACTTTTATCATTTGTTTTTAAGGCATAGTCTTTGAAAAATTTACTTGCTGACATATAACTCGCAAAGTTAAATGGAATACTTTGAGCATAATCTGTAATTTCTTGTAAATCAGCTTCTGAATATTTTTCAAATACATTAAAATAGAAGTCATTATCAACGAGATAGTGCAGACGTTCTAGTTCTGTATCAAAGTAAATTGTTTTATCTTGAATTTCTTCCAAATACACCTCAAGTGCCTCTTGATCTTTTTCCAAATTGAAAAAGCCATTGTCTTTACGCTTAGTTACTTCATTATTTAATTCAATATGATTGTATTTCTTCTCGTCCATAATCTTCATTTAACTGCCCCACCTTATCTTTGAATTCACTTATATCACTCTGTGTTCCTTGTACTTCGAATTTCATTAGAAGTGGAACTTGATATTTCTCTGAAATTGATCGTCCAGCTTTCGCAAAGTTTTGTCCCCAATTGCGGTTTCCGCTAGCTGCAACGCCTCTTAATAAATCATGATTTACATCTAAAAATGACTGTACTGGTTGAGGTACTTCTCCAAATCCTATTGTTCCAGTGACCAAGATGAACGGCACATCAATTTTCTCAGCACAATTATTTTGCGTAATTTCCATAACATCAGCGAGTTCTATCTTGTTAATAAATCTACGCACATTGCCAGAAAATGAATAATAAACAACCTTCATTGGACCACCTTCTTTCTAAACTATTATTTTATTAATGATAAATCATAGTCATTAAATAGAACTTCTTTTATTTGTTTTTAAGAATAATAAGTAGTATCAACTTATTGAGATTACCACTATATATAGTACTTTCTATTAATAATATACAGTTATGTAAAAACTCAATTATTAAGTATTAATGCTTGATTTGTCATGTTTACACGTCCAAAAAAGTGTCATTTTACTTAAATTTTGATTTATTATAAATAAATTGACCACGCACAAAAACACAATATATTGTGTTTCGTCCTGGTCATCAATACTATATTCTGTGTTTCATTATACATAAGTCACAAGCTTATTAAAAGGGCTTTGTTTATGACAAAATATTGACTAACGAACAGAAATGGCACCAATTCAACGTTAGCTTGCTATTTTTTAATTTCAAAAATTTTTTTAGCATTTTCAAGATAATATTACTTGCTTTTTCCCAAATTTTTGTAAGCCTTGCTATTACTATAGTTAGCTCCAGATCATCATCTGTATTGTTTACAATTAAAAACACTCACAAGATATATCAAATCAATATAAAAACAAAAAATCGTCCAACCTAAATACGGAACGTTTGTTCGTATTCATTATCATACATCACTTCCATTTACCTTTCAAGCATATATACATATTCTCATTAATTATGCTAATATAGATACGTTAAAATTTTAAAATTGAGGCGATATATGTGAATCCTAAAGTTAAGGGTATCGTTGCTATCTTAATTTCTGCAGTCGGTTTCAGCTTTATGTCCGTCTTTTTCAGACTTGCTGGAGACTTACCCGTATTTCAAAAATCGCTTGCCCGGAATTTAGTAGCAATGTTTATACCACTTTATTTTATTTTTAAATATAAACAACCACTATTTGGTAAACTTAGTAGTCAGCCACTTTTAATTTCTCGTTCAACTTTAGGTTTAATTGGTGTGTTATTAAATATCTATGCAATTGATCATATGATTTTAAGTGACGCAGATACATTAATGAAACTCAATCCATTTTGGACAATTTTATTAAGTTTACTATTCTTAAATGAAAAAGTGCGTAATTATCAATTTTTGGCAATGGTAGTAGCCATCGTCGGTATGTTATTTGTCGTTAAGCCTGAGTTCTCATCTTCCATGATTCCTGCATTAGGTGGCTTGTTCTCAGGTATTTTTGCAGCAAGTGCCTATACTTGTGTCAGAGCATTAAGCACACGTGAAGCACCTTATACGATTGTATTCTATTTCTCTTTCTTTTCAATTATCGTATTAATACCATTCACAGCCTTCACATTCGAACCAATGACTTTAATGCAAGTTGTGTACTTGATTGGCGCAGGACTCGCAGCAGCTGCCGGACAAATTGGTATTACATTAGCTTATAGTTACGCACCAGCAAAAGATATATCTATTTTCACTTACGCATCGATTATATTCACCGCGTTATTTGGCTTTATCTTATTTGGAGAATCGCCGGACTTTTATGCCGTGCTTGGTTATATTATCATTATCGGTTCTAGTTACTACATGTTTGAAAAAGCAAGACGTCAACCTTTAGCAATACAAAAAGAAGAACAAAATCCTAAATCTTAAGGAGCGATTTAAAATGACAGAAGGACGTAATAAATCAGAATTAGAGGATATTACCTTACTTGGTAATCAAAATAATACTTATGACTTTGATTATAGACCTGACGTATTAGAATCATTTGATAATAAACATCAAGGACGCGACTACTTTGTGAAATTTAATTGTCCAGAATTCACATCGTTATGTCCAATTACTGGTCAACCAGATTTTGCTACGATTTATATTTCATATATTCCAAATGTAAAAATGGTTGAATCAAAATCATTAAAGCTGTATTTATTTAGCTTTAGAAATCATGGTGATTTCCATGAAGACTGTATGAATATCATTATGAACGATTTAATCGAACTAATGGATCCTCATTATATTGAGGTTTGGGGCAAGTTCACACCTCGTGGCGGCATTTCTATCGATCCATATACAAATTATGGTCGTCCAGACTCTAAATATGAAAAAATGGCAGAACACAGATTAATGAATCACGATTTATATCCTGAAAAAATTGATAACCGTTAATCACTTCTTCTATTCTATATAAACTACTTAGACCAAAGTGTATTTTGGTCTAAGTAGTTTTATTTTTTATATTTTGATATATGAAATAAAGGTCACGAACAAATGATTTTGTACGATTGAAATATACACTTGTTATTTTTGTGAAAACATTATAAAATTAATCCAACCATTTAGGGGGAGTGAATTTATGAAAAAGATAAGTTATACACATGAAGAAATCATGGAAAGTACACCACGTACAGGTTTCTTCGGTCATCCAAAAGGATTAAGCACATTATTTTTCACTGAGTTCTGGGAGAGATTCAGTTACTATGGTATGAAAGCCATTTTAATTTACTATCTTTACTATAGTGTAGCTGAAGGCGGTTTTGGCTTACCACAAGCTGTCGCACTTCAAATTGTTGCCATTTACGGTACATTAATTTATATGTCAGGGGCAATCGGTGGATGGATCGCAGATAGGATTACCGGTACACAAAATGCCGTATTCTATGGCGGATTCCTAATTATGATTGGACATATTCTACTATCGTTACCAAATAATTTAACGTTAGTCATGGTAGCACTTGCGGTTATCATTGCTGGTACTGGTTTATTAAAGCCAAATATCTCAACTACTGTTGGTGAATTATACGATCGTAATGATGTAAGACGAGATGCTGCATTCACTTTATTCTACATGGGTATCAACTTAGGTAGTTTAACAGCTCCATTACTTACAGGTTATTTACAAACAAGAATTAGTTTCCATGCTGGTTTTTTAGCAGCAGCTATCGGTATGTTCTGTGGTTTAGTTGTTTATGCGATTAAACGCAAAAAGAATTTAGGGTTTGCAGGTCGCAACGTACCTAATCCACTTACTAAGCCAGAAATTAAGAAATTCAGTTTTATTTCTATTGGCACATTAGTACTATTTTTAGCTTACCTAGGTATTTTACATTTAACAGGTAATTTAACATTAGAGAATTTCAGTTTCTTCATCACCGTTCTTGGTATCGTTTTGCCAATTTATATTTTTGTCGTAATGATTACTAACAAAGACGTAACAAAAGATGAGCGTTCACGTGTTTATAGTTACATACCATTATATATCACATCCGTTGCATTCTGGATGATTCAAGAACAAGGATCTACAGTACTTGCATCATTCGCTGATAAAAAGACACAACTTGAAATGTCTGTGCTTACCAATGGTTTAATTGATTTTTCAATTCCAGCCGCATGGGCACAATCATTAAACCCTGTCTTTATTGTTATCTTAGCACCAGTATTTGCAACGCTATGGATGAAATTAGGCAAACGTAACCCACCTACAGTATATAAATTTGCATTCGGTGCAATCATTGCAGGACTTTCATATTTAGTTATGATAATCCCATTAGCATCTGGAAATGACCTAATTAATCCACTGTGGTTAGTTTTAAGTTTCTTACTTATCACTGTTGGTGAATTGTGTATCTCACCTGTTGGTTTATCAACAACTACAAAATTGGCACCTGTTGCCTTTACAGCTCGTATGATGAGCTTATGGATGTTAAGTAATGCGACAGCACAAGATCTAAATGCACAACTTGTTGTGATATATACGAAAATGAATCAAAGCGATTACTTTATGTACTCAGGTTTAGTCGCAGTCGTTATCGGTATATTATTATTACTTGTTTCACCAAAAGTAAAACGTGCAATGAAAGGCGTTTACTAATTATTACCATATAATGTAGAATTCATATTCTATAAAACCAAGCGTAAATATTGCGTTTGGTTTTTCTTTGGCCAAATTTCCCTTGCTTTCTCATCATTACTTCTTAAATAATTATGCTTACGTTAATTAATGTGACACACGCAATACAAAAAATTGATAACACTCAATTAAATTCCTTTTTCACTACGTTTCAATGGCTCAAAATATAATGTACTAATTTTAAAATTTTTGAATTTATGTATTTAAAAATCTGAATGTTACGAATTTTCTTATTTTGAGAATATTATTGCAATTTAATTTTATTAAGCGTAAAATCTTTTTTATACATTTTATTGGGAGCAAGAAAGGACGGGAATGTTTTATGCAAGACAAATACATACAACATGAACAAGCAGCTAAATCTATTCCACAAAAAGGTTTTTTTGGACATCCAAAAGGACTCGGAGTGTTATTTTTCGTAGAGTTCTGGGAACGTTTTAGCTATTATGGCATGCGTGCACTACTCATTTTTTATATGTACTTTGCTATAAAAGATGGTGGACTAGGCATGGATAAAGGGACAGCCCAGTCAGTTATGGCTGTATATGGCGCCCTAATCTATATGACTTCTGTACTAGGAGGTTGGATTTCAGATAGAATTACTGGTACACGTGCCGCGACATTTTACGGAGGCGTCCTAATCATTATTGGGCATATATTCTTAAGTTTACCTTTACATATCGTGGGCTTATTTATTTCTATGTTCTTTATCATCGTCGGATCAGGCCTCATGAAACCAAGTATTTCAAATATCGTAGGCAGACTTTATCCTGAAAATGATACACGTATCGATGCAGGATTCGTTATTTTCTATATGTCCGTCAACTTAGGTGGTCTACTTTCACCATTAATTTTAGATCGCTTCGTAGGTTCAGGTAATTTCCATGCTGGATTCTTGATTGCAGCTGTTGGTATGGCATTAGGCCTTGTTTGGTACATGATTTTCAACAAGAAAAATATCGGTGAAGTTGGTACTAAACCAACTAACCCATTAAATCAAAGTGAGAAGAAAAAATATGGCTTAATATTTGCCATTGCAATTGCAATCATCGCAGCCGTATTAATCATTACAGGATTAACTGGCACGCTATCATTTAATATAGTAAGTACCGCGTTGTTAGTACTTGGTGTTGCACTGCCAATTATTTATTTCACTATTATGATTCGTAGTAAAGAAGTGACTGATGATGAACGTTCACGTGTTATTTCATTTATACCACTATTCATTCTAGGTGTAGTCTTCTGGTCTATTCAAGAACAAGGTGCAAACGTACTTAATCTATTTGCATTTGAGAGCAGTGATATGAAACTAAATCTTTTCGGTTGGAAAGCCGATTTTGGTCCTGCTCTGTTCCAGTCGATTAACCCATTATTTATCGTTTTATTAGCACCTGTCATTTCACTTATTTGGGCAAAAATGGCACGCCGTCAACCAAGCTTAGCAACTAAATTTGTACTTGGTGCAACACTCGCTGGTGCGTCTTATATCATGATTGGCTTAATCGGACATACAGCGGGCAATGATTTAAGTGTAAACTGGGTTATTCTATCGTATATCATTTGTGTAATTGGTGAATTGTGCTTATCTCCTACAGGTAATAGCGCAGCAGTTAAACTTGCACCTAAGGCATTTAACACACAAATGATGAGTTTATGGCTCTTGACGAATGCCTGTGCACAAGCAATTAATGGTACATTGGTTAAACTTATCGAACCGCTTGGCTATAAAAACTACTTCCTATTCCTAGGTGGTATCGCAATTGTAGTCAGCCTTATCATCCTTGCCTTTGTTCCGAAAATTGTAAAAGGCATGCGTGGTATCAAATAGATACATTAGGCAACATACATTATATTGAATTATATTATTTCAGAATACTAATTTCATAATTTCAAAAATCACCATTTCCTCTTAATTGAATTAAAGGAAATGGTGATTTTTTGTTATTAAATAATGTTGTCGCTCATTACAGGTACTAATAAATAATAGCGCAATCATTCGCATTAATAGTGATATCTACAAGATATAATGACAATATGATTGTCTCTAATTGCGTAAACTAATCTATGTTCATGATTAACTCTTCTACTACAGTACCCTTTTAAATTTCCAATCAAGGGCTCAGGTTTACCTTCACCGTCCAAAATACCTTCGCGTTGTATACTTTTGATTAAATTATTAATCTTTTTCATCAATTTTCTATCCTGAAGTTGCCAATATTGATAATCTCTAAATGCTGAATATGTAAAAGTGATATTGTAGTTACTCATAATCGTCAATATCTACTTCCATCATGTAAGCTTTTTCAACTTCAGCTATTGATTGAGCAAGATGTTGCGCATTAGCCGGGGTCTGTTGTAAATAAAGTGTTTCCATAATAGCGTTATAATCATCTTCCCCCATTAGTACTGCGTTACGGTCATTTGTTGTAATTGTTACTATATCATTATCATCATTCACTTTATCAATCAGTTTTCTAAACGCTTTCCGTGCATTTGAATAAGTAATGATTGTCATCTTTAACCCTCCTTTTCTAGTCAAATTAGTTGTACAACTTTATGTACAAGGAGTCTAGGTATTAAAGATATGTTAGGATTTCGAAATACACTACATAAAAACAAACACTATTTAAGTCCTTAATTATACTGAAAAAGAAAGATATAGAGCAGTACTTTTATCATATATTTACTTTTAGCTAAAAATGGGTACACAGTTATATAGAGAAATTAAATTTAAGAGAAATATGGTGAATAGAATGACGAATAAAAAATATAATCATGGCGTATTATTTTACCATGAACACACAGGTATTAAAGATATATACCGAGGTTTAGGAGATGTTGCGACCTCTTTAACAACTTTCTGCAAACATTTATCGATACAGTTAAGTGAGAATGAAGGTGACATCATTGCATTTTGTCAAAAAATAAAAGATCAAAGTTATAGTGATGATGTTGACATTGTCTTCATTCTAGGTGGCGATGGTACGGTTAATGAATTAATCAATGGCGTAATGGAAAGTGAATTAGACGTACCAATTGGCATTATTCCGGGCGGTACTTTTAATGATTTCACAAAAACGTTGAACCTTAATCCACGTCATAAAATTGCGAGCCAACAATTAATCTCGGCAGAATTAAAATCCTATGACGTGATGAAAGTAAATGGCCAGTACGCCTTGAATTTTGTCGGTCTTGGACTAATTGTTCAAAATGCAGAAAATGTCCAAAATGGTAACAAGGATGTCTTCGGTAAACTTAGTTATGTTGGTTCAACCGTTAAGACATTATTAAATCCTGAGCATTTTGATTATAAAATCACCACCGATGACCAAACCGTGGAAGGCAATACCTCAATGTTAGCTGTTGCAAACGGCCCTTTTATCGGTGGAAGTCGTATACCATTAACTGACCTTTCTCCGAATGATGGATACTTAAACACATTTGTATTTACTGAAGAACGTACAAGTGTCTTAAATGACATTTTCAAACAAAGAGATAGTATGAATTGGAATAACATGACAGATGGCATCAAACATTTGTTATCTAAGCATATTACTATCGAAACAGAACCACAAATGAAAGTTGATATAGATGGTGAAATTGCGTTACAAACACCACTTAATATTGAGATCATTCCTAATGCGATTCGCATCTTAACATTGCCAGACAATGATGCGGCAGAACAAATTGAATCTGAAAATCCCTAAAAACATAAAAAGTGAGCACTCAACGTTAGAGTGCTCACTTTTTATGTCTATTTAAATTTGATATTCACTATCTCCCAAGAAATAGTGTTCTACATCTTTCCAATTATTCACACGTATAAATCGGTCATCATTAATATTATGTGTTGCTGTATACATAATTGGTGTGCCTGTAAAAATACTTAATTGTCTTGGATTATCATCAATTAAATAGTCCGCCTTCACAATATTTTTACGTCCACAAAAGACGAATTGCTGTGGATCTAAAAATGGGAAATATTCTCTTAACCAAGCATATTTATCGTGAAACGAAGTAGGTACGTCCATAGCTGCAGTAGCGATATATACATCATAATGCTCTGTCAGTTTTTTCACTACAGATTGTGCATCTGCCATTACTTCCAATTTCTTGAAAAATCCTGGTTCACGCAAAATTTCCGTCAATAAACCATCATGTTCAGGCATTGCATGGCGTAATTTTTTACCATCTAACATATCAATGGTAATACCTAAATCTGTACGCTTATTTACATCTTCAATCAAAGCGCCTACTGTGTCAGCCAATACTTCATCCATGTCAATCGCTATCGATTTTCTAGTCATGTACTACACTTCTCCCTTTAACTTCATAATCATTAACAAATTAAGTATAGCAAATATTTTTCAGTGAAATCAAAGTTGCACATAGTTACAATATCAATAATGCTTTTCCATAAAATAATATTGCAAGCCAACTTAAAATTCAAATGTTTCCAACACTTCCCTCATGGCAGCGTTTTGTTCCGGGAAGCCAATTGTAATACGAACACCATTTGGAAACGGTCGAGTTATGCACCCTACTTTTAATAACGCTTCATATAATGCTTGTGGTTTATCCGTATTAACAAAAACAAAGTTCGTTTGACTTGGATAAAAATGTTCACTTTGCGCTAACTCAAAGAATTTTTCTCTTTCTTCAGCATTACGTGTGCGAATAGAAGATAAGTATGCTTGATCTTCGAACGCTGCTAATGCCGCATATTCTGACAAACGTCCCACGTTAAATGGTGGACGTATAATATTATATTTTTCAATTGCTTCTTTCGGAGCAATAACATAACCAATACGCATACCTGCAAGTCCATATGCCTTAGAAAACGTACGTAAAAGGAAGGCATTGGCATATTGTTGTTGTAAAGCAAGCGTATCTGGAAAATCATCCGCTGTTACAAATTCCACGTAAGCTTCATCAATGATGACTGGTACGTGACTAGGTACGCGTTCTAAGAAATTACTTAACACTTCATGTGTAAAATAAGTACCCGTAGGATTATTAGGATTACATAACCATACTAGTTTGGTGTCATCATCAATTTCATTTAAAATACCTTCTAAATCAAATCCTCCATTTTGCAATGGCACTTGAACAACATTTGCCGATTCGACGATTGCATTATGATAATACTGCCCAAAAGTCATTTCACTTGTCACAATTTTATCACCTGGCGTAAGCACTGCACGGGAAATCATTAAAATCACTTCATCTAAACCAGCACCAAATAATATACGCGCTGGATCAACATTAAGTTGCTTACTGATTGCTTCTTTGATTGATGGAGAACCTGTTTCAGGATAGTATTGTAGTTCATCTAAGTGCGCTTGAATTGCTTCGTTAACTTTTGGAGACGGGCCATATAAATTTTCATTGGAAGCTAATTTATGTAACTCACCTTCAATACCGTAGCTTTCTTTTAATGCGCGTGGCGATAATCCTGGTTCATAAGCTGAGAGTTGTTCAATTTGTTTTTTCATTGTTGCATCGGTCCTCCTTAAATTTGCAGAAATTTCAAAACTTATCCACTATTATAAACCTATTTTCTAATTGAAATCAATGTATCCATACGGTTTATTTATGCTTAAAATTAAAAATATGAGTTCAAATAAAATGATCACATATCAGATATGACATTTTTGAACTCATATTTTAATTATTTTTATTTAATAAGATGATGTTTTTCTAAATATTCTTTCGCAACTTGATATGGGTCTTCTTTTTTAACCGTTACTTTATAGTTCATTTGTTGCATATCTTCATCTGAAATTTTACCTGCTAAACGATTTAATGGTTTCTTAATTTCAGGATGTTCTTTAAGATACGATTCTTTAAACATTGGTGCGCCTTGATATGGTGGAAATACATGTTTGTCATCTTTTAATACAACCATATCATACTGTTTTAATTCGGCATCTGTAGAATAGGCATCGATTAAATTAATGTCGCCATTTTCAACGGCTTGATAACGTAACTTAGGCTCCATTGTCTTAACGTTGCCTAAATCAAGTCCATATGCTTTTTTGACTGCAGGATAACCGTCACCACGATCATTAAACTCTAATGTAAATCCAGGTTTAATCTGATCACTAACTTTGTTTAAATCACCAATTGTTTTCAAGTGATGTTTATCTGCAAAATCCTTCTTCACTGCTAAAGCATACGTGTTATTATACTTCATTGGCTGTAACATAGTCATATCATATTTATTTTCTAGACTAGCTTTCGCTTGTTTATAAACTTTATCTTCTTGTTTTGATTTCAAATCTTCTTTCGTCAATTCGCCTAAAACTGTACCGGTAAATTCTAAATAACCATCTATATCATCAGACTTTAAGGCATTGAATAAGAAAGATGTTTTTCCCATACCGTCTTTAACTTCTACGCTATTATCCGTTTCTTGCTCTATTAAAATCTTATACATATTTGTAATAATAGACGGCTCTGAACCTAGTTTACCTGCTAACGTCACCTTATCACCTTTTTGCGCTAACATCGGTCCGATAATTACTAGCAATAATATAATAACAATCGCACCAAGTGAGATAAGTAACTTTTTATAAGATAATTTTTGCATGTAACGTAGCACTAAATCGAATAAAATTGCGAGTAACGCTGCTGGAATAGCACCTATTAAAATAAGTGACGCATCATTGCGATCGATACCTAATAAGATGAGATCACCTAAACCACCTGCACCGATTAATGCAGCTAAAGTTGCCGTACCAATAATAAGTACCATCGCCGTTCGAATACCAGCCATTATCACGGGCATTGCAATTGGTAACTCCACTTTAGTTAAACGACGGCCAGGCTTCATTCCAATACCTTTAGCCGCTTCAACTAATGAGCCATCAACCTCATTAATACCTGTATATGTATTTCTTAAAATTGGTAATAATGCATATACAACAAGTGCAATTACTGCTGGAATCTTGCCAATACCAAATAATGGAATCATCAAACCTAATAACGCAAGTGACGGTATCGTTTGTAGCACTGCTGCAATATTCATTACAATTTCGGCTAATTTACGAGTTTTGGTAAGGTATATGCCCAACGGTACACCTATCAATGCCGCAATGAGTAAAGCTATAAATGATATTTGTATATGTTCAAAAATCGTTGTAATCAGCTGTCCTTTTCGTTCTGATAATGTATGAAAGAGTTCATTCATGCTTGACGCCCTCCTTCGTTCCGTTCTGATAACATTTCAAAGACATCTTGTCGTTTAAGTACATGTTGCGTGCCCGTTGTCGTATTATCGATTATGATCGCTTCATGATTGGCTAATTCGTGGTAAATATCACTTATATATTGACTACTATCGACTATAGGATAGCCTTGTTTAGCCTCTTGTTCATTCAACATGAGTCTCTCAGTTAATTCAGATAACTGTATATCATTTACAGTACGATTTAATTTATCTCCCATAAATTGTTTCACGAATTCATTTTTCGGATTTTTGATAAAACCTTCAGGTGTGTCTATTTGTTCAACATGTCCCTCGTTTAACAAACAAATACGGTCACCTAATTTCATTGCTTCTTGAATATCATGTGTTACAAAGACAATTGTTTTCTTAATTTTTAATTGTAAATCAATCAAATCGTCCTGTAATTTTTCTCGGCTAATAGGATCTAATGCACTAAAGGGCTCATCCATTAATATGACAGGTGGATCAGCGGCAAGTGCACGCACCACACCTACACGTTGCTGTTGACCACCAGATAGTTCAGCAGGCTTCCTATTTTTGTAAACTTCTGGCTCTAAACCCACCATTTCCATTAGTTCATCCACACGTTGATCTATCGACGCATCTGTCCATTTCTTCATTTGTGGTACTTGTGCAATATTCTCCTTAATCGTCATATGTGGGAATAGTGCAATTTGTTGCAATACATAGCCTATATCCCAACGCATTTCATATATCGGATAATCACTAATTGGTTTATTATTAAAATAAATATAACCTTCTGAAAGTGAAATTAAACGATTAATCATTTTTAAAGTTGTAGTCTTTCCACAACCTGAAGGACCAATCAATACAAAAAACTCACCTTCTTTTATATTAAAACTAATTTCGTCAACAGCCTTTTTATCACCGTAACGTTTCACTACATTTTTAAACTCTATCACTTTGTCACCTTCATTTTTATACGCATATGGCTTTAAAATGCACTGCGTTTTTCAATTTATATTCCCTATTGTCTTATATTTCATGTAATTTTCATCAAAAAAATCAAAGCTTTGTATTGTCGGGAATTTTTGTTTTATTTATGCAAAAAGCGAAGTTAACACTAGACAAACTTATATCCATGACATTTGATTGCACACAGAATATAAATAATTGTCAATTTAACTTCGCCTTTATTAAACTAATCCACGTTTCAACAACGCTTACAATTTGTGATAATTATATACATATAACCAATAAAAATAAAATATTTAGCTTTTTAAATTTTTGCCTTATACGTTTGGATCTTCTCTAAAAATTTTGGACAATAATGTTTTAATTTATAGCTACCAACACCATCAATTAAAATCATTTCCTGCTTAGATTCCGGTTTTCTTTTTGCAAATTCTTCTAAAGTAAAATCAGAGAAAATACTCACAGGTGGTATACTCAATGAATCGCTTAATTGCTTACGCACGTCTATTAATTCATCAAAGAGCGCACGATCTACACCTTCAACCGTATTGATATGAACTTTTTCTTTTGTCTTACGTTTGAATGGTGTCGTATAAATTTTGACTTCATTGCTCAATAGTTTTTTAACGGAATTATCGCATATGAGTATTTCATCATGCTCATTTAAGAAGCCTTTGAACCTTAATTCATCTATTAAATGACTTAAATCTGACGTTGTATATTGTTTCATAATGCCATGTGTCGATAATTGATTATAATCACAGTAGCGAATATAATCTGAATCTTCACCTCTAAGCACTTGAATAATAACACTGTAGCTTTCTTGTTGTTTCATACGTGCGATACAACTTACAATCATTTTAGCTTCGTCTGTCATATCATACGTTTTATTCTCCACAACACAATTACTACATTGTTCACATTCTTCCAACTTCTCGTTGGGTTCAAAATAATGAACCAATGTTGCCTCTAAGCATTTTTTGGTTTTGGTATAAAGCATCATTTTATTCAGTTTTTCGCCCATTTTATCTTTGTAATCTTCATCCGCTTTAGATGAAGAAATAAAGTATTGATGCAAACCAATATCTCGTTCACTGAACAATAAAATGCAATCACTTTTCAAACCGTCACGACCCGCACGACCCGCTTCTTGGTAATAAGATTCTAAATCGCCTG
This sequence comes from Staphylococcus caeli, assembly GCF_051413795.1. Taxonomy (GTDB): domain Bacteria; phylum Bacillota; class Bacilli; order Staphylococcales; family Staphylococcaceae; genus Staphylococcus; species Staphylococcus caeli_A. The sequence continues at coordinate 74,625 of NZ_JBOIRQ010000002.1, read as the reverse complement.
GCATATTATAATGAATGACAAACCTCACATTCGATTTATCAATCCCCATACCAAACGCATTTGTAGCTACTACAACACGCACTCGATCATATACAAAGTCATTTTGTGCTGCTTCACGCTCTTTATTTGATAACCCAGCATGATAAATTGTACTATCAATGTCATTACTTTCTAGAGCTTCATGAAGTTCTTCGACTTGTTTACGTGTCGAACAATAGATAATACCTGCTGCATTTTTGTGCGTCTTCACGTATTCCATCACAAATTTCTGTCGTTGATATGTTGGATTAACTTGAAATACAAGGTTACGTCTTTTTGTACTTGTTTTAATTTCATCATTTTTATCAATATTCAATCGTTCCATGATGTCTTTTTGAACTTCTATCGTTGCCGTTGCTGTCAATGCAACAATTGTAAAATCTTGCGGCAATGCAAAAACTTTATGAATAACATCTTGGTAACTTGGTCTAAAATCGTGACCCCATTTTGAAATACAGTGCGCCTCATCAAAGGCAATAAGGTGAATCTTTAACTGCTGTAATAATCTTATGAAATACGAATTATCAAAGCGTTCTGGTGCCACATATAGAAATTGAATTTCACCTTTTCTCAGTTGTCCTTCAATTTCCTTTTGTTGTTTTTGCGTTAAACTACTATTTAAATATGCTGCGCGAATACCCATGGCCTTTAATTGATCAACTTGGTCTTTCATCAATGAAATTAACGGACTGATGACAATTGTTGTGCCACCCATCATTAATCCCGGTACCTGATAACAAATTGACTTACCCCCACCAGTAGGTAATACCCCTAGCACATTTTGATGATTCAATACTTTTGTTATGATTTCTTTCTGGCCTGGACGATATGTGTCATAGCCAAAATAATGCGATAAAGTTGACTCCATATTATAAAATCCCTCATTGTTCTTTTTGTTCTTCAAGTTCGCTCCATCTTGCAATATCATCTTCGTATATCGCATTCAAATGGCGTTGTTCTTCGCTCAATTCTTTAATTTTTGCATAATCTGAACTCGCCGCAACCATCTCTGCTTCGATTTCTTCTAGACGCAGTTCAGTTGTATCTATACGTTCAACAATCATCTCATACTCTTTTTGCTCTTTATAAGACAATCCTTTTTTCTTTTTCTTCTCTACAGGTTGCTTAACTTTAGTTTGTTGTTTCTGTTGTTCTTTTAATTGATCTTGTTCTTTTTTATATGCTTCATAATCTTCAAACGTACCCACAATACGTTCCATTTGACCATCATGGATATACCAATAAGATTGTGCTACTTTGTTTAAAAAATACCTATCATGACTTACGGTAATGACCGCTCCACCAAATGTATCTACATAATCCTCTAATATTGTGAGCGTTTCTGTGTCTAAGTCATTCGTTGGCTCGTCTAATAACAGCACATTAGGTTGATGAACTAATAATTTTAATAAATATAAACGCTTTTGTTCGCCACCAGATAATTTGTATATTTTCTTTCCATGTGTTGAACTAGGAAATAAAAAGCGTTCAAGTAGTTGCGTAATGGAAACGGCAGTTCCATCTTTTTCTTTAGCAACTTCACTTTCTTCTCTTAAGTAATCTATCATTCTAATATCACGGTCTAGTCGTTCTTCAGTTTGTTTAAAATAAGCTACCTTTACTGTTTGACCGATTTTCAAATCACCTTCATAGTCCTTATCTTCACCACTTAAGATATTTAATAACGTCGTTTTACCCGCACCATTCGGACCAACGATACCAATCTGTTCACCACTTTGAATAATTTGTGTTATATCTTCAAAAAGTGTTTTACCATTGATACGTTTTGTGAGATGTTCCAATTCATATACTTGTTTGCCAAGTCTTGAATATGCCAAATTTAGAGATGCCTTATCTTGTTGATGTTGATTTTTAACATCTTGTTCAAGATCTTCAAACCTGTTTTTACGTGCTTGTTGTTTCGTTGTACGCGCTTTAACGCCGGCTCTCATCCATGCTAATTCTTTTTTATATAGCGATTGCTGTTTGGCCTGTTGTTTCTGCTCTATAACTTCATTTTCGGCACGTTGTGCGATATAGTCTTCATAATTACCTGGATATGTCGTCAACTTGCCTCGATCTAATTCTAAAATGCGTGAAGAAACTTCATTTAAAAAGTAGCGATCATGTGTGATGAATAATACAGTGTGTGGATATTGTTTCACATAGTTAATAAGCCAGTGTATCGATTCAAAGTCTAAATGGTTGGTCGGTTCATCAAGTAATAATAAATCAGGTTGTTCAATGAGTGTCTTAGCTAATCCAACTCTCTTTTGTTGTCCACCTGACAGTTCACGTACGCGTTTCGTCGTATCATAAATACCTAATTTAGACAAAATCGTTTTAATCTCAGCACTATAATCCCAAGCTTGATGTGTATCCATGGCTTCTTGTGCTTGCATCATTTTTTGGAAATCTTCTTCGCGTTGAGTCTCCGTATATTGATTCAATGCAGCTTCATATGTACGTATAATTTGTAACGTTTTCGTTTCCGAAGTCAATACCGCTTCAAACACTGTCATATCGTTATCAAATGTTTGTTTCTGTGAGGAATAACGAATGCGATATGCGTTAGGATGTGATACTTCTGCATCAAAGTCTTCATCCAAACCTGCAATTACTTTCAATAACGTACTTTTTCCTGTTCCATTTATACCAACAAGTCCTATTTTTTCACCCTCAGAAATAGACAATTGCAAATCATCAAAAATGATTTTATCGGCATATGATTTATGTAAATGTTCAATTTTGTATGCTTCCATTGTCCAACATCCTTTTTAATATCGAAAATTATAATTATTTCTGTTAAACTTAATTTCAGTTCTATATATTATACACCTTTTTGAACTCAAATGATACAAAGGAGCAAAGCTTATGTCAGAAATTTTCCAAGACTTACCTCCTTATATCCAAGCATTAATCGCAGGTATCATCACATGGCTACTGACTGCATTAGGTGCAGCTTCTGTATTTGTTTTTAAACGCGTCAATGACAAAATATTAAATTCAATGCAAGGCTTTGCAGCGGGAATTATGATTGCTGCCAGTTTTTGGTCACTGTTACAACCAGCTATCGATTATGGCGAAGGCTCTGCCTTTCCATGGTTACCTGCAGCTATCGGTTTTCTATTGGGTGGTTTTTTTATTCGTGCATTAGATTTAGTCATACCACACATACACCCTAACACCCAAGATAAGAACCAATACCATGAAGGTGTAGGCACAAAAAAACTCAATAAAAATACACTACTTGTTTTAGCAATTACATTGCATAATATTCCAGAAGGTTTATCTATTGGTGTCGCTTTCGGAGGCATTGTTGCAGGTAACGGCCAAGCAACATTTTTAGGTGCACTTGGATTAGCGATTGGTATCGGTATCCAAAATATTCCAGAAGGTGCAGCATTATCTATGCCTATTAGAGCAGCCGGTGCATCAAGATGGAAAGCATTTAATTATGGTCAGGCTTCAGCAATTGTTGAACCTATCTTTGCAACGATTGGCGCTGCGGCTGTCCTAGTTATTACACCTATGTTGCCTTATGCGCTCGCATTTGCAGCTGGGGCAATGATTTTTGTTGTTGTGGAAGAACTTATTCCTGATTCACAAGCAAGTAATAATACTGATTTGGCAACGTTAAGTTTAATGATTGGTTTCACTATCATGATGATACTCGATGTTGCACTTGGATAAAGGTTCCATTTTATTTTAACACTGAAACTGAGACAAAAATATTTGTCTCAGTTTTTTTCAATTAGATAGTAGATAACAAATTAAAATATTTGATTTTAACTAGTCTTTTGCCAATCCCTGTCCTAGCCCTTGCTTAATAAAGGCTAGGAGCAACGAACTCCTTACAAAAAAGTTAGGTTTCTGTCCTACTTCCATAAAAAAAGTGTTAACGAGCGATATCGCTCGTTAACACTTTTTTAATTATTTTTTCTCTTGTCCTTTTGGACCTGGTTTATATTCATAGTTAGATGGTTTAATTTTCTTGAAGTCAGGGTTGTCATAGAATCTTAACAAGTCACCATTAAGCACATCGTCACTCATTTGCAAGTCTTTTTCAGACTGTTGTTTACGTTTATCGAAGTCTTTAGGTTTCTCTGTCATAGGTTCATTATTCTTATTATCATAAATTCTACCATTTACGTATTTATAATCTTTTGTAACAAAGTCACCATTTCTAAATGGTACTGTATCATTATGATCTTTAGATAATAAGTCTGTACCCATCATCAAGTAGTTCTTCGTATCGATACCTAATAAGTGTAACATTGTAGGCATTACATCTGCTTGACCCGCATATGTTTTATCTACAGTACCTTCCTTACCAGGAATCTTCAACCAGAAACCAGTACGGTTTAAATCATTAAATTTAGCTGGTGTAATATCTTCACCTAATAATTTTTCCATTGCTTTATTATGATTTTCTGAAATACCATAGTGGTCACCATAGATCATAATAACTGAATCATCATACAATCCTTTTTTCTTCAACTCGTTAACAAATTCTTCTAACGATTCATCTAAGTATCTAGCTGTTTGAATATAACCATCAACTGTTGAATCACCAGTATTTGGTTTTTCAATTGATGCATCTTCTGCAGATACTGTAAATGGATAATGGTTAGTCAACGTGATTAAGTGATTGTAGAAAGGTTGTTTCTCTTTAGCCAAGTAATCCGCGGACTCTTTAAAGAATTCTTTATCTTTAAGACCCAAGTTCTCAATATTTTCTTCTGACATATCATAGTACGTTGCGTCATAGAACTTATCTATGCCGAAGTGTTTGTATACTTGATCACGGTTCCAGAATGTTTTGTAATCACCATGCATAACACTAGATGTATAACCTTGTTTCTGATCTAGGATTGCTGGTAATGATTGATAAGTGTTATCCCCTTTTAGAGAATATGCAGACCCTTGTGGTAAACCGAATAAACTGTTGTCCATTGTAAACTCTGAATCTGACGTCTTACCTTGTCCCGTTTGATGATAGAAGTTTGGATAATATCTATATCCTTCTTTACCTGTAGAAAGTTTATTCAAGAATGGTGTTACTTCTTTACCATTCACTTTCTTATCAATTAAAAATGTTTGGAAACTTTCCAAGTGAATTTTAATAATATTTTTCTTTTTCGCTGCGCCGAAGTATTCTTTATTCGGTTCAGTATTTTTTTGTTTTGTATAGTTTAATACTTTCGTTAAATCATCTTCATTTGCCAATGCTTTTTGTTGGTTGTTCTGAATCGTTTTAACACCATCATAAACTGTAAAGTTAAATGGTCCCAAATATTTAACTAAGTATTTATGGTCAAATGTACGCGTCAATAATTCTGGACGATCAGATTCTGCAAACGCTAAGTTTAAGAAGAATAATGCTACTGATGCTGCCATTACGACAGGTACAAATTTTTTGCTAAATACGCGCTTATCAATCCAATTTTGTTTAAAAATTAATACAAATAAGTAGATAATTGTATCAATAAAATATACAAAGTCGTACCATTTAAACGATGCAGTCACTGCGCCGCCCATAGATTCCACATTGCCGACTTGATTTAACGTGCTGAATGTTAAAAAGTCAGAAAAGAATCTAAAATATACGACGTTGGCATATAGTAAGAATGTTAATAAGAATCCACCAATGAAGATGAACCAGAACGCTTTCTTACCTTTAAAAAATAAAAATATACTCAGTACTAATGCAATTAAGCTGTATGGATTCATTAATAAGATTAAGTTCTGAACTAATCCCTTAACACCCAAAGAAAAATCAACATAGTATGAAAAATACGTCTTTAATGTGACAGTGAGCACTGTCAAAATAAAAAACGCAAAAAGAGTCAGTTTCTTTTTGTGTAAACTCATGTTCTTATCCCCCGATATAGATTAGTATAGGTTGTTTCGTTGTCCAACCTTCGTGCAATGGCAAGTTACGTGTAATTGTTGTTAAATTCTCACGATGCTTTCTGTCGTTTCTAGTCTTATAGTCATGCTTTAATTTAATATTCATTAAAATCTCGTTCATATGTAGATTTAAATTTATATGTGTTAAGCATTAGTTCGATTTTTTCATTAGTTATCGTTTCATTGTGTAAGTTTTTCTAAATATAAATGTTATATCTAGCTAAAATTTTAAATGTTTTGTTTACATATTAACTGAAGTTAATATCGAATTTACAAACAGTATAAGTTTGTAACACTTTCGTAACAAAACGCACATAGTTCAATTAATAAATATAAAGCAAACGAAGTGAAATATCAAGTAAAAACACACTTTTTCACACATTAATTTCCTTCATTAACACTATGTTAACGCCTTATTAACGTACGATGAACCTACCATTAACTAAATAATACGCTTTTAAATTATACGTTAAAAATCGAACATGATAATCGGGCTTGGGTCGTATAGATTTCATTTAGCTAATTTCCATATATACAGTCATAATAAAAAACTGTAATCCTTCATTTACATTAATGAAAGACTACAGTTTTAGTTCTACTTAAAATTCGATTGGCATTACTTCAACATTTCTAATTGCATACGATATTCAATACCATGGAACAGTTGATTCAACCAATTTGTGTATTTAATGAGATTCTTCTCTGCACTTTCCACATCAATGAATTGAAACTTCAATTTAGTTCCTTGGTGTTTCTGACCTAATTTCGTTAAATGATAACTCGCGATTGTACCAATTTGCGGATAACTCCCTAAAGTATAATGATCATTTAATAATATGATTGGCGTGCCATCTCTTTTTACTTGAATCGTACCAATTTGCACTGATTGATGCGCAGGCATATCTTCGTAAAATGCTTTCACAGGCTTACCTTCAACATACATACCAACTCTATTCGCTTTGCTAGTCACTTTATATTCTCCTGAAGTAAAACGACTCAACGCTTTTTGCTCAAAATCTTCAGTACCTTTATTTTTAATTACATGAAATACATCCGACATGTAGTTAAAAGAAAGCGCATAGCCATCGATGCCCCAATCTGTTTGATGGGTCTCTTCTAGATTTTCAAATAGTTTGTGGTGTCGTTCAGTATAATCACGTTTCATGTTGATTTCATCGCCTTTTTTTAATTTACGACCATGAAACCCACCAATTTTAACTTTGAAATCGGTAGAGGTAGAGCCGAGCCATTCTTCTAACTCAAATCCACCGCCTACTGCTAAATAAACTCTAGAGGTGTGCTTTGTTTCAGTAAACTCAAGTACATCACCTTTTTCCATTAAATAAAGTTTATTAGGCAATACATTCATATGTGCCGTTTTCGCTTTAAAACTCCCACCACTCAATGCAATCAAGGTTGGCTCTGTAAAACGAAAACTTGCCATTCTATTTGTCATTTCTAATGTCGCTTCATGTTTATCATTAGCAACTAGTCGATTCGCAATTTCATGAGATAGTGGATCAAGTGCGCCACCAGGAATTACCCCATCATGCTCATAGCCTGTTCTGCCAAAATCTTGAAAACTCGAGAATAAGCCTTCTCCTTCTATTATGATTGACATGGTTTAAAGCCTCCTAAATCCAACTCTTGCTCTGAAACAGCCTTGAATACTACGTTATCCCCAAGCTTTAATTTCGTAAAATCTTCAAATTCTGGCGTAAACAACTTCACTGGGGTATAACCAATGACTAACCAATCACCATATGTATCAGTCGTAGTGATACCTGTCTTTTTACCTTCAATAATAACAGATCCAGCAGGGATAAATGATTTATGCTCACCTGTATGATTCACAAAAAGATGCTTGTCCATACCAGTTAAATACGGGAATCCTGGTGTATAACCCATCATGGATACAAAATATGTTGATTGCGTATGACGTTTTACAAATTTTTCAAAGTTCATTTTATAATGTTTTAACAGTGATGCTAAATCCGGACCATAATCACCGCCATAAACAACTGGAATTTCAACTGGTGCTATCGTTTCTTCTTCATGTTTAATTTCTAGTTGCACCGTTTGCATTAATGCTTTCATATATAAAAATGGTGACTGTATATGATGATGTTTAATCATGTCTCGCGCATCATAGCAAATCATCATATCTGATTCCGTAGGCACGATTTCTGTAATAAATGGATAGTTTTTATCTGCTAAATATTTTTTCAATGCTAATAAATCTTCTGTTAAATCTTTGGAGACCTCTTTTTCTATAGAAACGACGATTGCTTGGTCTCCTTGACTATATATTTTCATAGGTTCACCTCATAAATTGTTACTATCGATAGAATACGTCTAGTGCTTGTGCCAAATAATATACGATTGCTTTCATGAGCAAATAGACAAAAACAAATTGAATTGCGCATGATACGGAAGCGACAAGTCGTGTTATATATACACTTTCTTTTTGAATTAATATGCGCGTCACCCAACGGGTAGTCACAGAAATTATTATGATTATCAATGCCCAAACCAGTATCATCATGTTGCATCACTCACTATTCACAATTTTTCAATATATTTTATTATTCGTAAACTCACATTGCAATCTCTTGTTTCTTTATGTTTGTGTCATGGTACACCATGCTTTTACCTACTATATTCTATAGATAAATTTCTACCTCGGCAACCTCTCTCAAACTATTTATCAGAAAAAGCTGTACCTCTCCACTGATTAATTTGGATTCCAATTCAGTTACATCATAATCTTTTAGCATGAGTTGCCCTTGATCTAACATTGACTGTCTCATGCATCCACGTAAAAAGTCGCCTCGATATATTGGCGTATAATACTGGTTATTTTCTTTAATCATCACGTTACCAATATCAAATTCTAAGATCTTACCATCTTCATTATATAGTAATACAAGATCAGTCTGATGATTGTGTGTTAAATGTGCTCTTTCTGTTGTTTTATTGACAACATAAGATGAATTCACTTGTTGTGCTACTTGTTGTAATTTTGCAGTAAATCGTTGCTTTACAGAAATTGGAGCCACCACAGTATCCATCGAGCCATCTTTATTCAATAACAACTTCACTCTAAAACATCCATTAGTATGTGTCCCTAATACCTTTTCAATGCATTGCACCCACTGTTGCTCATCAAACATAAAACCCAAAGCTTTAGCCGAGCGCATCATTCTTGATTTATGATATGACAATCTGGGGAAAGTACCTTCATCTAATCGTATAGTTTCAAATAACTGCATTATAATCTCTCCAGTATTTTCGTTTTATCAAAAAATTCTTGAACCTCTTGTTCTGGTACAGAATCTATCGTAATGCCAGCACCGACACCATATACCGCCTTTTCATTTATATATTGAATCGTACGGATTGGCACATTAAAAATGGCTTTACCATTTGGGATTAATAATCCTATTGTCCCACAATATGCATATCTTGGTACTTGTTCTAATGCTTGAATATATTTCATTGTATTAATCTTTGGCGCACCTGTAATGGACCCACATGGGAACAGAGCTGCTAATATCTCCGTCAGTCGCGTGGTCTGATTGACGGCACCTGTTACCATGGACGTCATTTGAAAGACTGTTTCGTATGCCTCTATATGAAAGGGTTGATATACTTTGACTGTTCCTGTTTGCGCTATGCGACTCAAATCATTGCGTAATAAATCAACAATCATTACATTCTCCGCTCTATCTTTAGTAGACTGTCGTAATGTCTTAAAGTTTTGCTCGTCTTCTTGTTCAGTTTGACCTCTCCCAATCGTTCCCTTCATCGGTTTACTCAATAGTATGTCGTCTTGCTCTTTAAATGGACCTCGTTGAAAAAATAGTTCTGGTGATAATGATGCAATTTGCACCTCTTCCATATCAATCAAAGCAGTATAAAAACCATGATTCTGTTGCAATAAGCTATAATACAACTCTGCAATTGAATAACGGATATCATCCGTTAATCGCGTAGTATAATTAACCTGATATGTATTACCTTCTACGATAGCCGCTTGTATCGCTCTTATATGTTCTTTAAGTTGCGATGTTTTCACTTGAAAATGAAACCGACATTGATGTTGAGGTCTCTGTGTTAAAGGTGCTGTTATATCCTTGTCTACGTGGTCAAACACATAAGCCGCAGCGTAGACGTTCTTGTGTTCAATTGGAACTGTCGCCATTTCAGGATTAAAATAAGTAGCTGCTTCATACGACAAATATAAGGCAACATATTTACCGTTATGTTGTTGTCGCTCGGCAAACGTCACTACATCCCCCACATCTTGAATACAATATGCCACTTTTTGATTTACACATGCTGTTAAATAATATTGATGGCTTTCATAGGTTGTTTCATCTAAATAATAGCGATAATTAAAGTGTATTGGCATGATACACCTCCATAATATTTAAAAATGATCGAATTTGTTCTAAACCATATTCACTTAAGATAGATTCAGGATGATATTGTACACCATAAATCGGTAAATATTTATGTGATAATCCCATAATAATCCCTTCATCATTGGTTGCAGTGATGTTGAGTACATCAGGAAAATCATCTTGATTTGCTATTAACGAATGATAGCGCATCACATGAAACGTATCAGGTAAACCTTGATAAATACCACTATGGTCATGTTTTATTACTGTTGTATGACCATGTATCGGCTTGACATTTTTTATAATACTCCCACCAAAATAACCAACAATTTGTTGAAAACCTAGGCATATCCCTAAAATAGGAACCTGCTGCGCAAAATTTTCAATCACTTGATTTAACTTAGGGTAATCTTTAGGTGTCCCCGGTCCAGGGGAAATCACAATCGCATGTGGTTCTATTTCGTATATCCGGTCCACATACACATCATCAATATCTATCACTTCGACCTGTTTTGTATAACTCTGTTTGATATAGTCTACGATGTTATAGGTGAACGAATCTTTGTTATCAATTATTAGTATCATTTCGTCGCCTCTTTTTAAATTCTTCATTAGTCTGTTATACTTATTATCACAAATATTAACTTGATTTTACAGTTTAAATATATTATTCTAAATCACGTTGTAAATGAATATAAAGAGGTTCCTAGCTGATACCCTCTATAAAAAACTAGACACCCATGCGACGTCTATCTTTTTTATAGAGATAGACGTTTTTTATGTTTTAGTAATGCGTCAATATAGCTAGTCGACCATTTAAAGGAGCGCACAAAAATTGTCTCAACAATCATTAGATAATCAAAAAGCTATCGTCGTATTTAGCGGAGGTCAAGATAGCACGACTTGTTTATTTTGGGCAAAAAAACATTTCGAACACGTAGAACTTGTTACCTTTGCATATGGACAGCGACATGATACAGAATTAGAAGTTGCAAAACAAATCGCAAAAGCGCAAAATGTCAAACATCATTTATTAGATATGTCATTATTATCACAATTAACACCTAATGCATTAACACAACACGATATGGAAATAGAAGTCGGCGATGATGGTATTCCAAATACATTCGTCCCTGCAAGAAACTTATTATTTTTATCCTTTGCTGGTGCATTAGCCTATCAAACGAATGCCAAACACATTATTACAGGTGTCTGTGAAACAGATTTTTCAGGATATCCAGATTGTAGAGATCAATTTATTAAATCTATGAATGTCACACTTTCATTATCTATGGATAAAGACTTCGTTATTCACACGCCATTAATGTGGCTAAACAAAAAAGAAACGTGGGCATTAAGTGATGAACTCGGTGCATTAGATTATATCCGCTATAATACCTTAACTTGTTATAACGGTATTATTGGTGAAGGTTGTGGCACGTGCCCAGCTTGCGAACTTAGAGCAAATGGATTAAATACGTATCTAGCTGAAAAAGGAGTCCTATAATTATGTTTCAACAAAATTATCCAAGTGTCCAACACCCTTATACATTTGAGTTGAATAAAGATTTCAATTTTTCTGCTGCACATTATATTCCTAGTGAAGATGCAGGCAAGTGTATGCGCACACATGGTCATACCTATTTCGTTAATTTAACGATTGCTGGTGATGAATTAGATCATAACGGTTTTTTAGTAAACTTTAGTGAATTAAAACAGCTTGTACATGGCGAATTTGATCATCATTTACTGAACGACTTACCACAATTTTCCGGAAAAAGCCCTTCAACTGAAATTGTTGCTCAAACCATTTATGAAATGGTTCAGAATGCATTAGATGCACGTGATAATCAACCACAATGTTTACAAGTCTATGTACGTGAAACGCCTACAAGTTATGTGGTTTATCGTCCAAAGGAGCATCATCATGAGTAAAATACCTGTTTTAGAGATTTTCGGTCCAACGATACAAGGTGAAGGTCGCGTCATCGGTCGTAAGACTATGTTTGTACGTACGGCAGGATGTGATTATCGTTGTAGTTGGTGTGACTCAAGCTTCACTTGGGATGGCAGTGCCAAAGAAGATATTCGCATGATGACTGCTGAAGAAATTTATGATGCACTATACGAGATTGCTGGTGACACATTTAACCATGTAACCATTTCAGGCGGTAACCCTGCGTTAATTAAAGGTATTCAACAATTAGTTGATTTATTTGATGAAAAAGGTATTTATAGCGCACTGGAAACACAAGGTAGTAAATTCCAACCATGGATGACCCAAATTGATGATTTAACGATTAGTCCTAAGCCTCCAAGTTCCATGATGAAACCAAATCTACCTATGTTAGATGAAGTCATAGAACAATGTGTGCCCGAATCATTAAATTTAAAAGTAGTCGTATTTGATGATACCGACTATGACTTTGCGAAAATGATTCACCACAGATACCCTAGTATTCCTTTCTATTTACAAGTAGGTAATCCCTATCTCGATGGCGAACATGTAGAAGCACACACTGAAAAATTGTTATCTTTATATGAAACGTTAGTCGATCGCGTCATGGTGAGCAGTGATATGAATAACGTATATGTATTACCTCAATTGCACACATTACTATGGAGCAATAAAAAAGGTGTTTAAATTGAGTATTTCATGCGATTCGTTGTATAATGCTTTTTGTCTATATAACGGATCGCTTTTTATATTGCATCTAATAATTATATAGTGTTTCATCGCTGTAAAGAATTATTTTAATCATCTTATAATTATAAGATTTTGATTTGATTTTTTCGATATATTTGAAATTAAAATATGTAATTAAATGATTTACTTTAACTTAATTGATATAATATTGCAGTGAAGTATCTAGGTTAGGAGAGCACCATGCTGATTAATATAATTATAAATATAGCTACGATATTAGTCATTCTTGGCATTGATTTATATCGTCAGAATTTTAAACAACTTAAGTTTAGCTCTATACTAATTGCAATAAGCCTGAACGGCATCATCAATTTATTCCTAGTCGGTGAGTACGATTACATCGCATTTTATACATGTGGTCAATTTATCATTTGGACGTTATTACAATTATACTTAAATTATAAAGTAGCTACGTTTAATGTTATTAACCAAAAGTTTATTGCAGGTATTTTCACGATAATTATAAGTACATCGCTTATTCTTACATATAGTACAAGTCATGATTCTTATTACATGTCTATCCCATATCTGGCTCCTGCTATATTCTTATTCGGTGCAATTTTGCTTTTTTATAGTACATTCAAACCACAGGAAAAAGCGCAAATAAAATTAATGAATCGTATTAAACACCCTATCTTCATAGGCCACATAAGTATTATATTGTCCTTTACAATCATGACGTTACTTACGCCATATTGGTACGCTTTTATCATTATTCATTTACTGTTTATATTATTTTTATTTTGGCAGAATATATTTTTTTCTCATAAATGATTAAGATTATATTTTTCGTGGTATATATTAACAATTAATTGAATAATAAAGGAGGTTCTTTCATATGGGCTTTATTCTTATGTTGATTGTCGGTGGCTTAATCGGTTGGATTGCTGGCGGCATCTTAGGTAAAGATATTCCAGGTGGTATTTTAGGTAATATTATCGCTGGTATTGTAGGTGCTTGGTTAGGGTCATTAATTTTTGGTGACTGGGGCTGGCATTTAGGTGGCATTGCGATATTCCCTGCACTTATCGGAACGATTATCTTAGTTGCACTCGTTTCATTTATTCTGGGTAAATTACGCAAAAAATAATATTATTTTAAAGGGATTTATATCCCCAATCTCAAAAAAGAGGACTAATCCTTATATGGATTGGTCCTCTTTATATTTAAAAACTTACGATTTTGACCGTGCATGCTTGCCTGGGGTATGGTTCGAGCTTGTAGTCTCACACACACTATTCCCCTAGGCATCAGCACGTTACAAAATCGGTACAATAGTCAAAGAAAAATTGATGTAGAACCAGTTTTTGGATTTATGACGACTATATTGGGTTTCACTCGCATGTCGGTCCGAGGAATAAATAAGGTTAAACGAGAACTTGGTTTTATCTTAATGGCACTAAACATAAGTAAAATAGTAGTTTAGTGAGCTACAAATTTATATAAAAACAAATAAAACGTACTTAAGGATATGCACCATACAGTTGGCAATCCTTAAGCACGTAATGCTAAAAATTCTATAGATGAAACACTTAATCTTTGAGAAGTATTCACTATTATCTGTGTTTAACTAACTCTTTTTCTTCTGTCTGTCTTGATACCATTTCATGTTGTCGCTCATTACGCTCGATTTCATGGTTAATATCGTGATTGATATTCTGCTTTCCATGATTACAATCATAATTAAAATTAGTTGCTTGGACAATATATTTCGGACGTTGTTTCACTTCGTAATAAATACGACCTATATATTCACCAACAATACCAATTGAAATGAGTTGAATACCGCCAAGTAGTAATATAGCGGCTATGGTTGAAAAATAGCCTGGTGTTTCTACACCTCGAATCAAAATTCCTACCGAAATATAAGCAATGTATAATAAACTGATAAAGAACACGACTAGCCCTAAATAAATCATTGCTCGAAGGGGTTTATTATTGAAAGAAATTAGGCCATCAATACCATAATTTAATAGTTTACTAAATGACCACTTAGACTCTCCATCCTCGCGTTCCACATTTTCGTACGTAAACACTTTGGTATTATAACCAATCCATTCATATAATCCTTTAGAAAAACGATTATATTCATCTAACTGTGTGAGTGAAAGAACCGCACGTTGGCTTAATAATCTAAAATCACCAATGCCATCCTCTAATTTAATATCTTCTACAAAGTGATTAATCAATTTGTAATATACTTTAGTCATCATTTTTCTCGATTTTTTCTCGCCAGTTCTATCTCTCTTGGCAACTACTTGATCGTAACCATCCATATAGCCTTCTATCATTTGGGGAATTAATTCAGGCGGATGTTGCAAATCAGCATCTATCATAATGACGCCATCACAATCTTTACTATGTTGATACCCTGCAATCATTGCTGCTTCTTTACCAAAATTACGACTAAAAGAAATAAATTTTACATGCGAATCTCTATGCGCCATATCTTGAATATAATTTATTGTCTTATCTTTACTACCATCATCTACGAATAGCAAATCATAGTCATAGTGATGATATTGACTATCTTTAGATAGAATTTCAGTCAATTTTTGATACGTTTTTATGATGACTTCACCTTCATTATAACAAGGTATAATTACTCTTATTTGCATTTCTAAACACCTTCATTTCAATAACTTCAACCTTACTTTATCAATTTCTCATGCCTTTTTGCTATCTAAATCAATTAAATTTACACAATCTTTATATATCCTTAATGTTTGAAGTTGAAACTTAACGCATTCATCAAATTGTTAGATAAGTATGTTCAAAAATACATATTGTTTAAAATTTAATATCATAAAAAATATAAATAGCATCTCCAAGTGTAGCAACAATTCATCTTTATTGAAAACGATAACCATTTTTCATTGTTATATATTACATGCGATATCCATATATTTTAATGACGAACGATAGTCACAAAACCTTATAAATTAATGCAGCTCATCAAAATAATTTCTTTATTGCACAAAAAAAGCATTCAACCAACTGTTGATTAAATGCTTTCAGACATTATTTTAGCGTACCAATACGTACATCATCTGGGTCTTTACCCTGTCTGTCATCTTTGTTAAGGCTGTCGATCTCAGCGATATCTGTAAGTTCAAGATTGAAATCAAAAATATCATAATTTTCTCTAATACGTTCGGGTGTTTGCGATTTAGGGATAATCAGGCGATTGTGTGCCAAGTGCCAACGTAAAACGATTTGTGCCGGTGTCTTATCATATTGTTCAGCTAGTTTTGTAATGACGCTATGTTCTAGTAGTCCCCTGTTTCTCATTAATGGCATCCATGCTGTAACTGCAATATCATGCTTATCACAATATTCTTGTAGTGGTTGCTGATTGAAGAAAGGATGCACTTCTATTTGATTAACTGCAGGTATAATATCTGTTTCTGCCATCAACTTTTCTAGATGATGTTCCTTAAAATTACATACACCAATTGCACGAATTTTCCCTTCATTGTATAAATGTTCCATTGCTTTATAGCTTTCAATAAATAGATTATCCGCTTCACATGGCCAATGTATTAAGAATAAATCCAAGTACTCCGTACCTAAATTCTCGATAGATTTTGTAAAATACTCAATTGTACGATCATATCCTTGATAATCATTCCATAATTTTGATGTAATAAATAGTTCATCACGTGAAATATCTGTTTTTTTCAAAGCATTACCTAAAGCTATCTCATTTTTATAAAAATAAGCTGTATCAAAAGCACGATAACCTGCCTCTAATGCAGCATTTATTGCTGTTTCCATAGTATCATCGTCAATTTTATAAACGCCTAATCCAACCTTTGGCATTGGATATCCATTATTTAAATAATATACATCTTCTAACATGATCCCATTCCTCTCATTCTTCACTCAATATTATAGGAGTTCAACAATATTACATTGCTTAATTGTTGCATCTCCCAGACATATTATTACTATAGTACTTTTTAGGTTGCATGAAAATTAAAAAACCCCAACATAGCTAAAAGCTTTGTCAGGGTTCTAAAAGTGAATTTTATATCGATTGTATTAATCGTTTTCTTCTTCTTCAGCAAGTTCTTCTAAAGAAGGTCTTGTTTTATGATATTCTAACTCTAAAATCACAGTAATTATTTGATGGTTATCTATTTCAGAAATAACCCATCTGTCATATTCTGTATCGACATAATCATTTTGTTGTAAATTCGTATTATGTGCTTGTAGCCAACCACCGATTGTATCAATATCTTCTGAGTCTTCAAATTCAATACCTAGCTGATCGTTTAAATCATCTAACAGTACACGACCATTGATTTGATAACGATTATCTGTGACTTTTACAATATCGTTCACTTCATCATCATCAAACTCGTCACGAATTTCACCAACAATTTCTTCTAAGATGTCTTCCATCGTTAATATACCTGCTGTGCCACCATATTCATCTATAATAAGACTAATATGTACGTGTTCACGTTGCATACGCACAAGTGCATCACTAATACGTGTAGTTTCGGAAATCATTGGTAAATCATGGATATAGTTACTTACTTTAATTTGTTTACCTGATGCATATTCCGTTAAAAATTCTTTAACATTGATAAAGCCTTTAACATGGTCCTTATCTCCATCAGCTGTGATAGGATAACGCGTAAATTGGTGCTCTTTGATAGTCTCTAGCAATTCATCAACATTAAAAGGTTCATTCATTGTGATCATTTGCGTACGCGGAACCATAATATCTTTTGATTGTCTTTCATCAAATGAGAATATATTTTGCATGTAAGCTAGTTCTGTCTGATTAATTTCTCCGCCGTTATAACTATTGTTAATTATTATTTTTATTTCTTCTTCTGACATCGCATCATTATTCGCATCAGGATCTACACCAAACATACGAATAATCATTCTCGCTGAGCCATTCATTAACCAAATTAGTGGTTTCATTATCACACCAAAATAATATAATGGTCTAGAATATACTAAAGCTAATTTTTCAGTATGTTGAATTGCTAAAGTCTTAGGTGCTAATTCCCCAAGTACTACGTGCAAATATGTCACAATAATAAATGACACGATAAATGAAATCGTCGTCGTTAGTGCATCTGGCAAGTGGATAAGTTCAAACAAAGGATGTAATATCTTGTTGAATGTTGGCTCACCCAACCAACCTAAACCTAAAGACGTTACGGTAATACCTAGCTGACACGCAGATAAGTAATAGTCTAGATTTTTAATCATTTTTTTGACGACACGTGCATTACCATTACCTTCAGCAGCGAGTTGATCAATTCTTGTGCTACGAACTTTTACTAACGCAAATTCCGATCCTACGAATACAGTTGTTAAAGCTATTAATAGAAAAAATATTACTAAATTCATTATGGTCACAGTTTCCAATTAGTTCCCTATTTCTAGGGATTCACCTCCAAATTTTTGTGTCACAATAGGTGACATCTCATAAATATTTTTGTGCTTACGCATTATATTATTTTTTACTATATCCTTCCCATTGTGACACCTCCCTAAAAATACGCATTGCCTTTATATTATCATAAAGTAGTCTTTTAATGTAAATTTTGCTTTTGAAATTTGATTAATCTAACTTAACATTTAATCGCAAATATTACGTTAAGTCAACTTTTGAATTCAATGTATCTTTAAAATAAATCTATTTCCCACTATTTTTTATAAATTGAACTTATGCATTTCTCCATCTTTTATTGTCGCTAGTACATCAATATTATCATTTGCAATAACGATATCGGCATCTTTCCCTACTTTTAAGCTACCTTTCTTATCATCAATATTAAGTGCAATAGCTTGATTCAAACTTGCTACACGCCATAATTGATCTAAGCTGTCCCCAGTGAATGTCATTAAATTACGTAAGCCTTCATTCATTTTTAAAATACTTCCCGCAAGTGCACCAGAAGCTAAACGTGCTTCAGAACCTTTAACAATCACATTCTGACCACCTAAATCGTAATCTCCATCTGGCATACCTTTCGCTCTCATCGCATCTGTAATGAGTAAGAAACGTTGATTACCTTTCAATTTATACGCAACTTCAATAGCAGCTGGGTGAGAATGTATGCCATCAACAATTAATTCTGTACTTAGGTGGTCGTTAAGCCACGCTGCGCCAAATACTCCTGGTTCTCGATGACCAAAAGCTGTACCAGCATTGTATAAATGTGTCACATGTCTCGCACCATGTTTAACTGCTTCATTGACCTCATCATATGTTGCAACCGTATGCCCGATTGAAAAGCAAATATTATTATGTAACGCCTTTAATGTTTCATTAGCACCATCAACTTCTGGTGCAAATGTGATTACTTTGATTTGATTGTTTGCAATTTTTTGGAAATGCTCTACTTTAGCAGTGGAAGGTCTTTGTACATAAGCTGGATTTTGTGCACCAACTTTATGTTCTGAAATAAATGGTCCCTCTAAATGTATACCAACGATAGATGCTGCATGATATGAATCTTGGTTTTGTTGATAATTAACAATATTTTCTAAGGCTTTTGTAATATTGTCATCCGATTGTGTCATCGTTGTTGCTAAATAGCTAGTTGTCCCTTCAGATAGCAACGATTCCGATAAATGTTTCAAGCCATCGAAAGAAGCATCCATTGCATCTTCTCCGTATCCCCCGTGCATATGTATATCAATAAATCCTGGTAAAACATGCTGCCCTTGTACATCTACCGTAGTTAAATCACCTTGATACGAACCTGATGCTATATGTGTAATTATTCCGTTTTCAATAATAAGATAACCTTGTACAATCGTACCTACTTCTGTATATATACGTCCATTTTCAATCACATATTTACTCATTTTTCTACCTTCTTTATTATATTTTCTATATTTTTGCACTTCATAACAATATTTTCTATACAAAAATTGAATATTTAACGTATCGATAATTATATTTCATAACTAATCTCAAATATGCATATACTTATATTGCCACTTTGCTTATCTATGTTTATTTTACCAAATTAGCGACACTTATTATATTCAGAAGTTTTTTTATCTTAAAGTGATTAAACTCAAACATCAAAAACAACATCTTTATATAAACACTTATAATTTCAAAAAGTAACCCTCCTACATTAAAATTACATACAATTAACAAGTAGAGCCTGAGACACAATGATGTCCCAGGCTCTATACTTTAATCAATATTTAATTTATCTTATTCATTCATCGCTTCAGACGTCTCAATTTCATCTTGTGTTAATTTTGGTTTTAACACACCATAAATGATTGCGGCAACGATTGAACCGACAATAATTGCAAGTATTGATTGTAAGGCATGACTAAAGTCTGTACCAAAGATTACAATGATACCACCATGTGGCCCTTGAATTGCAGAACCTAAACCAAGTGCAATCGCACCAGCCACACCAGAACCAACCATCATAGATGGAATAACTCTCAATGGGTCCGCTGCCGCAAATGGTATCGCACCCTCAGTAATAAAGGACGCTCCCATAACATAGTTTGGTAAGATAGAACCTTTTTGCTCTTTCGTGAATTTTTTACGGAAGATCCACATTGCAGTAGCAATTGCGATTGGTGGTACCATACCGCCAATCATTGCTGCCGTAATTGGTGCTGTATTACCTTCTGTTAATGCGGCAACTGAGAATACATAAGCTGCTTTGTTAAATGGACCACCCATATCAATGGCCATCATTGCACCAACAACTAATCCTAGTAACATAATATTTGTACCTGATAAACTTTCCAAACCACTAAGCAGTGTATTATTCAACCAAGATGCTGGCGGATTAATCACATAAATCATTAATAAACCTGTGATAGTTACTGATAATACTGGGAAAATCAACGTCGGTTTTAATCCTTCTAATGATTGAGGCATACCACTTGTTAATTTTTTAATACCTAAAGTTAAATAACCAGCAAGGAACCCGGCAAGAATACCACCGATAAATCCAGAATCACCATTACTTGCTAATAAACCACCAACAAGACCTGCTGCAAAACCTGGTTTATCCGCAATACTACGTGCGATGTAACCTGCCAAAATTGGTATGATAAACATGAATGCACTGTTTTTACCAATATTCCAAATTTGTTCAGCAAATGCATTATATTCTGAGCTCTTTGGATCAAATGAATTTGGACCAAATAAGAAAGCAATTGCCATTAAAATACCACCCGCAATAACAAGCGGTAACATATTAGAAACACCATTCATCAAATGTTTATAAATTGTTTTACCAACACTTTGTTTCTCATTACTTGCTGCTGATTTTCTATTTTTATTACCTGCACTTGCTACGAATGGTTTACGTGATGTATCTTGCGCTAAATTAATTAATTCTTCTGGACGCTTGATACCATCCGCAACAGGTACTTCAACAACATTTTTTCCGTCAAAACGATCTGTTTCCACGTGAACATCTGCTGCGACAATAATTCCCGTAGCACGTCGGATATCATCATCCGTAAGATGGTTTTTAATGCCACCTGAGCCATTCGTTTCAACTTTCATTTTTACATTCATTTTTCCAGCTTGTTTTTTCAATGCATCTCGTGCCATATAAGTATGTGCTATTCCTGTTGGACAAGCAGTTACAGCTAATATATACGGTTCGTCAGTTGTCGTAGCATTTGTCGTTGACGCTTCATTTGCTTGCGCTTCGGCCGCTTCTTCTTCTGTAGCTTCATCGTCTGCTTTATCAATAATTTGTAATATTTCTTCGGGACTATTTGCATGAAGTAATGCTGCACGCACATCTTCATCCATAAGTATACCTGACAGCTTCGCTAACGCATCTAAGTGCGTTTGAGCGCCGCCTTCTGGTGCAGCAATCATAAAGAATAAGTGTGCTGGTTGCATATCTAAACTTTGATAATCAACGCCAGCTTTAGATTTACCGAAAGCAATCGCCGGTGTCGTTACCGCTGCAACTTTCGCATGTGGAATGGCAATGCCCTCACCAATACCTGTTGTACTTTGAGATTCACGATTATGAATCGCGTTTTTAAATTGCGTTACATCATTCAATTTTCCAGCTTTATCTAATTGATTTACCAATTCATCGATAACACCATTTTTATCTGTTGCAGATAAATCCATAGCAATTGTATCTTTTGTTAATAACTCGGTAACTCTCATAACTATTCACTCCCGTCAATTGTCGTAATAACGACTTGATTTTTAATTGTTTCAATATCTGAAGCTGATGCTAAATCATCATTAAATGCAGTCGCTGTACCAGCTGACACAGCTTGTTTGAAAGCATCTTTAATTGATAATCCTGATACTAAACCGGCTACCATACCAGCTACTGTGCTGTCTCCAGATCCGACTGTATTTACGACTTGACCATTTGGCACTGTTGCTTTGTAGCTCTGTGCGTCATCAACATAAACTGCACCTTCACCGCCTAATGAAATGATGACGGAAGTTGCGCCTTTTTTTAGAATCTCGCGTGCATATTTGATAACATCTTGATCTGTAGATATAACGGTGTCAAACATGACTTCTAGCTCATCTTTATTAGGTTTGATAAATAACGGATGATAACTTAATACAGACTCAACGAGATCTTTCTCTGCATCTACAACCAAACTGGCACCAGTCTCATTTGCGATTCGAGCAATTTGTTCATAAGCATCTTTAGGAACACTCTTTGGAATACTACCTGCTACAATCACTGTATCGTTGTCTGACGTCTGCTTAATTTGTGTTAATAATGCTTCCAATTGTAAATTCGTAATGTTAGGCCCTGGCGCATTAATTTCTGTCTCATCACCTGTTTTCAACTTAACATTTATGCGTGTATCTTCATCTACTTGAATAAAATCTGTAAGAATTTCAGACTGTGTTAATGTTTCTGATATAAATTGGCCAGGGAAACCACCCGCAAAGCCAAGTGCTGTCGATTGAATGCCTAGTGTTTTCAACACTCTTGAAACATTAATGCCTTTACCCCCAGCGAATTTATATGTTTCAGTGGCGCGATTCAAACCATTTAGCTCAAAATCATGTGTAAACATAATGTAATCAATCGAAGGATTAAAAGTAACTGTATAAATCATGTCGTACCTCCCATAAAATGATATTTATCTATAAATCGTTGGAAATTGTTATTTGCTTTCGCTTTTTCAGAAGTGATGATTACAGCATGGTCTTCCAGTGGCACATACGCAAAATAAACTTTTTCATACTTCGCATGGTCAATTAAGACAAATGCTTTCGTACCTAACTGCATTGCATGATGTTTAATAATCGCTTCTTGTTCATCTGGAGTCGTCAATCCATATTTTAAGTCGATACCATTCATACCTAAGAACACTTTGTCGAAACGATAACGATTCAACGTCTCCAATGCACTCGCTCCAACCGTTGCATAGGTTGTACCTTTAACTTCCCCACCAATAATTAACGTTCGAATACCATGCTTCAATAATTCCTCGACATGAGTTAAACCATTCGTAACAATAATAATTTCTTGAGCTGTGATGTATGGAATCATTTCTAATGTTGTAGAACCTGCATCTAAAAACACACAATCCCTTTCTGAGATTTGACTAGCTGCATACTTACCTATTTCTTGTTTCTCACGTAGGTTTGTACTTCTTTTATCTGCTAAATTAGGCTCTAGGACAGATGATTGATTTAGGGTTGCTCCACCATGCACTCTTTTTAATTTTCCAAAGCTTTGTAATTTTGATAAATCACGACGAATTGTTGAAGCACTGCATCCTGTACGGTCGATTAAATCTTGTAGTGTTAAAAAATCTTGTTTTGACAATGCATTCAAAATTAATTCATGGCGCTTTTCCGTTATCATCACTTCACCTCATCTCACTGTCATTATAATGGATGCGCTTTCTTAATTCAATCATTTTTCGTCAAAAACAGTCAAAAACAGTCAAATATATTAAATAAGTTCAATATTTCGCCATGATTTTGAACAAAAATACTGTTTTCTCAAAAAATAAAAGGCTCTAACTTCCACAAAAAAAGTGATACAAAATAATGAAAGCGTACTGCCTTCATTATTTCATATCACTCATTCACAATAACTTAACCTATATTCAAATCAAGGTTGTCCTTGAATTATATCGGCTACCTGTGCATGCGTAGCTTTGACTATATCTGATACATTAAGTCTAATTTGCAACCCACGCTCACCGCCACTGATATAAATCATTTCTAGTTTAGTTGCCTCAGCATCAATTACTGTTGGAAACGTATTTTTCATACCTATAGGTGAACAGCCACCTCTAATATAGCCTGTCACTGGTTTTAACTGCTCCAGAGGAAGTAAATGTAATTTCTTCTCTCCTACTGCTTGTGCCGCTCTTTTCATATTGAGTGTCTGGTTGACTGGAATCACGAAGACAAAGTGGGCATGTTGCACACTTTCAAGCACGAGTGTTTTAAATACTTGTGACGGTTCAACCCCTATCGTTGTCGCTACGTGTTCTCCATCTATATGCGCATCAGTAACCTCATATCTATTCATTTGGTATGAAATACCTTGACGTTCTAGTATGCGCATTGCATTTGTTTTCTTATGCTTCATTATATGTCTCACCTCATAATGACTGAATAATCTTGTTAATATTTTGAAAATGTAAGTACAACAAAAGCATGTATAACTTAAATCATTAAATTTTAGCTACGCGGTGTATCCAGGTCTAAATTTTGAATAAACTCTGCCAATTCGTCACGTATTTTTTCATCTTTCAACGCATATTCAATTGTAGTTTTTACAAAACCTAATTTTTCACCTACATCGTAACGATCACCTTCAAAATCATATGCATACACTTGATCTGCTCTATTTAATCGTTCAATTGCATCCGTCAATTGAATTTCTCCGCCAGCACCTTCACCTTGTGTCGCTAAATATTCAAAAATATCTGCAGTAAGTACGTAACGCCCCATAATTGCTAAATTTGAAGGCGCCGTGCCTTGTTTTGGCTTCTCAACAAATTGGTTCACTTCATATTTTCTATCTATTTTTTCTAATGGATCAATAATACCATAACGATGTGTATTGGCTTCATCTACTTCTTGTACACCAATAACCGACTTTCCAGTTTCTTCATAAGCATCCATCAATTGTTTAATTGCCGGCTTTTCAGATTCAACAATGTCGTCCCCTAGTAATACTGCAAATGGTTCATCACCAATGAATTGACGTGCTGAATAAATCGCATGACCTAGACCTTTTTGTTCTTTTTGTCTTACATAGAAAATGTTTGCCAATTCAGTTGAATATTTAACCTTTTCCAATAAATCTGTCTTACCTTTTTCTTGTAAAATCATTTCCAATTCTTTTTGATTATCAAAATGATCTTCAATCGCACGCTTATGTTTACCAGTCACAATAATGATATCTTCTATACCCGCACGTGCCGCTTCTTCAACTATGTATTGAATCGTAGGTTTATCTAAAATAGGTAACATTTCTTTAGGCATAGCTTTAGTAGCCGGTAAAAATCGTGTACCTAAACCCGCAGCTGGTATGATTGCTTTCTTTATTTTTCTCAAAACGCTCATCCTTTTCTATATAAATTAATTAGCACTATGCGCATCGCACATCTTAAAAATATTCTATATATTAATAAATTCATCATAACATTGATTCGATGCACTTTATACTGATTTACTAAACACAAAAAACCACACAGAACTTCCCATACGTTTCTGCGTGGTTTTATGCTATGCATTGAGTGAAGGTTGACGAATAACGTCTCCCGTTTTATTTACAATGACTTTATAATCTTTTTGAGTTTCATATTCGTGGAATGTGTAAAACATTCCGTCTTTAGATTCATGCACTTTTTTCAATACAGCATTTTCCCCTAATTCATCTATCGCATGCTTTTGTGCAATTACTTCAGATTCTTGAGGAGATATACTCATATTATTTGTTTGTTGATTATCATTAATTTCATATGCTTTATCAAATATTGTAGCCTGATTATTATCGTTTACAGTTACTCTGTAATATTTACCTTGCTTGGCTTTGTTTTCAAATGTAAAAATATAATAATATGCACCTTGGCAAGTGCTATCAATTCCATAATCATTGTATTTATTCGAACGGTCATTGTCTTTATTTACAATTGTTTGTGCCTTATCCAATGCTTTGGAAAATTGTGGTAAATTAGCTTGACTCTTCTCATTCTCTTTTAAATTGTGTGTCGTTAATTTAGCAATTGGTTTGTAGTTTTTAGCGTCATATGGCTCTTCATTTTCATCTTTTTCCATTGCGGCCTTCAATGAATGCTTATCCTCTTGTGTTGTATTACTCTTAGCTTCAGCTATCTTGTCTATGCTTGAAAAGCTAGAAATTGTTTCATGCACTTGTGCTAACGCCTGTTGATGCGTAGCTACAAAAATAAGAAAACCTAAACAACAAGCAAGCAAGAATGCCATAATGGTTAACATTAAATTTTTCAAATTCATCCCCTTACTTACATTTATTACATTTCTTATCATGTTAGCATAGATTAAACTCAAATCACTTAAATAGAACACAATTTAAACCAAATGTAATATTTGTTACATAATTATTACGCAGTATAAATTCATTTAATACATATGTCATATTTATAAAAATAGAGTAACCCTCATCAATCATATTATTACTTTGATTGACGACAGTTACTCTAATAATATTCTTATACTATTGTGACTTTCTGAGACGTGCGCTTATCATTTTTTCTATGAATATTACAAACATTCCTAGTACCATCACTAAAACGGACATATATAATGGAAACTCAAAGTTCACATCATATAATATACCAGCAACAAGTGGACCAATAAAATTCCCCATACTTGTAAATGTAGAGTTGAGTCCACCGGCGAAACCTTGACGATTTCCAGCTATATTTGAAAAGTAATTCGTTATCGCAGGTCTAATCATATCAAAACCTATAAATACGACAAAACTGATGACCATGATTGACCAATAACCATGTACAAATGTAAGTGCCAATAAAATAATTGCAGAGTAAAGTAATGAATATGTGATAAATGTAAGTTCATTAAAATACTTCATAAATTTATCAAAGAAAAAGACTTGGAACACTGCACCTAGAATACCTCCACCAGTTATAGCGAATGAAATATCGAGTGGTGAATAATGCGCTTTATCTGCAGTATATAATGGGAATAATGTTTCAAAAGCCGATAGTCCAAAAGCCAATACCAACGTTAAAATAATTGGCGTTAAAAAGACCTTCCAATTTATTTTAGACAGTAATTCTGGCTGATATTTTGCGAAACCATCTTGCGTACCGTTTTTAGGATTTTTAATGAGCGTTATCGATAAAACCAGTGCGATACAACCGCTCACACCAGCAACGTAGAATGGTAATCTATGAGATACTTCAGCAAGCATACCACCTAAACCAGGCCCTAAAATAAACCCAGAATTAATAATGGCAGACATATAACCAAAATTCTTCGCCTTATCTCTTCCTGTAGAAATATCAGCAATCATTCCAGTAACACCAGGCATAACCATACCAGCACTGAAACCACCAAGTATTCTTGAAACAATTAGAAGTGAGAACGTATGACTCGCCGCAAATAAAAATTCAGAAATAGCAAAAAGTCCAAGACCAATACATATGATTAACTTTTTACCTAGTTTATCTGCAAGCGTCCCACCAAATGGTGAAATAATCATTTGTGCTAGCGCAAAAACCGCTACCAATATGCCTAAGTCGCTACCCTTCAATCCTAAATCTTTTAAATATACCGGTAACACGGGCACAACTAATCCAATTCCTAAAAAGACAAGAAAAATATTAAAATATAAAATCACAAATTGTTTATTCACGTATCTCACTCCATTCTTACCTTCGTTTTTTACTTTTAACATAGTAGTCAAAAGCATAATATTAGAACATTCTATAACAGTTTCGTGTCAATTGACAATAAAAATTTCATTTTGTAATCACTATTATACAATCTCTGATTTATAACTTGTATAATAAATATGTAAATAATTTTATAGATGGGGGTCGCTTATGATTTATCAAGTAGATGGTAAAACAATTGTATTGGTCTTGGAACAAGGTGAAGATATTGTAGAAGCAGTGACAGACGTTGCAAGAGAACAAGGTGGAAAGTTCGGTACTGTCAGCGGTATTGGTGCTTGTGCTAGTGCTGAACTCAATTTTTATAATTTAAATACTAAAACCTATGAAAAGAAAACGATTCATGAACCCTTAGAATTAATTAGTTTATTAGGCAACATCTCTCATATTGACGACACTCCTTTTGCACACTTACATGCAACATTTGGCACGGATCAATATGAAACCCTGAGCGGACATTTATCAAAAGCCATTGTTTCGGCAACAGCTGAAATCGTCATCACTATGACAAACTTAGATATCAACCGCAAACATAATGATTCCATTGGTTTAAACCTTTTAGATTTATAAAATGTTAGTTAATAGCTTAACCCATGAGCGTGTGATACCACGACCTTATGTATAATGAGGTTTCCGTCACACGCTTATTTGACGTATTGAAAAAGTCTTTGTTATAAACCATGTTTATGTTTGAAATTTATTTTCAAAATATGTATCATATAGTCTTGTATTTCACATAAATAATTCAAATGATCCCTTTTTATGATGCACATACAGGGATTTTTTATTGCAGTTTTTATATAACTTTTAACCAACACAAATGCTCAATTTGAAATATTTAAAAATGCTAACTAAAGAAAGTAGGTGTGGTGATGAAAGCACGCTATATTGCTAGAACTGTATTTCTTATATTAATAATTATTTCCATATTCTTTAATAATTATTATCCATTTATGACTTTAAATCTATTTCTAGCATATGTCCCTTTTGAACTGTGCTTACTCTTGAATTTATTTAAACCTAAAGAAAAATATGAATGGCCATTGTTCATTATATTTGCATTAATTTTTGTGTTAATGGTACCAAATACACTCTACATGGTGACAGATTTAATACATTTAAATCAGTTTGCATTCAATTTTTACCAAGGATTGAACATCATAGAATGGGCGTATTTCACATTTTTAGTAGCTGGTGTGTTACTTGCTATTTATTTACTAATAGTCATGTTTTTAGAAATGGAACGCTTTACACATCGCCTATGGTTAAATAGAACGATTGTTATCGCGATGATGTTTTTAAATGGCTTAGGTATTTTCATAGGTAGATTCTTGCGTTTACATTCGGTTTATCTTATCAACGAACCAGTCCGTATTTTAAATGAAGTGACTGCAAGTTTAAATTGGCGTACATTATGCTTTGTATTACTATTAGTAGCCTTACAAATGATGCTATTTGCATTTGCGAAAGGAGTGCGCAACGTAAAATGACTTTAAATATCCTCATATTATTAGGTATCTTGCTTGTTCTCCAATTGATTATCGGGCATTTATTACATGATGTTGGCTTTTCGTACACAAAAAGTATTATATTGATGTGTTTACCATTAGGTATCGGGCTATTTTACTTGCAGTTATTCTATTATGAACGCCGATTCCCAAATTGGCATGTTCCATTTAAAGTTAAATTGCGATTAAAATACATGTATATTTTGACATTTTTTGAGTATGTAGCTTTGTATATTTGTATTTTCAGAATGTAAACGTAATTAAGTATTAACAGTAGTATATGTTACTAGAACTAGATAAAGGCTAGCACAATTTTTCATGTGCTAGCCTTATTTATATATCGCTTCTTAGTTTGAGTCGTAATGTTTTAATGCTTGTTTTACATCTGTAACTGAATCTGCTGAAACCTGTAGTTGCGTCTTTTCATCATCTGAAAGTGCAAGTTCTACGATAGTTTCAATTCCATTTGCACCTAATATAGTTGGTACGCCTAAGCAAATATCAGTAAATTGATATTCGCCTTCTAAATAAGCAATGCTCGGAAGTAAACGGCGTTGATCTTTCAAAATGGCTTCAATCATACTATATACCGCAGATGCAGGAGCATAATACGCTGACCCCTGACCTAGCAATTCTACGATCTCTGCTCCGCCTTTACGTGTGCGCTCTACAATTTGATCAATTTGTTGTTGTTCTAATAACTTGTTTAAAGGCACTCCATTGACGTTGGTTGAATGGACAAGCGGAACCATCGTATCCCCATGGCCACCCAAGACCAGACCTTTAATATCTTTAACTGATATATTCAATGCCTCAGCAATAAATGTTTGATATCGAGCTGTATCTAGGATACCCGATTGACCAATAACACGTGATTTAGGAAAACCTGATGCTTTCAAGACCGAATACGTCATCGCATCTACCGGATTTGTCAGTACAATAATCTTACAGTTTGGTGAATACTTAACAATTTCTTTTGTAACATCATGCATAACCTGCTCGTTAACTTGCACCAAATCATCTCGGCTCATACCAGGTTTACGTGGAATGCCTGCGGTAATAACAACAATATCTGAATCAACAGTATCCGCATAATCTATAGAACCTGTAACTGCAACATCGAAGCCATATATCGGACTACTCTCAAGTATATCAAGCGCCTTACCTTTCACCTGACCTTCATTGTTCGGGCGATCAATAAGTACAACATCTGCTAATTCTTTTTGCGCAACGATAAAGGCTAATGTGGCACCTGTATGCCCAGCACCAATAATTGAAACTTTTTGTCTTGTCATAAAAACAACCCCTTTTTCAATCATGTTATATTTCGCTTAAATTATAACACCTTATTGTACGCTCAAATGATTATATTTTATGAATATCAATCATCATATTCACTTATGTTTTCTTTGTCGTTTAATCCATTTCCAAACAATAAAAATAACAAGTATGATTAGTACAATGTAAATGATTCGAGAATAGATATCCATGTAATAGACAATTGCATGCCAATTACCCCCAACTGCTTGTCCTAAATAGATAAGCACCATATTCCATATCAACGTACCTATCGTAGTAAACAATATAAATAGTGGCATATTCATTCGAGTCAAACCAGCTGGAATAGATATCAAACTTCTTAATAACGGGACAAATCGACAGAAAAAAATCGTCCAATATCCGTATTGCTCAAACCAATGAATTGTTTTATCTAAATCTTTAGTTTTAATACGCAAAATTTTCCCATAACGATTTACCAAACGATAAAGATTGGCCTCACCAATCCAAGCACCAATGCCGTATAAAGCAATCGCACCGACAACAGATCCAATTGTCGACGTAATTGTTACGCCTATATATGTTAGTTCTGTTTTAGTAGTCATAAAGCCACCAAAAGTTAAAATAATTTCAGAAGGTATAGGAGGAAATATATTTTCCAAAAATATTAAAAAGGCAATCCCCCAGTAACCAAATTGTTCCATAAAGTGTGTAATCCACTGTTCCATGCGTTTCCCCCTTAAAAATTTTCTAGCTCTATTTATAAATAAAGAGCGAAACAGAAATCAAACTATATACTTGATTTCATTATTTCGCTCCAAACATCTAATGCTATAATTGAATCTCTGTGCAATATCCCTATTATATATTTTCAATCCACTTACGCAACAATATGTTGCGATTCTCCTAATGTCTTTGATTTAGAACAAGTGGTTCGACAACGCATATAAATATAATGATAAAGCAAATAGTGCCATAGATAATATAGTTAGTAACAACGCTAAAATAGCTGTTCGTTTAAAATGCTTTATAAATGCAACAAATAAAATTCCGCCATTGTATAGGAAAAATAAACCAAACAATGTCATCATGATATTAATGTCTGGATATGCAATATTCAAAATAGCAATGACTAATGCAAAGCCTAAAAATGGAAAATTAATAAAGCTTCTTTGAAATTTCAGTTCATTTCTACGATGTTGTTCATTCTGTGTGTTCATGCTTAATGCTCCTTTTTTAATCATTCATCTAAGGTATGTCATGTCCTAATGCTACAGTATATATATCAAACCACTCTTGATCTGTAAGTATTATTCCCAAACCATTGACCGCTTCATCTACACGAGACAAGTTGTGCGTACCTAATACTGGCATAATTGATGCTGGGTGCTTATTTAACCATGCTGTAACGATACTATTTGCACTAACTTGATATTTTTGTGCAAGCGGAGCAATGATTGACATGATGTTCGCTGCTTTCTCATCTGTTGTATCAAATAACTTCCCACCAGCCATCGGACTCCATGCCATAATTTTCACATCATCTTTATACATATGATTAATTATACCATTTTCTAGCGCATCTAGCGTATAAGGTGATACTTCTAATTGATTCACAGTAATATGCAGTTTGTCACAGACAAGACATTGGCTCAGTAGATCATATTGTGATTTATTGAAGTTAGAAACTCCAAATGATTTGACCTTACCTTCAGTAACTAAGGTTTTTAAAGCATCTGTGATTTCATTAGGGTCCATTAACGGTGATGGTCTATGAATTAATAGTGAATCTAAATGATCAACTTGTAATTCTTGCAATGAACGGTCAACAGATTGTCGAATATGAGTGCTACTGTGATCATAACGATGACCTTTTTCACCTTCAAGCGGACTACCTGGTAAGACAATGCCACATTTAGTAACTATTTCAAGTTGTTCACGTAATTCGGGTGATAATTTTAAAGCTTTTCCAAAAATGCCTTCACACGTATACTTGCCATAAATATCTGCATGGTCCATCGTGGTAATACCACGTGAGACTAACTCATTTAAATAACGATTAAGTTGTTGCGGGGTCCATTGCCAATCTTGTGCTCTCCAAAATCCTTGAATTATTTTCGAAAATGAAACATGTTGATTTATCTTTACTCTATCCATTAAAGCACCTTCTTTATTTTAATAATTACGTGAACTGTAACATGTCTAATTGATTACGTAGTCGATTCTCATCTATTTGTTCACCAATCAATACAATTGTTGTGGGTAACGCTTCACTAATAATTTGATAATCTGGTAAACCATATGCATATTGAAACTCATATAATGCGTTTGGTTCATCTCGAAATTTAACATATCCCTTTAATCTTAGAACATTATCTGGTAACCGTAAAATAAATTGATAGAATAATTGACGATCAATAGGCGCAGTAAAATGATATTGCATACTATTAATACCATGATGATGTGAATGTTGTAGTTGTTGATGCGCTTCATAATCATTTTTTCTATATAGTGTTTCCATATCTACATTCGCATAAGTCGTAAAGAATTGTGGCGCTGCACTATTTATTTCGTTCAGTTCAGC
Source organism: Staphylococcus caeli (assembly GCF_051413795.1). Classification (GTDB taxonomy): domain Bacteria; phylum Bacillota; class Bacilli; order Staphylococcales; family Staphylococcaceae; genus Staphylococcus; species Staphylococcus caeli_A. Next base: position 41,295 of record NZ_JBOIRQ010000002.1, on the reverse strand, counting down.
TAAACCTAGTTTTTTCTCTGCTGATATTTTGTCGATTTTGTTAACGATTAATGCATGGCTGACTTCTAATTGTTCTTCCATCAATTGTATTGTACTATTAGTATATTGGGTTCTGTTTAAAAATCTTGGTGCGTCTACAAGTCCTATAACTAATGGGGACTTTACATAGTCGACGATTTCAGGATCTTGACATGCCGCAATAATTTCTATCGGATGTGCAATACCTGTCGCCTCAATTATAATATGGCGCATTGCACTTTTGTGAAGAAAATGTTTTAATTGTTTTATTAAATCTAGTTGCAAGTCACAGCATACGCAACCATTTAATATCGATGCAACTTCAACATCGTCGCTTAATGCATAGCTATCTACATTTAAATTGCCGTATTCATTTACGATGATACTTGGGGTCTCATGTTGCTCTAGTAAATATTTTACATAATTGCTAAGGAACGTTGTTTTCCCACTGCCTAAAAAGCCTGTTACAATCGTAATGGCTATTTGAGGGTTTTTAATATTTTTCATAAAATCACTCATTTCTTAATTTCAAATGTTTGTGTAAAATTTAATTTATACATATAATTAAACTTTCACTTGATAAAATATTAGATATCTTCTAAACTTTATATGCACTTTATTTTAGCATGGCACAGTGCAAAAGTATGATTGAAGAAGTATCAAACACAACATTAGACGGATTCCGGTCCGAAGCAGAGAGAACAAAACGGATAGAATGTCTGGAGGAGAACTTATGTCTGAACCACTTAATTTAAAGGAACAACTTTGCTTCAGTTTGTATAACGCTCAAAGACAAGTAAATCGCTACTACTCAAATAATGTCTTTAAGAAATACAAACTGACATACCCGCAATTCTTGGTACTAACCATCTTGTGGGCCGATTCACCTGTCAATGTCAAGAAAGTCGTTACCGAATTGGCACTTGATACAGGTACTGTATCTCCATTGCTTAAAAGAATGGAACAAGTTGATTTAATCAAACGTGAACGTTCTGAAGTAGATCAACGTGAAGTATTTATTCATTTAACTGACAAGAGCGAAGCGATTCGTCCTGAATTAGATACTGCTTGTCAAGATGTTGCAGTTGCTTCATCATTAAGCTCGGAAGAATCTCAAGAATTAAATCGATTACTTGCAAAAGTAATCAATGCCTTTACTGAAGAAAAAGAGAAATAATTTCTCTAATGAACGTATAGGTTTAAGTTATCTCAAATTATTCCTTAAATATACTTTATTTAATAAGCGAGCTCAAACACTTATGTGTTTGAGCTCGCTTGTTTTAGGTTATCAACATATCCTGTACTTTTGTTAACAGCCTTTTTACACTATTCCACAGATTAATTCAGTTCGTTATCCACTGCAAGTATATATTAAGTATATTGTTAAATATTTACTACGTATTCAACATTATAATCTTCCTTAAATAACTATCTGCCTGATTTAATAAATCCTGATAACTTCCTACTTCAACAATCGTGCCTGACTGCATCACTACAATTTTATCAAATTGCGAAAGCAGTCTTATATCATGCGTTGCAATGACTAATGTTTCAGCTTGTTGTTGAATACGTTCCATAACCAAATCAGTGTGGTAAATATCGAGCGCAGTTGTGGGCTCATCTAAGATCCAAATCGGCGCCTGTTTAAGGAATAATCTTGCCAATGCTAACCTCTGTTTTTCTCCACCTGATAATGTATCAGCCGAAAGTGTAATCTCTCTGTCTAAATCAAGATACGTTAAACCTAAACTATCTAATACCACCCTCATGTCTTGTGCTGTTTTTTCAGAAAATAAGTTATCGCGCACAGTACCATCAAATAATTGTTGTGACTGCAATAGTGCATTCATATGTTTATATTTAGCTTCATCTACAATTTCTGTCACATCTTGTTGATTTAATAATACTTGACCACAATCACTTTGATATAAACCGAGCATCAAATGCAATAGTGAACTCTTGCCGGATCCCGAAGGTCCAACAATAGCTACATGTTCCCCTTTTTCAATAGTTAAAGATATATGATTCAATACATTATTTGACTGATTCCAATATTTAAAATCAACATTTTTCACAGCAATGACTGGTATATCTCTCGCAACATCATTATTCATTGCTTTTTGTCCTTGAACCATTGGATGTGCAATGACTTCATTAATATTTTCAAAAGCTTCATCCGTGTCTCCTTTATAATACGCGACATTACTCATTGGTATAGCTTGTTCAAAAAGTGTCAACATCAAAAGCACAATACTAGTCAAATAGACAACATCTAACTGTTGGTGTTGGACCTGCACTACACCAGCATAAAGTGTGACAAACAAAGCCAACATAGAAACGATATTCAAGCTGTATTCATAAAGCGATAAAAATCGCTGTTCCTTTGCTTGTGCCTGCTCAAATGCATTAAGTTCTGACAGTACCTTTTCCTTATACAATTCAGTTTGATTAAATCGTCTTAATTCCTCGTGACCTTCCTTATAATCATAATATCGATTTAAAAATTGACCTTGAGCTACATTAACCTTTCTTTTTAACTGGCGGGCTTTTTTAGCACTTAACCACGGAATCACCCATAAAGTTACGATCATACTAAAACCAATAATAATTGCATGAATATAAGAAAAGAAAAACATTGTTCCCATTGCAATGATAGCAGTTATACCAATGATAATCGGTGGATAATACACACGTAGATAGACATTTTGCAATGCTTCCACTCGACCAATCATGCGCGCTATCAAATCACTAGAATTAAACTTGCGATACACATCCGGTACAACTGGCACCAATTTTTTGAAAAACTGAACTCTTACATCTCTTAGCATTGTAAATGTTGCTCTATGTGACAACAACCTTTCGATATATCGTGCAATCGCTCTAATAAACCCAAATAATTTTACACTGACAATTAATACCATTAATGCAAATAAAGGTGCTCCTAAAGCGCTTTGCGTAATCATATAGCCGCTTAAAAAAAACATACTTAATGCGACTAAACTTCCTAATACGCCAACCGCAATGGCTAGTATGATATCTCTATCAAACTTAATTTGAACACGTGGCTTCATCTTAATTCACCACCTTTATCATGATTTTCAGTCAATACATGTGCATCATCTTTCAATTGACCATTTTCAATATAGATACGTTTATCTGCACGATGAATAGTGTGTGCTCTATGCGCAATTGTGATAGTTGTGGTATTTGAAAATCGTTTTTCAATAACCCGTTGTATCGTTTGCTCTGTTTCCACATCTAATCCTGTCGCAGGTTCATCAAAAATCAAGACGTTTGGCTGTAATAACAGAACTCTTGAAAGTTCTATTCGTCTCATTTGACCGCCTGAAAGCATTTCGCCACCTTCACCAATCCATGTATCTAACCCTTGTGGCAACTCGGCAAGCTTTTCTGCCAAACCAACATCAGCTAATACACGTAAAATACTTGCGTCATCAATGTTCTTAAACATAGTTATATTGTCACGAATCGATGCATTAAAGATATATGGCGACTGACTTAAAAACCCTATGGTTAAGTCTTGAGCTTGATAAGTTACTGAACCTGAATGCGGCACATAATTCTGTGCGATGATTTGTGCCAGCGTGGATTTACCTGCACCACTTTGACCAACCAATGCAATTTTTTCACCTTGTTGGATTTCTAATGACACATCTTTCACTGTATCTACCATTGCATCATCATATCTAAAATACACATGCTTCAGCTCAATTAACGCTGTTTGCTGTGTATCAAACTGTCTTACCGGTTGTAGATCTCGACCCTCTTGATCTAACAATGCAAAAACAACGTCGCTCGCCCCTTCACTTTGCTTACCAGTATGGAAGGATTGCCCTAAATCTTTAATTGCATTGTAAAATTCTGGTGCTAATATAATTGCAATGGCTGCCGTTTTAAAATCAATATTATGAAATAATATCAATCCCAAACCTGCTTCTAACGCAACAAGCCCAATACCTAACATTGTGATAAATTCCAACATTAAACCTGACAAAAATGCACTTCGCAGTATTTTCATCGTCAAATCCCTAAATGTTGTACTTTCACGATATAAAGCTTCTTCTGTAGATGTTGTTTTGTTAAATAACTTTAAAGTAATCAAACCTTTAATTTTATTTAAAAATTGTTGGCTAAACTGATTTAAATACGTCATCTTATCTTTTGATTCATCGCGCGTCTTTAAGCCAAAAATAATATAAAACACAGGTATAAATGGTGCTGTAACTATCATAATAAGTGCCGTATTGAGATGTATAAAGCACATCGCAATGATAATCATGACCGGAATCATCATAGATTTAAATACTTGAGGAAAATAGCTGTTAAAAAACGGCACAATACCATCAACACTTTCCGTTAAGGTGCTAATCTGTGCACCTATGGGCTCCTTAGTATCTTGATATATAAATTGGCGTCTTAAATCTTGCTTAACACGTGCCGACATCCTATTGCCTATAAGTTGATTTAATGTATTTAACGTTGCCCGTCCAATTAGTATGGCGAGTGTAAATAACAGTAATAACACTAAATCTTGGGTAGGATTTTTTAACATCGTGTTTAAAATTTCAGCAATTGATATATTTTGAATCACTACGGTAACGGCTAAAAATGTACTGACGATGAACATCAGTATTGGATACAATTTATATGTTAAAGCTAAATTTGTTAATCTTTTCACAAAATATCACCTGCCACATATTATAAACACATTATATTAAAATTAAATGAATTCGCTCATTATAAATCGGTTATTTTTATGTTAATTTCATATTTTAGACATAAATGAGTTCTTTATTCTACTTTGCTTTCTATCTTATTCTAAGATATCAGTCTTTAGTCTAGTCTTACATTTATATGTAGCATATTATATTTTCATTGTGCTATCATTATAAAATGAAAATGTATGAAATCTATTAAGTTCTATGAAAGAGGTAAATTATGTTAATACTTGAATTAATTAAGGGTATAATTCTTGGTATTGTGGAAGGCTTAACGGAGTTCGCTCCTGTTTCTTCTACAGGTCATATGATTTTAGTTGATGATATGTGGTTGAAATCCACTGAATTTCTAGGTTCACAATCTGCGTTTACTTTTAAAATTGTGATTCAACTTGGTTCCGTGTTCGCAGGTGCATGGGTATTCCGTGAACGCTATTTCGAAATGTTACATATCGGAAAATACAAAGCAGAACCGATTGACGGTCTGCGTCAAAAGCCAAAACGTCTAAATTTATTACACATTATCGTCGGTATGATTCCAGCTGGTGTTTTAGGATTATTATTTGATGATGTTATTCAGAAATATCTTTTCAGTGTACCTACTGTGATGATTGGTCTATTCATTGGTGCAATTTATATGATTATTGCAGACATTTATAGCAAAAAAGTTACAAATCCAAAAACGGTCGATCAAATCAATTATTTCCAAGCGTTTGTTATTGGTTTATCACAAGCCGTAGCAATGTGGCCTGGCTTTAGTAGATCTGGTTCTACTATCTCTACAGGTGTACTTATGAAAATGAATCACAAATCAGCGTCTGATTTCACATTCATTATGGCAGTACCAGTTATGCTTGCTGCAAGTGGTCTATCACTCATTAAAAATATGGAATATATCCACTTCAGTGATATTGGTTTTTATGTATTAGGTTTCTTAGCTGCATTTATTGTTGGTTTAATCGCCATCAAGACTTTCCTATTCCTAATTAGTAAAATCAAATTAATTCCTTTCGCGATTTATAGAATTGTCTTAGTTATTATTATTGCAATTCTTTACTTTGGATTCGGAATTGGTCAAGGCATCACTGGAGAATAATGTGAACCTTTAGGTTTTATAAACAATATAGCCGCTAAATTTTCAATACAATGAAGATTTAGTGGCTCATTTTTTATCAAGTTAAATTATTTAACTCTCTTTGAAAATAAGATTATAATAATACATAATAAATCCCATGCATACGCTATATTTACCGTTTAATTTCATGTATGATAGGGTATTGTGAAGATAGTATATATTAAATGGAGGCAACGAGTATGAACAAAAAGCAATTAATCAAAACAATTATCACAGTAGCACCTGTGTTTTTAGTACCATTAATCGTTGAACGTAAACGAATCAAAGACCACCCAGATGTGAAAAAAGCAAGTGATGCAACCGTACACGCTTCTAAAACAGTAGCAAATAAATCCGTAGAATTAAAAGATACTGTCGTTGAAAAATCATCTCATGCTAAAGAATATGTTGTAGACAAAAAACATGATATTGATCAAAAACGTGAACTAAAACGTATCGCAAAAGAAAACGACCCTGCTTATATAGAGAAAAAAGGCGAAAAATTAGAAAAAGAAAATCGCAAAGAAGCAGACAAAATGAATAAAATTTTGCAAAAAAATATCGACAAACGCCATAAAGAAGAAGACAAAGCACGTCAAGAAAATGAAAAACAACGTATCAAAGACATGAAAAAATCTAATAAACACATGGAAAAAGTTGGCTTAACACCAGGTAAATTAGATGACGAGACAGAGAAAAAAGGCGAAAAACTAGAAAAAGAAAACCGCAAAGAAGTTAATAAATTCAATAAACTGCTACAAAAAAATATCGACAAACGTCATAAAGAAGAAGACAAAGCACGTGAAAAAAACAAAAAAGCACGTTTAGCTGAATTCAAAAAATATAAAGACTATGTAGCCAAAAGTGTTGTAAAACAAAACAACGAAAATAAAGGCCAATAGTATAATGACTCAAGTCATTATAGATGGAGATGCTTGTCCTGTAACCAATTCAGTAATTGAATTGACTGATGGGACAGGCATTTTTGTTACGATTGTCCGTAGTTTTAGTCACTTTTCAACTGTCATTCAACCTGAACACGTCAATGTCATTTATGTCGATGATGGCCCAGACGCAGTTGATTACCGTATCGTTAAACTCGCCAAACCTGAGGACATCGTCATCACTCAGGATTACGGATTAGCCAGTTTATTATTAACTAAAGTTAAACTTGTTATGCATCATACTGGATTTATCTTCAACCAGCAAAATATTAGTAACTTACTTGAACAACGACATGCCAGTGCTCAGTTTAGAAAAAGCGGTGGCCGTACCAAAGGCCCTTCCGCTTTTACTGATGAAGATGTAGCAAAGTTCGAAACGAAATTCACAACAATTTTACAGACTATATGCTAATTAAGGAGGATACACAATGAAAAAAATTGCAGTATATTGTGGTGCCAGTAAAGGTAACGATCCATCATATATCAAAGAAGCGTATCAATTAGGTAAATATATGGCTGAACAAGGCTATGAATTAATCTTTGGTGCAGGTTCCATTGGTATTATGGGCGCGATTCAAGACGGTGTTCTTGACCATGGTGGTACAGCTATCGGTGTGATGCCTAAGATGTTAGATGAAAAAGAAATTACGAGCACAAAACTAAGCGAATTAATTTTGGTCGATTCTATGCATGAACGTAAACATAAAATGGCAGAATTAGCAGATGGATTCGTAATGGCACCTGGTGGCGCTGGCTCACTGGAAGAATTCTTCGAAATGTATAGTTGGGCACAAATTGGTATTCATCAAAAACCGATTGCTGTCTTCAACATTAACGGCTTTTTCGACCCACTACAGACATTACTCAACCATATGATTGATGAAGGTTTTATTGATGCTAAATATAAAAAACTTGCGCCTCTATGTGATTCAAAAGAAACATTATTCGATACATTAAAACAATATCAACCTTTAGGCGTTCGAACTTACGATTAATATTTATTAGTCATTAAAAAGCACCTATAGTGAAAATTCTGTAGATAGAATTTCCACTATAGGTGTTTTATTTTTATAACAAATCAAATATGAAATTTAGTAAATGATTTCAAATAATTGTTTAATAATCAACGCTGCTACAAGCAAAATGATAATAGCTGAACACTTATTTAAAATCGTAATGTATTTACCAGTTGCATCAATATTACCTACTATTTTTCCAGCTATTGCTAAAAAGAAAAACCAAATCCAAGAAATTCCAGCCGTAGCAACTGTGAAAGCAACCTTATCTCCACCATCATATATAGCACCGTTTGTCCCTATAACACCAAAGATGTCCATAATTGCATGAGGGTTAAGTAAAGATACTGACATCGCAAAACTCATTTGTTTTTTCGCTGACATTGGGCGATATGTTTGTATGCCATCAGGCCGTGTACGCCATAATGAAATCGCCATATATAGTAAAAACAGTAATCCGATACAATAAATTGCTATTTGTAATGCTGGTAATGATAGTAAAATAGCTGAAACACCTAACACTGCCAATACAATTAATAACGTATCACATAAGCCGGCAGTAATAATGACTGGTAATGATTTAGAGATGCTTTTGTGATTTGCGCCTTGATTAAAAACAAATACATTCTGTGCACCTAAAGGTAAAATCAATCCCAATGCTAATAATATGCCATGTGCAATTGCTTGTAACATCATTTGATCTCCACTTCTTTGATATCATTGTACTATTGATCAATACAATACACATAACATCACATAATTTTATTTCCTGATTTAATCTTTTAACCTAGATAAATCTTTATAGTATCTCACATGTCTTTTAAGCGGATGATATTTACTCAAATCTGGATATTCAAAATAATCATACAAAGTCATCCCGATTTTTTCCATAACTTTTCGTGAAGGTTCATTATTTTCTGATGTAAATGCGTAAACATCTTTCAGTCCCTGTGCCTTCGCATATTTCAACACTGCTTCGGCACCTTCAGTCGCAAAACCATTTCCCCATACATCAGGTATCAAGCGCCATCCAATTTCATAAAATGGTAATTCATCAAATTTATATTTGCTTTCTTTAGGTACAAAATTTAAGCCTATAAATCCAAGCCATCCATTCGTTTCTTTCAATTCAACTGCAAAAAGCCCTATATTGTGCTCTTGAATAACCTCATTCATTTGATGCATATCAAGTTCAGTACGTCTATAACTTAATAAACTTGGGAAATAACGTCTTACTTGTCTATTCGCATTCATTTGTTGAAATGGTAATAAATCATCTTCTCGCCAGTCACGTAACCTTAACCGTTCCGTTTCAATATAAACTGTCATTTATTACACCTCTACATTGAAATATAAATTGATATAGAAAAGTAACGCGTTATGAACCCAGTCATATCGCGCTACCTTCAAATTATTTCAAAAAATTTTTGTTTATGCTCTTGATACATAACTAATTAATTCAACATTTACTGCTACTTCTTTCAAACGATTACGTTCACTTTTCGGTGCTGTAAAAGTCGCATCTATAAAGTCATTTCTATGATTTAATTTGTATGTAGCTACAAATGTATCCGTATCTGATTCAAAATTAGGCAAATGTGCGATAACACGCTTAATTTCACCTGTTGAATCTTTAATTTGTCTGCCAGTAATATTCTCAATTTCTCTACCTAATTCTGGCAAAGTAATTGAACGTCCCTCTAATAAATTAAAATCTTGTTCATGCATAACTAAAACCTCTCTTCTGTATGAAGGAAAATTATTACATACCTTCATCTTATATAGTTAAAAATTGTGAAGATACGCTTAATACAATAATCTGCCTTATTTTTATCTTAACCGTTATATTTTATATCTATTTATACAAATCCCTATTATCTTATAACGTTACCCATTATAACAATGACTAAAACCATAATACAATGATTTCCTAGGAAATAAATTGATGTTACTTTTAATGTTTAGTCACATTCACTTCAAATTCAAGTTGTAAAAGCTACGTTTTTGCATTAACATCCTTTTCTAAGCTATCTGATTTATCTTTCAGTTTGTCATGTTCTTTTTGTAATTTCTCTTTTTGTTTTTTCAAATCTTTATTCTGTTTTTCAAGTTTATCTATATCTTTCTCTAAAGTTGCTTTCTCATCATCTTTACTACATGCTGATAAAGCAATGATACAAGCTAATATGAGTGCCAGACACTTTTTCATGTAAGAACTCCCTTTTCACAATAATATAGTTATTTTATCATCATTTATTATTATCTTCATTATTTATTATAAGTTTTTTAGTCATGACAACGCTATTTATTTGATAACCCATGCTTAGATTCAATGCTTGCATCGCTTTATTATCAGCTGCCACTGTACCTTCAATGGACTGCGCTCCTTTTTCAATAGCCCAAGATTCAATAGCCATTTTCAAACTTTCTCCTATATGTTGTTGGCGAAATCTTTCATCGACGAACAGTATTTCAATCAAAACTTTGCGCTCATTTTGAATATAACGGGCCCATATAAATGCAATTATTTCATTTTGTTCATTAGTTTCAATGAGTATTCTATCATCATTGTATTTCAAGCCATGTTCAATCATTTCAACACGTAAAGCTATAGATAGAGAAGTACAAGAATATTGATTATATTGTCGTGCTAATTCTGTTTCATGAATCGTTGCAATTTGATGAATAAAGACTTTCTGTGGTAATCGTAATTGTTCCATATATTCTCCTTTCAAAAGCCTGTTGCTTTATATTATTATATTCGTCATAATAATCTTTATCTTATATTTATATTCTAAAAAAAGGTAGCGAAATTCAAATGAAATCTACAGATAGATTAATGCGTGAAAACAATGTAAAGTCATTACGACTTAACAACACTGATAGAGAGACTTTCGAAAATTATATGACGTATGTACGCGCAGATTTAAGCGTGAATCCTCACGACTCTGAAAAGATGCTAAATCGCATTTTAAATAAATTATTACAAGCTGAAAAAGACGGTACACTTGCAATGGATTTCTTTGATCACGATCCAAAAGCACATGCAAAAAAAGAAATTAAAAAGTTACCAAACGAAACAATCATTAATATATTCAAATATATTTTCCAACATATCTTGTTATTCTTTGGTATTTTTTGTTTCTTGAAAGGTTTCGTTGGTTTTTTCATTGGTGCTAAACGATTATATCTATATACATTCCCAATCATGCTAATTATTGGTATCTGCATTATTTTCATGTTTATATGGATGATTTTTAAGACAGTACAAATGCAATGTTTTACGAAATCTCATTGGACTTGGATGTTGACCTATATCGGTATTTTCGTTCTACTGTTTATATTATTCTATGTATTCTTCGTGCCACAATCTAGTTTGGCGTTTGGTCCCTATATTAAGATTAGCAATTGGACGTTTATTATTATTTCATTCATCGTTATACCACTTTCATTATATATAGACCATCATTATATTAATAAAGATAGCAATACTTCGTTATAATCCACGATTACTGATTATATAATAAAAAGCGTTAAGCACTCGTCATCATTATATTATTGATGAATGCTTAACGCTTTTTAATTTTCACATAAATACAACAGCATGTAGTTTATGTTGCCATACCTTCTTTCTTTTCAATAGCGATACTTATAAATAAGAAAATTAATCCAATGACCGTCAATAATGGCGCAACTAAACTTAATGATGCGACAGGTAAATGTGTAACCACCACACCACCTATAAATGCACCTAATGCATTCCCTAAGTTAAAGGCAGATTGATTAAGTGTACTAGCTAGTGTAGGTGCATCTTGCGAAATCAATGTGCTCTTGAATTGCAATGACGGACTCATACTAAATCCAATTAAACCAAAGAAGAAAATACCTACGACCATTAAGTAACCGTTCATTTGGATGAAGTATAGTAAGACAAAGTATAAAATAAAGGCAATAAAAATCATTTTTAACGCTTTATTTAAATTCCAATCTGCAAGTTTTCCACCTACAACATTTCCTAATGTCACACCTATTCCAAATATAATAAGTAGGTAAGAAATCAGATGCTCTTGCACATGTGACACGTCAATCAATACTGTAGAAATATAAGTAAAATATGCAAATACACTACTAAAACCAAAGAGTGTTACGGCTAATGTGAGCCACAAACGTTTTTCTTTTAAAATTTTCAACTCATTTAACACGGAAGATTTCTCTGTTTCTTTTTGCATCGGCACAAATACAATAATACCAATCAAAGCGATTGCACCTAATATAGCAATAATAATAAAGGTCATCGGCCACCCGAAGTTTTGACCAATGAGTGTACCAAAAGGCACGCCCAAAATATTGCTCATACTCAGTCCCATAAACATTAGCGCCATTGCACTTGCACGTTTTTCAGGTTTAACCATACTTGCAGCTAGTATAGATCCGATACCAAAGAAAGAACCATGCGCTAAAGATGTAATAATACGACTTGTCATCATCACGCCATAACTTGGGCTAAAAGATGCTACAACATTCCCTAATATAAAGATTCCCATTAACGCCAGTAATAAATATTTTCTGTTCCATTTGATTGTTAACATCACTATGATAGGTCCACCAATAGCCACACCTAACGCATATCCTGTAATTAATTGACCCGCTTGACTCACTGTCACATCAAAATCACGCGCAATATTAGGTAGTAAGCCCATAATTACGAATTCAGTCATGCCAATGGCGAAAGCTCCAATGGCTAACATCCAAATTGCTATTGGATATTTCATTTTGACGCCCCCTATCTTCACTTTTTTAAATACGTTGGTGATTATACTAAAACAAGACAAATGAAAACAAGGTTATTGCTTATGTGACATTGAATTTTTGACTTACTAAATTTACTTTGTGCTGTATTTCCTCTTTTTAGTCTGTGATTATTATAAAAAAAGAGCTAATCCTGCTCTTAAAAATGAATGACATCAGTACGCCTTTCATTTTCAAAATTAAGATTAACTCTCACTAAACAATTTAATTGATTAATAATGCATCGATAAAGAACCAAATAACCATGATAATCATGATAATTGCTTGTGCAATTGAACTCGCTAAGAATGCCATTACGGAACCCATACTTGCCTTCAATGCTTTTGTTAAATTAGGCTCTTGAATCATCTCTACAATCAATACTGCTACAAACGGCACAATAATAATACCGAATGGCGGGAACACAAAACAACCTACAATCACACCGGCTAATGCGGCATATTCGCTTAATTTAGACCCGCCAAATTTATTAACAAAGTATTTGTTCATAATAAAATCTGCAACTAGTATAAAGACTGTAAATATAACCATCGATACATAAAATACCCATGATAGTTGTCCATTATGAAAGCCGAATTGATAAATTAAAAAACCAACCCATAAGACTAACACAGACGGTATAATTGGCTTAATCAAGCCGATAAATGCTACGACAAACGCCGCTATAATACATAACCATAAAATAAATGACATTATAATCTACTCCATTTGTTCTTCTGTAAATTTTTGATCTTTTGTAAAGAAAATGAGTACCATACCTATAAATATAGATCCTGCAGAAACAAAAAATACATTTCCTAAACCGACCCATTGACTCATAATACCACCCAATAGGTTACCACATAATTGCCCAATAACCATAGCGTTAGCAAATAGTGTAGACGCATAGCCAGGAAAATCTGGCAAAATATCTTGGAAATAGCTAATTCCTAGTCCTAATAGGATCGCTAAAAAGATTGCTAAGAATAGCTGGCCAACAAACATCATGACCAAACTTTCAAATACGCCAATACTAAAGTAGAATAATCCACCAAACAACCCACCTAACATTAATAGTGTACGTGTAGTCATTTTCGCAGATAAAATACCGAGTAGCACCATAAATGGAACCTCTAAACCGGCACATAAACTTGCTAAACCACCTACATAACTTTCAGATTCATGCAGATAGTTGGTTACGAATAATGGCATATTTAACGTATACATCCATTGTCCGATATGTAATAAGATAAATGCTAAAAACGGTACAAATAATACTTTATCTTTCAACATATTAGGCGCCGTTGTTTCAACATGATTTGTATCTATAACACTGTGCTTTGTTTTAATATCTTTAAAAAAGAATACTTGTAAGATGAGTGTGAATAGAATAATTGAAATGGTACCACCAAATAGTCCGGAATAGCCGTTCGCTTTTAATAATAAAGCACCGATTAAAGGACCAAATAAGAAGCCGAATGAGAACATAGAACGCAACACAGCATTCGCGAATTTAGCTTTACTTCTAGAGGTAGAAGCATTAATTGACTCTCTTGCGGAGGCATACATTTGTGGCATGGCTGGCGCAAAGCACCCTTGAAATATTGCGTACATCACTATGAATATCCATATTTCATGAATATAAAAATAAATAGAAAAACTTACTGCACCCATAAACAAGGCAGCTATAATAATGACTTTTCTATTAATTTGATGTGTATCTGAGAAACGTGCAACAATCGTGTTCATTATAAATTGGCTGATTGCTGCTAAGGCTAATAACAATCCATATTGCGAGGATGTCATTCCTAAATCATTTGTTGCAAACAACACTAAGTACGGTACTGTAATGGCAATACCCATACCTAATAACATCATATTCACAACGAAAAGTTTATAGTTTTTAATATGTAATAAGGCACTAAACATATAGATGACCTCTATTCTTTAAATAATCTTACATTAACGCACATGCATTTTATTTGTTATTAAATTTTGGAAAGTACAACATGTCACGCGTACAAAATACTGCTTTATTTAAGATTCCACATACTCCATCATTAAATTAATAAATGACTCTACTTGTGGTAATTGCATCATACTTGAATCATAGCTTAAAAACGTTGAACGAATCAGGGGTTTTTCATCAATATTGACACGCTTAAATTCAAATTGTTCTTTATCTAAATTTTTCATCATAATCTCAGGAAGTATTGTGACGCCGACACCATTTAGCAACATTTCTTTACACGTCGCAACCTGGTCCACTGTAATCATTGCATGATAATCTTGTCCAATTTGACTACCGTACCATTCTTTAATTTGATTGATATAAATCGGATCCGCTTGAAATTCAATAAATGGCATTTTATCTACTTCATCATTTCGATTTTTGGGGTGAATAAAAAAATGCTCATCGTTAAATAGATGTGTGTTACTTAAGTTCATCATTTTATTACCACGAATAATCATAACGTGATAATCTCTATGGTTTGCTTTAATTTGTTCACTTGATCCTACTTGAACCTGAATTTCTACATTTGGAAATTGGCGCGTGTATAAATTCAATACTTCTGGTAACAACGTTTGACCGATTAATGATGAACAGCCAATTGAAATGGTACCGTTGACTTCACCAATATGTGCCTGCATTTTATCTAAGAACAAACGCTCTCTATTAAGCATTTCTCTCGCATGTTCAATAATCATGGCACCTTCAGTCGTCGTGATTAATTGTTTTTTTGTGCGGATAAACACATCCACACCAAAGGCATTTTCAATCGCTTTCAAACGTTGTGTCACAGCTGGTTGAGAAATATATAATATCTCTGCTGCTTTTCTCAGTGTTTTGGTCTCATCTAATGTAGTTAACAAGCGATAATCGTCAATCTTCATAATTATCCCCCTATTTTAAAAAGCGTATCACATCTCTTGCATATAAATTGTTATTCGTAGTTTGCCCTATTGCCCGTAAAAGTGCTCTAGAAATAACATCAGCAAATAGATTTGGTTTACGCCTCGACTTCTTACTTTTTCAAAATCTATCAGTATAACCATATACCAATTTAAAATTGATCACATAAAGCGCGCATGATACAACAATAATTTTAACAGTTACATCATGCGTAAACTCAATATAACACGACAGAATATGAGCGCCTATCCTTACTTTCACAAAGATTCACCTAGTCTATCTAAGTCTAGATTTGGTTAAACGTCATTGGATTTATGTGATGATTGTCTGCTCCATTGCTCAAATGTACCTTTTTTATGTTGCTTTTCAAGTTTTTCAGGTTTAGCAGACTTTTCGTGCTTCTCCTGCTTTGGCTGTTTTGATGAAAATTTTGATTTATGTGCTTTGTTTTTATTATCTTTTGCTTTGTGCGTTACATGTTTTTTTTGAAATGCATGTTTTGAAGTATTCGATTTCTGCTTAATTTTATAAAAACAATACATAATTCTATCTTGCATCGCTTGGAAATCATCATCAATTTTTATCATTAGTTGATGTGCAATCACATATGCTTCGTGGTATTGTTTTTGCGTGATTTGCCCTGATTCTAATGCGCGTTCTAAATCATCTTGATCCACTAACTCATACTCACCATTTGGTAGTACAAGTACATCCAAGCATAAATCGACAGTTCTAGCATTACCTTTTTGCGTAACATTCTTAATGTTGATATCAAAGTAATATTCCAATGGATTACCTTTATCATCTAGCATCACTGTAATACTGTATCGCTTCTTCTCTGGTAAGATTTGCAACCATTGATAATTATCATCAGCGACAATGATATTTTGACCAACAACAGATACTTCTAATGGTTCTCTTACTTTTTTCATAGTTACTAAGCCAATAATCCCTTTAAATTTATTATTATTAACCTTCACTTCTGTATATTCTCTATCAATAATACGACGCCAGTGACGCTTATCAATATATTTTACCTTCATTGTCACCAACTCCTTGTCATTATTATATAAAACTGTCCGCGCTATGTCATCTCATGAATTATATTGAATGCATTATATTTGTTTTACACAAAGTTTGATTATTGTTATTGTACTATATTTCATACCTTAAAAGCGAAATTGACAATTTTAATGAACTCTGTTAAATTTTATCTATATTTTTCAGAAAATTCTATAAACAAGGGAGTTTACATAATGACAGTTAACCAAAGACCATTTAGAGCAGACCATGTCGGTAGTTTATTACGACCTGAACGCTTAAAACAAGCACGACAAGATTATCAAAATCAAATCATCGATGCACAAGCATTGAAAGAAATTGAAGATGAAGCAATCGTTCACATCATAGAAAAACAATTAGAAATTGGATTACATAGCATAACTGACGGTGAATTTAGAAGAAGTTGGTGGCACTTTGATTTTCTAGAAAATTTAAATGGCGTAGATGGCTATACTTCTGAACGCGGTTTAGAGTTTGAAGGTATTGAAACACGCAATCATAACGTCAAAGTTGTAGATAAAGTAACATTCAATCCAAATCATCCTCACTTTGAACATTTTAAATTCTTACACGAAAAAGTAGATGGACGAGCGACTTCAAAAGTCTCTATTCCAAGTCCTAACCAACTATTCCATCCTAATATTCTAAATGAAACCATTTATCCAGATATTCAAGTATTTGCACATGACGATGCACAAGCTTATCGAGAAAGCTTGCTAAAATTCTATGAATTAGGCGCACGCTATATCCAACTTGACGATGTTTATTGGGCAAATTTAACTTCTGGCACCCAAAAAACACGCGGTCGCGATCGTACTGAAGCCGAAAAAGAAGCCGCGCGTGAACTAGCCTATCAGGTTGTGAATGAAGCAGTGCAAGATTTACCAGATGACTTGCTCATTACAACACATATTTGCCGAGGTAATTATCAATCAACTTGGGCAATTTCTGGTGGTTACGAACCAGTAGCACCTTACTTATTCAAAGAACAACTAGGAGGTTTTTTCTTAGAATATGATGATGAACGTTCCGGTGATTTTGAACCTTTACGTTTCTTCCCTCAAAACCAATCTGCTGCCGTATTAGGTTTATTCACTTCCAAAAATGGTGATTTAGAAGACAAGTCAACTATACTTAAACGTATTGAAGAAGCACAAAAGTATATACCTTTAGAACAAATTTGTTTGAGTCCGCAATGTGGATTTGCCTCAACTGAAGAAGGCAATAAATTGACTGAAGAGGCACAATGGAAAAAGTTAGCATATGTTGTAGAAATAGCTAATGAAGTTTTTGGCACTGCTAAATAGTAACATCTATAAAAAAGAGCGAATTAGGTACTGACATCAAGTGATGCTTTACCTAATTCGCTTTTATTAGTTTATTTATTCGCATTTTCAATGGCTTCATCGGTCAATGCATAGCGTTTATGGATTTCTGTTAAATGTGGGTAGTGTTCATTTAACCAAGACTGACTCATCAATTCAAAATGGTCAAATTCAAATCCTGGTTGGCACATGCAACCAACGAGTGCATAGTCATTTTCACCCTCTACTGAGGAAGCAAAAATCGTACCTTTCGGAACAACGTACTGCAATACATCGCCCGCTTCTATATTTTGACCAATGGATACCTTTGTATAACGTCCTTTTGGATCAATCATATGCACCGTAAGTGAGTCACCTGCATGATAATACCAAATTTCATCTGCATCAATACGATGAAAATGTGAAATATTGTCATAAGTTAATAAGAAATAAATGCTTGAATAAGCCGCACGATGCTGCTGACCTTGTGTTCTACCTTTGATTACTTCTTTATAATAGCCACCTTCTGGATGTGGTTGTAATTGTAGTTGGGTAATCCAATTTTCTATATGTTGTTTCATTCTATTTCACATCCACATTATGGAAGACATTCTGGACATCATCTAAATCTTCCAATGCCTCAATTAAGTGCTCAAAAGTTTCTTGGTCTACTGATGATAATTCAATATCTGTTTGTGGTAACATTTCAAATTCGGCAACTTTAAACTCTTCTACACCTAGTTCACGTAATGCATCTTGAACTTGTGCAAAGTGATCTGGTTCTGCATAGACAAGTGTCAGTCCATTTTCTTCAAAAACGTCACGAACATCAATTTCTTTTTCCATCAATGCTTCTAACGTGTCATCTGCTGATTTCCCTTCGATACCAAACACTGCAGTGTGTTCAAACATATATGCCACTGAGCCAGAAACACCCATATTACCACCATTTTTACCAAATGCCGCACGTACGTTGGATGCCGTACGATTTACATTATCTGTCAACGCATCCACAATAATCATCGCACCATTAGGTCCAAAGCCTTCATATCTAAGCTCATCATAATTTTCTTCGCCAGAGCCTTTTGCCTTTTCAATCGCTTTTTCAATAATATGATTCGGTACTGAATATGTCTTTGCACGCTCTAACGTTAAACGTAACGTTTGATTGGATTCAGGATCTGGTTCTCCTGATTTGGCTGCTACATATATTTCTTTGCCAAATTTTGCATAAATTCTACTTGTATTCTTATCTTTTTGGACTTTTTTTTCCTTAATATTATTCCACTTACGTCCCATAGTTCCATCTCACTTTCTCAATAAATACATAGTCATAACATGATATATTATACAATATTTTCTATTTAGAACATAGATGTACGCACGTATATCTCCATTCACGCGGTTATATTCACAAATAACAGACGACTTTTTTGAGAACTAGCTAATTGTTTTTGCACATACACTACTTATATCTAGCTTAAACGATCATGCTACTCACTATTTTTTAAAATTATGATTAATCCAAATGATTTCCATTTTTCAATAAAAAAACAAACCCTACGTATTTTAAAATGCTGTGTTTGTCTATAAGCAGAGGTAAGTAGGACAAAAATCAAATTTTCTATTCAAGGTTTCATAGTCTCACCTCGACAGAGATGACTAGGGTTGATAAGTTTACTTGAGTTTCAGTCATCTACTGCCTAATTAGATAAGAGCCTGAGACATCTAATTATGTCCCAAGCTCTTCTTCTCTACTTCTAGTAACAGTACATTACGAGTTAAAGTAGTTATTATTCAATTTTCACCAGTATTTATACACTATTTATGAAAATGCGCATTTTATTTGTATGCACTTCATCCCTTGTATTATTCATATACTGTCAGTATTCGTACAAATTATGTATAGAAGTGGATTATCTAGCTACAATCTTTACTTCATCTTATCTAATACTTTGTTGATTGCCGAACCTGCACGATATTTATAAACTCTTTATTGCATTGAACAATTATTTTACATATGCTTCAATATCATCTAATAATGTATTGTATTTTATAGTATTATCGTCGTTCATGAATAAATACACTTTACGCTCGTCTTCTGTTGAACGTATTTTACTAACTCTATCCTGATCAATTAAACGACGAATTGACGCAAGCACTTTTGTTCTACTTAAATCTAAATCCGTTGTTGCAATTTTTAAAAATGGTTGCATTAACATATTTTGTGAACTGCAGTTTTGTTGTATAAGCTCTAAAATAGCTACATCATTCATTGTTAACTTGTAGTTCTCTTCAACATAATGCATGACACTTTTATATTTTTTATAAATGTTTAAAAATTGCGCTTTTTTGTCTATATTCATTGTTGTTACACCTCCAAATGCTATTAAGCAATACACTACAATTATCCATAAAATGTATATGCTTGTCCTTATCATTTGTAATTATAGGTTTGTCAAAATTACGAACAGCAATAAATTAAATTTTACAACGCTTTATAAAGTATGCAATTCATAGCACTCGAACTACATATTCATTTATAAATATCTATAATATGCAAGGTATTATAATCTAGATTTAAAGTTAATGTTTCATCTTCAAAATCATGCTCAAACACACTAAATTTAGGTTTATTGTAATCGTCTATCTTTTTAATGAACGCTTCTGGCCAGTCATATCGATTTCTCAATGTAGTAGGAATCGCACCGTTAATATTGCCATAAGTACTATTGATTGTTTCGTAAAAGATCATATACGGGCGACGCAGTGTATAATCTTTAAAATTAATATGCAATTGAATATTTTGCGCTTCTTTATCTACTGCACTTTCACTTTCAATGACACGCCAGTCACCTACAAATATTGTGATTTTCTCTGATTGTTCAACAACGGTATAGAAATCATATTCTTTTAACAGATATTTCCCTTTCTCCATTAATCTTTCGTATATATTTCCAAGCAACGAACGAAATCCTTTACGATCATATAAATATAATGCATTCTTTCGCCCCTGTTGTTCTATTAAATCAATTCCAATACCTGAGAAGTTACGATATACTTTTTTAAACATATCCATCAATAACGGTGGACTTTCTATGATTTCCATCGTTTTATCATTGAGCAATATATTATTATGTACATTTAATAGGAAGTATTTGCGTTCTTCTAGTTTCATCATCGCCATTATTTTTTTGATATTACTGAACTTGAATACTTCTTTCGTTAATAAATCTTCATGATCTGCATCTAGATAAGGTGAGTTTAATTTGTGATTATCAATAAAATAATAATCAAATCCAATACGTTTTAATTGTGACTCCATCATTTTAAATGATTCAGGATGATTAAATAAATGTGTAACATCCACACCAAAACTAACATGCTTTCTATAGCGTTGAATTTTTATAATATTGCGATAAATTTCTTTGATAGACATAGTAGCTAAGTTAAAAATATAACTTACAGAGTGCATTTTACGTTCTGATAATTCAGGATGCTTTTCTAAAAAAGTTTTGTATCTTTTATATATTTCATCTATATAAATATTAAGCTCTGTACTATCACTAATTTGAAATGCCAAATTGACATTGGTATTTAATACAAAATCAATAAAACCACAATCCAAATCATCAACAAACGCGTTTCGTAAATCTTCTGCACGAATCATGCAATAAATGAGCACCTTTTGTTTTCCCTCAAACACATAGCTCATACTTTTATTGTTAAATAGAAAATGTAAGTCTTCTATTGTATGAATTTGTATCACAACTGTATCATTGGTTGCTTTAGTCATTTCTTTCATATTCAAACAAATATAGTTATTTTGGACATTTAACTGATCTAATTTTTTACTTAGTATCTTCTGTACGCCGTCGATGAACAACGCATCATAACTTTTGGTTGAATATTCAAACAATTTTTCATTTTTAGAAAGTCGTCGATATGCTTTTGGTGCGTAGCCAAAGTAATGTTTGAACTTCTTACTATAACTCGCTGAACTACTAAAGCCGTATCTTTCTGATATTTCACTAATTGTACACTGGCCACATAATAGACTCGCGACTGAAGTGGACAGTTTTAATGTATCTACATATGTCTTAAAGCTCATTCCTAATAAATTATAGAATTGGCTCGAGATGTTGGATTGCGAAATAAACACCTTACTCGAAATCGCCTTTAAAGTCATTCTTTTATGTAAATGATTATCCACGTAGTCAAGCATTTCCCCAGTAATACCATATTGAGAATAATCTGTTTGTTGTTTCAGATAATTAATATCAATTTTAGCCTCAGTCGCAATAATATCTACAATCTTATACATATACTCATCAAAATTTTCTTTAGTCAACGTTCGGTTCAAGTGATATTTTGCTATGTTTAATAGTGCTTCAAATAATATACTCGATGATTGAATTAATTTAGATGTATACTGATATTCAAAAAATGAATATCCACGCTCATAAAACCAATCACTCGATATATATAGTAATAAAGCAATTTCATTATGGTTGATACTGAAAATTTCTGCGTTATTTATAATCAATAAATCATTTTCAACTTCTTCATCCGTTAGAAAATGTTGTACTTTTGTTTTTCCTTTCAAAGGAAATAATAATACCAATCCATCCGTTACACGTTTAGTAGGATATTTGTCCTTAGAAATAATATTTAAGCACTGCGCTTTCATAAATTTAACCTCTTTCGAATATTGTCATACGCTATGCATCAAAAGTCGCTTCGCTATTAAATCTATATTCAACACGGTATACCCCTAATACCTCATTCAACATGTTTTTGCCTTTAAACAATTTTGAATATAATAATTAATTTTGTCAACATCTTTTTTTATTTATCAAACTTAATTTTAAAATATACCTATTGTATTATTTAATATTTAAATAGTTTGTCGAATTTTAAATGTCATCACATTAAAATACACTCTAAAATTACCATAATAAAAGTAACTTTTAGAGTGTATTAACACTTGTATAATTATTTAATAGTAAACTACCTTTTCACTTTATTTGCAAGTCTTAAGACATATTTTATGATATGCAGTAAATTAATAAACAAATTGAAACCCATTTCGCGTGGTGAAAATTGACCGCGCTTCATTCGGTTAAAATCATACAATGTATAAAGTAAGAATAGTAATAACCCCACTACTGTGATAATTGTATGAAATATTGGGTTGTGAATAAACATACCGACCAAACTTGCTACAATTAATGCGATTAGAGTTACAAATAAATATTTTCCCATACTAGCTGCATTACCGATTAGGAAAAATCCTATAATCCCAAATACGATAAATGCTGCAATTGCGAGGGCTATATTTTTATAAAATACCTCTGGTCCTAAATTCTGTAAATAAGCTGTGAATGTTGCATATGATAACAACCCTACAACAATAGTATAAATGTGTGAAATCACAATGCCATATCTACGCGCCCTATTAAAGAACACAGTGATCAAGACTAAACCGAGTAATACGAAAGAAAGTGGTTGTCTCCAAGACATCGGTAAAAATTGACCAAAGTAACAACCGATACCAAATATAATCCAATAATACATAAAAAAGAGCCAAACCTTACCATATGCACTTGATGACTTGGATTTTACTTGATGTTGTTGTCTGTTAGCTTGTTGTGCTGAATCAGCCATTATAAACACTCCTTAATTCTATAATTCATTTTATTACTATAAAGTCTTACTTGGGACATTGCTATATCCTCAAAATTTTAAATATTTTAATTGCGATAGTTACTAGATTTAAAATGAATGTATTTCAAAATTCTCTCAGTTTTCATTGCTTTTGACAAGAATACCGCCATTTCTATTTTTCATTGCATCAACTCTATTACCTATTTCTACTATTAATAGTTAGTCGCATACTTCAATGTTCACATTTCCCCTCTACATCAAACATGTACATTAAAATTATTTAGCAAAAATATTGTTCAGTAAGTTATTTTCAATAGAACTAATATTACATTTTAAAATATATTTGCGTAATTCCAAGCATAATCAATACTTACAAACTGCTTCATACAGGTATTCATTGGTGAAAAGTTATTTCCTTACGAAATGTTAATAATATTACAACTCTATAACAACGCACACAAAGCAAATATTTTTTGATAATATGGAACGTGAATTCGCAATCAAAAAAATTAACGAATATATTTAATACATAAATTGGTTAGATATATAGGATTTAAAGGAGGAGTTCTTTTTGAAAAAATTAGCATTTGCAGTTACAGCAGCTTCTGGAGCAGCAGCATTCATCGCGAATCACGAAGCCGATGCGTCAACGCAACACACAGTTAAATCTGGTGAGTCTTTATGGACAATCTCACAGCAATATGGTGTTTCAGTAGACGAAATCAAACAAAGCAATGATATCAATAACAATATGGTATTCCCGGGACAAGTTATTGAAATTGGTGGAAGCAATAGTTCACAAGGACAAAGTTCATCATCAAACAATGCTTCAGGCGGCTCTACACACACTGTTCAAGCAGGTGAATCTTTAAACATCATTGCAAATCAATATGGTGTTTCAGCAGAAGAAATCATGTCAGCTAATAATTTAAATGGATACTTAATCCACCCTAACCAAACATTAACAATCCCAGGTACAACTGGCACAGATGGTTCTGGTGGCACAGCTACAGAAACACCTCAAACAAATACAGGTAACTCATCAGCAAGTGATGCTAACCTATATGACTGGGGACAATGTACTTGGCACGTATTTAACCGTAGAGCAGAAACTGGTCAACCTATCAGTACTTACTGGTGGAATGCGGATCACTGGGCAAACAATGCTGCTTCAGATGGTTACACAGTAGACAACGCTCCAAAAGCTGGTTCTATCATGCAAAACTATGAAGGACCTGTTGGACATGTAGCTTACGTTGAAAGAGTTAATCCAGATGGTAGTATTCTAATTTCTGAAATGAACTATAATACACCACCAGGTACAGTAGATTACCGTACAATTCCAGCTTCACAAGCTTCAAGCTACAACTATATTCACTAATAAGTGATATTATATTAAAAACAGAGACATTCATTGTCTCTGTTTTTTTATTGTCATAATGTTGTTGCACGCTGTATTTTTTTAAGCTGTTTATAAATTCAGTTCTTCTTTTAAAGCACGTTGCAATGTTTGGCTAAAGTTTACCCCTTTGTATTTCCCAATTTCTACCATATATTTAGGTAATGTCACCATTTTATTAACCGTTTTATTCTCTTCTCTAGCCCGAATAATCTTAGTATCAACCATAATTAACTGTAATTGCTGTTTAACTTCCAAATGACTTACTAAATCATCGAAAGTTGATGGTTCTGGCAAGGTATCATTATCATTCTCACATACTAATAAATGACCTCCCAATGCATCACTAGCCATATCCAACGCTTCTTCAATGCCCTCTCCAAAAGTATTAACTCCTGGTAAATCTGGAAAAGTAACATTATAGTAGTGCTTCTCTGGTTCTAATATTGCGTAATAATAATATTTCATACTACTTGCTCCCCCCCATATTAATTCTCTTATAAAAATGTTTATCAAATGGAACTTTCATACACCTTAACATATGTAAAAATATATGTCATGCAATGTTGTTACTTAGTGGTCTTCAATACATTAAACTATCGTACTTTATTTAGTACAAAATAAAGAAGTGAGATGATGCCACCATAATTGGTTTCACCATCTCACTCTTCTATATATAACAATGTAATGCTCACAAGTATTTTCAAACGTATTATAAGAACACGTTAATGATGTAATAAATAATTGCAGCAACAACTGCTGAAATTGGTAGTGTTATTACCCATGTAATAATCATGCGTTGTGCTGTATTCCATTTAACACCTTTAATACGGTTAGCTGAACCTACACCTAATATAGATGAAGATACAACGTGTGTTGTTGATAATGGGAAATGTAATGACGATGCCACAAATATTGTTAAGGCAGATGATAAGTCTGCTGCTGCACCATTCGCTGGGCGAATTTTCATAATATTACCACCAACTGCTTTAATGATTTTCCAACCACCAACAGCTGTACCTAACCCCATTGCTGTAGCACATGCTACTTTAACCCACATTTGCGGCTCAACGCTTGTACCTGTTTGGATGTTAGCAACAATTAAAGCTAGTGTAATGATACCCATTGATTTTTGAGCGTCGTTTGTACCATGTGAAAATGATTGTAACGCTGCTGTGAAAATTTGAAAGAATCTGAAGTTACGATTAGATTTAGTCAGATTCGCATTTTTAAATAATACTTTAACGATTGAATACATTATAAAACCAACACAAAATGCAATCATAGGAGACACTAATAATACGATAATTATTTTTGTGAATCCCTCATAATGTAAAACTGCAAATGACCCTTGTGAAGCAATCGCTGCACCAGCGATGGAACCAATCAAGGCATGTGATGACGAACTTGGTATACCATAATACCATGTGATTAAATTCCATAAAATCGCAGCGATAATCGCTGCTAATACGACAACGAGTCCATTTTGTAATTTAAATGGGTCAACAATATCTTTCGTGATAGTACCTGCAACCCCTGTAAAAGTTAATGCTCCAATAAAGTTCATTACTGACGCTAATAGTATAGCAGTTCTAGGAGTTAAGGCACGAGTTGAAACAGCAGTAGCAACTGCATTGGCTGTATCATGGAATCCATTAATAAAGTCAAATACAAGTGAAAAAATAACGATAGCTACTGTGATGATCAAAATATATTCCATAAGTTAGGACTCCTTAGCTATTTTTCATGATTATAGTTTCAAAGTTATTCGCAACAGCTTGACATTTATCTGCAATTTCTTCCATGCTTTCGTAAATCTCTTTTATCTTAATTAATGTAATTGGATCTGTTTCACTATTAAAAATGTGTTTGATTGACTGTCGTAAAATACCATCACAATTTGTTTCAAATTCTTTAATATTAATAGAATGGATACGCATATGTGATAATTTTTTATCTACAAGTAAGCCAACAGCTAATTTCATTTCTGCAATAGCTTTTTGGATATTATCAGCAAATTCTGCCATGTATTCATCAGTATATTCAATAGAATACATTTCAAACATTGCTGCTGTTTCTTCAATTGCGTCTAACACATCATCAATTGCGTTACACAAAGAGAGGATATCCTCACGTTCAATTGGTGTAATAAAAGTTTGGTTTAAATCAGAAATAACTTGGTGCATTAATTCATCGCCGTGAGATTCGTAGGTCTTAATATTATCCGAATAGGCTTTAAGGTCTAAATGTGTGTTGAAATCCATTTTACCAAATTCAATGGCCGCTCTATCTAAGTTGAACACCATTTCTTCAAGTTTCACCATGAACTTATCTTTTTTCTTGTTAAACATCCAAAAAATCCTCCATTTACAGTGATTGTCATGAATCACTTTCAATAAATTTAAAAAAATTTTAAAATTTAAGACAAATTAAGATTGGCAAGATTTACAATAACTCACTGTTTCAAGGCCTAATTGTTAGCGATGATATGTATCGCAATGAGTATTTGCTAATATTGGTTTAAAAATCTTACAAATGTTGATTTATCCTTATTTGAAAATATCACAAAATTTACATTCTCACAATTAAATTTACAAATTCTTAACAATTCATTTCTTAATTTTATGTTAAAAACTCACTCTAATTATTTAAATTTAATCATTCATACCGCTACATTCACAAAATATAAAATTTAATGTTATTTCCAAATTAAATTTACATAAGATATGATTGCACATTTGTGACCGGTATTCAACTATTACTTGCTTAAACTGTAAAATTCCAACTTCTTCAACATAGTTTTTTTACAATACAAAAACTGCCGACAAATAAATGTCGACAGTCCTTAATCATAAGACAATTTATGAAATATTTTCAGAAAGTTTTGAAACGATATCATTTTGATTAGGAAATGTAAATTTAAAAGTTGTTCCAATACCAACCTCTGAAGTAACGTTTACAGCAATACCAAGTTTATCTTTAACGTGATTAACCAAATACAAGCCAATGCCTGATGAAGCTGTACTGTGACGATAAATCGTCGAAGTAAACCCTTTTTCAAAGATTCTCGGTAAATCTTTTTTACTAATACCTCTGCCCTCATCCTTCATTTCTAGTACGACGTGACCTTGTGCTACATAAGCATGAATATGAATAGTGCTATCTTCACTATATTTCACAGAATTGGACAATATTTGCCTAATCATCATACGGCACCATTTCGTATCTGTATATATCATGAAATCATCTTCAAAATCCAAATCATACCCTATACCTTTAGATTGACTGATATATCTTGTGATTTGAATTTCTTCTATAACTAAGCGTTTCAAAGCAACTTTCTCAAAATACATGTCTTTATTTTGCGAAGTTAAACGCGTCAAGAACAACTGTCGATCTAACATATCATTAATACGTGACCACTCGTACAATAATGCGTTTTTTCGTTCTGGGTCTTGTTCTTTTTCAATCAATAATTTCATTGCTGTCACTGGTGTTTTGATATCATGTACAAAATCAGTTAGCGATGCTTCTGTAGATTGAATTTGTTGTTTTTGTTGCGTCACTAATGACTTTTGATTTGTAATTTGACTATATAAATAATCAACCATTTCCTGTTGTAACGGCGTATCTGCAAGTGATTTATGCTTCAAGGCTTCAGGTTCGACATTTTCATCAAGGTGCTTAAAGAACTTAATCTCCTTGATATATGTAAATAGTAAAAATAGTACAGAAATGCCTAAATTCAATACTATAATATAAAAAATACTATATACACTTATATCGTAATCCAAATATGCCACACCTAAAAATACACCATGCAAGAATACTAACCATAAAATCCAATAGATACGTGACCTTAAAAAGATAAGTAGCCATTTTAAATTAGCCATGCGCCATATAACCTTTACCAATCTTCGTTTCTATTGCATCATTCATATCAATATCCGCCAATTTTTTTCGCAAACGATTGACATTAACCGTAAGCGTATTGTCACTTACAAAAGCTTCATCATCCCATAATGCTGTAATTAAGGTATCACGCGTCACAATTTGTCCTTGCTTTTTCACTAACATTTCTAAAATAATCATTTCCGTCTTCGATAAAAAGATTTGGTGGTCATCTTTACTTATACTATCTTTAGTCAAATCTAGAACAGCATCTTGCCATGACAACACACGTTTTTCATCTAAACTAAACTGATACACACGTCTATAAATTGCTTGCAATTTCGCAATTAACACGCTCGTGTTAAATGGTTTTTGAACATAGTCATCTGCTCCTAATTCCATACTCATGACTTGATCCATTGGATTATCCCTTGATGATAAGAACAGGATTGGGGTATTTGATACTTCTCTTATTTTCCGTGTCCAATAAAAGCCATCATACTTGGGTAATTTAACATCCATAATAACAATAGCAGGCTTTACCGTCTCAAATTTCGCCATAATATCGCTAAAATCATCAATACCATTGACATTAAAATCCCAAAGCTCTAATTCTTCACTCAATTCTTTAAATAATGTCATATCATCTTCTACTAATAAAATGTCCATATAATCACCTTTTATCTATTTAGTATATTTTATATCTTCACCAGACTGTATGCGACCATTGAAATGTTTAATGCGACAATCAATTTCAAAGCCACGCAACATCAAACCTTGAAATGGTGATTGAACTAAATAATACACTGGCCAAACTAATTTAGGAATATAATCATACAGATGAACTAGTACTTTCTGGGAATCCTTAAGCATTCGAAACTCTAGCTTCCCTTGCTTCTGCAAATTGGGTTTTACCACTGTCCCTCCAACTAAATGCAATACAATCATATCTTGATCGATATAATCTTTGTGTAATACTAATAATGGATTATGTATATCTTTAATATATATCACATAATTATCTTCATCTTTATATGTACGCAACATCGTCCCTTTAGTTTCATCCAACCATTGAAAATAATACTCAACCATTTGTTCTAAGGTCCAATTCATTGGTAACTGAATACTTAAAGCACTTCGCACATCATCATATTTCGACACTTGAAGTTCAACCGCAACGTGTGGTCTTGTTACGATTTCTTTTGTTTTTTCAACAGGAACACCGTATGCTTCTAATCGTTGAATCGTTTCAAAGTCAAAACGGCTTCCACTAATATATATGATTTTCCCAATACGATGCGCTGCAGCTGCTCTACCAAAATTATCCGCAGCAATCAGGTTTAAATCACGTGCTGTTGCTTGTGTAAGCTTCGCTGAATGTTTTGTAGGATCTAAATAATAAATTGCAATGTCCATACCTTCCATGGCATCTAATACATCTGTGTAATTATAAATATCCTTTTTCAACCATGTCACTTCTTGAAAATCCTTTTCCTTTGGATACTTAGACAAAGTATATAACTGACCTTCATCTTTGATAGAGTGTATCAGGTTCTTTCCTATATACCCTGTGACGCCAGCAAGTAAAATATTAGGCTTCATAAGTATGCTCCTTTACATTTATTTAGATTGAATTATATATTCCTAGTATTATGGTAATATTGATGTTAAGTTATACTATAACTGAGTGTTAGCAAAATAGATATAAGGAGTGGACACATATGGTTCATCAAATACGTGAAATTGGCATCAACGATATAGATCCATTTGTTAAATTATTAACAACAATTTATGATGAATCTGATTATTTAATCTACAATCCAGGTGAGTATGCACCCTCTAATAACGACGCAATTGCAAATTTGGAGCATTACATCACTTCGCCTTCCAACGCCATATACATTGCTGAAAATAACGGTGAACTTGTTGGTTTCGCTATTGTTACAACTGAAAATTTCGAACGTACGCGCCATGAAGCTTCCTTTTCAATGGGTGTCATTCGACATTATCGAGAAAAGGGATTAGGTCAATCCCTAATCAACTCAATTGAAGCATGGTGCTTAAATCATCATATCCGACGTATTGAAGCATTGATTGTTCCTGAAAATGAGACCGCAGTCGATTTATTTAAAACTGCCGGGTACCAAGTTGAAGGTGAGCTTCGCGATAAATTATTTATTGAAGGTAAATATTACAACCAATATATAATGGCAAAGTTATTAATATAATTCACCGTTTTCTGTGTGTGTTATTCATTGATGTTTGTTATCTTCATTGTATATGAACAAAGCGCCAAATGACAATCATGTCATTTGGCGCTTTCATTTTTTTATACGTTAATATGGGTTTAATTCCACACCATTTGGATTTGAAGTTGATGTTTCTTCATTCAACTCAGCTTCAACACCTGATGAACTCGTATTTCTACTTAGAAAACGCAATACGTCTTTCATGTTTTGTCGTGATTCTGGTAAATTGAGATGGAACTGATATTGATGTCTCAAATTATGCGTACCGTCATAAAATAACTTATCTACTGGAACATCCTTTGATTTCAGTTTTTTATAAAATTCGATATTTTGACTATAGAATGGATCCGCATCTCCTACAGATAAAAATGTTGGTGGATAGTCTTTAGTGATTTGGTTAATTGTCGACATTTCACTAATATATTTAAACTGTTGTTCCCAATCTCGCTTACCAGTATAGCTTTCCATAAATAATTGAATTCTTGGAAATTCTGTTGCCTTCACCGTTTTCATATCATAAAAGCCACCAAAAAAGATTGCCGCCTTTATTTGATCGGAGTCAAATCGTTGTTCAAATTTCATATCATCTCTTAATGTTTGATTCGTTTGAATAGCCGTATATTGGCTAGATAACTGAGCACCTGCAGAATCTCCGCCAAAGATAACTTGATCAAAGTCTATAGGCAGTTCATGCTTGTTTCTTTTTATAAACTTTACCGCCTGATCGATTTGTTGTAATTGCGATGGATATTTATAATCTGGTGCTAAGGCATAGTTTATATTTACTACGATATATCCTTGTTCTGCAATTTTAGCAAGCAATGGATTTTTATATTGCTTATCACCAGCGATAAATCCACCGCCATGCATCCAAAATATTACAGGTAGTTTGTTGTCTTTTTCTAGTTCTGTTGGTGTTAATATATCTAATCTACTATTAGGATAACCTTTACCATATGTTATATTTGTAAATGCATTCACATTTTTATTATTAATTTGTACTTTTTCTTTAATTTCTTGTGAGTGTTGACGATCATACTGCAGTTTTAACAACAAAGCTGTTACTAAAGCTACGATAATAAATACAATCACTGTAATCATCGTCCATTTATATTTTTTCTTCATGCACTACCTTCCCTTTCGGAAGCATTGTACCATATTTAATTATGTCGCTGTAGTCTAATTCCATTTTCTTTAAATTTGAAAAATTTATAACAAAAAGGCTAACCCATTCAATATGGATTAGCCCTTTTACTTATACAGTGCAACAATGTATCTTTGTATCGTGTCGCACTATGCTCATTCTAATTTTACTTACGCAATAAATTTCTTGTTTTGACGTTTTCTGCTGTAGTATTTCACAAGTACGCCGATTACAACTACTAAACCTACAACACCCATAATTGGATATAAGAAGTTGATAAGTCCAGCGAAACCTACAAAACTTAATGCGAATGCAACAATGACCATAACAACGATAAAAATGTGATATTTTTTGCTATATGGTTCTGTAAATCTTGCTGCAAATGAATACATAAGTCCAAGAATTGTATTATACATTACCGCTAACATAATAATTGATAATACCAAGCCAATCCATGGATGGATATCATTAGCTAACGTTAACATCGGAATTGATGCATCTTGGATTTTTGTGAATTCTGATTGTAATGCAAAGTTGATAAGTGCTAATAAGATTGTATAAACAATACCACCAAATAATGCACCTGCGCCTGAAACTCTACGTCTCGAAGCGTCTCCACCAATTGCAACAATCGTACTAAATCCAACAGCAAATGCGAGACCACCGTAATTGATACCATATAAGATACCTTTCACGATACTTGCATCTGGTACTTTTTCATTTACTTGGCCAATAGAAATGCTTCCATTGAATAAGTAATAAATTGCAATAATAACTACCAAAACAATCAAGAACGGTGTAACTACACCTAATGCACGTACAATTTTATTGAAATCCATCAATAATGTGATATAGATTGCAATAACCATAATTAGTGCACCTAACCAAGTTGGTACGCCAAAACTTTCTTGGAACGTTGACCCAGCACCTGCGATCATTGTGACCGAGATACCAAATAAGAAAAATATTAATAAATAGTCTACAAATTTACTAAACTTATCTCCGAATAAATAGTCTAAAGTAGATTCATGGTTTTGTGCATCAAATGCAGTACCAATTTTTGCTACTTGTCTACCTATAAAACCTAAAATCAGACCTGAAAGTATCACACCAATATATGACCAAAGGCCAAATGGTGAGAAGAATTGCATAACTTCCTGTCCTGTTGAAAAGCCGGCACCTACTACGATACCAACATAAGCGAAACCAATTTTTACAGCTTCTTTATTCAACCCCATGTGATTTTAACCTCCTCATAGTTAACACATTGAGTTATTATAACTTACTGAATATATTTTGCAACTGCACAATATAAAATTTTACACTATAGATTATAATTAACACAATCTTGTAATTACTTTAATATTATTAAAAATACATTTAGTGTTTTAAATATAATCAAGTTAGTTATCAAACTCTTATTTTAAAACTAAATTTTAATGGATTTTTGTAAATTTATACAATTATACAAAGTTTTAATAAAGTTTTAAATTTCATCCATTTTTTTATTTAATTCTTAGATTATTTACCCTTCTGGTCGTTTGTGAAACAAAAAAGAACTAAAGCAGCCACATACATGATGTGTCTAATTTAGTTCTTAATTTTATCGTTCACGTTATTAAATACGTCAAAATCTAATATTCATATTTCAGTACTAAAATTATTGCATATTTTTAATGTGCATTTTTAAAACGATTCAATTCGTTGAAATCGACTACAACATTATCCATACGTTTAGCAGTTTCTTTAAGTACATTACGCGCAACACTATTAGAAGGATCTAATTTAAGTATTTGACGAGAAACATCTAAAGCTTTTTTATCAGAAATGACTGGTTCGGGAACCGCATGTAGTAACAACATTTGTAATAAGCTTTTTACTTCTTTGCCCTCAGTAAGTTTTATGGATGAATCTGCATGATAATATGCAGAATCTAAAGCGCCCTTCAGTTCACTAAGTGGATAAACTAATAATAGGAAAGCTAAATCATGCATTTCTGCCGTTTCTTCTACTTTCATCATATCTAATATACATGTGTAAAACATGATACTTTCCACTTCATGTGCACTTGAAATATATGCCTCTTCAAATTCCATAAAATCCGATTGGGACATTAGTCGTTTGACTGAGTCGAATTCGCCGTTTAAGACATGCTTTTGTATCAAATCTTTCATGGCAATGTCCTCCTAAATATCCAGATTTCTATTACAGTTAGCTTTTATTCTACCATAATTTACCGATATATTCATTTAAAAAAGTATTTTTTTGTCAATTTAATGATGTATCATACCTAAATTGAATTAACATTGTATCAGGTAAGCGCATTTTAATTAGAGAGAATGCTATAGCTGATTTAAAACACAGGCATAATTCTTTCCTTCATCTATATAATCCTATTTATTTTTCTTAAAGCGTTTCATTGCCCCACAAATTTTTCGACCGCGCATATAGAGGAACCTTTTAGCCAAAATTCTGTGTGAGTTCATCAAGCGTATCATCGATAGAAGCACCTACAGATAACTTCACTGCCGCGGTGAAGCTACCTTCCACAATAGGTGCATCCACTTTTACTACACGTTGTGTACCTTCATACATTTCAATTGCTAAATCTAAATTCATTTCCGCTGAACCAATGTCATAAAAGCATAACGCGTCGTCATCTAATTCATTAATCAACGTTTGTATGTGATCATAAGATGTGCCTATCGCACCGTCAACGCCACCTTGTGCCACAATTGTCACACCATTTGCCATTTGTTCTAATAATTCCTTTGTACCTTCGGCAATTGCTTTACTATGACTGACTAATACTATCTGTGTCATATCTATTCATCTCCAATCAAAGCATTTAAAATATACACACTACTTTGTGCGCCTGGATCAATATGTCCTTTGGAATCCGCTTTAAAATAAGATGCTCTGCCTTTAGTTGCCTCAATATCTTTTGTTAAATCAGCGTAAGACTGTAACACATCATAAGTTAGCGTTTCACCTTGCTTAGCCGCTTCGCTCGCACGCGCTACTACGTCATACATTGTTTTTTCGTTCAATGCTACTTTTCCTCTTTGTGCAATAGCTTCGGCAAACGTATTTAATAACACTTTCAAGTTATCTTGATCAATCTCATCTTCAGCTACCTGAGCCATTTTCACAAAACTGAATCCATATAATGGTCCAGATGCGCCACCAATATTAGACATCAACGTCATGCCTGTAGATTTTAGTAAACTTTGCATTGAGCTGTCATCGATATTATCAGGTAGTGCTTTAAAACCTCTAACCATATTGACACCATGGTCGCCATCACCAATTGCTCTATCTAATTCAGTTAATAAACTTTCTTTTTCTTCGAATACATCTACTAAATTTAATAAGCGTTGTTTAAGTTCAGTTACATTCATTTTATTATTGCTCCTTTATATATTAATCACTTCATTTTAATTAAAATATGGACTTGCTGTGGAAGCTGTTAACGCTTTTAATAACGCTTCAGATTCTGGAACAAGCGTTAGTGAAAAACCTTGCATATCTAATGCAGTCATATAATCACCGACAAACCATTTTGCAACCGTTTTATTTTGAGATTCTAATGCTTCAGCAACATATTTTGCAACTATATTTAGTTCGGACAACGGTGTCGCGCCCATACCATTGACCATTACGATAAGACGCTCATCAGTTACCTCATTGAGTAATTCATTTAGTAAGCGCTCAACTATGTGATCTACAGTTTCAACTTTTTCTCGAGCTAAACCTTTTTCACCATGAATACCTACACCAATTTCCATTTCATCTGCATCAATATCAAATCCATATTGTCCCGTAGTTGGTACCATTGGCGCGGTCATAGCCATACCAATCGTTTTAATGTTTGGTAATATAGCCTCAACTTGTGATTTTATATCTTGTAATGATGTACCTTGATCGGCTAAATAACCAGCATACTTATGGACAAGTACTGTTCCTGCAACACCTCTGCGCTTATCCACATCACTAACAGCAATGTCATCTTTTACTATAACTGTTTTAACTTGAATGTCTTCCATTTCAGCCATTTCCTGAGCCATTTCAAAATTCATCACATCACCAGCATAGTTTTTAACTACTAATAGTACACCATCACCATTATCAACGGCTTTAATTGCATTCAGTATTTTATCAGGCGTAGGTGAAGTAAATACTTCTCCACAGACAGCAGCATCTAACATGCCTTGTGCTACATATCCAGCGTGTGCCGGTTCATGACCACTACCACCACCTGAAACAATCGCAACACCCTGTTGTTTTTTATCTGCTCTTACAACGACTGTATCCGAAATAATTTTAATTTGTTCATTTGTTTTTGATAATCCATCTAACATATCTTTTAGAAAATGTGTATTGTCTTTAATTAATTTCTTCATCACGATGGCCTCCTCAATTTTCCATTTCATGTATAGTATACCCCACACACAAATGTAAACGCTAACATATTAAATTGGATTTTTATTTTTTTGAAATTAAAAAACGAATACCTGCCAGTATGCTGACAAATACTCGTTTTCAATTAAATGCTATTAGACTGATTTCGTTTTATACATTAAATATAAGAAGTATGGTGCACCAATTATTGCTACGACAATACCTGCTGGAATACCCGAAGGCTGTAATATTACTTGGCCAACTGTATCTGCCAGTACAAGTAAAAATGCACCAATCAACACTGCAATTGGTAAAAATAATTGGTGTCTTGGTCCAACAATTGACTTAGCAATATGCGGCCCCAATAAACCAATAAAGCCAATGGCACCGGCTACAGAAACTGCAGCTGATGATAACAATACTGCAACCAATAACAACACAATGCGCTCTCGGCCTATTTTGACGCCGACCCCTTGTGCAATGTGTTGATGCGTATTTAATAAATTTAAGACATTGGCTTTTAATAACAGATATGGAATGAGGATAATCACCCATGGTAGGAACGCAATCACAAATGCCCACTCGTCTCCCCATATATTACCGGCAAGCCACGAAGCAATAAATTCCGATTGATCTTCGTTAAATGTCGACATTAACGTGAGAGAGCCACCACTAAGTGCCGAAGCCATACCTACACCTACAAGCACCATACTTGCAGGTGTGATGCCTTCACCTTTGTTATAACTAAAGGAGAAAATAATCAGTGCTGTTAACACACCACCTATCATGCTAATAATAGGCAATACATAGATAAAGTTGTCTGCATCGACTTGACCTACAACAATAAAAAGTGAAATGACAAAGCCACTACCTGCATTGATACCAAGTATACCTGGTTCTGCTAACGGGTTTCTTGTAACACTTTGAATAATCGCACCACTCATAGCTAAAGCAGCACCTGCTAATATGGTAATCACCATACGTGGTAATCTAAACTCCATTAATATCAAAGTATCCGTATACTCACCTTGACCAATTAATGTTTTAAAGAAAGCCCCCATTGTCATCTTGTATTCACCAGAAGTCATACTCCATGCACACGCGAGTAACACACAAATAGTTAGAATTATCATTGCGTACCTTTGTTTACGTTTTAATCTTGGATCAATCATGAGAAGCGTCCTCCTCTTTTAACTAAGTATAAGAAGTAAGGTACACCAATAAAAGAGATAATTGCGCCAACCGGAGCCTCTCCAAGCATTCGTGCAACTGTATCTGCAACAAGTAATAGCAGGCCACCAACAACAGCTGTTAATGGAATGACACGTGCATAGTCAGTACCTACTAAGTACCTCACAATATGCGGTACCATAAGTCCTACAAACGCAATTTGGCCTACCATGGCAACGGCAATACCTGCGAGTATCATAGATAATATTAATGTAATGGCTCTTGTAAATGCCACATTCTGGCCTAACCCTTTGGCCAAAGTTTCGCCTAAATTTAATATTGTTAATTGCTTGCTCATCGACACGATAATTACCAGTGATACTAAAATAAACGGTGCCGCCCACATCAATTGATTCCAAGTAGTTCCTGAAACGCCGCCAGCACTCCAAAATGTTAAATTTTGATTTAATCTAAAGAGTAACGCAACGCCTTGACTCAGTGCAGTTAATAAGGCACTAACAGCAGCACCTGCGAGTATGATGCGCATAGGATTAAATCCATCACTTCTTGAACGGCCAATCATGAGTACAATAAAACCACCCATTAAAGCCCCTATGAAGCCTGCAAACATCATTATTAAAAACGGTGCCGTTGGATAAAATGCAAAGGTAAGTGCCAACATAAAGGCAGCACCTGAATTTAAACCAATAAGACTTGGGTCGGCAAGCCCATTCTTTGTTACACCTTGAATAACTGCACCTGAAGTGCCAAGTGCAACCCCAACCAATATCGCGCCAATATCTCTTGGAATACGTATTTCACTGATGATATTATGTTGCTGATTTTTAGGATTATAATTGAATATCGCTTCAAAAATCGTTGTCAAATGGATTTTTGCATCACCATACAGTATCGACACCATAAGTGCTATGATTAATAACACGCACGCAATACTAAAGGTTACGGTAAAATTTAACTTCCCTTTTCTCTTTGTCGTCATAATTTACCCCTAAACTTCTGAATAACTTTTTTTGCATAAATCGTATGTCACTAGCATTGGTTTTCCAGTTCTTGGGTCAGTACTAATTTCAACATCTATGTTAAATACTTTTTCTAGTATATCTTTCGTTAATACGTCTTCTGTGTCTCCATCTGCGACAATACTGCCATTTTTCATTGTTATTAAATGATCAGAAAAACGTACAGCCTGATTAATGTCATGCAATACCATGATGATGGTACAACCCTGTTCTTTGTTCAATTGCGTAATCAATTCTAAGATTTCTAATTGGTGCGAGATGTCCAAATATGTCGTTGGCTCATCTAAGAAAATAATATCAGTACGTTGTGCAAGTGCCATAGCAATCCATACGCGTTGGCGCTGTCCACCACTTAAATCATTGATTGATCTCAAACGGAAATCGTACGTACCTGTCACACGCATTGCCCAATCGATTTCTTTCTTATCTTCAGCAGAAAGTCGTCCAAATCCTTTTTGATGTGGAAAACGACCATATGACACTAATTCTCCAACCGTCAGACCATCTGCCACTTCTGGAGATTGTGGCAAAATCGCAATTTTCTTGGCAATTTCTTTTGTAGATTGCGCATGTATATCTGCATTATCTAACTTAATTTCTCCGCTTTTGATTGGCAATAAACGAGATAACGCTTTCAGCAATGTTGATTTCCCACAACCATTTGGTCCTATAATTGAAGTGATCTTCCCATCAGGTATATGGACATCTAAATTATCAACAATTACATGATCTCCATATCCAATAGTGACTTGTTCACCTTTTAAGCGCGTCATAATTTCCCTTCTTCCTAATATTTATAAGCTTATCATTCTAAATATTCCCATAATATTTATGTCAATTTACTAAGATTTTCAATTAACCTCCAGTAAATGATAATCATTATCACAGGGGATATTATATCATTTTTTATATCTATTGACTATTAAATATTTTCTAGTATTACTTCCCGAAAATTCCTGCGCTTTAAATGATGTAACTGCCATTCCTATATATTTAAGTAAATTAAAAAAGCTTCGGTTCTAGGTTTTTGCCCTAGCGCCGAAGCTGTAATCATTCATTATTTTTCAATATTTTAGTGTTCATCAATTAAGAAACCATTACCATAAACATCACGCACATCATGAATTACGAGAAACGCATCTTCATCGATTTTCTTAATGAGACGTTTTGCTCTAGTAACTTGTGTCTTCGTTATGACGACATATAAAATATCCTTTTCTTCTTTTGAAAAGTAACCACGTCCATTTAAAATGGTAAGTCCTCTTCCGACTTGTTCGTCAATAACTTTAGCAATTTCATCAGGCTTACTAGAAATGATAGTCATTGCTTTCTTCGTGTTCAATCCCTCAATAACGTAATCCATTACTTTTGTACCAATGTATAGAGAGATTACTGTTACTAACGCACTAGGTACTGGTATAACAGTCAGTGATATTGCAACTACAATCAGATCAAAGAATAATAACGCATACGGTGTACTTACATCTAAATATTTATTTGCAATGCGTGCCAGAATTGTCGTACCTGCAGTTGTCCCGCCTGCCAATACAATTACACCGATACCGAGTCCTACACAGGCACCACCAAACACAGCATTGACCAGAATGTTGCCTGTTTCAATCTTCCAACTAACGGTTAATTCTAAGAATATCGAAATAAGTACTGTTGCCACAATGGTTAAGTACATACTTCTTTTACTTAAGAATTTATAACCGATTGCGATAAGCACAGCATTAAAAACAAAGTTAGTAATACCGGGAGAAATATGAAAGGCATAGTATAGTACGATGGCTATACCAGTCACTCCTCCTTCACCTAAATCAGCAGATATAATAAATGTATTAACGCCCGCTGAAAATATGAATGACCCGAAAACGACTAATATTAAATCACGTACTGTTTTATTCACCCACACGACCCCCTTGAATTTGATTCAATCAATTGAATAGTAGCAAATAATTACATATACCACAACATCTATAACCCTTAAATACACTAAAAATCGCCTTTTATCCTTGCTAATTTCAATTGTTAATCTCCTGTTTTTTTAATTTTTAAAAATTCTGAAATTTCTGTTTACTTATAAATTATCCTTTGTTATAATGATTCCTAACTTCTTAATTATTGAATTATTAAGAAGCGATCTCCTTTGTGTTGTTTATAATAACAAACAAAACAATTTTTGTTCGAGTATATAATTAGTTCCTAGTCCTTACTATTTATATACAATTAATTCATTTCCCGTAAAAGCCAAATCATATACTAAGTGTCTCCTCACTTTTATGATTTGGTTTTTTTATATGACGGATTGTAATATTAAGTGCAACACTCTTAAAATTTCATAAAAAAAATGCCCATAAACGGCACTCTATTGTAAGATGTTAATAACCACAAAAACACATACAAGGGGTGCCGATATGAGCTATATACATCTT
>NZ_JBOIRQ010000001.1:0-321357 GCF_051413795.1 Staphylococcus caeli | reverse complement strand
TATAAATCATCGACCAAGAAAGTGTCTTAATTGGTGTACACCTTATGAAATTTTCACTGTAAGTCTGTTGCAGTTAAATTGACAATTCATCATAAACAAAAAACTGAGAAAGTATTAACCACACTTTCTCAGTTTCTCTAATTGATATTAAAATTTATGTTTTTGCATAATTTGATAAGCTGCATTCATTTTAATGAGTTCAGTTTTGAGTGTTTTCATCTGACTATAGCCCATAAAATGATATTTACGTGCAATCATGTAATCATATCGCTCTTCAAAATTCATAGGAACGACTGGATAATTTTCAAGTTCATTGAATTTAATGACATCTATGTCATTGATTTGTTTAAAATATTGTTCAATTAAATCAAAATAGTCATCTAACAATTTTTTAGCTTCTTTAGAATTTAATTGTTTTGCTTTTGCATATTCATCAAGGTGTACTTCTATTCTTATAAAATCTTCTTTTGTTATCATATCAACTTACACCTCTTTCAATTTAGCTTTATATCGTTTTTGCCCTTCTCGACAATCTTCAAATAATGGACAGACATCACATTTAGGACTTCTAGCAAGACAATGATAACGACCGAAAAAAATGAGTTGGTGATGCGTTTTATTCCAACGTTCTCTTGGAACGACACGACATAATTTATCTTCAACTTGTCTAACATTATCTTTCCATCTACAAATACCTAATCGTTTAGAAATACGTTCCACATGCGTATCTACAGCTAGTGATGGTTCACCAAACGCGACACTCATTACCACATTAGCTGTTTTTCTACCTACACCTGCTAAGCTTTCTAATTCAGCATGTGTGTGTGGTATATGTCCATCAAATTTGTCTAGTAGTGATTGTGACAGTTTTTGTATATTTTTAGCTTTATTTCTATATAAGCCAATAGTACGTATGTCATTTTCGAGTTCTGATAAATCAACATTTAAATAATCTTCAGGTGTTTTATATTTTTGAAATAATTTTTGTGTTAATTTGTTAACGGAAACATCTGTAGTTTGTGCTGATAAAAGAACGGCTATTGTTAATTCAAATGCATTATCATGCTTCAATTCACATTCTGCATTTGGAAACATTTTGGCAATGACATCTACCATTTCTAAGGCTTTTTTATTACTTATCATCTGGATTCTCCCCATTTAGCCAGTCGAATTTTGGTACTTTTTTAATTGTGTGTTTCATTTTTGGTTGATTGAATTGACGACTAATTTTTTTAGAGTCTTCAATCGTTTTCACGTTATTTTTTTTCCAATTCAATAAAATACGATCCATATATTTAAAACTTAATTTATTTTGGCTCATTGCTTCGTCTAGTGCTGCTTGAATTACGCTTAAATCATGTTTATCCGTATCTAGCCATTGATTAAGTGTTTCGATTTCAAACGGTGATAGCGGACGTCCAAAGGCTTGTTCAATTTTCTGAAATAAAGTATTGAAGGCTAATTCTGTATGTTGTTCGTCTTGTTGTGAATTAATCTGTTCCATAATCTCGTTCAATTTAATATAAAATTGATCAAGATTCATATACTCAGTAAATTTACCTTCTTCGTCTTTATTGACTTTTAGTTCGAGTAAATCATGTTGAATGAGGCTTTGTATAATAGTTGTAACTTCTCTGGTGCTTAGTGAAGAGCCTTGTTGTAATGATTCAATCGTTGGTTGCTTATTTGAAGTTTCAGAGGCATGTATGAGTTTAATTAATATTATTAGTTCGGCTTCATTAATACCAAGTTGATTGTAATGATTGAGCAATTCTTGTCGTATTACAACTGGTCTGATTTTTAGTTGCTCATAATTCAAAGTTAAACTCCTCTCTGCAATGTAAAAATATGTTATAAAAACGTCCAGTCCTTGATAATAGACTGGACGTTTGATGATATTAGTACTGTAAATATTATGGGTATAAACGATTTAAGAGACGTGGGAATGGTGCAGTTTCACGAACATGTTCTACTCCTGATAACCATGCAACAGTTCTTTCTAAACCTAGACCAAATCCACTGTGTGGCACACTACCGTAACGACGTAAGTCTAAGTAATAACTATAACTTTCAGCGTCTAATTCGAACTCGCCTAAACGTTGTTCTAGTAAATCAAGATCGTTAATACGCTCAGATCCACCGATGATTTCACCGTAACCTTCAGGTGCAATTAAGTCAGCACATAGAACAGTGTCTTCATTGTCAGGATTTGGTTGCATATAGAATGGTTTGATCTTTGTTGGATAATTAGTAATAAATACTGGTAAATCGTAATGATTAGCGATGGCAGTTTCATGCGGTGCACCGAAATCTTCACCCCACTCAATATCATCAAAGCCTTGTTCTTTTAAGAATACTACAGCATCATCATAGGTAATGCGTGGGAATGGTGTTGTAACTTTTTCAAGCTTAGTTGTATCTCTGTCTAGCGCATTAAGTTCTAATTTGCAGTTGCTTAATACAGATTTGACAACATGTGTTACATATTGTTCTTGAACTTCTAAACTTTGCGCATGTTCACAAAATGCCATTTCTGGTTCAATCATCCAGAATTCAATTAAGTGACGGCGTGTTTTAGATTTTTCAGCACGGAATGTTGGACCGAATGAAAATACTCTACCATGAGCCATAGCAGCTGCTTCCATGTAAAGTTGGCCACTTTGAGATAAAAAGGCATCTTGATCAAAGTATTTAGTATGGAATAATTCACTCGTACCTTCTGGTGCACTGGCTGTTAAGATTGGTGGATCAATTTTTGTGAATCCGTTATCGTTAAAGAATTCGTATGTTGCACGAATAATTTCATTTCTTATTTTCATTACTGCGTGTTGTTTTTTAGAACGTAACCATAAATGGCGATGATCCATAAGGAATTCTGTTCCATGATTTTTTGGTGTAATTGGATAATCGTGTGCTTCTGAAATGACTTCTATTGATTTCACTTGCATTTCATAGCCGATATCAGAACGATTATCTTCACTAATGATACCTGTAACATAAAGTGATGATTCTTGAGTGATTTCTTTTGCTTTTTGGAATACTTCCTCAGCAACTTCTGCTTTTGCAACAACACCTTGCATAAAGCCTGTACCATCTCTTAATTGTAAGAATGCGATTTTACCGCTTGAACGTTTGTTTGTTAACCAAGCACCTATTGTTACTTCTTGGCCAATATACTGTTTTGCTTGTTTTATCGTTATATTCATAACCAGTCTCCTATTATATTGATATCTTCTTTTCTTATCCTTATATATTTTAACAAAATACAAATACAACTTCTAGTTGCATGTGCTATGTTTCTTTGTTCTTAACTGTATCTTTTTTAAGTTTTTTCAGAATTGAGGAAAATTGTTTGATATCACCTTTATTTTGACGATAACTTTCTAAGGATTGTTC
Organism: Staphylococcus caeli; assembly: GCF_051413795.1. GTDB lineage: Bacteria > Bacillota > Bacilli > Staphylococcales > Staphylococcaceae > Staphylococcus > Staphylococcus caeli_A. Next base: position 317,961 of record NZ_JBOIRQ010000001.1, on the reverse strand, counting down.
AAAAAACTGTTTGTAGTTGCTTCTAATCAAGCGATCATCAAATGATACAATAATCCCTTTATCATTTTCACTACGTATCAATCGCCCTAATCCTTGTCTAAAGCGAGTTACTGCATCAGGTAATACATAGTCTTTGAATGTTGAAGTGAATTCTGATTCCATAAGCCAATACTTCGTGTTATTTTGATTCATGAATGGTAGTTTGGCAATCATGACACATTTAATGCCGTTAGATTGAAAATCGAATCCTTCAAAAAATGTTCCTGTACCAAGTAAAATAGCTTTATTAAAACTATTAAATTGTTGTACGATTTTATAATTTTGATTTTGTTGTTGTGTCAAGACGACATAATCTTCAAATTCTGGCAATTCATTGATTAATTCTTGAACCATATGCATCATTTTATAGCTAGTAAATAAAATAAGGCATTTAGATTCGACAATTGATACATATTCAATGACATAGTTAACGATTGAAGTTACATAATCATTTATATTTTTATAATTATAAGATGACACATCGTTAGGAATGAATACTGTCGTTTGATTTGGTGACATGACATTAGTGTCAATTTCATATGTGTTAAAAGTGATATCTTTGTTAAACCATTGTTTGAAATTTTCAAAAGAATGATTGAACGTAAGCGTACCTGAAATAAACGTTAACGATTTAAATTTATCCAATACTTGTTGCGTTAAAATTTCTTTCACATCATAATCCTTAACATTTAGTCTAATTGTTGACTTTTGATTAATGTTTTTAATGGACAAATAACTAGTATGATTATTTTTAAGACTTTGTTCAATTTCTTTAAAGCGATTATTAATATATAAAAATTGTTTGCGCACAGATTTAATTGATTTATGACTCATACCATTGAAGAATTCTAACGTCATATTGAGCTTGTGTATCATCGCATGTAAATCATTCAATATAGGTGTAACATCAAAATGATATACAAAATGTAATTTATGAACCTCATCATCTTGAACATCAGACGATTGAATAATATTGAACATAGTAGTAAATAATTGTTCATTTAATTCATGTAATTCGTTCACTGTAGTTTTTAAACCAAAGACGTCGATTGGTGGTATATCTAATTTTTCCAGTATACGTTGTTGTTCGAGATGATCAATGGATTTAAGTAGTTTTTCATTTTCAGTCTTACCAATTAACCCCAATTGATATTTAATATCTGAATAACTGAGTTCATTCGTTACTTGATTCAATGCATAGTCTGGCAAACGGTGTGCTTCGTCAATAATACAATCATCAAATAGTTGATATATAGCATTGTCATGTGCCGCACGAATGAGATGTGCATGGTTAGTGATACCAATTTGAATGTTTTGTGCATTACGCTTTATGAAATTGAAATAATTAATATCATTGCGAACAGGGACATATGTTTCTAATTTTTGTTCGAAATACATTTTTTGTCCGCCTTTTAAATCTAACTCCTGTATATCACCTGTATCTGTTTCTGTTACCCAAATCAGTAGTTGCATTTTCAAAATGCTCACTTCATAATTATTAGATTCTTCTTTAAGTATTTGACTTATTAAACCTAAAGAAATGTAATCTTTTTTACTTTTGATTAAAGTGGCATTAATTTTAAAATCGAGTGCTTGTTTGAGTGTTGGTATATCTTTTTCAAGTAATTGATTTTGCAATAACTTGGTATTTGTTGAAATCATGACGTGTTTGCCAGTTTCAATATTATACATTAGTGATGCTAGTAAATATGCAAATGATTTCCCACTACCTAATGGTGCTTCTATCATCGCTTTTTCACTATGCATGAGTTGCTCCAGTATAATTTCAGCTAAATAAAGTTGTTGTGGGCGAAATGTTAAATCAAGTGATTGAGTAACTTTGGTATACAAATCTTTTAAAGTTCCTTCAAAATTAACGGTAGGTGCTTTAAAATCAGTTTGCTTCTTATAGATAATTTGTTCAAATTGATCATAACAATCTTCTAACAAAGTTCCATCATAATGACGGACCATTTCAAAAATAATATCATTTAAATCATATTTAAGATTTTTACTTAAATAATAAAGTTGTTTAAGTGTATCTAACGGTAATGTTTCAAATTTTTTGAAAGCCATAATCATCAATTGCGCAGTTGTTGCTGCATCTTCATCAGCTCGGTGTGCATGATTTAATACTATACCGTGCGCTTCTGCCAATTCACTTAACTGATAGCTTTTATCTGTCGGAAACGCCACTTTAAATAATTCTAATGTATCCATTACTTTTTTTGGACGATACTTGATATTACAATTCTTGAATGATTTTTTTATGAAATTCAAATCAAAGGCAACATTATGTGCAACAAAAATACAACCATCAATTTGCTTGTATATGTCTTCTGCAATTTCATGAAAATATGGAGCCTGATTCAACATGTCTTCCTCGATTGATGTTAGTGCTTGAATAAAAGGAGGAATTTCTAAATCGGTTTTAATCATTGAATGATACGTACCTATTATTTTGTTTTCGCGGACAAACGTTATACCTATTTGAATAATTTCATCGTAATCTAATTGATTACCAGTGGTTTCTAAATCCATCACTGCGTAACATGGTTTAGCCATTTGGATTCCTCCTTTCATTTAATTTATTTAAATTTCTATATCGGCACTCATTAACTGATGTTGCTGATTATGCTCATCACGAACGATTAAAAAGCCATTTTGGTCAATATCCATGGCCTCACCTTTAAATTGGACTCCATTTTCAGTGAATTTTAATTGTTTATGCCATATGTTTGATGCTGCTATATATTCTTCTCGAATCGCAGAGAAAGGCTCGTTTAGAAATTGTGCGTAACGATATTCAATATGCTGTAACAATGTTTTTAAAAATGCATATCGATCAACTTTGTCATTGTTATGTATACGAATACTCGTTGCTTTTTCAGCTAATTCGCCACTGAAATCTTTAGCTGTTTGATTCATATTGATACCAATACCACAAATTACAGCTTCTATACCATCGCTATTTGCAACCATTTCAGTTAAAAAACCGCAGACTTTACGTTGATTGATATAAATGTCATTTGGCCATTTAACGGAAACTGTTTCTTTACTAAAAGTTTGGATGGCATCACGTATACCTAATGCCATAAATAAATTGAATTTTGTAATCATATCAAATGGCACATTTGGACGTAAAACGAGAGACATCCATAAGCCCTTGCCTTTGATTGATGACCAAGGTCTGTTAAACCGACCTTTCCCTTTAGTTTGCTCGTCACTAAGTATTAAAAAGCTGTCATTGTTGCCCAACAATTTTTGTTTGGCATGTAATTGCGTAGAATCAATATTTTCAAATACTTCGATGTGATCAAATAACTTCTGAGTTTGGATGGTTGGGAATACAATGCCACTATACCATTTATCGGGCAATTGAATTAACCGATGACCTTTATGGTTTATAGAATCAATTTGACAACCTTCTGCCTTGAGTTGGTCAATAACTTTTTTGACCGCTGTTCTTGAAATGGAAAGTTGTTCCGCAATAAATTGGCCAGATATATATTCCGGTTCATATTGGTACAACATATATACTACTGCTTTACTATATTTGGACATGTGTCTTCACCCACTTTATCAAATCCGGTTTTAAGTTTTGAACGTCATCAGCTATAATTGCACATTCAATAGCACGCAACGTATCTTTTAACCATGGTCCGCTTTTTTTATTTGTTATTTCTAATATGTCTTTACCGTTAATGTCCATTTCATCACGACTTGAAATGGGTAATTGATCTGCTATGTTTGATATGGCTTTTTCGTTTAAAATGAGTGGCGATAATTGAGCGATATTATTTTCAGCTAATGTTTGCGTATAAGATAACACAGTTAATATATCTTTTTTACCGTAATCATAAACAAATAATTTTAATTGTGCTTTTGTGTGGATTTGCTTGATGTCATTTATCAACTGTTCTAGAGTTGCCACTTCTTTTTTATCACGATTGCTTATTTTTAGTGCAGTTATTTTTGCATCAACATCTGGTTGTTGCACTTTTAACATTGCTATGAATAATGTAAATGTCATAGGTATATCAATTGAAAAAGAATTCCAATCATAATGCCTGAAAAATGGTATATGTTCAAATGCTTTCAATTGCTTTAAAGTTATGAAGGCCTCATCAACATAATTTCCAGCTATTAGTTTTTCCAACTCTACCACGACGCGTTCTATGGATAAATGTTTAATATCGGCCATATGCGTTAACATTGCTTCATATGTATGTGGCTCTAGTTGGAAGCCTAGTTGTGATTGAAAACGCAACCCTCTAATGATACGTAATGCATCCTCGTTAAAACGTTCATCTGGTTGCCCGACTGTGCGAATGATTTTATTCGAAATATCAGTTTTACCGTCAAAATAATCATGGATTTGATAGTTATCGTCCATAGCAATGGCGTTCATAGTAAAATCTCTGCGTTTAACATCTTCATACAAGTCTCTTACAAAATAAACTTCATTTGGTCTTCTATGATCATCATACTCACCTTCAGCTCTAAAGGTCGTGACTTCATATTGATCATGTTGATAGACAACATTGATCGTGCCATGTTCTCTACCAATGGGAATCGTCTTCTCAAAAATTGATTCTATTTCATCGGGTGTGGCACTGGTTGTAATATCTATGTCGTGAATAGACTTATTCATTAAATAGTCACGCACTGAGCCACCCACGAAGTATGCTTGAAAGCCATGTGTTTGTAATGTTTGTATTATAGGTTTTGCCTTTTCAAATAATGAATTAGTCATTGTTACCCTCTAACATTTGTTTGTAGTAATATTCGTATTCATCAGTGATTAAGTCTGAAGCAAAACGTTCAGCAACGTCTTCGAGCATGCGTGCTTGCATTTGTTTGTAACGTTCTGGATTTGTTAATAGTTGAATTGCATAGTCACTTGCAGCATGACTATCACCTATGTCTACAATATATCCTGTTTCTTCATGTTTGATGACTTCTTTAATTCCACCTGCAGTTGATCCGATTGGTACTACTCCGGATTTCATTGCTTCAAGTAAAGTTAATCCAAAACTTTCTTTTTCACTTAGCAATAATACTAAATCTGAAATTTGATAAAACGCACTAACCCAATTTTGTTTACCTAAAAATAGTACATGGTCTTCTAAATCTAGTTGACGAGCCTTTTCCTTCATTGCCATTAATTCTGGTCCATCACCAAGTAGGATTAACTTAGAAGGAATTGATTGATGTACTTTGGAAAATGTATCGATGATAGTGTCTATACGTTTAACAGTTCTAAAGTTAGAAACGTGAATGAGTACCTTTTCATCAGCTTTAATACCATAACAGTCTTTAAGTTGTTGATCACTTTGTGTAGGTACTTCTGGTTTCGTTGGAAATTCTTTTTCTCTGACAAAATTATAAATTGGAACTATGGGTTTGTCAGTTTCTATAATGTCGTATGTTTGCTGTGCAAGTGACTGACTCACGCTTGTAACAACATCACTACCTTCAATACCAAATTTAATGGCATTTTTTAATGAATGATCGTAACCAAGTACAGTAATGTCAGTACCGTGTAATGTAGTCATGATTTTGATGTCCTTCTTAGACATGTGCTTTGCTAGGATGCCACAAACTGCATGTGGCACAGCATAATGCATATGTAATAAATCTAAATCATATTCATTGATGACTTCTGCAATTTTTGTACTTAAGGTAATATCATATGGTGGGTATTGAAATACAGCATATTGATTTACTTCGACTTGATGGAAAGTCATATTTGGTAATGGTTTACGTATTCTAAAAGGGATATTGGAAGTAATAAAATGAATATCATGTCCGCGTTCTGCTAATTTAATCCCTAGCTCAGTAGCTATAATGCCTGATCCACCCATCGATGGATAACAAGTGATGCCTATTTTCATAAGGTAGAACATCCTTTCTCTATCTTAAATCTTCTATTTACGTTCAAATCGATGTTTATCCCTTGTATTAAATTTTTGCATAGTTTCATCAAAACTTTCAGTTAAATCAATATCTAGTGAATTCGCTATACACATTAATACAAATAAATTGTCACCTAATTCTGCTTTAATTGTATTTTCAGCTTCAGAAGCTTTTTTCTTCTTTTCTCCATGGTAATGATTAATCTCTCTTGAAAGTTCGCCCACTTCTTCAGTTAAGCGTGCCAAGTTTGCTAAAGGTGAAAAGTAACCTGTTTTAAACTGACCAATATAGTTATCCACTTCTATTTGCATCTCTTTCATAGACTTCATCATATACGCCTCTCATTCTTAACGTTTTCTTATATAGTATAGACTAATTTTAGGTTTCATGCATTATTCCTGCAACAGTTAAGGCTTATAGTTATAACTAAATAAACTAAAATTTTTAAAAAGTTTTATCACTAAAATAATTGGAATAAGTATATGCTTAACATAAAGAAAAAACCCAAACTCCATATAGAAGTTTGGGCTCTGCAAAAAATTAATCACTTGATCTTGCGATAAGAATAAATCTTGCAAGTTCTGCTAATGCAACTGCAGTTGATGCAACATATGTCATTGCGGCAGCTGTTAAGACTTTTTTAGCGTGTCTGTATTCTTTTTCATTAACAATATTTAAACTCTGAATCTGTTTCATCGCTCTACTACTTGCATTAAATTCTACAGGAAGTGTAACAATTGAGAATAGTACTGCGAATGACATAAATGCAATACCTATCCATAATGCTGTAGAACCTAAAGTACTTTGTAAGCTTGTTAAAATGATACCAGCAAATACTGCTAAGTAACCAATTGAGCTACCAATGTTTGCAAGAGGTACTAATGATGTTCTGAATCTCAAGAAGAAATAGCCTTGTGCATGTTGAATCGCGTGACCTACTTCGTGAGCAGCAATTGCAGTTCCTGCAACTGATGGTCTACTAAAGTTAGCTGGTGATAACACGAGCACTTTCTTTCTAGGGTCATAATGGTCTGTTAAGAAACCTTGTCCTTCTACTACATCAACATCATAAATGCCGTTTGCATGAAGTATTTCTAAGGCAACTTCTTGACCAGTCTTACCACTTGTAGATCTAACCTGTGAATATTTTTCATAATTTGATTTAACTTTATGCTGTGCCCAAAGCGGTAACACCATCAAAATAACAAAGTATATAATCATATAAATAAAAGACAAAAACCTCACTCCTTTATAAACATTTTACTGTGTACATCATTAGTGGTCAAATATTTTAGCCTTTTTAAATTGAGTTAAACTTAAATAAAGAATTAACGGTATGATACTTAACCAAAAAGCTAAATATGCCACTCCTGCAAGATGACTAGCAATGAAATCATAATATGGATACTGCATATAAATATAGTCAATCACGTCATTATGGAATACCCAAATCATAGCAATAACAAAACCAACCATTGATATTTTAAATCTAGGATAGAATATTAAAGCCTCAATCGCCATTATGCCGTGTGAGAGAATAAGCATACATCCCGCAATTGTGATAGTGTCATACTCAATAAAAAGCAATATGTTCATTATAACTGCCCATACACCATATTTTATGAGTGTAACAAAAGCGAGCGCTTCTATAATGGGGAATTGTTTTCCTAGAATATATGCTAGGATGGCAATACATAAAAATAATGAAGCGGTAGGACTATCGGGTACAAATAATTTAAATTGTATATCCGTTGCGTTTAATTGACTACCATACCAAATATAACCATAAATAGTACCTATTAAATTACAGGTTAATAAAAAGTACAACATACCTTTATGGTAAATCATTAAATGCCAGAGTGTTTTTAAATTCATAACGTCAATCCTTCGTCGGTGTATTTACATTTCTTAACTCAAATGTATTTAGTATTTGAGTTAGTTGATAAAATAACGCCCTATCCTGCATTTGCAAACTCAAATCAATATTATCGTTTAAGTGCGCAATAATGGATGATTCACTTTGCTTAGATAATGGCATGCTATAAATATCGTGCATATAAACAGCATAGTAAGGCGATTGAAGTAATTGTTGTATCAATAAGTCATCTAATTTAGGTTCTCTGTCTAGTGATGTGTCAAAATAGATTTTAATATCAATAGCATGGTGATGTTGTGCAATATAGTCAAATATTTCATTGCTATTCACGAGTTGACTATCTGATAAAGTCAATTTAATTGCAGGTTGCTTAGTATTTATTGTAGCTAATTCTAGTGTATTATGTTGTGCAATTGGCTCATCGATAAAATGCACTTGTTGCAGTAAATCTGGCGATGATTTAAGTAAATTTAAGACCCAAACACTAATTCTAGATTTGAAAGAATAGCGAAACAGTAAATATTCAATAAAGGTAGCTTTTGACTGAAGTAACGTATCAGACATGGCATGCACCTTCCTTCATTAGAAAGACTGTAATCTTTCTGCCTCATCGTGCCAAATTTCATTTGATGGTTCTAGTTCTAGTAATTGGTTCAAAATAGTTTCAGCTTGTTTATTTTGTCCAATTTCAACTAAATAGAAATAGTAATCACTTAAAAATGCGGCTTGAGATTGTAATGTAGGATATGCGAGGTCAAAGAAATGTTGCGCTTCTTTATCGCGTTCTTCTTGACCCAGCGCAAATGCTAGATGCCACATAAATACAGGATCTAAATCTTCTTCATCTACATATTGTAATAAACCAATAAGTGCTTCATAGTCTTCTTCTTGTCGATAGAAATCACTTAATATAAGCAACGGTTCTTGGTATGCATTGTCTACTTCAAGGGCTTGTATTAATAATTGTACACCTTCATTAGCATCTCCATGTTCAATTTGGATTGCACCCGTTGAAGCCATAAGTTCTTTATAAAACTGTGTAAGTCTAAGTCCCTCTTTACCAATTTCAATAGCATCTGCATGATTGTGTTCATTTTCGTATAATTGCTGTAGATAAAAATAAGCTTGAAGGAAATCTGGGTCTTTAGATAATAAAGTTTGTACTAATTTTATCGCTTCTTGAGTTAACTCATTTTTTTCATACGCGATAGCTTTTTTGAAATAATCCTCAGAATCCATTTCATCTTCACTGATTTCATCAAACATTTTAATTGCATCACTATAATTTCCACTTTGTAAACTACAGTCTGCTAAACGAGAAAATAGATTTACGCCATTGACTTCGTATTCACCAGTCTCTAGTACTGTTTCGTATTCAGACGTGGCACGTAAATATTGGCCATCGAAATATAATAACTCTGCTAATGCATAGTGAATGATTGGATCGTTTGGCTCAATATCAATGGCTTCATCAAGTTTACTAATTGCCACTTCAAGCATATTGAGCTGTTGATATAAATCAGCTTCTAACATCAAGCGTTCAGTTGAAACTTCAACTTCACTTAAATATTCCAGTGCTTCATCAGTATGATTTTCAGCCATAAGCCCTTCTATGAAATAAATTAATAATTCACTTTCGTCTGGGTACTTATGGTAAAGCGTACGAAATACTTCTAGACCTTGAGGCATTAAACCATAGTTATATAGTGTTTCACCTAAAATAAACAATGCGTCATCTTTTGGAGAACTTAACGCATCATTTACACGTGAATCTAGGTTATCTAATTTTTGTAAGTTGATATCGTCTATTAGTTTATAGATATCTTCCATACTTTTATCCCTCTTTTTCTAATTGTTTTAACTTGGATAAAAATCCAGGGAATGAAACATTGACTGCGTCGAATTGTTCAATCGTTAAAGTTTCATCAGTCAGCAATGATGCAATCGCAAGCATCATACCAATTCGATGATCTGTAAAACTATTGACGGTTGCTGTTTGCTCTAAAGCAGAAGGATGTATAATCAAACCATCATTCGTAGGTTGTAGCGTAAATCCTAATAAATTCAACATGTTTGCTGTTGTATCTATGCGGTTTGTTTCTTTTACTTTCAATTCTTCAGCATCTTTAACAATACTCGTACCACCGGCTTGTGTACATAAAAGTGCAATAATTGGTATCTCATCAATTGCTTTAGGCACTAAATCTCCAGCTATTTGAATGGGTTTCAAGTTAGATGAGTATTGCACACGGATTGACGCAGTAGGTTCTGGACCATCTGTCTCATTAAATAATGTAATGTTACCTTCCATTTGTGTTACGACATCAATAATACCTGAACGAGTATGGTTGATGCCAACATTGTGTATTGTAATATCACTATTTGGTGTAATCAAGCCTGCAACAATAAAATATGCCGCCGAAGAGATGTCTCCTGGTACATGGAAATCAGTTGGTTGAATATGATCAATACCGCGTTGTGGCATTTCAATCGTCTGATTAGTTGTTGAGATAGGAATATTAAAATGTTGGAACATTGTTTCAGTATGATTTCTAGTCGTATCTAATTCTTTAATGTAAGTAGGTTCATTTGCAAATAAACTTGCGAATAGGATAGCGCTCTTTACCTGTGCACTTGCAACTTCCATTTCATATGTTATTCCTTTTACTTGTGCAGGTTTAATGATTAACGGTGTGTAATTATTGTTAATACCGGTAATATTGGCTTGCATATGCGTTAAAGGTTTCATAATTCTATCCATAGGTCTTTTACCTATAGATTCATCTCCGGATAGTACTGTTTCTATGCCAAGTCCACATAATAAACCGGCAACTAGGCGCGTTGTTGTACCAGAATTACCTGTATATAGCACTTGGTGTGGTGTTTGAAAATGTTTATAACCAGGAGAATCAATCTCGATTTTATCTTCATGTACCTGGATTTGTACGCCTAACAATCTGAAAATTTCTACGGTACGTAGGCAATCTTCCCCTAAGAGTGGTTTATAAATCGTTGACTTACCTGTAGCTAATGACCCCAACATAATTGCTCTATGTGTCATTGACTTATCGCCTGGAACTTCTATTTCACCAATTAATGGACCATGAATGTCGATTGTTTTACTGTTTACCATGAGTTTAGACACCTACTTTTCAAAATATGTTTTAAATATGTCAAAAGCTTGCGCTAACGTAGCTTTATCAATATGTTTAACAGTCGGATTACCAATTTCTTTTAACAATACCATTTGTACACCGTCTTCATCGTTCTTTTTGTCTTTTAACATCAATTGATATAGTGATTCGAAAGTGAAGTTTTGTACGACATCAAATGGATAATTTAAAGATTTTAGATAAGATACATAATGATTGATATCATAATTAGTACTTAACTGTAAATTAGAAACAATAAATTGGAAGATAATACCTATCATCACTGCGTGACCGTGAGGAATTTTGAATTGGTATTCAACTGCATGACCAAATGTATGACCTAGATTAAGGTATTTTCGAATGTTCGATTCTTTTTCATCTTGAACGATGATATTTAATTTTGTTTCGATACCTTTATATAAATAATACTCTATATCTGTTAAATCCTGGAGCGTTTTTTCATTTGGATATTGTGCTTCAATGTTTGCAAGGGATGATGGTCCATTTAACAATGCATGTTTATAAACTTCCGCATAACCACTCAAAATTTCTGAATATGGTAACGTTTTTAAAAAATTTAAATCATAGATAACAGCTTTTGGTCGATGAAATGCACCGATTAAGTTTTTACCATGTTTAGAATTAATGCCTACTTTTCCGCCAACACTAGAATCATGTGCCAGTATTGTAGTAGGAACTTGAATAAAATCAACGCCTCTTAACAATGTAGCTGCTAAAAATCCAGTGAAATCACCAGTCGCGCCACCTCCAACTGCTATCAGGCAAGTGTTACGTGTTAACTGCTTACTTAATAGCAATTCGATAGTTTCTTCATAGAAAGCAAATGTCTTTGCGGTTTCACCAGATGGTATAACAAATTTATATGCATCATGATCAGAAGTGATAAAATCAAGTGTTTCGTGCCACACTTGATTCACCTGTGTATCGACAAAAAGTACGATATCTTGATAGTGATTAATATATTGATGCAATTGGTCTAGTGCATGATGTTCTACTATAATAGGATAATTATTAGTATTGTACGTTGTTTCTAATTTCATGTCATCACCCTGCTATTTCATAAATTTAATAAGTCTAATATTAATATTCTATGTTTAATAAACGACGCTCTTTAATTTGCGCTTGGAGTTGTTCAATGTGATTGCATTGAAATTCTTCAAGTAAGGCTTTCGCTAATTCGAAAGCAACTACATTTTCTACAACAACACTGGCTGCCGGTACAGCACAACTATCAGAACGTTCAATTGACGCTTTGAAAGATTCTTTAGTGTTGATATCGACTGAGTTTAATGGTTTATAAAGTGTTGGAATTGGTTTCATTACGCCATTAACAACAATCGGCATACCGTTTGACATGCCTCCTTCAAACCCTCCTAAATGGTTTGAACCTCTATAATAACCTTGAGTTGTGTCATAGAGTATTTCATCCTGTATTTCACTACCTGGTTTTTCTGCGGCTTTAAAACCTTCACCGAAACTTACACCTTTAAATGCATTGATACTTACTACACCCTGTGCAATTCTACCATCAAGTTTACGGTCATAATGTACATAACTGCCAATACCTACGGGTACACCTTCGATGATAGTTTGTACAACACCACCAATTGTATCTCCAGCTTTTTTAGCCTCATCAATCTTATCACGCATAGCTTGAGCAATTTCATCATTCACTACACGAACATCATTTTTATCTATATTTGATTTAATTGTTTCGATATCGTATTCGATATCATCTTTGATGCCACCTATTTCTACCACTCTACTGTAAAATCCAATATCCAATTGTTTAAGCAAGATTTTAGAAACTGCACCAACGGCTACACGAGCAGCTGTTTCTCGTGCGGATGAACGCTCCAAGACATTTCTTAAATCTCTATGATTATATTTCATACCGCCAACTAAATCTGCGTGACCAGGACGTGGTTTGGTGATAACACGTTTCATATTTTCTTGGTCTTCATCGCTAATTGGATCAGCTCCCATTATATTTCTCCAATGTGTAAAATCATCATTCGTAACAATCAAAGTAATTGGACTACCTAAAGTATAACCATTTCTAACTCCCGAAACGATTTCTACAGCATCTTTTTCAATTTGCATACGTCTTCCACGGCCATAACCACCTTGACGCTTAAACATTTCTTCATTTATGTCTGCGACGTTGATTTCTAAATTTGCCGGAACACCTTCTATAATTACTGTTAGTTGTGGTCCATGTGACTCACCAGAAGTTAAATATCTCATACTTTATCCGCTCCATTCTTTAGCACTTTAAATTAATATATGTTCTATATCTTAACATATTCAATTGTTCAAATTAACAGAAAATTTTAAAATGATTCATAATCGTCTCACTTTATGATGATTTGCTATTTTATAAGTTTAACACTTGTACTTTTTTTATTGTATTAAACAGTTACTATTAGAATCAAAATTAATGGCTGAGTTATTAGTATAATGCTAAAAGAGCTGATTGAATGTTAACATTCAATCAGCTCTTTTAATTTGTGCGCTCATATTATTATTCGTATAACCATGCTTCACGTGATTCTGTGTAATCACTTAGTTCTTCTGGTTTGAACCAAAGATTAATTTCTTTGTCAGCAGAAGCTACTGAATCCGAACCATGGATAATGTTTCTTCCTACTGTTAAACCAAGGTCACCCCTAATTGTACCTGGTGTTGCCTCAGAAGGGTTTGTTTTACCAATGATATGGCGAGATACATGAACAGCATCCTCACCTTCAACTACCATAGCAAACACAGGTGCTGAAGTAATAAAACTAATTAAATGCTTATAAAAAGGTTTATCTGTATGTTCTGCATAATGTGCTTCAGCAAGTGATTGTGGTACAGTCATAAATTTACCGCCAACTAATTTAAGACCTTTTCTTTCGATGCGAGAAATGATTTCTCCAACTAGGTTTCTTTGTACCGCATCTGGTTTAATCATTAGAAATGTTCTTTCCATCTTGTGTAAATCCCCCTGTTTGTTATGTATCGATGACTTACCTTTAAATCAGCAGATAAGTAATCAATTAAGATTCATAAAAAATATGTTTTGAATTACATTAATATCTTAACAGGTTATTAAAGCGCTTTCAACGTTTTTCACATAACTTACACATTTCTTTTACCGACTTTTTTTATAAGCTTTTTAAAGAGTGGCTTAGAGTCTTCATTCTCTAGCTGATCGATTAAACGTAATGCTTTATCAAGGTATTTATCACTGATGGCTTGTGATTGTTGAATTGCATCAGAATTTCTAATTTGGTAGATACATTGGTCAAATGATTCTATACTGCTATTTGGATTAAGTTGCTCTATTTGTTTTTTAAATGATTCATTTTGTCTCATTTCTAAAAGTACAGGTAATGTTAAGTGACCATTCATTAAATCGCTACCTACTGGCTTGCCTAGTTTCTTTTCAGTGCTTGTAAAATCTAAAATATCATCAACGATTTGGAAACTCATGCCAATATAATGTCCAATCATTTTTAAATTACGTACTGTTTTAGCATCTGCACCGGAAGTAATGGCACCTACTTCAGTGGATAGTTGAATGAGTAAGGCTGTTTTACGATTAATTCTACGCAAATAATTTGTAATCGTTTGCGCAGAATTAAATTGATCTTGAAATTGATAAAGTTCACCTCTACACACTTCAACAATTGCACTTGAAATTACAGCATGTACATGATTGGCCTCAATATTGGATATATGCTCTAAACCTCGTGCTAATAAAAAATTGCCTGTAAGTATTGCAGTACGTTGATCCCATTTTTTAGCAATCGTTAAACGGCCTCGTCGCTTATCGCTTTTATCAATAACATCATCATGGACTAAGGTCGCCATATGAATTAACTCAAGGGCTACTGCAACGCGATAAACATCTTCATTCATAGATTTACCAAACTGGCTACTTAATATTACAAAGGCTGGCCTAACGCGTTTACCACCTGAAGAAAATAAATGATATGAAGCAGCTTCAAGAACACTATCGTTACTTTTTATAGACTGCTCTAATTGTTTTTCAATTTTTTTGATTTCACTATTCATATTTAACTTTGCCACGCTAATCACCTTTGGTTGATTCATTTTTATTTATAGCCAAGGTGCATTGCTGCAACGCCACCTGTAAAGCTACGTATTTTGATATTACTGAAACCAGCTTGTGTAAATAATCGTTTTAATTTTTCTTTGTCTGGAAAATCAAAAGTTGACTGTTGTAGCCACTCATACTCATCTTTTGATTTAGCAAATATTTTACCGAAAATCGGCATAACAAATTTAAAATAAAGTTTATAACATTGTTTGAAAACTGGAGTGGTTGGTTGACTTGTTTCTAGACAAACGACCATTCCACCAGGTTTTAAGACTCTATTTAATTCTTTGAGTGTTGCAAGGTAATCAGGCACATTTCTTAATCCAAAACCTATCGTGACATAATCAAATTCATTATCATCAAAAGGTAAATTCATAGCATCGCCATGAACAAGTTGAATATTTTGCATGGCTGATGTTTTTTGTTTACCGACTTCTAACATATTTTCACTAAAGTCTATACCTATTACTTCTCCTGTAGACCCAACTGCTTTACTAAGTGAGATTGTCCAATCAGCGGTACCACAACATACATCTAAAGCTTTGCTTCCTGGTTTAACGTTCATTTCTTTCATCACACGTTTTCTCCAAGTTTTATGTTGTTCGAAACTAATGATATTATTCAATTTGTCATATTTTCCAGAAATATTTTGGAAAACGTTATGTACTTGTTCTTTTTTTGCATTATTATCTGCCATGTTCATTACCTCTTTTTAAGTGTATTTCAGTATTAACTTGGTTTAAAAATGAATTTAATTTTTCGTTAGAATAGTGTTTCAAATATGCTGGATGATGCTCAGTTATGTTTTTTAATAATTGATTATTAATCTCTATCTGATTTGAAACAGATGCAAAATGATTAATTGTAATAAGTGGGAAGGTATTTTCAATTTTTAATATAAATTCACTTATTATATCATCACTAATAGTACCTTGATGAATAGATGATTTCATTTCATTGACTGTTACAATGGCTGTACTTATCACTTGTTGATAAACCGGATCATTTAATTTTGCTAAAATTGTATAAAAATGCGCGCTCAACAAGTCACCAATTAAAATAGATTTCTTGGACGATAAAGAAGTAGTTACTTCGTCTAAATGACGCATCGCAGTATCTATTGTGAGGCAAGCTAATTTAGCTTCTTGAGGAATATCATAAGAATCAAGAATTTGTGCTAGCGCTTTATTGATATAAATCGATTCTTTATATTCCACATCGCGTAGTCGCTCTGTTATTTGTGTTTCTAATATGCTAAATGTCGTTTCCATGTTCACACCTCACGTTATTATCCATATACATATTAACATTATATGAGGAAAATTAAAATCAACGAAAATCAATGTTCTAAATATTTATGTAAAATGATTAAAAAAATCAATAAATTGTATGTTATCAATATGTAAATCAACATAATTATACAATGTTTTGTTGAATCAACATTGCAAGTAAAAGAGAGACTGAGACAAAAATCAATGTCTCAGGTATATTTTAAATTAGATAATAGATGAACGAATTGAAAATTCACTTATATCAAGCTTGTTGCAATCCTATTAAACCTTGTCGGGGTGGAACTATGAAATCTCTATTAGAGAATTTGATTTCGGTCACACTCCACTTAGCCTGATAACTATCTCTTTGGAAATTTATGTTGAGTTAAAGTATTTAAATTGTCTTTATAAAAAGAAAAAGCCCCTATAAAAAGGGCTTTACTGTAAGTAAAGAATTATTTAACTGCATCTTTTAAAGCTTTACCAGCTTTGAATGCTGGAACTTTGCTTGCAGGGATATCAATTTCTTTACCAGTTTGAGGGTTACGGCCTTTACGAGCAGCACGTTCGCGTACTTCGAAGTTACCGAATCCAATTAATTGTACTTTTTCACCTTTAGAAAGTGATGATTGAATTGATTCGAATACTGCATCTACAGCTAAACCAGCTTCTTTTTTAGTTAAGTCAGCTTGCTCTGCAACAGCATTGATTAAATCTGTTTTGTTCATTATGAATTCACCTCCCCTAGGGTTTATAATGATACTTTATATCATTATGCTATGACTTTAACACAACGAATACAGCTACTGCAATGATTTATGTGCAAAAAACGTTGAAATAATAGGATTTTAATTACAAATTGTTATTATTTCTTAGAAAAGTGTAATACTACCTACTATTCTGCTTTTTTGCCGCGTCCCATTAAATCTTTAACGCTTTCATCAACAGGTCTATTTTCAAATAGAACTTTGTATAATGCACTTGTGATTGGCATGTCTACATCGACTTCTTTTGCTAAATGATAAACGGATTTTGTTGTATAGACACCTTCAACAACCATATTCATTTCATTTAAAGCTGTATCCAATGACTTGCCTTCGCCCAATTTAAATCCTAATGTGTAGTTTCTAGAATGTGTAGATGTACACGTTACAATTAAATCACCAATACCACCTAAACCTAAAAAGGTAATAGGATCAGCACCTAATTTTTCACCTAGTCGGCTAATTTCGGCCAAACCTCTAGTCATTAAGGCTGCTTTAGCATTATCTCCAAAGCCCATACCGGAAATTACACCACTCGCTACAGCGATAATATTTTTGAGTGCACCACCTAGTTCAACACCCACTAAGTCTTCATTTGTATAGACGCGTAAGTAATCATTCATGAATAAATCCTGAGTTAATTTTCGAACTTCTGCAGATTTAGATGAAGCAGCTACGGTCGTAGGTTGTTTGATAACTACTTCTTCAGCATGACTAGGACCTGATAATACGCCAATACCTGCATTATGATCAGGTGAAATGGAATCCTCGAGCAGTTCTGAGACACGTTTATAAGTATCATTCTCTATACCTTTAGCAACATGTATAAACGTTTTTGGAGTTGATAGTAATGCGTCGATAGATTTTGCTACTTGGCGCATTGCTTTAGTTGGTAGCGCCATTAAATAAATATCTGAAAATGCCGATGCAGTTTCCATATCGAGTATTGCTTCGATTGTAGAATGCAATTGTGCATTTTTTAAATATTTACTATTTATATGTTGCTCGTTAATTTCATTAACGGTTTGTTCGTTTTTACCCCACATTAAAACTTGATGTCCATTTTCGGCTAATACATTTGCTAAGGCAGTACCGAAACTTCCTGTTCCAAAGACAGTGATTTTAGACATATTATCCCCTCCGTTAATTAATTTCTTTTTCTTGCTATGACATGCACAGGTGTACCTTCAAAGCCAAATGCCGCTCTTATTTGATTTTCGAGGTAACGTTTGTAAGAAAAATGCATTAATTCGACATCATTTACAAAAACAATAAACGTTGGTGGTTCAATGGCCACTTGTGTTGCATAGAATACGTTAAGTCGACGTCCTTTGTCAGTTGGCGTAGGATTCATAGATATTGCATCTGTAATAACTTCGTTTAAAGTAGAACTTTGAACACGTTTTTTATGATTTTCACTTGCTTCTTTAATATATGGGAAAAGTGTTCTAAGACGTTGTTTTTCTTTTGCAGAAATAAAGGCAATTTCAGCATAATCTAAAAATTGGAACTCTTTGCGAACCTCATCTTTGAATTTCTTCATTGTATTTGTTTCTTTATCTACAGTATCCCATTTATTGACAACGATAACGATGGCTTTACCTTCTTCATGTGCATAACCTGCAACACGTTTATCTTGCTCAATAATACCTTGCTCGGCATCAATAACAACTAAGATTACATTAGATCTTTCAATCGCTTTTAATGCACGTAATACCGAATACTTTTCTGTGTTTTCATAGACTTTACCTTTTTTGCGCATGCCGGCAGTATCTATTAGGACATAATCTTGATCATCGTAACTATATTCTGTATCTACCGCATCTCGTGTTGTTCCAGCAACATTCGATACAATTACTCGATCTTCACCTAATATTGCATTAACCAAACTAGATTTCCCTACATTTGGGCGTCCGATGATGGATAATCGAATTGTGTCCTCATCGTAAGGGTCTGGCTCTTCAGCTTTAAAATGTTTTACAACTTCATCTAATAAATCACCAAGACCTAAACCGTGTGAGCCAGAAATTGGATATGGATCACCAAAGCCTAGTGCATAAAAGTCATAAATTTCATTTCTCATTTCTGGATTATCAACTTTGTTTACTGCTAATACAACAGGCTTCTTAGATTTGTATAACATTTGCGCAACCATTTCGTCGCTTTGTGTTAATCCTTCTCTCACATTTACCATGAAAATAATTACATCCGCTTCGTCTATTGCGACCTCAGCTTGTGCTCTAATTTGAGTTTGAAAAGGCGCATCTCCTATTTCTATCCCGCCTGTATCAATAATATTAAAATCATGTGTTAACCATTCGCCTGATGAATAGATTCGATCACGAGTCACACCTGGTGTATCTTCAACAATTGATACACGTTCACCTACGACTCTATTAAAAATTGTGGATTTGCCTACATTTGGCCTACCTACAATCGCTACTATAGGTTTAGTCATAACTAACTTCCTCTCTTATATAATCTCTATAATTCTATCATAAGGTGTAGATAAATAAAAAGAAATATTAAATCATATATAGCGTATGGATTGTGTGTAGTCATATTGATACACAAAAAAAGAAATCCTGCCCTATTTTGAAATTAGGACAAGATTTAAAATTGGTGTCTTACAGTTACAGATTAGAATTTAAAATCTTTAAGTTTGTCTCCAAAGACATCACCTAAAGTAGGGTTATCTTCATCATCTGCACTATTATCTAAATATGATTGTGTTGTTTCACTATCGCTTTCAATTACATTTTCATTTGGAATAGTTGCTTTAATTGATAAAGAAATACGTTCATTATCAACATCAACACCTAATACTTTCACACTGACTTTTTCGCCTGGTGTCAATGCTTCACTTGGTGAACCAATATGAGAATGGCTAATTTCAGAAATGTGAACTAATCCTTGTACACCTGGTTTGATTTCAACAAACGCACCGAAATTTGCAAGTCTTACAACTGTACCTTCGATGACATCACCTTCATTAAATTCACCTTTGATAGATTCAAAAGGACTTGGCAATGTATCTTTAATTGATAAAGAAATACGTTCAGAATCTTTATCGACAGATTTAATTTTTACTTTTACAGTTTCACCTATTGATACAACGTCTTCTGGTGATTTAACGTGTTCATGAGATAATTCAGATACATGAACAAGTCCGTCAACACCACCAATATCAACAAATGCACCAAAGTTAGTTAAACGTGCAATTTTACCTTCAATGACATCGCCTTCGTTAAGTGATGATAATAGTTCATCTTTTTTCGCAGCATTTTCAACTGCTTCTACAGCTTTACGACTAAGAATGACACGATTATTTGCAGGGTCTAATTCTTCAACTTTTAATTTGAGAACTTGCCCTTCAAAATCGGAGAAATCTTCAATGAAATCTGTAGAAATTAATGAAGCTGGTACAAAACCTCTTTGACCAACATCCACTACTAATCCGCCCTTAACGACTTCCGTCACCTTGGCTTCGATTGTTTGATTGTTATCTAATTGTTCTTGTAAAAACTCATATGATTTTTCAGTTTCAAGTTGACGTTTAGATAAAATATAAGCACCAGTCTCATTTTCTTCGTCATATTCAACTTTTGTTACATATGCACCAATTTCGTCACCAACTTTAACAGCATCACTTGGATTATCGATATGATGCGTAGAAAGTTGGCTAATAGGGATAATACCATTAAATTTAGCACCGTTTACAGCTACAATTACTTGCTTATCTTCAATAGCTTGAACTTCGCCGGTAACTTTATCGCCTTCTTTAATATCATTAATCATTGATTCGTTGAATTCTTCAGTCATCTTGTCTGCCTCCTTATTACACTACATACTTATAACATCTTATAATCTGACAGAATTGTCAAGAAATTCCACTTTCATATAGAAGTTCACATTTTAATTGTTAAAAAGTTGTAAAATAGGCATTTTTAACTAACAAGAACTTTAAAAATTTAACCTAAATTTTACATACAATCTATTTTCCCTCTATCATAAAACGAACATATATCCATATACCCATTTTTTATATTATATAATCATTTTACACAAAACGAGGAGAAAGACACATGAGGTACTTATTTAGATACCTATGCGATATTAGATACTAAGGATAATATTTCTTCTGTTACTTCTTCAATACTTTTGCCGGTAGTATCAACGGTAACTGCATCATCAGCTTTTTTTAATGGTGAAATTTCACGATTCATATCGTAATGATCTCTATCAGCGATTTCTTGTTTTAATTGTTCTACGTTGGATTCGATGCCACGTTCTTCATTATCTTTTTGTCTTCGAATTGCGCGTTCTTCAACTGAAGCAACCATATATACTTTTAAATCAGCATCAGGTAAAACAACAGTACCAATATCCCTGCCATCCATAACAATCCCTTTTTGTGCTGCTAATTCTTTTTGCTTTTTAACAGCAAAAGTACGTACGGGTTCTTTAGAAGCGACATAAGAGACATTACTTGTCACATTGTTTTCTCTTAAATAGTCCGTTACATCTTGGTCATCTAAAATAACTCTTTGACCTTTGGTTTCGTCATATGTGAGAGATAGCTCTGATGAATTGATTAATTGATTAAAGTCTTCTGTCTTATGTTGTTGTAAATATTTATAAGTAATTGCACGATACATAGCTCCTGTATCTACATAAATCATAGATAATTTAGCTGCAATTAATTTGGCGATTGTACTTTTACCTGCGGCAGCAGGTCCATCTAGTGCGATATTGATTCGTTTCATTTTAGTAACCCTTCCTTGTTGTTTTATGTATAATATTTTATCATAAATATGTATATTATAAATAGGAGGAATGCACGTATGAAAAATGTTCTCGTGATACATACAGGTGGAACGATTAGTATGTCAGAAGATGAGTCTAATAAAGTGGTTACGAATGAGCATAATCCGATATCTAATCATCAAGATGTCATTGCACGATATGCAAATGTAACAGAAATAACACCATTTAATGTGCCATCACCACATATGAATATAGAATATGTTGAGAAATTAAAAGCAATTATAGAAAATGAAGCAGCAAATTATGATGGATTTGTTATTACTCATGGTACAGATACGTTAGAAGAAACTGCTTATTTACTAGATTTGACTATAAATATATCAAAACCTGTAACTATAACTGGGGCTATGCGTTCCTCAAATGAAATTGGTTCAGATGGTTTGTATAATTTTATTTCGGCGATTAGAGTTGCGACAAGTCTTGAATCAAAAGATATGGGTGTCATGGTTGTATTCAATGATGAGATACATACTGCGCGTAATGTCACAAAAACACATACTTCAAACACCAATACATTTCAGAGTCCAAATCACGGACCACTTGGTGTAGTCACTAAAAATAGTGTCCAGTTTCATCACAAGCCATATGATCACTTAATTTTAGATAATATTAAACATCATTTGAATATTCCGTTAGTTAAAGCATATATGGGAATGAACAGTGATGTGTTAGCATTTCATAGTGAATGTAACGTAGATGGTATCATTATCGAAGCTTTAGGTCAGGGTAATTTACCGCCTACTTGTCTTGAAGGATTAAAAAAATGTTTAGACAAAAATATCCCGATTGTTTTAGTTTCAAGATCATTTAATGGTATTGTTGGACCTATATATGCCTATGAAGGTGGCGGTGCTACATTAGTAGAGCAAGGTGTTATATTCTCTAATGGATTAAATGGACCAAAAGCACGATTAAAGTTATTGGTTGGATTGAGCAACCAACTTTCTTCAGAAAAATTAAAAAAATATTTTGAATCTCAATTATAAAAATATTGAAACATAAATAGCATATTTAGAAGTAGAATAGCGGCTAAGACACAATTACATGTCTCAGCCGCTATTATTTTTAATCTGTTAAGGTTACCTTGTGTCAAAAAAACAAATTAATATTCGGTTCTTTGAATTTTGTTTAAGATTCTAGTGGTGTTTGTTTTTTAGAGAGAATATTTTGAGTGATAATACCGCCATGATATTTACCATTTTCGATAAATATTGTATTTGCATCATTACCAGCAGCAATTACACCGGCGATATAACAGTTTTCTATATTTGTTTCATATGTTTCTTTATTATGAACTGGTGCTGTCCCAAATTCATTACGATTAATCTCAATACCGATTGATTGTAAGAAGTCATAATCCGGATGATAACCAATCATTGCAAAGACATAGTCATTTGGAATTTCATGGATTTCTCCATTCTGTTCATAGCATACGCTGTCCTCAGTGATTTTTGTTACATTGGCATTAAATGCCATGTTTATTTTTTCATGTCGAACTAGAGATTCAAAATTGGGTAATATCCATGGTTTGATCGCTTTCGGGTAATCGCTGCCACGGTAAATTACAGTTACATTTGCACCTGCTTTTTCTAATTCTAAAGCAGCGTCTACAGCCGAGTTTTTTCCACCAATAATTGTAATGTTTTGATCAAAATACGGGTGTGCTTCTTTGAAGTAATGCATTACTTTTGGAAGTTCTGCACCTTCTACTTCTAGATTGTTATGTTGACCATAATAACCTGTCGCAACTGTTAAGAATCTACATTGATAGACGTCTTTTGTTGTTGTTATCGTAAAACGATTATTAATTTTTTTAACTGTGAGGACTTCTTCAAAGGCATTTATACGTAATTGGTGATGTTTAACAACTGCTCTATAATACACCAATGCTTGATTTCTATGAGGTTTACTTTCCTCTACTATAAATGGAATATCCCCAATACTTAACTTATCACTAGATGAAAAAAATGTTTGATGTGTAGGATAGTTATAAATCGCATCGACAACATTTCCCTTTTCAATAACTAAAGTATCTATCCCTTTTTTCTTCTGCTCAATGGCAGCACTTAATCCACAAGGACCGCCACCAATAATTATGCTTTCCACTGTTTGCATGTTCAATTCGTCCTCCTTTTACCACTCATACATTATACCAATAGTTTTGAAAAAACCAAGTAATAGAATTTGAAAGATTTATAACAAATGATGTTAAATTCATTTGAACAGATAGACGCTACTTTAAATAACAAAAAAACCTTTACCCACATCGTGGATAAAGGTTTTTTAAGGCTTGCGCCTAGGACATAAATAAATGTCTCAGTCATCTTTGCCAGGGTGGCACTACGAAATCTTTAAAATAAAATTGGATTTCTGTCCTACTCCCTTATTGCGGAATTACTAGACGTTGACCATTATGGATGTCATTTCCTTGAATATTGTTTGCTTTTCTAATTTTTTCAACATTTTCTGGTGTACCTTCACCGTAATATTGAATCGCAATTCTATATAAATTTTGACCATTTACTACATGTGTTTGTTGTCCAGAATTACTATTTGCTGATTGGCCATTTTGTTGACCGTTATTTGTTGTACCTTGTGATTGATCAGTAGTACCATTTTGGCTATCTGTTTGGTTACCTTGTTGTGCTTGAGAATTTTGTTGATTTTGAGCACTTTGATCTTGAGTGTTTTGATCTTGATCACTATTTGCTTGATTTTGCTCATCACTATTAGTTTGATCAGAATTAGTAGTGTCAGAATCACTGTTTTTATCTGAATCAGCTGAAGATTTGTCTTTATCTTTGTCTTCGTCTTTAGCTTTATCTTCTTTTGCTTTGTCTTCTTCAGCTTTTTTATCTTTTTCTGAGTTTTTATCTTTATTGTCAGCAACTTGCTTGTCATCGTTTTGTTTACTATCGTCGTTGTTGCCAGTTAATGCCATACCACCGAATATAGCAATTGCGGCTAAAATAAGTACTGCAGCTATTATTGGTAGTAATTTACCTAATAAGCCACCTTTTTTCTTATTATTGTCATCATCATTATGATGGTTTGAATGTTTACCACCATTACCGTTGCCATTACCATTACCGCCATTTGATTTAGCGTGAGCAGCACCGCCAGCTACTGCAGCACCTTTTTTCTTACTACTCTTATTGTCTTGATGCTTGTCAGTATGTTCGTCATTGTTGTGATTTTTTTCGTCGTATTTATTATCTTTTTGTTTTTCACCTTTGTGTTTACCTGCGGCATATGCACCTGCACCAGCTGCTGCGGCACCACCAGCTATGGCTGCACCTTTTTTCTTAGAACCATGCTTATTGTCATCTTCTTTATGTTGTTGTGCATCGTCATGATGTGAATGGCTATCTTTAGAAGAGTTTTGCTTATCTGCATCGTGATGATTATTATGTTGCTTTTCATCTGTTAATTCAGAATCTGCATGTGATTTATCTTTGTTGTTATGTTTACCAGCAGCATAAGCACCAGCGCCTGCAGCGGCAGTTCCACCTGCAATGGCAGCGCCTTTTTTCTTATTACCATTGTCATGATCAGATTCATGCTTAACACTATCCTCTTGTTGTTCATACTTATTAGTGTTTGATTTAGTATCATCATGGTTTAAGTTATTGTTTTGTGAAGGATCCTTAGATTCATTTGTATGTTTTGAGTCTATGTCTGAATTGTCATTATGACGTGAACCACGATCTAGCGCGTCATCTTCATTTCTTTCTTGATGTTGTGCTTGGTTTGATGTTTCGTCATCTCTTTGGTTTGTTGCTGTATCTCTTCTACGTTGTCTGCGTTGCGCATTTCTTGGTGGAAATTGTTCGTCTGATCTATCAGATACTTCCTCTTTCACATTGTCAACTGAATCGTTAACTGAATCTTTGGCATTGTCTTGATGTTCTTTTGGATCAATAGATTGACGATTTTTCTCAAAATCATCTTTAAAATTGTTGTTAGACAAATTCATCATCCTTCCTGTTTTTATTTAAGTATATACTGTTTTACCCTAAAAAAATGTAAATATGTATATTTTTTTGAGTGAAATTACTCTTAATTAACTGTATACATCGTATTATAGCTTGATTGAAAATAATTAGTAAAGTAATTGTCTATTATTTGAATAAATTTTGTATTTTTTCATTAAAATTCATTTTTCGTTTAACTTTCTTTCTATTTAATATATTTATTTCAACTAATTCAGAATCATTATCACAACATTGCTCAGGTTTTTCTATTAAACTTTCATCAAAAAACTCAATCATATATGCGCGTCGACATTGATCTAAATTCTTA
Organism: Staphylococcus caeli; assembly: GCF_051413795.1. Lineage (GTDB taxonomy): Bacteria > Bacillota > Bacilli > Staphylococcales > Staphylococcaceae > Staphylococcus > Staphylococcus caeli_A. Next base: position 291,682 of record NZ_JBOIRQ010000001.1, on the reverse strand, counting down.
TAACCTAACATTCTATTGTAGCCTAATTGTTTGCGTTCAAATGCAGTTTTAAATATGTGCTGCAATTGTGCAATTGAATAATAACTGTGCAAGGTATTTAAGATTTCGTTTTTATCGGGAGGTAAAAATTGCCCTAATTCAAAAGCAGTGACATCTTCTGTTGTAACAATATCTGTAAAAAGCAATGTTTCTAATAAGTAGCTGTCATCTGGTTGATATAGACTGATAGCTTGGCTTTCTGCACCGTCTCGTCCCGCACGTCCAATTTCTTGCATATAGTTAGAAGGACTTGTTGATAAATGGAAATGAATAATCGTCCGAATATCTTTTTTATTTATCCCCATACCAAATGCACTTGTAGCAACAATAATTGGAATCTCATTATTTATAAATTGATGTTGTACTGTATGACGTTCTTGGTAAGATAAATCACCATGATAGATACCTGTTAGAAAGCCGTATTTATAAATTTGCTGAGCCAAATGTAGACACATCTTCTTAGATGACACGTATATAATCGTTGGACCTGAGTGTGTTAATTTTGGTAAAAGCCATGCAAGCTTTTCTTCATCATTAGCAAAGTTTTTATGTGCTAATACTATGTTGTTTCTATTCATAGTAGTTTTTACTACATGAAAGGTTTTGTTCAACATGTGCTCCAAATCATCGGTTAAATATGAGGGCGCAGTCGCTGTTAATGCGAGAACTGTAGCATTTTTAAAATGATTGACTATTTTTCCGACAAGCGCATAATGTGGTCTGAAATCGTAGCCCCATTCAGATAAACAGTGAGCTTCGTCTAGTACGATTAATCCTATATTTAATTGTTGAATTAGTTTAAAGTTATATGCCTGTAATAAAAATTCAGGACTTAAAAATATGAAACGACTTTGATTAATTTGTTGTATATTTTGGTGGCGTTCATTTTCATCCATTCCAGAATGAATGCAACAAACATGACGTTCTCCATGTAATTTAAGTTGCATAACTTGGTCATCCATTAGTGAAATCAAAGGTGAAATAATCAACGTCGGTTGTTGTTTTATATATGTAGGTAATTGATAGCAAAGACTTTTACCACTTCCTGTTGGCAGAATCCCTAAGGTATTTGTATGATTTAAGACATGATTGATAATTTCTTCCTGACCTGGTTTAAATGTGTCGAAACCAAACCATTCTTTTAAGCTATCTTGTAACATGTAAATCACCTCTTTCTAAACCGACAATCATTAATTTAATTTCGAAATAACTAAAATCAGAAAATTTATCCTTGTAATTACGCAACCGTTCACTGCGATTATCTATATAATAGTTCAGAAAGTCTATATAATTTGTGTTTGATAAATAGTCTTCATAATTGGTTAAGTATCCTTTAATAAATAACTCTAAAATATGATCTTCAATTGTATTCTGTTTAACATTTTGCTGTAATGCTAAGTGTTCGAAGTCCATGCCTTGTTTTATACCATTTAAAGTTTGTTCAGTTTTATTTAATAGCGTTGGCAAGATGATTAATTTATTTAATATAGGGAAGGATTGTGCATCTTCAATCGCATTCATTAGTGTTACTAAATCTCTGAGTTCTAATTCATATAATTCAGTCAGTGGTAGTGATTCAATTAAACTTACTTGTTGTCTTGTATACATACTTTCTTCAAATCCTTGTAAATAATAATGTAAGTATACATTGTCGTTCTGTTTAGAAAGTAATTCGAATAACGAAGTAAGTTCATTTATAAATGTTTCTTGTAACCCTTCTGATAATATATACTGATATAGAACTTTCACACGTTTTTGAATCGTATTGGATTGTGTTACTGGTACGAATTGGTGTACGCCATGTTGAATATTAGATAAGGTTTGGGTTAATAACTGTATTGCATTGAAAGTGTTGGCAAGGCTATCATATGTATGGCGTGGATGGCTAATTATTAAATTTGACTGATTCCCCTCAGTTTTAGAGTCCATATTATTAGAATATCGCTCGAATGACGGATATTTTAATTGAGGTATACTGTGATACAATGACATTAGTTGTTGGCTACAAGCATCAAAAAAGGTTTGATGTGACTTTTTGCCTGTGATAATATTAAATATACTTTTTTCGGTTTTATATGTATGTGCCTTTGTGTAAGCGAATTGAATTATATTATACATGGTTGCTCCTTCATTCTTTAAATCGAAAACATTTGAAAAAACGATAAACAGTGATTACAATATTATTTGTGTAATTATTGTAGCATTTTTGTCAAAGGAGGCGAAGAAATTGGCTAAATATACAATAGTAGATATGGATACATGCATTGCATGTGGTGCTTGTGGTGCCGCTGCCCCTGATATATATGACTATGATGATGAAGGTATTGCATACGTTATTCTTGACGATAATCAAGGTACTGCTGAAGTGCCAGAAGAATTATATGAAGATATGGAAGATGCTTTGGACGGTTGTCCTACTGACTCAATTAAAATTGAGGAAGAACCATTTGACGGAGACGCATTGAAGTTTGAATAGGTATTATAGCTATAAAATAAAAACGATTCGGAAACATAATTAATGTTCCCGAATCGTTTTTATTTAGGTAAGACGTTTTTTAAACGATTGTATAAAAGTATAAATATGATTGAAATGACGATACCTTTAATAATATTAAAAGGTATGACGCCAGAAACAATAACTATTTTTACATTTTCAACTACATTGGATAAGTTCATAATCATTCCATATAACGGTAATAATACAAAGTAATTCAATATACTTAATACAACCGTCATTACTAATGTTGCAATACTAAGTCCAATGATTTGTGATTTTAATGTGTGTTTATTTTTAATAATCCAATAGGCTGTAAGTAAAAAGCTTGAAGCTGCTAAGAAATTTGCAACTGGCCCGACTGGGTCGCCTACGTTGAATAGAAAATTAAGTAAGTTTTTTATGAATTCTACAATCAGACCTGCTATAGGTCCTAGCGTAAATGTCGCTAATAAAGCAGGTACATCACTAAAATCTAACGTTAAGTATGGAGGTAAAAACGGTATTGGAAATTTGATGAACATCAAAATAAATGCTACCGCACTTAACATACTAATTGTAATGAGTCTTTTTGTTTGTTGTTGCATATTAAATTGTCTCCTTCCATTCATCTTGCACAGAATAGGAGGATTTAATTGCATAACAAAGAACCCTCCATCTTCTCCCATCCAGACTATACTGTCGGCTCTAGATTTACACTAGATCAGCCATCCCACGTTAGAAAGTGAGATGGGTCGCAGGCTTGATTTACTGCCGGTTGGGAATTGCACCCTACCCCGAAGATGAATACCTTAAATTTTTATAAATATATCATAGCTTATTACTCAGTTAAAAACAATAGTATTGCTCGTGTAAAGTCTATAATAATGAATTTTGACAACAAGTATTATTGTATTAATTAGCAAAACGGATACGCTAAAAGTGCGTACCCGTTTTATATACTCTATATACTGTAAGTTTTTAGTCTGGTTTAGGTAGTGTGATGATAAATGTTGTTCCTTGACCGACTTTACTTTTAACATCGATATGTCCGCCGTGTTCATCTATAATCATTCGGCAGATGAATAGACCTAATCCTGTGCCCTGTTTACCTCTTTTTCGTGAAGCATCTACTTTATAAAAGCGATCAAAGACTTGTTGAAGATGCTCAGGAGCAATACCAGAACCTGTATCGGTGATATAAAGTATTTGCTCAGATGGTGTCTCGTCAAAATGTATTGTAATTGCATCACCAGGTTCAGTATAACGTGATGCATTATCAATTAAGTTAGTTAATACTTGTTCCATTCTATCGGAATCATATTGCCATAGTTGTTGATGGGTATCAGGATTCAAGTGGATATTTAGTCCTAAATCCTTAGCTTGCTTTTGATATTTTAGTTGCATTTTATCTAATAATGGTGCAATAGGTTGTATTATTTTTTCAACAGTCAATCCTTCTGCATCCATCCGTGCTACATTTAAAAGCTCGTTCACTAATCGATTTAATCGTTTCGTTTCATCTAAAACGATAGAAAGTGATTCATGAATTTCGTCTGGTTCTGTTACGACACCGTCAACAATAGATTCGGTATAACCTTGTAGTAAGGAAATCGGAGTGCGCAACTCATGTGATACATTGGCAATAAAATCTTTCTTCATTTGATCCATATTATGTTCATTGGTCATGTCACGTATAATGGCTACGATACCACTACGGCCATCTGGTTGTATTTGATCAATATAACTTGTGATTATAACGAAATAACGTGTATTTATTTCATAAACTTCAAATTGTGTTTTCTTATTTTTAAATGTAAGTTCATTTTGTGAATCTAACTTGTCCAATGCATGGTGATCTAACATTTGTAATGTTGTATTAGCCACTTTATTCGAAATAATAATCTCTTTTTTATCATTAAATCCAAGTACACCCTCAACCATAGAATTGATTAAACTATCACGTATATTTTTAGAGGAAGATAACGCATCAATATGTTGTTGAATTTCAGAGCTCATTGTATTAAAGGCACGTGACAATTCACCAATTTCATCTCGGGAATTAACAGGTACAACTTGTGCATAGTCTCCTTTTGATACTTTCAGAACTTGTGTTCGCAAATTTCGTAAAGGCTTTGTTATACGAGATGATAAGAAGAAAGCAAAAACTGTTGTAATTGCTAAGAAAATAATAGCGATAATCAAAATTATAACGGTAATTACATTATTGGTATCTTCAATTGTTTTTAAGTCTTGATAGATAAATACGCCACTATAATTATTAGTTTCTCCATTATTTGCGGCTACGGCTTTGGTGGGGTAACCAATAAGTACATATGTACGTTCGGTACCATCAATATTTACAGTGACATGTTCCGATATTTGTTTGCCTTTATCAAATACGCGATTATAATCTTTATTTCTCTTGATTTCATTGAACATTTGATTTTTCGTCTTATCACTGTTTTCATTATCCATATGTTTATGATTCATAATAATTAGCCCAACCGGTCCCTCAATGAGTTGGCGGCTATGTTCAATTGCAGTATCACGATTGTTAGAACTTTCAACAAGTTGGCTGATACGTTTGGCATCTTTAAGTAATGATTCTTCAGTTTCTTGCGTAAAATAGGACTGGATAAACGTTATAAGTGCTGCACTTAATAAAATTAAAACTGTAGTTACTATAAATATAATAGTTAACCACAGTTTTATAACGACGCTATTGAGCTGGTTCATGATTTGATTTGACCTCAAATTTATAACCTACTCCCCATACAGTTTGTATCATATGAGCAGCATCTTCTGATACACGATTTAACTTTTCTCTTAAACGTTTTACATGTGTGTCTACGGTACGCAAGTCTCCATAGAATTCATAATGCCATACTTCTTTTAATAAATGTTCACGGTCAAAGACTTTGTTAGGTGTTTTAGCTAAAAAGATTAACAACTCATATTCTTTTGGCGTTAAATTTACCTGACTACCATCAGCCAATACTCTATGTGCATCATTATCAATAACTAAGTGATCAAACTCAATTAAATCTCTTGCATGTGGCTCACTTTGTTCCGTTGTTGCAACTTGTGTACGTCGTAATAAAGCTTTGATACGGAGCACAACTTCACGAGGAGAAAATGGTTTCACAATATAATCATCTGCACCAGATTCAAACCCTTCTACTCGATTGGTCTCTTCACCTTTAGCTGTTAACATAATAATTGGTGTTTCTTTATGTTCTCGTAGTTTAGAAGCGACAGTGATACCATCCATCTCTGGTAACATTAAATCTAATAAGATGCAGGCATAATCATGTTCCATCGCCATCTTAAAAGCTTCATTGCCGTCACTGGCTTCGTGTATTTCAAAAGATTCTCTTTCAAGATATAACTTTAATAATCTTCTGATACGATCTTCGTCATCTACAATTAGTATTTCGTTTGACATACGTGTATACCTCCCACACTACTAGCTTTCTAACTCATCCACATTATATCATAGGTTTAGCTTGAAAAGTGTTGATGAGATAAAAGTTTGTGAAAAAATTATCATACGTACAAATTATTCTGGATATGATTAGTTACCATGCTCAGCTAATTGACGAATCACCTTGACTTCATGAGGTGTTAATACGCGACCTTCACCAGCATTTAGTCCTTTTAAGTTTAGTGGTCCGAATTCAATACGTTGTAATTTCGTAACTTGATGGCCGAAATGTTCAAACATACGACGGACTTGACGATTGCGACCTTCTGTAATTGTTATTTCTACTAGTGTAGTGTTTTTATCTTTATCTTGATTTTTAACTTTTACAGTTGCTGGTTGGGTCATCCCATCTTCTAACTGGATACCACGCTCTAATCCTTTGACCTCTTCACGCATTAAATAGCCTTTTAATTTAACTACGTATTTTTTCTTAATTTTATAACGTGGATGCGTCATAAGATTTGTAAACTCACCATCATTCGTTAGTAGCAACAAACCTGAAGTATCATAGTCTAATCGACCTACTGGATAAATTCTTGTTTTAATTTGTTTGAAATAATCAGTGACAACTTTACGACCTCTGTCATCAGAAACACTAGTAATGACTTGGGCTGGCTTATAAAAAAGAATATATAATTTATCTTCTTGTTCAAGTTTAATGCCTTCAACTTCAATCGTATCAGAAGGTTTAACTTTAGTACCTAGTTCTGTTTCAACTGTTCCATTCACTTTCACCTTACCTTCAGTAATCAATGTTTCGGCTTTTCTGCGTGAAGTGTAGCCACTATTAGCAATACGTTTTTGTAATCTTTCTGTCTCGTTATTCATTATTATCTCCTTTTTGGTTAACTAAATTACTGAAAAATGCTTCTATTTCTTCCTCTTCTTCATCCGTAGTTGGTAATTCATCTAAATGTTCTATTCCAAATACATTTAAAAATAATTCTGTTGTATATAATTGATGACTTCTTGAATCCGCTTCATCTTTGGCTTCAACTAATCCACGTGCGATGAGTGTTTTGACAGCGCCATCTGAATTAATACCTCTAATCATTTCAATATCGCTACGTGATAATGGTTGATTATAGGCAATTATCGATAATGATTCCATAGCGGCTTGTGATAATTTCATTTTTGATTTTTGTTCAATTAGTTTCTCAATATAATCTGCTGCATCTTTTTTGGTAGTCAGAACGTAGGTTTGACCATAATGTTGAATTAATAAACCTTCTGATTCATATTCATCAATTAATTTAGTTAGTGCGGCTTTATCGATTTCTAAAATTTCTAGTAATTGTTTTTCTTCTAATCCTTCATCACCGGCTGTGTATAGCAGTGCTTCTAAGATTCCTTTATCTTGCAACGCCATAGTTTACCCCTCTTAAAATATTAATATCATCGAAACTTTGCGGTTGTTCAATATTGACAATGCCAGATTTTGACATTTCCAAAATCGCTAGAAAATGTGTAACAACCATCTCAATCGGCTCAGTAAAATTAAATAAGCTAAAGAAATTAAATGATTCATGCTTCTTCAAACGATCTGTAACTTGTGTCGTTGCTTGTTGAATCGTAAAAGTTTCTTTACGAATTTCAACAGTTTTAGGTGTTTGAAACTCGACACGATTTTTAACTTTTTGATAAGCAATGATTAGTTCAGTTAAATCAATAGTATTGTTAGAATCCCAAGTTTCCGTTGTTTCTAAATGCGTTAAATCTGTTGGATGTTTCGAAAAATAGTATGCGCGTTCAGCTTTACGTTCATTTAAAATTTCTGTATATGCTTTGTAGTTTTGATATTCGATTAAACGACCTACTAAATCATCACGTGGATCATCTTCTATAGTATCGGCTTCATCTGTTTGAGGTAATAGCATTTTACTTTTTATCATCAGTAACTCTGATGCCATTACTAAATATTCACTTGCAACATTTATCTCCAATTGATTCATTGTATGTATATATTGCATATATTGTTCAGTGAGTGCTTTCATAGGAATATCATATATATCGATTTCAATTTTTTGTATCAGATGTAATAATAAATCTAAAGGACCATTAAAGGCATCTAATTTTACTTCATACATTTTATCAACCTCATATCGCAAGTTAAGTGCGTAATTCACTAAAGTATTATAGCATGTTTAACGTAAACATTTAAATTTGGAGAGAATTTTTTATGGAAAAAGCATTACAGGATTTTTATTATCAATTTCATACTAAGCAACATTATTTTTTATGCCATGATATTTTAGAAGAGTCATGGAAATCAAACACCTCATTTAGCAAAGATGATGCAGTCGTTAGCTTAATTCTTATGGCTACTGGTTGCTATCACTTTCGCAGAGGAAATCATCGTGGTGCAATAAAGTCTTTTAACAAAGCACTGAAAGTCATTGAATTACATGATAATTTCACAACTTTAGGTATGGATATCGCGGCCTATAAAAGCATGCTTAAAACATTAATCGAGCATGTCGATAATGGAAAGCCCTTTGCCCCGATACAATTACCTTTAACAGATACAATGATAGACAGTATTTTGAGTGAATATCCAAATTTTAAAATGACTACAGATATGGTGACAGAGAGTTATATAGTAAATCACCATTTGGAAAGAGATCGTTCGGAAGTTAATGAAGCTCGACAAGCTGCATTACAACAAAAACATCAGCATCGCTTATAGTTAAAGTTTGATTTAACATACTAAAAAACACAGGCAAGTTATTCAACGAATAAACGAGTCTGTGTTTATGCACGTGGATGAAATTCATTATACATTTTTCTAATTTGCGACTTAGAGACATGTGTATATAATTGTGTAGTCGAAATATCTGAATGACCTAACATTTCCTGTACGGCACGTAAGTCTGCTCCATTTTCCAATAAATGCGTTGCAAAGGAATGTCTCAATGTGTGAGGTGTCAAAGTCTTATTAATATTCGCTTTGATACCGTTCTGTTTAATCATCTTCCAAATTGCTTGCCTTGATAATGGCTTACCATGCATATTCAAAAATAAAGCATTTGTAACCGTTTGTTTTAGTAATTGTGGTCGAACGGTCTCTATATATGTACTTAAATAATCTATGACTGTATCACCAAGAGGCACGATACGTTCTTTATTTCCCTTACCAAATACTTTAACAAAGCCCATAATCAAATTGACATCTTCCATTTCAATTTGTATAAGTTCAGAAACGCGCATACCAGTAGCATAAAGCAATTCAAGCATTGTTCGATCTCTATAGCCGTTATTTTTCGATAAGTCTGGTGTTTCTAATAAAGCTATCACTTCATTAACTTCTAACACATCGGGTAACTTACGATCATATTTAGGTGTTTCAATTAATACCGTAGGGTCTTTCGCAGCATATTTTTCTCTTAAAGCAAATTGATGAAAACTGCGTACAGTAGAAATAAAACGTGCAAGTGATTTAGCCGACGCACCTAGATCATGTAAATGGCCAAGACATAATTGGATAGATGCACGGTCAATAAAATCAATATGACTAATTTTTTGTGTTTCTAAATATTCATGGTATTTCTTTAAATCTCTACGATAAGCACCAATCGTATTTTTACTTAAACCCTTTTCCAATTGGATGAATTTTAAATATTCTTCAATTATTGTTTCCAAGATATCACCTCAAATTTATGCAGTTTTAAGCATTGAATCAGTTTATTTACCTTGGGCTTGGCAATCAGAACATACACCATGGAATGTTAAACGGTGATCTGAAATTCTAAAGTTGAAATCACTTTCTACGCGTTCTTCAACTTGTGGTAGTAAATCCTCTTCGATTTCTTCCACTTTGCCGCATTCCATACAAACAAGATGATGGTGAAAATGCTTGGCCCCTTCTTTTCTTAAATCAAAGCGAGCAACACCATCACCGAAATTTATTTTATCAACAACTTTTAATTCTGATAATAGTTCTAATGTTCTATATACTGTAGCTAATCCAATTTCAGGCGCTCTATCTTTTACTTTTAAATAGACATCTTCAGCGCTAAGATGGTCTTTCTCATTTTCAATTAATACACGTAGCGTAGCTTCACGCTGTGGTGTTAGTTTATATGAAGATTGTTGTAATTGTTGCTTCACGCGATTTAAACGTTCTTCCACGGAAGCCTCACTCCCCTACTAATAATTATAATCATTTTAATTTACACAATGATTTATATATAAAATACCAATAATTGATAAAATACGCAAGTGCATGCGTTCCTTATTTATAATCATTATAATTAAGGAGTAAATGTTGTAAAGCGATGATTGTTTTTGCATCTTCTAATTCATGATTACGAATCATAGTCTCAATTTCACTTAGAGAATAAAGAGAAACTTCTAAGAATTCATCATCATCTAATTGCATTTGTCCTTCTTTTAAATCTTTCGCTAAATAAATAGTTATTTTCTCATTTGAAAATCCAGGAGATCCATACATTTCTGTAATCAATTCTAAGTTTTCAGCAATATAACCTGTTTCTTCTTCTAATTCACGTTTCGCTGCTGATTCACGGGCTTCACCTTTCTCTAATTTTCCTGCTGGAATTTCAAGTAATGGTTTTTCTGCTGGTTTACGAAATTGTTTAACGAGGATTACTTTTTGTTCTGGTGTCAGCGCACATACTGCAACAGCGCCATTATGATATACGAGTTCGCGTTTAGATGTTTTGCCATCGGGTAACTCTACATCATGTACTTCTAAATCAATGATAGCGCCTTGATAAATGGATGATTTATGTATTGTTTTTTCATATAAGTTCATAATAATCACGTTCCTTTAATTTGATTTAAGTTATTGTTAAGATAAATACGTTAGTATATAGGGTGTAATAGATGCGTTGATAGTAATTAAATTGTAAGAAACGCTATCATATTTTTATCTGTTCCCTACTAAATTAAGTGTATCGGAAGGAGAAAAGACATGCAAAAAAATGTTTTAAGAAGCGGAATTGAACTTTCAGAATTAGGATTGGGCTGTATGAGTTTAGGTACAGACCAACAACATGCACAACCAATTATAGAGCGTGCAATCGAACACGGTATCACTTATTTTGATACAGCAGATATTTATGATAAAGGTGTAAATGAAAGTATTGTTGGCCAATCATTAAAAAAATATCAAAATCGTGACGAAATCGTTATTGGTACTAAAGTGGGCAATCATTTAGCAGATGATGGTTCTACATTTTGGGATCCTTCTAAAAAATATATTAAAGAAGCGGTTAAAGGTTCATTACAACGTTTAGGTTTAGACCATTTAGACTTATACCAACTACATGGTGGTACAATTGATGATCCTTTAGATGAAACAATTAGTGCATTTGACGAATTGAAGCAAGAAGGTCTTGTACGTGCATATGGAATTTCATCTATACGTCCTAACGTTATAGATTATTATTTAAAACATAGTGATATTGAAACATTGATGTCACAGTTCAATATTATTGATAATAGACCGGAAATGTTGCTTGACGATGTACACGCTAAGAAAGTAAAAATGTTGGCGCGTGGTCCAGTGTTTAAAGGATTGTTGACGTCACAAAGTAATCAAGCGTTGGATAATAAATTTTCAGAAGGAATATTTGATTATAATTATCAAACACTTGGCGAAACAATTGCATCAATTAAAGAAATCGAAAATAATCTAACTGCACTTACATTTAATTATTTAACATCACATGATGCTTTAGGTGCAATTATCGTTGGTGCGAGCGATGTGTCACAATTAGATGAAAATGTTAAAAATTATGAACTTTCTAAATCAATTAGTTTAGAAAAGTTAAAATCTGCAAGAGAACGTGTTAAAGATCTACAATATACTCAACATTTAAATTAAATATAATTAAGCGTGTTTATTGAATGACATAAGGATACAGCCACTATGTACCCTAGTCTATTCAGTAGACACGCTTTTTGTGTTGTTGTGCTGAATATTAAAAATTTAAGCTTTATTCTTAAATAAAAATGTGAAATGTCTTTCAATAAATCGAGGAGAAATTTGATAAATACGTAATAATATATGCATCCATTTAGGCGCATTAATTTCAGTTTTACCAGTAATCATGGCATCAATGATTTGTGTTGCTAAATGATTAGGGTCTAGCATTAAATGTTTATATTTTTTGGCGAATGACAACGTTGGATCAGCTTTTTCATGAAATGGTGTCGCTATTGGACCAGTATTTACAGTTAATACATGATAATTTGGACGTTCGATGCGTAAAGCGTTTAAAACTTGATTAAAAGCAGCCTTGCTTGCGCCATAATGGGCAGCATATGCTTGAGTTAAAAACGCCGATTGACTACCGATTCCTACAATTTTAGGTTTCTGTGTTAAATATGGCTGTAGGATATTCAGTAACAAATTAAAGTTAATAATATTTAAGGCATAGGTTTCGAGCATTTCAGCATTAGTATGTTGATCAATGGCTTTGAAATAACCTAACCCAGCACTATAAATGATGCCATCTATAGTTTGACCTTGGAACGTGTCTTTGAGATTTAGTATTTGAGATTGAGATTGTAAATCGCATGATATGATTGTTAATTGTGTTTTGCCAAATTTTTGTTGAAGTGATGCTAATTTCTTTGGATTTCGTACAAGTACTGTGACGTGTACTTGTTTGTCTAATAGTAATGTTAGTATGGATTTCCCTAGTCCACTAGTTGCACCTGTTAGGATGTAATGTTTTCCTATCATTCGTAATCCCTACCCTTCAATTGATTATCTATAGTATAAATGAAGCAAGTATCTGATGCCATATCGAGCGAGTAACATACTAAGATTTATTAAGTATATGATGAAACTATGTTACTATAGTTACAGATTAAGAAACATAAAAACTAAGAGGAAGTGAAATGTTCACATGAAGTTAGTATTTTATGGTGCTGGAAACATGGCACATGCAATATTTACCGGAATTATAAACTCAAATATCATGGATTCGAACGACATTTATTTAACGAACCGTTCAAATGAAACAGCGCTTAAAGCATATGCTGATGAGTTAGGGGTTAATTATAGTTACGATGATGAAGCATTGCTTAAAGGTGCGGACTATGTATTTTTAGGTACGAAACCATATGATTTTGAATCATTAGCTGAGAGAATCAAACCATATGTATCGGATAATAATAAATTTATCTCAATCATGGCGGGATTACCGATTAGCTATATTAGAGAAAAATTAAAAGCGGATAATCCTATTGCACGTATTATGCCTAATACAAATGCCCACGTAGGTCATTCAGTTACAGGAATAAGCTTTTCAAGTAACTTTGGACCGAAGTCTAAAGATGAAGTTGACGACTTGATCAATGCTTTTGGTTCTGCAATAGAAGTATCGGAAGACAACTTACATCAAGTGACTGCCATCACTGGAAGCGGCCCAGCATTTTTATATCATGTATTTGAACAATATGTGACTGCGGGTACACGTTTAGGTTTGGAAAAAGCACAGGTAGAAGAATCAATACGTAATTTAATTATTGGTACGAGTAAAATGATTGAACGTTCAGAATTAAGCATGGAGCAATTGAGAAAGAATATAACGTCTAAAGGTGGAACGACACAAGCTGGACTTAATGCGTTATCAAAACATGATTTAGAAAGTGTATTTGAAGATTGCCTGAGAGCAGCGGTTAATCGAAGTGTAGAACTATCTAGTCAAGATGATGACTAATAGATAAATTAATAAGCTGAAATCTACTTTATTGTGTATTTAGTAGATTTCAGCTTTTTTTAATTTAAAACGACCACGTATCAAAATCTTTAACAAATTTGAATGGTGGCGTAGTAGTCTGTGATTTTAACTGTTTACTAATCTCTTCTATTTCTTCTAAAGTATAACGGTTACTCATGTGCGTGATTAAACTATATTCTACTTCAGCAGTTTCAATTAGTTCGAATACATCTTCTATATGACTGTGATGGTAATTATTTGCTAACGACTTATCGCCTTCAATATAAGTACTTTCGTGAACCATGACGGTTGCGTGTTGTGCAATCTTCAGTTCGTTTGCGCAAGGCATCGTATCACCAAATATTGCTACAATTGGACCTTTGACCGCTTCACCCTTGAAATCTTTAGAATTATAAATAATCCCGTTATATTCAAAGGTTTCATTATTTTTGACGTCTTGATATTTTGGACCAGGTTCTAAACCGATTTGTCTTAGTGCAGAAACATCAATTTTTCCAGAAGTATACGGTGCTTCTACTCTGTATCCAAAAGATGGTATGCCGTGATTTAACATGTGTGCTTCTACACTAAAGCCATTATTTTGATATGATAAGTGATCTTCTATTTCTATATATGTAATTGGATAGTTTAATCTTGATTCAGATAAACGTAGTACGGTTTCTATAAATGCTTTAATACCTTTTGGACCAACTACGGTTAAAGGTTTGCCTTCTCCACCTTGAAACGAGCGACTCGTTAGCAAACCAGGCAAACCAAATATGTGATCACCGTGCATATGCGTTATAAAGATATGATCTACTTTACCCAATTTTATAGAGTGATGTAATATTTGGTGTTGTGTACCTTCTCCAACATCAAAGAGCCAAATGCTATTTGAGTACGGCTCAAGGTTCAATGCGATTGCTTGCGTGTTTCGTTCTTTGGTTGGTAGACCAGCACTCGTACCAAAAAATGTGATTTCCATGCATATGCCTCCTCTTCTTGTACACATTTTATCATAGAAAAGAATAAAAAATATATTAAAATTTGATGCTTTCAAGCAAAAATGTATGAACTATGTGTATGATTGTTCTATAATAATATAGAGATTTATAAAAAGAATTGAGGTTTTGATCTTGAATACTAAAAACAAAGACATTCCATGCTTAATAACAATTTTTGGAGCAACAGGTGATTTAAGTCACAGAAAATTATTCCCATCATTATTCCATTTATATCAACAAGAAAACTTAAACGAACAAGTTGCGATTATTGGTATTGGAAGAAGAGATTTAACGAATGATGATTTTCGTAATCAAGTGAAATCATCAATTCAAGAACATGTTAAAGATACAAAGCATCTTGATAAATTTATGACACATGTCTTCTATCATAAACATGATGTTAGTGACGAAGCGAGCTATCAATCTCTCTTAGAAGTGAGTAACCAGCTAGATACTGAGTTTAAACTCCAAGGTAATCGATTATTCTACTTGGCTATGGCGCCAAAATTCTTTGGTGTAATTTCAGATTATCTAAAATCTTCTGGCTTAACAGATACAACTGGTTTCAAACGCTTAGTTATTGAAAAACCATTTGGTTCAGATTTAGAATCTGCTGAAAGCTTAAATGAGCAATTACGTCGATCATTTAAAGAAGAAGAAATTTATCGTATCGATCATTATTTAGGTAAGGACATGGTCCAAAACATAGAAGTGTTACGCTTTGCTAACGCGATGTTTGAGCCATTATGGAATAATAAATATATTTCTAATATTCAAGTTACATCTTCAGAAGTATTAGGTGTTGAAGATAGAGGTGGCTATTATGAGTCAAGTGGCGCATTGAAAGACATGGTACAAAATCACATGTTACAAATGGTTGCCCTACTTGCAATGGAGGCACCGATTAGTTTGAACAGTGAAGATATTAGAGCTGAAAAAGTTAAAGCACTAAAATCTTTACGTAAATTAGAGCCTGAAGAAGTAAGTCAGAACTTTGTGCGTGGTCAGTATGATGAAGGTATCATCAACGGCCAACAAGTTCCTAAATATCGAGATGAAGATCGTGTAGCAGAAGATTCAACGACGCCGACCTTTGTTGCTGGTAAATTGACTATTGATAACTTTAGATGGGCTGGTGTTCCGTTCTATATTAGAACAGGTAAACGTATGAAGAGCAAAACTATTCAAGTTGTAGTTGAATTTAAAGAAGTTCCAATGAATTTATATTACCAAACGGATAAAAAATTAGATTCAAATTTACTTGTCATCAACATACAACCAAATGAAGGTGTTTCATTACATTTGAATGCTAAGAAAAATGTACAGGGTATTGAAACTGAACCAGTACAACTCTCTTATGCGATGAGTGCTCAAGATAAGATGAATACTGTTGATGCTTATGAAAACCTATTGTTTGACTGTTTAAATGGTGATGCTACAAACTTCACACATTGGGAAGAATTAAAATCTACTTGGAAATTTGTAGATGCAATTCAAGATGAATGGAATCAAAGTGAACCTGAGTTCCCTAACTATGAATCTGGTTCCAATGGCCCACTCGAAAGTGATTTATTATTAAGTCGAGATGGTTTCCATTGGTGGGATGATATTCACTAAATAAATGAATTGTATATATAAGTAGAGTCTAGGATATATAAATCTTAGACTCTATGACAATGAGATAGTAGATAACTGAATTGAAAATATAAAGTCTCACTGCTTAATTCATTAAGTTAGTGAGACTTTTGCATGTACTTCAGCTCAGGTAATTTTCTCAATTCAACCTTGCCGGGGTGAGACAATGAAACCTTTTTAGAAAAATTAGGTTTCTGTCTCGCTCTCTTTTTTATTTGTATGATTTTTGTGTTATTATTTTATCTATTGAACACATTTTAAAAGTACAACGTATCTTCTTTACATTTTACCCTATTTAATATTTTAAAGATGTAACCTAGCGCAAAATGATGTAGAATATACTTAATTAGTTATCGAACTAAAATATTAGTTGCTTGTATTCATTATCGCAATGATGGAATGATATGTTGAACAACTTTAAATATACCTTTATGCGTAAGTGATAATTTAAATTATTAAGTAATTGTATATTTTAGTGGTTTAAATTAAAAAAATGAGTATTTAGTGAATTGAAAATTAGGAGTGGAAGTTTTGGACGTTATCAAGCAAATACAACAGGCAATCGTATATATTGAAGATCATTTGCTAGAGCCTTTTCATTTGCAAGCACTTAGTGATTACGTTGGTCTTTCACCTTACCATTTAGATCAATCATTTAAAATGATTGTTGGTCAATCCCCTACTGAATATGCGCGATCACGCAAAATGACACTAGCAGCAAAAGAAATTATTAGTGGATCAAGTCGTTTAGTAGATGTTGCTAAAAAGTATAATTATAATGATGCAAATGCATTTGCAAATGACTTTAGCGACTTTCATGGAGTCTCACCAATACAAGTGAATACCAAACGTGAGGATTTAAAGATGCAGCCTCGCCTTTATATCAAATTAACGACGACCGAAAAGCCGCCGAATCAGTATCGTTTAGAGGATACTGAGGGTATTTCTTTGGTAGGTTATGCAAAATTTGTCGATGCTGATCATTTAGAAAATCCATTTAAAGTGCCAGATTTTCTCGAAGATTTAATCATAGATGGAAAAATAAAAGAACTGCAACGCTATAATGATATTAGTCCACATGAACTATTTGTCGTAAATTGTCCACTAGATGAAGGTGTAGAAATCTTTGTCGGGGTTCCGAGCGAACGGTATCCAGCGCATTTGGAAAGTCGTTTCCTACCAGAAAGACAATATGCAAAATTTAATTTGCAAGGTGAATTAGATTATGTGGTTAACGAGGCTTGGTATTATATTGAAACAAGCTTGCAGATGACATTACCATATGAACACAATAGTCTTTATGTCGAGGTTTATCCATTTGATATTTCATTTGATGATCCATTTACAAAAGTACAGTTGTGGATGCCAGTCGACCAAGAACAATATTTAGATTTTTAAATTAAACACCACGAGTTACATTTGACATTACTGTTCAAATAGTGACTCGTGGTGTTTTTATTTATTATATGATTAAAAAACTATAGTTTTACAACATACGCTTCGAATGGACGCAAAATTGAAAGTTCATTATCTTTATTTTGTGATTGATAGTTATGAAGTAATATATTTTCTGGGTGTATATTACTTGTATCGATATTTAACGTTGCTGTTTGAGCTGTTAAATTACTTACAATAAGAACTTGTTGATTATTGTAAGTTCTAGTGTATGCGAAGATTTGTGCATTATCTTCATCTACTAAATCGAAAGTACCATAGGTGAAAATATCATCAGATTTTTTTAAATCAATCATTTTTTTATAATAATTTAGAATAGAAGTCGGGTCATTTTCTTGGTTAGCTACATTAATTGTATTATAATTTGGATTTACTGGGAACCACGGTTCATGATCAGAGAAACCAGCATTTTTTTCATTATTCCATTGCATAGGTGTGCGCGAATTATCTCTATTTTCCATTTTATGCTTTTCTAATAAAGCAGATACGTCTCCATTTTGTGATTTCACAATATTATATTCATTCACAACAGCTACATCATTGAATGTTTCAACACTTTCAAATGGATAATTCGTCATACCAATTTCTTGCCCTTGGTATATAAATGGTGTCCCCTGTTGTAAAAAATAAACAGTTGCATGACTAGTAGCTGATTCGTACCAATATTGTTCATCATCACCCCACGTTGATACACGTCTAGGTTGATCATGATTTTCTATAAATAAAGCATTCCAACCAACATTTTCTAATTTTTTCTGCCAGCGATTTAACACATTTTTATATGATAAGACATCGAATTTTACATCGCCAGTATTCCATAGACCAAGATGTTCAAATTGGAAAATCATATTAAATTTTCCATTCTTTTCTCCTACCCAGTCTTCCGCATTGTCGGGATTTACACCATTTGCTTCGCCAACTGTCATAATGTCATAGTGTTTTAGCGACTCATCTTTCATTTCTTGCAACCAATTTTGAATACCAGGTTGATTCATATCAACATCAAATGCGGGAGCATAACTTTTTCCTTCAGGTACAGGTAAATCACCGGCGTCAAATGATTTTTTGATATGTGTTATGGCATCAACTCTGAATCCATCGATGCCTTTTTCAAACCACCAATTCATCATTTTAAAAATAGCAGTTCTAACTTCATCATTTTCCCAATTTAAATCTGGTTGCTTTTTGCTAAATAAATGGAAATAATATTCCTGTGTATGTTCGTCATATTCCCATGTAGATCCATTGAAGATACTTTCCCAATTGTTTGGTTCAGATCCGTCAGCTTTAGGCTGTTCCCAAATATACCAATCACGTTTTGGATTATCTTTGCTAGATTTTGATTCTATAAACCAAGGATGTTCGTCGGATGTATGATTGACCACTAAATCAAGAATAAGTTTCATGCCACGTTCGTGTACACTATCTAGCAATTGATTGAAATCTTCCATTGTTCCAAATTCATCCATGATATCAGTATAGTCACTGATATCATAGCCATTATCATCGTTTGGTGATTTATACATAGGGCTTAGCCATATCACATCTATACCGAGAGACTTTAGGTAATCTAACTTTTCTATTACACCTTGTAAATCACCTATACCATCATTATTTGAATCATTGAAACTTCTTGGATAAACTTGATATGCTACTGCTTCTTTCCACCATTGTTTATGCATAATATTGCCTCCTTATAATTGTTGAGTTGAACTACGTGTAATAATATCTGTTTGAATAATATGATTAAATTGTGTAACTTGTTCTTTATTTATTAACTGTAGTAATGCTTTCCCTGCTGTTTCGCCAAGCGATTGTGGATGTATGTCTACAGTTGTTTGTGGCGGTGAGGCAAATGCATTGATATAAGAATCATTGAATGTTGCAGTTTGTATATCCATTGGAATATTTAATGCTAATTCATACAAGGCACTAAGTACTATATGATTGATCATAGTATCAGAAGTTAAAATAACAGAGGGCAATTTGTGTTGAAATTGTAATTTTTTAAGGTGTGCCAAAATATCAGCTTGATTCATTTCAAAATGAATAACCTGTGGCTCTAAGTGTGCGTCGTACAGAGCATCTATGTGCCCTTTCACACGGTCCTTGACTACTTCATAATTCCCCGTTTCTGCAATAAACATAAAATCAGTGTGGCCAAGATCAATTAAATAGTGTGTCAAATTAGCTGAAGCTTCAATATTATTATTATCTACAGATATAGTCTTTTGGGCATGAATAGGTTTACCAATTACAACATATGGAATCGACTGCTTTTCTAAAATCTTGATGACGTCATCATTTTCTTTTGAATAAAGCAATATAAAACCATCAACAGCATGATAAAAAATCATCTCTTTTACTTCTTCAATGATGTCACTTGGATCTGTTGCTGTAGTAGCAATAGTAGCGTAACTTTTTGTCTTACAAACATGAAAAATTCCGGAAAGTACATCGATAATAAATGGATTTTGTAGTGTTGTGAAATGACCATCTTTATGAATGATACCAATAGTATTGGATTTTTGAGTAACCAAAGTGCGTGCTGCTTTGTTTGGTTGATAGTCCAGTTCAGCCATGATCTTTCGGATTTTACTTTGTGTATGACTACTAATTCGAGAATTCCCA
Source organism: Staphylococcus caeli (assembly GCF_051413795.1). Lineage (GTDB taxonomy): Bacteria > Bacillota > Bacilli > Staphylococcales > Staphylococcaceae > Staphylococcus > Staphylococcus caeli_A. Next base: position 271,264 of record NZ_JBOIRQ010000001.1, on the reverse strand, counting down.
CTGATTACACGTGACACAGTGGATGGTGATACATTTGCTAATTTTGCAATATCTTTAATTGTTGTCAATATGATAACTCCCTAAAACATGTTAATAAAGCGATTACTTTAACTAATATCAATGATATCGAATAAAAATTTTAAAGTCAAAAGATTTGTGCAATCGTTTGCGCAAAGAAGTATATAAAAAAAGATTCCAAGGTACATAAGCATATGCACTGGAATCTTCTTTTTGTTTTACTTTTAAAATATTAATCTTCAATCCATTGAGTATGGAATACGCCATCACGATCTTTACGTTCATAAGTATGAGCACCAAAGTAATCGCGTTGTGCTTGAATTAAATTGGCAGGAAGATTTTCTGAACGATAACTATCATAGTAATTTATACTTGCTGAGAATCCTGGTGTAGGTACACCATTTTGTACACCTGTTGCTACAACATCACGTAACGCATCTTGATAATTAGTTACGATATCCTTGAAGTATGGATCTAATAAAAGATTTTGGAGTTCTTTATCATTGTCATACGCTTCTTTAATTTTTTGTAAGAATTGCGCACGGATGATACAGCCTTCACGCCAAATCATTGCAAGTTCACCTAATTTTAAGTTCCATTCGTTGTCTTCACTTGCTTTTCTCATTTGAGCAAAACCTTGTGCATATGAACAAATTTTACTCATATAAAGTGCTTTGCGAATTTTTTCTAGAAATTCATCTTTATTACCTTCAAATTTAGCATTAGGGCCGTTCAATTGTTTAGATGCATTTACACGCTCTTCTTTGATTGAAGAAATGAAACGGGCAAATACAGATTCTGTGATAATTGTTAATGGAATACCTAATTCTAAAGCATTAATTGATGTCCATTTTCCAGTACCTTTTTGACCAGCAGTATCTAAGATTTTTTCTACTAATGCATCATCAGTATCTTCATCTAGTTTAGTAAAGATATCTCCTGTGATTTCAATAAGGTAACTTGATAATTCTCCTGCATTCCAATCTTTGAATGTTTGAGAAATTTCTTCGTGTGACATACCTAATAAATCTTTCATCATTGCATAACTTTCAGCAATTAATTGCATGTCAGCGTATTCGATACCATTATGAACCATTTTTACATAATGTCCTGCACCATTTGGACCGATATAAGCAACGCAAGCAGCACCATCGTCAGCTTTTGCAGAAATAGATTCTAGGATATGGCTTACTTTGTCAAATGCTTCTTTTTGACCACCAGGCATTAGAGATGGTCCAGTTAAGGCACCTACTTCACCGCCAGATACACCCATACCGATAAAGTTTACACCACTTTCGGCAAGAGCTTTGTTACGTCTGATTGTATCTTGATAATTTGTGTTACCACCGTCGATTAAAATATCGTCATTATCTAATAATGGTAATAAGCTATCAATTGTTGCATCCGTTGCAGGTCCTGCTTTAACCATTAACAAGATTTTGCGGGGTTTTTCAAGAGAATTAACAAATTCCTCTATAGAGTACGTCGGATGTATGTTCTTTCCTTTAGACTCTTCAACCATTTCGTCAGTTTTCGCAGATGAACGGTTAAAAACGGAAACGCTATATCCACGTGATTCAATATTCCAAGCAAGGTTTTTACCCATTACGGCTAAACCTACTACACCAATTTGTTGTGTCATTTAACTAACCTCTCTTATATAAAGTTTTCTAGTATATTGTATCACAAAGACGTAATAATATTCACTTAATCAGTTTTCAGATTGCTGAGTAATTATTTCAACAATTTTAATAAGTTGTTCAGCTAATTTATTTAACGATTCAATTGGCATACGTTCTTCAGTTGTATGAATATTTTCATATCCTACTCCAAGGATGACTGTTGGAATACCTAATTGATTAATTATATTACCGTCAGAACCACCGCCGGCCATAACAGTATTGGGTTTTAACCCTAATGCGACTGCACTTGCTTTTGCAATTTTTGTAACAGGTGCATCATCTGGAATCTTGAAACCAGGGTAACTTTTAATAATTTCAACAGAAGCTGTACAACCATATTTACTTGCTGTTTGTTCAAACACTGATTTCATATGTTCAACCTGAGCTTTAATACTGTCATCAGAATGTGATCGTGCTTCAGCTAATAATGTGACCTCATCTGCAACAATATTGGTTGCAGATCCGCCTTCAAAGCGACCGATATTTGCAGTTGTATATTGATCAATTTGACCTAACTTCATTTCACTCACTGCTTTCGCAGCAATGTTAATCGCACTAACACCTTTATTTGGCGTACTTGCATGAGCTTTTTTACCATAAATTGTTGCATTGACTTTCATTTGTGTTGGTGCGTGAGTAACCGTAGTACCAACATCGACACTTGCATCAATGGCATAACCAAATTGTGCATCTAATAAATTAGAATCCAAAGCTTTTGCACCTTCAAGTCCGATTTCTTCTCCGACTGTAATAACAAATTGAATTTGTCCATGTGGCACATTTTGCTCATTTAATGTGTGTATCAATTCAAATATAGATGCTAAACCTGCTTTATCGTCTGCACCTAAAATTGTTGTTCCATCTGAATATATATAACCATCATTGTTGATTTGTGGTTTAACATCAATGCCAGGTACTACAGTATCCATGTGGCTCGTAAAATATATTTTATCGACATTCTCATAATTTGCAGAAGCAGGTAATGTACATACTAAATTATTTGCACCTAATCCCTCTTGTTCACTAGCAAAATCTTCTTCAACAATTAATCCTAAATTTTGAAATTGCTGTTTAAGATGTGCTTGAATGTTTTGTTCATTGCCACTTTCTGAATTAATTTGAACTAATTCCAAAAATGTATTTATAAGCCGTTGTTTATTAATCATTTTTATGTCTCCATTCTAATTAGTAACGTTATGACAAGTGTAACGAAATACGGGACTTAGTAAAAATAATATGACTCTATGCTTTTATTATTCATATGCTATAATAATGCTATAAATATATTTTATGAATGAATGTCATGAGTAAAATAATATAGAAACAATTGTAAAATTTGGAGGAGTTATTTTGAATAATAATAAAGTATTACGAGTGATTATTGTAGTAATGTTAGTAGCAGTTGTACTTGCTTTGATTTTAACTAGCATCGTACCATTAGTGAACTAAACCTGAGATTAAATATACAGTATAATAATTAAAGTTATAGATTAAAAAAATGAAAAGGTCACAGCCATAATTTATTATGGTTGTGACCTTTTCATTTATTTGCAAGTTTAAGATGAAGCAATTACGTCAAATTGTAATTGTATTATTCACTATGCAATCTTAATGAACCAAATTGTGATTTTACAACTAAATACGCTTCTAATTCATTTAACAATTGCAATAAGCTTGCACGAGTTCGAAATGAAGCATGCGAAGTTGGTAAATCAAGTTGATTGAGCTCCAGTCTGATTTCATATAATGCGTGTAATCTCAATGCAGTATAATCGTTACTATTCACATTCGTAGCAACTTCTGCAAGTAAGTTTGATATTTTTGATAATAAATCATCTTTAGTTTCTATGTTTTCAATTATTAAAGCCATTCTTTGCAATAATTCTAATTGTTCCTCACGCATATCAAAATAGTGATAATAAGAGTTTTCATTTCTAACAAAGTGATTTTTAACATCTCTGAAAGCAATAGATTTAGCTTTATTTATTGTGAGTTTTAGTTTTTTAAATGAAATATCAATTTCAGGGTTAGGTGTTTGGCACATTTTGCTAAATGTTTCGAAAATGAATGTGAATTGTTGCTCAATTTGTTGTTTATAGTGCTTTAAGTTACTGTCTAAACTAGGCATAATCATATTCATTAAAAAGGCAATACCTAGTCCCACAATTAATAAGAGTATTTCATTAATAAATAAGTCAATATCAATTGTCTTTGCATTAAATACATGTAACAAGATAACACAGCTTGTTACAACACCTTCTTGTACTTTAAAAACAACAGTTAAAGGAATGAAAAACAATACAATTAGACCTAAGACAATTGCATTCTGACCAAGTAAATTAAAAGCTATAGAACCGAGTATGAGAATCATAAGACATGATACAAAACGAGATACAATTGCTTGTAGTGAATGTACTTTAGTGTGTTTGATACATAAAACCACTAAAATGGCACTTGATGCAAAATTATCGAGTCCAATTAATTTTGCAATAATAATAGCAAGTGCCATTCCAACTGCAGTCTTAATTGTTCTAAATCCTATTTTATATGGATTTAACTGCGTCATTTTTCAAAACCTCTATTACTCGTCACAGTATTTGTCGAAGAGATCTTGTAATTGAGTGATCACATTCATTACATCATGACCTTCAATTTGATGTCTCTCAATCATTTCTGTAATTTTGCCATCTTTGATTAAAGCAAATGATGGACTTGATGGTGCATACCCTTCAAAATACGTTCTTGCTTGTTGTGTTGCCTCTTTGTCTTGTCCTGCAAATACAGTTACAAGTCGGCTTGGTAATTTATCATAGTGCAATGCATGTGTTGCTGCTGGTCTTGCAATACCACCTGCGCATCCACAAACAGAATTTACCATTACGAGTGTAGTTCCATCTTGTTTTAATACATTATCTACTTCATTTGCAGTAGTTAATTGTTCATAGCCTGCTTCTTCTATTTCATTTCGTGCTTGATTAACTACATCTGTCATATATAAATCAAAATTTAAGTCCATAATAAACTTCACCCTTCATAACTAATTAATACTTTTATTCTACTAATATATAGTCAATACTTCAACAGCTCTGATTACAGAAGTAGTAACTTTTATTGATTGTGTGATTATTTTTAGACAATTAATAAAAATGATAATTCTCTAATGTAGAACATAGTAATGATAATCAACAATTCGATATTAGAAGACTTGAACACACAGCACATGTCGAATACATGTAAGGTGGTTGCCAACTGTTATCCGATTTATGATTCAATGTTACTAATCAAACAATATTAAAAGTCGAAACACTATATGTTCCGACCTTTAATAAAAAATGATTCAATTTAGTATATGCTTGTATGTTCAATTGAATATTGTTCGATGCGTGTTTTTACGAAATTCATAAAACGACCTGCTTGCAAACCGTCTAAAATACGGTGGTCTATCGATATACAAAGGTTGACCATATTACGAATCGCAATCATATCATCAATGACAACTGGCTTTTTGACGACTGATTCAATTTGTAAAATACCAGCTTGCGGATGATTAATGATTCCCATTGATGATACAGAACCGAAAGTCCCAGTATTATTAACTGTGAATGTACCACCTTGCATATCTTCAGTACGTAATTTTTTATTACGTGCTTTATGCGCAAGTTCATTAATTTCACGAGCGATACCCTTAATAGATTTTTCATCAGCATTTTTAATTACAGGTACATAAAGTTTGTCTTCATCAGCTACAGCAATAGAGATATTTACATCTTTATGCATCACTATTTCAGAATCTTGCCAACTACTATTGAGTAATGGATAAGCTTTTAACCCTTCGGCAACGGCTTTAACAAAGAATGCGAAGAAAGTTAAATTATAACCTTCACTTTCTTTAAAGCTTTGTTTGTGATAATTACGTGTTTTTACCAAGTTAGTAGCATCAGCTTCAACCATCATCCATGCATGAGGAATTTCATTGACACTATTCACCATATTTTGCGCAATTTGCTTACGCACACCATTTACTGGAATGGCTGATCCTGGCGAAGGTTCATTATAAGTGACTTGTTTAGATACTTTAGGTGTATCTTTAGGCGCTACAATCGTAGATGGCGTTTTATTTGTACCTTCTTTAATTACCTTTTCGATATCTTTTTTAGTAACACGACCTTCGAAACCAGTTCCGGTAACTTGTGACAAGTCAATTTGGTGTTCAGATGCTAACTTAAACACAACAGGTGAATAGCGACCATTATTTTTAGGTGTATCATTTGTTGTTTTAGGTTGTTCAGAAATCGTTGCTTGTGACTGTTCAACTTGTTCTGTATCATTCTGCTCATTGCTTTCAGAATGCGATGATTCGGTTGTTTCTAGTGAAGCATCATCCGCTTCGAGTATACAGATCACCTCATCTATAGCAACTGTAGTACCTTCTTCAACAATAATTTCACGTATAGTACCTGCGTATGATGATGGCACCTCTGCTGTTACTTTATCTGTAATGACTTCACATAGTGGGTCGTATTCTTCAACTTTATCTCCTACTGAGACAAGCCATTGTTCGATTGTTCCTTCGTGTACACTTTCACCCAGTTTAGGCATTTTGATTTCCATTTTACTGCCTCCTTAAAATTCTGCGAGTTCACGCATTTTAATTTTTATCTTATCTGGATTGATCATAAATTCATCTTCAAGTGTCGGTGCAAATGGCATAGATGGAACATCAGGTCCAGCTAATCTCATAATAGGTGCATCTAAATCAAATAAACAATTTTCAGCTATAATGGCAGCCACTTCTGATATAACACTACCTTCTAAATTGTCTTCAGTGACTAATAAGACTTTACCAGTTAATTTCGCTCTTTCAATGATTGTTTCTTTATCAAGCGGATAGACAGTTCGTAAATCAACTACTTCTACATTTATACCATCTTCAGATAACATATCCGCTGCTTGGATACAGTAATTCACACAAAGTCCGTATGTAAACACAGTTATGTCATCACCTTCACGTTTTACATCTGCTTTGTCAATTGGCACTGTGTAATACTCTTCTGGAACTTCTTCTTTAAGTAAACGATATGCTTTTTTATGTTCGAAATATAAAATCGGGTCATTAGATTCTATTGATGCAAGTAACAATCCTTTAGCATCATAAGGTGTCGATGGAATAACAATTCTTAATCCAGGTGTTGAAGCGAATATAGATTCAACACTTTGAGAGTGATAAAGGGCACCATGAATACCGCCACCAAACGGTGAACGAATTGTAATAGGACAATGCCAATCATTATTAGAACGATATCTCATCTTCGCTGCTTCGCTCATGATTTGATTTGTAGCAGGTAAAATATACTCAGCAAATTGAATCTCAGCCACAGGTCGTTTACCAAGCATTGCAGCTCCAATACTCGTACCGACAATATTAGATTCAGCTAAAGGTGTATCTAAGACACGTGCCTCACCATACTTTTGTTGTAAACCTAAAGTAACGCCAAACACGCCACCTTTTTTACCAACATCTTCGCCTAATACGAATACATCATCATCTTTCGCCATGGCTTGGTCTAGCCCTTGTTTAATTGCATCTAAATAGCTTAATTTAGGCATTGTTTAAGCTCCCTTCTTCATAAACGTGTGTATATGTTTCTTCTGGTGATGGATAAGGTGCTTTTTCAGCTTCTTTAGTGGCTTGATTCACAAGTTCTTTATGTTCATTTTCAATTTCTTCTAACCATTGCTTATCAATGATGCCTTCTTCAAGGAGAAATGTTTTGAATTTAAGATTACAGTCTAAAGATTTTAATGCATCACGTTCATCTTGAGTACGATACTTATCATCATCATCTGAAGAATGTGCTGTCATTCTAGTACACATTGCTTCAATGAGTGTTGCGCCTTCTCCATTTAACGCGCGTTCTCTCGCTTCTTTCATTACTTTATACATTGCGATTGGATCATTACCATCAACATGTTCGCCGTGCATTCCATAACCAATAGCACGATCTGATAATTTTTCTGCACCATATTGCAATTCATTTGGTACTGAAATTGCGTATTTATTATTTTCTATTACACAGATAAAAGGAAGATCATGTACACCAGCAAAGTTAAGGCCTTCATGGAAATCACCTTGGTTCGAACTACCTTCGCCTACGGTTGCCATTGCAATATTTGGTTTTTTATCCATTTTTAATGCAAGTGCAGCGCCGACCGCATGCAAAATTTGAGTGCCTACAGGTGAGCTTTGTGATAATATCCCTTTTTCACGTTTACTAAAATGAGATGGCATTTGTTTTCCGCCAGAATTAATGTCATCGCGCTTACCGAAAGCTGCTAACATAGAATCTAATGGTGTCATGCCCATGTATGTTACAAATGCTAAATCTCTATAATAAGGTGATGAAATATCGCCTTCCGCCATAGCATAAGCCATACCTATTTGTGTTGCTTCTTGTCCCTGACAGCTAATGACAAACGGAATTTTACCTGCACGGTTTAGTAGCCACATACGCTCATCTATTTTACGGCCTAAATCCATCCACTTGTACATTGTTTTTAAGTCAGACGCTTCTAGTCCAACTGATTTATAATCAAACATCTTATTTCCTCCTTAATTAAACGTGAATCGCTCGATTTTCAACTTTTAAGCCCAATTCCATCAATACTTCGGATAACGATGGGTGTGCGTGTGTTGTTAATCCAAGTTCTAAACTTGAACCATTCATAAATTGTAGTAGAGATACTTCATTGATTAATTCTGTGACATGGGGGCCTATCATATTGAATCCGAGTATCTCATCATTATCTTGATCGATGACGACTTCACAAAAGCCATTTTGGTTTGTAACGTTTTCAATTACAGCTTTACCAATAGCTTTAAATGGTACTTTAAATGTTTTCGCATTTTTGTTTTCAGCTTTTGCTTGTTCTTGATTTTGTCCAATACTGGCAACTTCAGGATGTGTATATACACACTTAGGCATTTTTAAATAATCAACAGGTAAAGGCGATTGGTCAAACATGTGCTCAATTGCATTGATGCCTTCTTTTGAGCCAACATGTGCAAGCTGTAATTGACCAATACAATCACCAGCTGCGTATATGTGCTTATCATCGGTTTGTTGATATTCATTTACAATAATATGATTTGATGATGTGCATTTAATTTTTGTGTTGTTTAGACCAATATCATCAGTATTTGGTTTTCGACCTATTGCTATTAAAGCTTTATCAAATTGTAATTGCTCATCATTTAACGCAATGGTTATTTTATCATTTTCAATAGTGATTTGGTCTTCTGAAAGTTGTGTGTTCTCATGAAATTTTGTACCACGTTGTGTCAATTCTTTTTTTAATTGTGTAGCAATTGATTTACTTTCAGTTGGTAAAATACGTGGACCTGCTTCTACAACCGTTACTTCTACTCCTAAATCTGTCATTAAAGATGCAAATTCTAAACCAATAACACCGCCACCTATGATAACTAAAGACTGTGGCAATTGCTCTAATTTCAATATATCATCACTAGAAAGTACAACTTCATGATCAAATGGTAAGAATGGGAGTGACATTGGTTTTGAGCCAGTAGCGATAAGTACATTATTATTTGGAATAAGCTCTGATTCACCATTTTCAAACTCCACAGAAATTGTGCCACTTTGAGGTGAGAATATGGACGGCCCTAAAATGCGTCCGGTACCATTATATACGTCTATTTTATTGTGTTCCATGAGATGAGAAACACCACTGTACATTTGATTAACAATGTCATTTTTGCGCTCTTGAATGCGTGAAAAATTTAATTTAAAAGCATCTATATCTACACCGTAATCTTTCGCATTCAATACAGTACGCGTGACTTCAGCAGATTTTAATAAAGCTTTGGTAGGTATACAACCTTTATGTAAACACGTTCCTCCTAAGAGTGATTTTTCAACAAGTGCTACTTTCTTACCTAATTGTGATGCTCTAATTGCAGATACATAACCTGCAGTTCCGCCACCTAAAATTACTAAATCATATTTTTCTTCTGCCATGTTTTTGCTCCTAACTATAAGCCTTAGCCAATTCATTTCCATTTAATACTGCGATCGTTCTAAGGGCCAATGCATCCATTTCTTTTTCTCCGGGGTATACAGTTACAGGTGCAATCCAATCCACGTATGATTGAATGTGCTCATTAATAAACTTATTATGACTTAAACCACCAGTTAATAATATTTGATTGATTTTCCCTTGTAAAATAGTGGCTCTTTCGCCAATTGCTTTTGCAACTTGATACGCAAGTCCATCTATTGCTAATTTCACTTTAGAATTTGTATGATACATTGTTGATAATTGTTGAATGTCATTTGTGTTAAACATGCTAATGAAACCACCTTCTTTGCTCAAAAAGTGATTCATTTCTGTTGGTGTAAAGTTGTGTTTATATCCAAATTGGTATAGCTGATCATTTGGAATTGAGCCAGCACGTTCAGGACTATATGGCCCTTCGCCAAGCAAACCATCATTAACATCGACAACATTCCCTTTTTTATGCGCACCAACCGTAATACCGCCACCCATGTGAGCGACGATGACATTGATATCCGAATAACGTTTGTTAATAGAATTCGCATACATACGAGCTACTGCTTTTTGGTTTAACGCATGAAATACACTGCGACGTTCAATGCCTTCGATTCCAGTTAATTTTGCTATTGGAATCAATTCATCGACAACGACAGGATCTACTGTAAACACAGGGATTCCATATAACTTCGCAATTTCATATCCAATAATACCACTCAGATTGGAAGCATGTACACCGTATTTGCAAATTTTGAGTTCTTCATACATTTTGTCGTTAACATTATATACGCCACCAAGTATGGGTTTGAGTAGCCCTCCTCTGCATGCTATGGCATCTATTTGGTCAAACTGCATGTTCATTGCATGATTAATAAAATACTCAATCTCTTTTTTTCGTGGTGTTTTTTGATCAACTAATGACAACGATGTGACTTCAAGGGGATGTCTTATTGTTTCACTTTTCACACATAAACTGTCGTCATATATTGCGATTTTTGATGATGTACTACCAAGGTTCAATACTAATATTCGAGCCATTACGACACCTTCTTTTTACCATAAATATTTATCTAGCGTATGACTAATCAAGATAAATGTTTTATGATTTTTAAAATAATTAAGAAACTAAGTATCTATACATAATGATAAGTAACCCTAAGCTTCAATATTTTAATAAACAATTTATAATATCCTATTTCATTTTACATCAACTAACTGGATTATAAAATTAATAACCTATTCTGCCTAAAAGGTTGTCATTGAAATATGCTTTTAGATATTAATTTAAAACCTTTAATCCAAGAAGTAATGAGTCGAGTTTATTCTGTTTTGAATCAGCTCTAGAGGTTAACACTATTGGAAATTTAGCCCCTAATACTAAGCTAGCCACACTCGCATCACCAAAATATGTGAATGATTTATACAATGCGTTTCCAACATCGATATGTGGGACTAGCAATCCATCGACATCTCCAGCAACTGATGATTTTATATTTTTCTTTATAACGCTTTCCATACTAATTGCATTATCAAAAGCAAATGGTCCATCCACATATAAAAAGTCAGAACCTTGACGACTAATACTATTTTTCAATTTTTCGGCATCTAGTGACGACTGTATTTTACGTGTTGGGTGTTCGACAGATGATAGGATACCCAATTTAAATTGTTCGTAACCTAACGATTGCGCAAAGTTAGCAAGGTTAAAGATAATTTGTTTCTTTTCTTCTATAGTTGGATTAATATTTAACGCAACATCGCTTAGCATGAGCGTTTTATGATATTTAGGGATATTAAAACAAGCAACATGATTTAAGAATCCATGTTTATCTATAAATGTTTTGTTACTTAATACAAATGACAATAAAGTCGATGACATCATGTTGCCTTTCATGAGTAAATTAACTTTACCTGTTGCTAAATCTTTTGAACATAGCTGAAATAATTCGTGTTCTGAATTGCTTAAAACGATGTGAATTCTATTTAACAATTGAGCATCTATATCAAATGATCTAATTATTTCTGTTGGATCTTCTGTATCATATAAATAGATTTCAATATTCGTAATTTTAAGTGCTGCAATAACCACGGATAACATTTTTTCGTCGTTGGCAAATAATATCGCGACACTACCATTTAAAGAATTTGAAGGTTTAATTAAATGTTGATATTGCACTAAAAATCAACACCTTTCTTATATAATTCATCCCAAATTGAATTGCTATATAGCATTTTTAGTTTGCTATTTATGTCCGTTGATTTTGCTCAATCATTTCTTTGGCGTTCTGACGTGAAAGTTCGGTAACGCTCGCTCCAGAAATCATGCGTGCAATCTCATCAACACGTTCGTCTCCTGAAAGTTCTTGAACATGCGTTGTAGTGCGGTCATCTGTTGAATTTTTGCTAATAAATAAATGATGATCGCTCATTGTTGCAACTTGTGGTAAATGAGAAATGCAAATCACTTGAATGTAGGTTGCTAAATCTTTCATTTTTTCAGCCATTTTTTGAGCAGCCTGACCAGATACACCAGAGTCTACTTCGTCAAAAAGTATGGCTGTTTGTCCTCTTGTTTTAACAAAGATTGTTTTGAGTGCTAACATTATTCGTGATAATTCTCCACCCGAAGCAATTTTGTTTAGGCTTTTGAGTGGTTCCCCTTTATTAGGACTAATTAAAAATTCTACAAATTCAATACCTTCTCGATTTGGGGCTTCTAATGGTTTAAAAGAAATTTCAAGATTAGCATCTTTCATTTGCAAGTTTTGAATTTCTTCAACGATATGGTTTCGTAATTTTTGAGCCACATTCCGTCGTTCTTTAGATAGTTTTGTACCAAGTTGCATGACTTTTTCATATAAATCATCAATTTCTTGCCTTAATTGAGAAGTGCTTTCCTCATAATTTTCAATTTTGTCTATTTCGTTCGCCAATTTACTTTGATAGACGATGAGCTCATTTATATCTTTACCATACTTGCGCTTAAGATCATTGAGTAAATTCATTCTTGATTCGAGTTCATTCAAATACTGTTCGTCAAATTCTGTATTTGTCAATTCATCATATAATTGATGTTTTGCATCTTCTAATGTGTAATAAAATTGGTCGACTTCTTCTTTTAATGTTTCATATTTTTCTGGCAAAATATGACTGATTGCTTGTAGTTGATTGCTTAATTCATACAATCTGTCTGTTATCGCATGTTCATCTGTTAATGTTAAATGTGCGTTGTTCAGCGCTAAACTGAGGTTTTCTGAGTTTTGTATTCGTTTAATATCCGATTCAAGTTGTTTAACTTCGCCTTCAACTAAGTTCGCCTCTTGCAATTCTTCATATTGGAATTTAAGTAAATCAAGTCGCTGTAGCAAAGCTTGATCTGCAGATTCTAAATCTTCCAATTCTCTTCGTTTAGATTTGTATTGATCATATGTAGAGACATAATCATTGAGTAAATTTCTATACGTATCTTCAGCATAATTATCAAGTAATTGCAGGTGGTATTTTTGTTTTAGTAATGTTTGAGTTTCATGTTGGCCATGAATATCCAATAGTTCTTGCATGATTTTACGTAAATCTTGAAGTGTAACAATTTGGTTATTCACTCTACATAAACTTTTACCTGTACTGAAAATTTCTCGTTTAACTAATAAGAAATCTTCGTCTATATCAATATCCAATGCTTCTAAAATTGACATCGCTTCTTTACTTTCGTCTATATCAAAGATACCTTCTATAATCGCTTTTTTCTCACCATGTCTCACGTAATTGGATGATGCACGCATGCCTATAAGTTGGCCAATCGCATCAATTATAATAGATTTACCTGCACCAGTTTCACCGCTTAGCACTGTTAGTCCATCACCGAAATGAACTTCAAGTTCATCAATAATTGCAAATTGTTTAATAGATAACGTTTGAAGCATTCGTTATACACTTCCTTATAATTATAATAAATTAAAGATACGTGCTTTAATTTTTTCACTCGCTGAATCATCACGACAAATGATTAAACAAGTATCATCACCGCAAATTGTTCCTAATACTTCTTCCCAATCAATTTGATCTAAAATCGCACCAATTGATTGCGCATTTCCTGGTAAAGTTTTGAGTACTAACAAATTACCTGTACCATCTATATTTACAAACGAATCCATAAGATAACGTCCTAATTTTTCTAATGGATGATACTTTCTATCATTAGGCAAGCTATAAACATATTGACCAGCTGGTGTTGGTACTTTTATTAGTTGCAATTCTTTTATGTCTCTTGAAACAGTTGCCTGTGTTACGTTTAATTCATACTCATTTAAACGTTTTACTAACTCATCTTGCGTTTCAATTTTTTCATTTGATATTATTTCACGTATTTTAATGTGTCTTACTGATTTTTTTGCCATGAATAGCACCTCTATAAACGAATATTTATACATTTATTTTAACACATGGTAATAAATAGCACTAGCGAAGTAACTATGTAATTTTACTTAACAAAACCATAGTGATGGCTTTTGTTAAGTAAATAGTAATTGATAAATAACCTACAAAGATTGATGTACTAAAGTATAAACCAGAGAATTGTAAATTATTAATGAATATTTATTTAAAAAATTTCAAACAAAAAAAGCTAAGACATAAATAATTTTGTCTTAGCCAGTATACAATTTTAGAATATCAAATATAACCACAACTAAATTCCAATAATTTAAGATTCACGATTATTGAATAATTCAATAATATAGACTAAGTTATCTGTATTATAAGAATCAGGGAGTTGCTTTAAATTTTCATATGCTGCATCAGTGTGATATTTCATTTTGTCTTCTGCACCTCGTTGTCCAAGCAATGAAACGTAAGTGCTCTTGTCATTTTCTATATCGCTACCTACTGATTTACCTAATTTTGCTTCGTCACCATAAACATCCAATAAATCATCTTTAATTTGAAACATTAGTCCTAAATGTTCGCTGTAGTTTTCTAATAATTTAGCAACATGATTTTCTGGGTTTGCAATATCTACTGCTGCCATGACAGCAAATTTCAATAGCGCACCTGTTTTGGCGTTGTGAATTTGCTCTAATGTTTGAATATCAACAGAAGTAGCTTCACCTTCACTTTGCATATCAAGGGTTTGACCACCTACCATACCCAGATGACCACTCGCAAATGATAATCGCTTAAGTAACTTGATTTTTGCAGAATCGTCTAATTTGTCATCGTTTGCTATAATGTCAAATGCTTTTGTTAAAAGCGCGTCACCTGCAAGGATTGCTTTCCATTCTCCGAAAACTTTATGGTTAGTTAGCTTACCTCGTCGATAATCATCATCATCCATTGGTGGTAAATCATCGTGAATTAAAGAATAAGTATGTATCATTTCCAATCCTAATGCAGAGGATAAACCTTTTTGATAGTCATTAGTAAGCATTTCAAGTGTTAAAAGTAATAGTACTGGTCTAATACGTTTACCACCAGCTTCTAGAGAATATCGCATACTTTCTTCTAAATTTGTATTTAGTGAAGATTCTGGGATAGATTTGCTCAATAATTGATTAATTTCGTCAGCTAGCTGAATCATTTTATTATTTGTCATCACTATTTACCTTCTCTGTATCAACATTTTGCTCAGTATTTTCTTCAGACATTAGTTCATTTACTTTCTTTTCAGCATCTTTTAAAGTTTCATCGCATGTTGCTGATAGCTTCATACCACGTTGATAAAGATTTAAAGATTCTTCTAAAGAAACATTTTCGTTATCTAATTTTTGTACAATCGTTTCTAACTCTTTCATCATCTCTTCAAAACTTTGCGTATTATCATTCGTCATCATTACACCTAACCTTCTTAACTTGTGCATCAACAAAGCCATCTTTCATTGTTAACACAATATTATCATTTTCGGATAAATCTTTTGTACTTGTAACTACAGCGTTTTCTTTATTAATAATTGTATAACCACGTAACATTGTATTAGTTGGGCTTAAATTATTAAGACTCTCTAATTTCCTAGTGAGATTCTGCTTTTGATTTGTAATAAAATTATGAATCACTTTAGTTAATTCCTCGCGTTTTTGCTGGTTAGTTAACTGATTCCTATTAATATCTTGTCTAAAGCCTTTCAAATTAAACTTGTTATTTAGTATCGTTAAATGTTGTTGTTGGTTCTTTATAATAGTACTGGCAGAAAGTTTAAGTTGTTTTTCCAAATCATCGCGTTTTTGTATTTGTTGATCATATAGCAATGTTGGCGTTTGAAATTTATAATAAGAAGCTACATGCTCTAAGTGTTTGCGTTGTTGTTGCATATGTTGTTTGATAAAACGTGTTAATGAAAGTTTAGTCTGATGTAAATATTGTCTGATTTCATATTGATCTGGTGTGGCCATCATAGCAGCCTGTGTTGGTGTAGCAGCTCGTACATCAGCAACAAAATCACTTAATGTAAAATCGGTTTCATGTCCGACAGCTGAAATTATTGGCGTATTACAATGATATATCGCCTTCACGACGTCTTCTTCATTAAAATTCCACAAATCTTCGATTGAACCACCACCGCGTCCAATGATAATCGTATCCACACCTAATTTGTCTGCCTGAGCTATTTTTTCTATAATGTCTTGTTTAGCTTGTGTACCTTGAACAAGTGTGTTGATTTGAATTTGTTCAGCTAATGGATATCTACTGTTAATCGTAGTATGAATATCTCGAATGGCTGCGCCAGTACCAGCAGTTAAAACAGCAATTTTTTTAGGAAACTTAGGAATTAGTTTTTTATGATTTTGATCAAAAAAGCCATCTTTAGTTAATTTCTTTTTTAGTTGTTCTAACTTTTGATACAAGTTTCCAACACCATCAATATGCATCTTATTAACATAAATTTGATAGTTTCCACGTCGTTCGTAAACTGATACACGTGCTTCTAAGAGTACTTCGTCACCTTCTTTTGGATCAAAATCAATCTTAGCCGCACTACCTTTAAACATCATGGCACTAATCACACTATTTTTATCTTTTACATTAAAATAAAGATGACCACTACTATGCTTTTTGAAATTTGAGAGTTCACCTTTGATTAGTACCGACTGTAAATGTGGATCCTGATCAAATTTATATTTGATGTATTTGGTTAATGTTGTAACACTTAAATATTCTGATTCTACCATAATTTATCACTCTTCTATTTCAATATTGCTCAAAACACCGTTAATGAATTTAAAATGATCGTCATCGCTGAATTGTTTTGCTAATTCAACTGCTTCATTGATAATTACTTTTTGCGGTGTCGAACTATGTAACAATTCAAAAGTAGACATTCTAAGAATAATTCTGTCAGATTTTAACAATCTTGATAAAGTCCAATCTTTTAAATGTGGTTGGATTTTTGCGTCTAATACTGATTCGTGATCTTTAACACCTGTCACTAACCAATTTATAAAATCGAATTCTAAATCGGGATTATCATCTTTTATAAAACTGATTGCTTCTTCGATTGTTAAGTCACTGTTTTTCATTTCAAGTTGAAATAGAGTTTGAAAGGCTTGTGTTCTGGATTCTTTTCGACTCATTATAAACTCCCTCAAGCATCTTTTATTTGTAAATCTTCCGCGAAAAATGAATTATGCTTTTCCGCGGTATAGATTTTAAATTTGCTTATAAATTTTTATTTTGTTGGTTCTATATGTGTTATATGGATATTAATCTGAGTAGGTTCAATAGTGGTCATTGTTGTAAGTGAATTGAAAATGGCTTGTTGAACCTTTTTCGCTGTTTCTGAAATATTGATACCATAAGCAAGTGAGCAAAATACGTCAATATAAATACCATCGTCTTTTGTATCTACTTTAACGCCTTTTGTTAACTGCTTCTTACTTATATGTTCAATGCTAACATTTCTCAACTCTTTAAAGTGACCTTCTATCCCTTTAATCTCAGATGTAGCGATGCTGGCAATGACAGTTAATACCTCAGGTGCTATTTCAATTTTGCCTAAATTGGAATGTGAGGTTTCAGTGACCTTGACCATTTCACATGCCTCCTATTTAGATTCTTCGTCCATAATGTTATATGTTTCTAGGAATTTTGTGTTGAATTCTCCACTTCTGAAAATATCATTGTTTAATAATCGTATATGGAATGGAATCGTTGTATCAATTCCGAGTACGAGAAATTCTCCGAGTGCTCTTAATCCAGTCATAACTGCTTCATCCCTAGTTGGCTCATGAACAATGAGTTTAGCTACCATAGAATCGTAATATGGTGGGATTGTATAGTTAGTATAACATGCTGATTCAATTCTTACGCCAAATCCACCTGGAGCCAGATATTGTGTGATTTGACCAGGAGAAGGCATGAAGTTTTTAAATGGATTTTCTGCATTAATTCTAAATTCCATTGCATGACCTTCAATTTTAATATCTTTTTGCTTGAATGGTAATTTTTCTCCCATAGCAATTTTAAGTTGTAATTTCACTAAATCAACGCCAGTTACCATTTCCGTTACAGGGTGTTCTACTTGAATACGCGTGTTCATTTCCATGAAGTAGAATTCATTTGAATCTAAATCATAAATAAATTCGATTGTACCAGCATTTTCATAATTTACAGCTTTAGCAGCTCTAACTGCAGCATTACCCATTTCTTGACGCTTAGCCTCAGTTAGTATTGGTGAAGGTGCTTCTTCAACAAGTTTTTGCATTCTACGTTGAATGGTACAGTCACGTTCACCTAAATGTATAACGTTGCCGTAACTGTCTCCAATGATTTGAATTTCAATGTGTCTAAAATTCTCGATGAATTTTTCTAAATATAATCCCCCGTTACCAAAAGCAGTTTCTGCCTCTTGTTGGGTCATCTTAAAGCCAGTTTCTAATTCTTTTTCATCACGTGCTACTCTAATTCCTTTACCACCGCCACCAGCAGTTGCTTTTATAATAACTGGATATCCAATTTTGTTCGCAATTTTCTTTGCGTCATTGATATCTTGAACTAAACCTTCGCTACCAGGAACTACTGGTACTTCAGCGCGTTTCATCTCTTCTTTAGCTACATCTTTTATACCCATTTTTTGAATGGATTCATAGCTCGGTCCGATGAATTTTAATTGGCATGCTTCACATAATTCTGCAAAGTCTCCATTTTCAGCTAAAAAGCCATAGCCTGGATGTATACCGTCACAACCTGTTGAAGTTGCAATTGATAGGATGTTTGGGATATTTAAATAAGAATCTTTGGATTGTGTTGGGCCAACGCAATATGCTTCATCAGCAATTTGAGTATGTAGTGCGTCTTTATCTCCTTCAGAGTATATTGCCACAGTTTGTAATCCAAGATCATGACAAGCACGGATGATTCTTACTGCAATTTCCCCTCGATTTGCTATTAAAATTTTATTCATTATTTCACCTTAAATAACGGTTGGCCATACTCTACCATTTGACCGTCTTCTACTAAAATTTCTACAATTTCTCCAGTAACTTCAGCTTGGATCTCATTAAATAATTTCATAGCTTCTAATATACAAACTGTTGAGTCATTTGTAACAGAATCGCCAACTTGGACATATGCACTTTCCTCTGGAGACGGTGATTTATAAAAAGTTCCAACCATTGGCGCATTTATAGTTTGCAGATTATCGTCTGCTGGCGCTGAAGGTGTATCTTCAACTGTATTATTAGTAGTTGGCGCTTGTGCAACACCTTGTTGAGGTGCAAATTGCTGCATTGGTTGTTGTGAAATTTGAGGTGTTATGATTTCAGTTTCTTTTTCTTTTTTTAGATTGACAACATTACCTTTATCTTCAATGTTGATTTCAGTCAAACTTGATTGGTCAAGAATCTCGATTAATTCTTTGATTTCTTTAAAATTCATAAATACTGACTCCTTCAGATTGTTTTCATTTACCTTATTTATTTTACTTTAGTGATATGCTCAATTCAAGCATATACACACTTTCTATAATAAAGTGGTTTACTTTTATCATTATCATATTTTTTCTGGGTTTTAAAAAGTTGTGTTAAAAACGAAAAACCCCTCCAATACATTACACAATTGGAAAGGTTTAATCAAATGTATTTTTAGAATTAAATACATAGTAAAATGTTACGCTCTTGAGATGTAGCTTCCATCACCTGTATTAATTACAAGCGTGTCACCCTCATTCACAAATAAAGGAACATTCAATGTGTAGCCTGTTTCAACTGTTGCAGACTTAGTTGCACCAGTAGCAGTATCACCTTTGATACCAGGTTCTGTTTCAGTAACAGTAAGCTCAACTGTTTTTGGTAATTCAACACCTAACGTTTCATTTTCGTAAGTTTGGATTTGAACTTCCATATTGGCTTTTAAGAAATTAAGTTCATACTTCAAATAATCGGCTGCTAATTCAGTTTGTTCAAATGTTTGATTATCCATAAAGACATGAACATCACCATCAGCATATAAATATTGCATACGACGATTTTCAATCATAGCAGTTTCTACTTTTTCGCCGCCTCTGAATGTTTTTTCTTGAATCGCACCCGTTCTTAAATTACGTAATTTAGAACGTACAAATGCAGATCCTTTACCTGGTTTTACGTGTTGGAAGTCTAAAACTTTCCAAATACCATTATCTACAGAAATTGTTAAACCTGTTTTAAAATCATTAACCGAAATCATTCAGTTTCCTCCTCAAATATAAGGTCTTCTATAAAATAATAAGGTTTTTAGGTGATTTAGTAAAGCGTTCACAGCTATTTTCTTTAATTAAAATGTCATCTTCTATTCGAACGCCACCTAATCCATCTAAATAAATACCGGGTTCAATTGTAACACAATTATTAACTTCTAATTCAGTATCGGAATTTTTCGAAAGATTTGGACCTTCATGTACATTTAAGCCTATACCATGACCTAAAGAATGACCAAATGCTTCTCCGTATCCTTTTTCAGTTATATATTCTCTAGCAATAGCATCTAATGCTTTACCAGTAATTCCTTTTTTCGCAGCAGCAATCGCTTTTTGGTTGGCCTCTAATACGATATTATAAATTTCTTTCAATTTAGGCTCTGGTTCTCCAATAGCAAATGTGCGTGTAATATCTGAACTATATCCTTTGTAATATGCTCCATAATCAAGTGTAATTAACTCACCAGTCTGAATGACTTTGTCACTAGCTACACCATGGGGTAATGCACCACGAACTCCAGACGCAACAATCGTATCAAATGAAGTACCCTCTGCACCAAGTTCTAGCATTTTACTTTCGAGTTTAGCTTTTAATTGTAATTCTGTCATACCTGCTTTTGCAACAGTTAAAATATATTCAAACGTTTCGTCAACAATTTCAGCTGCTTTTTGAATTAAAGCAATTTCATCTTCATCTTTAACTTCACGAATTTTTTCAATTAATCCAGAAATACTAATTAAACTAATATAAGATTTACTTAATTGAAGATATGTATCATAGCTCACTAAATTTCCTTCAAATCCAACATTTTGTACTTTTAATTGTTCTAATTCTTGTTTAACGGCTTCTATTAAGTTACCTTGTTGCTTAATGATTTTAAATTTAGGTGCTTGCGCTGTCGCTTGTTCTATATATCTAAAATCTGTGATTAATAAATTATGTGTTTTGGTAATAATTAGTGCGCCGCTTGTTCCTGTGAAACCTGATAAATATCTTCTGTTAAAGTCAGTTAACACTACAATAGCATCTAAATGTTTTGCTTTTAAGGCATCATTTAATTTTTCAATTCTAGTCATCTTTATTCCTCCCATGCGATTAATTTGTGCATTTTCAATTTATACATTAAAATGATAGCATAATTATTGTATAAATTTATAGTTTTTGAATTAGGAGAAAATAAATGAAGAAAAAATTTCTAGTTATTTTAGGTGCTTCATGTTTACTTGCTGGATGTGGAAGTCAAAATTTAGGGCCATTAGAAGAAAAGACGACGCACCTCCGAGATGAGAATCATAAATTAAAAAGTAATATACAAGATTTAAAACAGGATATTAGTAAAGAGAAAAATAATATTGCTGCTTTAGAAAAAGATAAAAAGAATATTGGGAAAGCTAAAAATAACCAAAAGAAAGTTACCAATTTAAAAGCCTCTTCAAAATATTATCAAGATATTGCCAAAGCCATAGATGCATACAATGGTATTGAAAGTACTGTCACAAAAAATAAGGGCGATAAAAAAACGCAAGAGAAATTAACTAACATCACAAACGATGTTGACACTGCATTTACAACTTATAAAAACGATATCGATAAGTCTAAAATGACTGGTGATGATAAAGAAAAAAATAAAAATATTACTAAGTTAAATAAAGACTTAAGTTCAGCAATGCGTGATATTCGAGAAGGATATACTTCTAAAGACAAGAAAAAAATACAAAAAGGTCAAAAATCATTGTCGACAATTAGTATAAGCAATAATCAAAGTAAGTAATCACATGGGAGTGTTTTTAAGTGAAGCAAGTTTTATTTTATTTCGTCATTTTGATAGCAATCATTGGGTTAGTACTTAACCTAGATGCATTTATATTTAGTTTTGTCAGAATGGCAATAAGTTTTGCTATTTTCGCTGGTATCATTTATGCAATCTATTATTTCTTTTTCCTTACAGAGGATCAACGTAAATATAAACGCGCGCAACGTAAATACAAAAAGCAAAATAGAAAGCGTAAATAATATAAAAAAGGTGCAGACAATTATTTTAAACAGTGTCTGCACCTTTTTGTATTGTGGAAATTTATAATTTTATTATTTTCGATAGTTCCACTCATGTGATTTATATTTTTCAATTAACTCATCAACTTCTTGTTGTTGTTGGTCAGTCAATTCTAATGGCTTAAAGTTAATATTTAATCCTTTTTTGAAGCCAATTTCAAAAGCTTCTTCCATTTCTTCAATAGTAATATGACGGTCAGAAATATCGTTTATTGCAACTGCCTTTTCAACAAATGCTTGCTTCATTTTATCTTTTAATCTTTCATTTTTAAAAATAAACATATCGAATAAATCATCAATATCTACATCTTGTAACAATGAACCGTGTTGTAGAATAACCCCTTTTTGGCGCACTTGAGCACTACCAGCAATCTTCCGCCCTTCTACTACTAATTCATACCAACTTGGTGCGTCAAAGCAGACTGCGCTTCTTGGTTGTTTAAGTTTCTCTCTTTCTTCTTTAGAACGAGGTATAGCAAATGATGCATCAAATCCTAAATGTTTAAACCCTTCTAATAGTCCTTCTGAAATTACTCTGTAGGCTTCAGTAACCGTTGACGGCATGTTTGGATGAGATTCAGGTACAATGACACTATAAGTAAGTTCTTTGTCATGTAACACGCCTCTGCCACCAGTTTGACGACGTACTAAACCATATCCCTTTTCTTCCACTTTGGCAATATCTATTTCTTTAGTTAATCTTTGAAAGTACCCTATAGACAAAGTTGCGGGGTCCCAAGTATAGAATCTAATGACAGGATCTATTTCTCCTCTAGCAACAAAATTAAGTAAAGCTTCATCAAATGCCATATTATAAAATGGATCTTTGCTACCCGTATTGATAAAATTCCATGTTTCTGTCACTTTCAAAACTCCAATCGCTAAATTAAATTGTGATAACAGCGAAACTGTGTTATCGTTTTCAATAATTGTATTAGTTTGTCAGCGCAATGTTATTTAAAGAAAAATATTTTGATAAATTGAGCTAACAGTCTTATAATATATAATATCGGTTAATTAGGGAGGATGCAAGATGAGTAACTTTTGGTTTTTAGCATTAGCAGTTTTAATAATTATCATCGCTTATATGCTAATTAATTATCTTCTTAATAAAAGAGCAGTCACAGAATTAAACCAAAATGAATTTCATAATGGTTTACGCAAAGCTCAAGTTATTGATGTAAGAGAAAAAGTGGATTACGATTATGGACATATCAATGGTGCGCGTAATATACCTATTACAATGTTCAAACAAAGATATCAAGGGTTACGAACTGACCAGCCAATTTATCTTTGTGATGCAAATGGCATTGCTAGCTATCGTGCTGCTAGAACATTGAAGAAAAATGGTTATACAGACGTTTACATGCTAAAAGGCGGTTATAAAAAATGGACTGGAAAAATCAAGTCTAAGAAATAAAACGTCGTACTAGCTAAATATGTATGATTTAAAATTAGAATCATATAAAGGTTCTATGAAACTGGATATTTTATGAAAAGTCTGGGATATAAATCCTAGAAAAAAGCACTCAGATGATTTTATTCAATTCATCTGGGTGCTTTTTCATTTAATTCTTTTGTCACCTTCCTTTCCTAGAAATAGCTTTACTATGTCGACTTCATTATCTTGCCTCATTTACTCAAGCGTCTTGGCAAAACACATCAATATTTTATTAGCAAAATGCTTTTTCGTATAATTTTATAAATGCCACTAAACTAATAAGCGATATCACTTATTAAATCCGTGAAAGTTTGATTAGCATAAAAAGCATACACCCCCCATAAGTTATAAAAAAGAGAGACTAGGACATTAAATATGTCCTAGTCTCTCCCTTGATATGCAAAGTTGTACTATTATTGTTTTTCAGAACGTAAGTCTTCAAACTTTAAAATAGGTTGTCTTGCTGCTTTTGTTTCATCTAGTCGATCAATAATTGTAGTATGTGGTGCTTCTAACACTTTATCTGGATTTTCTTTTGCTTCTTTAGCAATGTCTATCATCATATCACAAAAATAATCTAACGTTTCTTTAGATTCTGTCTCAGTTGGCTCAATCATCATACCCTCTTCCACATTTAATGGGAAGTAAATTGTAGGTGGATGAACGCCGAAATCTAACAAACGTTTAGCCATATCAAGTGTTCGTACGCCATGTTCTTTTTGTTTTGAACCACTTAAGACAAATTCATGTTTACAGTACTGTGGATATGGAATTTCAAAATGATCTTTTAAGCGTGCTTTAATATAGTTAGCATTTAAAACTGCAGCTTCAGATACTTCTTCTAATCCCTTATTGCCCATTGTACGGATATAAGTATAGGCTCTTAAATATATACCAAAGTTTCCATAAAATGGCTTAACACGACCAATTGAATTTTCAATATCATTATCGTATTTAAATACATCATTTTCTTTAATAACCATTGGTTTCGGTAAGAAACTAGCTAATTCTTTTTTAACTCCAACTGGACCTGATCCTGGCCCACCACCACCATGTGGACCTGTAAATGTTTTGTGGAGGTTAAGATGCACTGCATCAAATCCCATGTCTCCAGGTCTTACTTTATCCATAATTGCATTTAAATTGGCACCATCATAATACAATAAGCCGCCAGCGTCATGCACTATATTACGTATTTCCATTATATTTTTTTCGAAAATACCTAATGTATTTGGATTAGTAAGCATAATTGCAGCTGTATTTTCGTTTACTACACGTTTTAAGTCATCTATATCAACTTCGCCACGTTCATTCGACTTAACAGTAACCGACTTAAAGCCAGCAAATGCTGCTGATGCAGGATTGGTACCATGAGCAGAGTCTGGCACAATTACTTCATCTCTATGTCCTTCACCATTCTTTTGGTGGTATGCTTTGAAAATCATCAATGCAGTCCACTCACCATGTGCACCTGCTGCTGGTTGAAGTGTAACCTCATCCATACCTGTAATTTCTTTTAATTCTTCTTGAAGACTGTGAATAATTTCTAAAGAACCTTGAACTTGTGATTCATCTTGAAGTGGGTGTGATTCAGCAAAACCAGGTATTCTGGCAATTTTTTCATTAATCTTTGGATTATATTTCATAGTACAAGAACCTAATGGATAAAATCCTGAATCAACGCCAAAGTTTTTATTTGAAAGTTCAGTATAATGACGTACTAAATCTAATTCTGCAACTTCTGGCAATTCTGCTTTATTCTTTCTAATAAATTTATCATCTAATAATTTATTGATTGCACCATTATCAATTTCTTTTTTTGGTAGTGAATATGCATATCTACCTTTTTTTGAACGTTCGAATATTAATGGACTAGATTTACTTACTGCCATTTATTTCACCCGCTTTCTTAACAAATGTATCAATTTCATCTTTAGTTCTTAATTCAGTTACGGCAACTAGCATTTGATTTTCAAGGTCATCTGAAACTTCTTTAAGGTCGAAACCACCTATAATACCTTCTTGGATAAGTGCATCATTAACATCTTTTACAGGTTTATCGAATTTAACAACAAACTCATTAAATGATGTTCCATTTGAAACTTCTAAACCTGCTGACTTAAACTGTTCTTTTGCATAGTTTGCATTTTCAAAATTTTGTACAGAAATATCATAAATACCTTGTTTACCTAAGGCTGACATACAAATTGATGATGCTAATGCATTTAATGCTTGGTTAGAACAAATATTAGATGTTGCTTTGTCACGACGGATATGTTGTTCACGTGCTTGTAAAGTTAATACAAATCCACGATTTCCGTCACTGTCTTCCGTCTGGCCAACTAATCGACCAGGTGTTTTTCTCATTAGTTTCTTGGTTGTTGCAAAGAAACCACAATGTGGTCCTCCAAACTGAGCTGGTATACCAAATGGTTGTGTATCCCCAACAACTATGTCAGCACCGAAAGTACCTGGTGGTGTTAATAAACCTAACGCTAATGGATTTGCATATACAATAAACAATGCTTTTTTATCTTCAATAAACGAATGGATTTTTTCTAAATCTTCAATTGAGCCATAGAAATTAGGATATTGAACTGCCACAGCTGCCGTATTATCGTCAATTGCATTTTCTAATTTTTCTAAATCTGTAATAGTACCATCTAAATCTACTTCTACAACTTCAAATTCTTCGCGTGTTTTCACATAAGTATTTAAGACTTGTAAAGCTTGATAGTGCATACCCTTAGATACTACAATTTTATTTTTGCGTGTTTGATTAAATGCTAAAATACATGCTTCTGCAAAACTTGTAATACCATCGTACATTGAAGAGTTAGCAATATCCATATCTGTTAATTCACAAATTAAAGTTTGGAATTCGAAAATTGCTTGTAATTCACCTTGTGAAATTTCTGGTTGGTACGGTGTGTATGCTGTATAGAACTCTGAACGTGAAATCATAGCATCAACAACTGCTGGTGCGTAATGATCATAAACCCCAGCACCTAAAAACGAACTGTGTGTTTCCTTTGTAATATTCTTACTAGCAATTCGATTAAGTCGCTTAGTTAATGTTGTTTCTGATTCGCCTTCTGGAATAGCTAGTTCTCTATTTAATAATATATCTTTTGGAACATCTCCGAATAATTCACTAATTGAATTAGCTCCAATTGTTTCTAACATTTCTTTTTTGTCTTGATCAGTTAATGGAATATAACGATGACTCACAGTAACACCCCTTTAAGTTATTTTGTAATTTGATTTTTTTTAACAATTTTAGCTTTAACTTGTCTTTTTCTTACTTGAACAATAACTTCTTTGCCCATTTCAAAGGCATCACGATCAATCAATGCTAAACCAATTGATTTGCCTGATAATGGTGATTGTGTACCTGAAGTTATTTCACCAATTTGTTTTCCATCTAAATCATATACTTCGTAACCAGTTCTTGGAATTCCTTTATCAATCATTTCTAAACCAACTGTTCTACGAGGTGAACCATTTTCTTTTTGATCTTTCAAAACAGCTTTACCAATGAAATCTGCTTCGATTAAAGGTTTAGCTGCAAATGCAATTCCTGCTTCATATGGAGTGATTGTTTCACTTAAATCTTGACCATGTAAAGGTAAACCAGCTTCTAATCTTAACGTGTCTCTTGCTCCTAGTCCGCATGGCTCAACATTATTTTTAAGTATCTCATTCCAAAGATATTCTGCATCGTCTGCTTTACAATAAATTTCAAAGCCATCTTCACCCGTATAACCAGATTGAGATAAAATCACATTTTTCCCGAAACAAGTTACATTTTGTTTGAATTCAAAAGGCTTCATTTCCGATACATCTATATCAACATTTTGTTGTACTAAGTCACGCGCATTTGGTCCTTGAATCGCTAATTGACCGTATTCACTAGATACGTTTATTACTTCAACATTAAAATCTTTTGATTGTGAATTCATCCATTCAAAATCTTTTTCAGTATTTCCTGCATTCACCACTAAAAGATAAACGTTTTCATCTAATTTATAAGTTATTAAATCGTCAATAATACCACCATTTTCATTACAAAGTGCAGTATATTGCGCTTTAGTAGAAGTTAAATTTTCAGTATCATTTGAAAGTAAGTATTGTACATACTTAGCCGCCTCAGGACCTTGAATAATAATTTCTCCCATATGGCTCACATCAAATAAACCAATATTAGTTCTAACCGCATTGTGCTCTTCTTTAATACTTGAAAATTGAACAGGCATTGCCCATCCACCAAATTCTACAATTTTAGCACCGCTATCTACAAAAGTTTGATAGAGGGGTGTTTTTTTAAGTTCACTTGACATAAAGAAACCTCCTATTGTTTATATATTAAAAAAAACAGAGTAGACTATGCTACCCTGTTTAATATTCCAGGAATGCGTCACAGTATTATCCTTTTGCCTGAGAGTTTCGTATTAACTTGCACCTTCGGCGATGGACTTAAGTCATATTCAATATAACTAACCATTCTCTCTAACACTGATCATTCGCAAACAACCTCTTCCATAATTTTATTTTCTAAAAAAGGCAGAGATTCATTACTATTTACTTTTATGAATGCGATTTCATTATATCTTGAAATCCTAGATGAATACAAGTTTTTTAATTCCATATATGTTTTATTATTTGCATTTGGTCTATTTTCATCATTTTTGATTCTGTTGTAAATAATATCTAATTCACAATCAAGCCAAATGACATTTTGTTGTGTTTTTAAAAACTGGAATGCACTGTCTCCCTCAATAATTCCACCACCAGTTGATACGATGTCATAATTAGCGAGACAAGATTTAAGATATTTAAATTCTAACTTTCTAAATCCTTCTTCCCCAATACATTCAAATATCTGAGGAATTGTTTTATTCTCATTAATGACTATATGTTCATCCAAATCGACATAAGAAAGATTATTGTTTTTTGATATGAAGCTAGCCAGAGTAGTCTTTCCTGTTCCCATAAAGCCTATAAATATTAATGGCTCTATATTATTATTTTTCATAAAAAACGTCCTTTTTCAAAATATGAGATATTTGTGTATCATAATATGTTTCTATATTAGTCAATGTTCTTAATTCTAAAACGATTTGCATCGAATAAAGAGTAATTAATGATAAATATAGCATAAATAAAAACATGACAAAAGGTGAGATATAGGCAGTATAATTAGAAAATAAGTTTTTTAACATAATAATGTCCTTTTCCCCCTTTTTTTAAATTAATTACAATAGACTTGTTATTTAGTATTTTAAATTGTATATCCTTAACATCATTAAGCATTGTGATATTCCCTTTACCATTAACAGTTTTAATGATTTTATTGTTTTTATATTCATAGGATATAATTTTATGTGCAGTTTTAATTGAGATTTTGTGATTGCTACTCTCTTTTAATATAATCGTAGCGTCATCTTCTATTAAATCTTGAGTGAAATCTCGTGAGAAAAATACCAATTCAATATCATAATTATTTAATACTTGATTATTTATGATGCTAGCTGTTTTTATTAAAATAGGTAAAATTGAAAATATGATTATAATTATAAATAAAGTAAAAAGCGTTTCTATATATGTAAAGGCATGACATTTATTTTTGATAACAGCGTTCATGTTTTTCACCCAATTTATTTATGCAAATTTTGTTATTGTTGAGTTTTACAAAATAATCATCAATTCTGATTCCTTTTTTTAATTGTAAATTTGAATAATGGTGCAAGGTATTTACAATGATTTTTTTCTGTTCGATTTCTTGTAATTTATCTTGTTTTGAAGTATTTAATTGCATAAGCATTGGCAAGTATAATATGCATATTGTAATAATCATCGAAAATGAGAATAATGCATCAAGTAGTAATGATGCATTAAAATTAAATTTTTTCATAACGAATACGACCTTTTTCAATATGGAAAATAATCCTATATGTAGATTCGTTAAACTTTATATATAAACTACCAAATCTGTTTATATTACCGCTTTTATCGAAAGTTATAAATTTAATATTTGTTTGTGGGAGGATATAACTTTTTTGAGGTAACGTGAGTGGATTATTTTTGAGATATTGTTCGTTAACGATGATTTTGCTGGAAAAATCATTAAATACTAAGGCAATGGATTGGTTGTCTTTGATTGCTTTTGATTTTAAATATTCAAATTGCATGATTAGATGTCTAATTTGATGTTGTTCTGAATTATTTGTGATTATATTAACTGGATTTAAATTAAGTTGAATGTACAAAATAATCGTAATAATAGATAAAACTAACAACATTTCTAGATATGTGAATGCAGGTTTAATTAGCAACTGCTTCACCATTATTTATTGTAATAGTTGCACCTGATTTACATTGTTTTTGGTTTTCTTTTATATAGCCTTCAGTTATAAGATCATCAATAGTATTAGGTTTTTTATTGAATTTTAATGCGTATGCTTCAATTTGACTATCAATCATTTTAAGTTGCGCATCACATCCTGTATTTTGTATGTGTGAAGATTGTTTAGCGATATTTGGAATGATTAAAATTAATAAAAGGCTAATAATTAATAGTACTAATAACATCTCAATTAATGTAAATGCATCTTTATTTAATTTTCTTTTAAAATAGTTCATTGTTTTGATCCTTTCTAGGTTATTTGATGGTTTGCATTAAATCAAACATTGGTAGCATAATAACTAAATATAGCGATACAATTAAAATTGCAATGAGAAAAAAGACCAATGGTTGTATAAATTTTATAATTAATTGTAATAATTGCTCAATTTTTTCTATTATTATTTCGCTATATAGCTTCATTTCTATTTCTAATCTGCCCTTTTTCTCACCCTCTTCTATGAAAATTGATAGACTCTTATCAAAACAGGGCACTTTACTTAAAGTTTCACTTAATTTAAGACCATTGTGACTACCAACTGCTATTTTTCTAGCTAGGTAGACTAAATATTCATCGTCTGTTTGACTTCCATATATTTCTACGATTTGTTGCAAATTAATTCCATTTTTATAGAACAAACTCAATTCTGAGGAAATTTGAAAAGTTTTATAAAGCCTAAAAAATTTTGAAACTATTGGAATGTGCAAAATGAAATGAAGTTTATTTTCTATTGATAGCTTTTTATATCCCAAGAAGAAAATAAGAAAAATAAGAAATATACATATCAGGATGTAAAATAACATTTGGGGAAGTTGCAAAATGAATGAGGATAAATAGAATTGTATTGGTGAGATATTAACATCTAAATTTTGATATAAATTTTGAAATTCTGGAATAATAGTATGATTGATAACTACTAACATTCCAATAAAAATAATGAGTAGTAATGAAGGATATTGAGTTGTTTTAAAAAACTGACGTTTAGCACTATAATTTTTAAATAGATATTCATGTGCATGTGGTAAGGTAATCGATAAATCGCTAAATAATTCTGCAAAATAAATTAAAGTAACAATTGCCTTGGGAAATTTTAATAGTTTAAGTATGTGTGCACAATTAGCACCATTTTGTAAATCTTCTTTAATACGCATTTTAACATTTTGATCGTTTAGTTGTGTGTGTTGTAGTAAAAAACCAAATGACTCAGATAATGTATATCCATGGTCTAATAGATCTTTTAACTTAGCGATTAGTGCTATTTTATTCTTATCACTTATTATAGAATGACCTTTAAGTCTAAAGATATTTATCCATTGTTTCTTCACAAATTACCCCCTCTTTTGTCATTTTATTTAACTTATAATTTAAAGTATGAAAAGATTCTGGAAGCATCAAATCATTTTCAAAAAAGAAATTTATCTGTTTGCGTGAAAGTTGTTCGTAAATTAATTTTCTTTCTTTTTTATAAGTAGTTATTAGTCTTTGGTTCAAAACACTTAGTAATGATTGATTTAATTCCTGATAAGTCACTCCCATTTCGATAAGTCTTAATAATGCACCTTTACAGTTATTAGCGTGGATTGTAGTCAATACAAGATGTCCACTTAAACTTGCTTGAACTACATATTTTGCGATTACTGCATCTCTAATCTCACCAATAAGTATGATATCTGGATCACACCTTAAAATCGCTTTGAATGAATTAGCATAAGTGATGCCTGCTTTTTCATTGATAGTTACTTGAGTTATACCTGAAACAAGCTGTTCCACTGGGTCTTCTACCGTTATAATATTTAAATCCAAATGTTCTTTCGCATACATTACCATTTGATACATTAATGTGCTTTTTCCAGAACCAGTAGGGCCACTAAACAATATGAGACCTTGTTTTTTATGCATAAGTTTAAATAAGTGATTAATGTTGTTTGAAGGTTTGGGTTTTTGAAAGTATTGGGGGATGATTCTAATCACACAACTTTCAATACCTAATGATAATGGTAATGTAGATATTCTCAAAAAATAAATATGTTTCAATTTGTGAATGTATCTACCACTTTGAGCAGCATTATGTTTGGATACATCTAAACCAGCTTGATATTTCATATATGTTAGCAATTTAACATAAATATGCTGCTGCAATGTTTCGAAGGGACATAAAGTATCTTGTATCCTAAATTTAATAAAAATAGTTTCTTCTGATGGAATAAAATGAATATCTGTCGCATTCTTTTCAATTGCTTTACTTAGTAGATTATTAAACAATAACTTCAAAAAAATCCACCTCCTACAAATATACACGTAAGAGATAAATAAATTACTTTATTATTTATTGAGTTGATTGCAGTTTTAACAAAAGAAAGGATTTAGCAGTGTAAATATGGGTTTAGTTGCTCATCCTCAACGGTTGTATAAGGACCATGCCCTGGGAATAAAGGTAAGTCATCGTCTAATTGGAATAATTTATCTAATATAGAATCAACGAGTGTTTCATAGTCACCTTTATATAAATCTGTTCTACCAATACCTTGATTAAACAGAGTATCTCCGACTACTGCAAATTCATCAAAAACGAAGCTAAGGCTACCTGGTGAATGACCAGGAGTATGAAGTACTTTGAAATTAAAATCCCCTATATTAGCTTCCCCTTCATCCATAGCTAATGGTGTAATTTGACTAGTAATTTGAGGCATACCGTATTGTTTGAATTTCTCTGAGCCATTTTTCTCAGTATTAGTTAAGAAATCAAACTCTGATTTATGCATATATACTGGGACATTATACTTCGCAACTATCTCGTCTAGTGCTCCAATATGATCGAAATGTGCATGTGTCAGCAATATTGCTGTTAAAGATTTATTAATTTGATTTAGCTTTTTTATAATTAAGTCACTATCACTTGCTGGGTCTACTAATATGACATGTTTATCACTTTCAATAAAATATGCATTCGTATCGACGAGCCCTAAAGTTAAACTAGAGATTTTCATGAATTGCTGCCTCCATTATCCAAATGCTTTTGAACAGAATCTAGCTTTTCATTCATTTTACGTGATTTATCACGTCTATCGTCAATTCTGATATTTGTGCACACACGATCTAGGCCTTTGTTGAATGGCAGTTCGTGAATTTCTTGAATGACTTCAAATAAGTCTTTTAAATCACCTTCTATAAGGGTATTCATCGGTGTTAATTGATAATCAATTTTACCTTGTGCTTTGAATTCATTTAATTTTGTTTGTATTTCAGCAATATATTTACTTACACTTGGTCCTTCAGTACCTACTGGAATAATCACTACATCTACAATAGCCATTACTTCACACCTTCCTTTTCAATTATATAAGTATAGATTAGACCTGCCGCACCAGTAATACCAGCATCGTTGCCTAATTGCGCTTGTACAATTTCAGTATCTTGTTGTGCAGGTGAAAAAGTTAAATTGTGATATTCAGTTTTAATGTTTTCGATTAATATTAAACCTGCTGTTGACATACCTCCACCCAGCACAATGTATTTCGGGTTGCTGGTAACACTTATAATGCTACATAAGTAAGCAATGTAGTTCGCAACACGTTCAGTTATAAAAATACAAAATTGATCTCCAGCTTTTGCCGCATCAAAAACTGCTTTTGCTGTAACTTTATTTTCTTTTATTAATTGTAGTATAGATGATTTAAATGTTAATTTTGGGTAATAAAAGTTAACTAAATTTACTACACCTGTTGCAGATGCAACCGTCTCTATACATCCTGATTTCCCACAGTTACATTTAAATCTCTGGTCATGATCGACTCTAAAATGGCCGATTTCTGCACCCGATCCATTATGTCCATGGACAATTTCGCCATTAGAGATAATGCCTCCACCAAGTCCTGTACCTAAAGTAATTGCAACAACGTCATCCGCACCATTACCTGCACCTTTATGTTTTTCACCTAATGCTGCTACGTTTGCATCATTATCAACGTATACCGGACAATCCACAAATTGTTGGAAAATATTTCTTACGTTCACAGTTTCTGTCCAATATAGATTAACGGCACCATTAACTTCACCAGTCTCAAAATTAACAGGACCTGGTACACCTATACCAATTCCTACTACATCTGAAAATGTGTAGGAAGATTGTTCTATAAACTCAACAAACGCATCATAAATGTTTTTCAATAATACGTAACCAGTTGAATCTGAAGTATCTGTGTCAATTGACCATTTTGAAATTTGATTTAATGATTCGTCAAAACAACCTAATTTACAAGTAGTACCACCAATATCTGCAGCTAATATGATTCTATTCATTAATTATCCGTCCTTCTTTGATTAATAATAAGTCGACATTTTATATATTCATCTTTTGAAATAAGTCCAAAATTAAATAATGATTTAATTTCTTGTTCCATCATTTCATACATATCATTTTTCTCTTTAAAATATACAATAAAACCAAATTTTTTTAAAAGTTGTTGCACATCATAAAAACTATTAATCTGTTGAATCACTATTATCGCTCAATTCTTCATATAAATTCTTATAATCTTTATTAGTTGGATCTGATTTCAAAGCATTTTTTATGTACTTTTTAGCTTTATCATTATTATCCAGTGATCTGTTAGCAACTGCTAATTGATAGTTTAAAAGCGAAGAATTAGGATAATACCTTAATCCTCTTTCCCACGAAGCAATGCCTTCAGCTTTTGAATCTTGTGTTGAATTGATTAGCCCTTTCAAATAATACGTTTCATCATCTGCATATTGCTTCTCAATCGTATGTTCTACCATACTTTTAGCTTCACTATAATCACCTTGTTTCATCTCATTAGCAATGATTGTGTTATAAATATTATCTTCTTTGATAGTATATATTCGAATTTGGGCTGCAATAAATAGTACGAGCATCAAAATAATTAATACCCAAAACCAAGTTTTGTTTCGCTTAAAATAGTAACCAATTAATGTGATTAAAAGACCACCAATGAAACCACCAATATGAGCAATAATATTAACATTATCCATTAACAATGATAATCCTATCATAACGATTAAAACAATTAGCAATTGCCCAATTAGTTTACGATTAAACTGTTTTCCAATATACATAAATGTAAAAATAGCGCCTATTAATCCAAAAATGGCCCCACTTGCACCTACTGATACTGTATCGATGTTAAAAGATAACGAAGCGAAATTTCCAAATAATCCAGCAACAATGTATATAACAAACATGCGCCAATGACCTACAATTGATTCAACAATTTTGCCGAAAATAAACAGGCTGAGCATATTCATTAAAATATGTTCAAAATTATAATGTAAAAATATTGAACTTATTAAGCGATACCATTCTCCATGTACCACGTTAAAATGAACTAAACCACCTACATCCAACAATTTTAAATCTGAAAAACGATTTAAGAACAATACCATCAATAACCAAATAACAACATTTGTAAATATTAATCCATATGTAACAGGTGCAAATTTAAGCATATGCTTTTCAATTGGATTCGTATTTAATGCGCGTTGTTTATAATATGATTTCGTGTGTTTTGTGTCACGTATAAAAATTTGTTTAATAAACATATTTGGTAATATACTTGCAAGTTGCTCTTCGTCTCTAATTATTTTGACTTTAAACTTAGCTGGATGTGATTCATTTAAATTTTCATCTGTGAACATTTTTTCAGTAAAAATAAATAAATCATAATTACTTGGTTTGAAATTCAAAAAATCATTTATATTTTCATTATTATCTTGAATTCTACTTTTAACAAATCTGACATCTTGAGTTGAATTTGCTCCAAACTTAAAAATAGCAACTTGCTGTTTTCTTGAATTTGCGAGCCATATTTCACTATTATCTTGATTACGATGAACAACATGATAATTTAGATATTTAATCCAAGTATAGATGCACTTCCAATAATGTTTTTCTGTAATCATTTTTCCCTCCATTAACTTGTTGTAGCTATGATTAAATTTTCTACGGGTTGATCATGCGCTTCAGGTTCAAAATCATTCAGCTGAAAATCATATAACAGACTAATTGTCATTTGTTGATTACAACTTAGAAACTTATCAAAGTATCCACCACCATATCCAATTCGGTATCCACTTTGGTTAAATACGACACCTGGTACAACTATTAAATCTAAATCACTAGAAATTTCAGCATTTTGAACAACATGATTAATTCCTTTCTCATCGGGACCAATGTATTCAAGATGCGTTAAAGATTTAAATGTCATTTGTCGAGTATCATAATTAGTTTCAGGTACAAACACTTTTTTTTCATCTGAAAGCATGTGTCGAATAATTGAATATGTATCCACTTCATGTGCCATAGACAAAACTATCCCAATTCGAGTGGCCTTTTGATATTCTTCGGTTCTGAAAAATTGCTTAGCTAGAAAACCGTCAGCTACTTTTTTACCAGATTGTTGAGAGAACAATTTCATTTTTTCCAGTTTCTGTTGTCGCAATGTTTTTTTAGTCATTAAAGCACCTTCCCGTAAAGCATACTTACATTATTATAACGTTTATAAATTATAATGTCATTTAACTATATTTCAATAATGAATGCGTTTATATGTATTTTTACATAAAAATAGAGGCTAGACATCTTTATTGTCTCAGCCTCTATTTTAGAGTAGATTCTACAAAATATTATAGACTTTAGATTTTGTAGTCTTCTCTTAAAGATTAATTATTTTGTTTCACGGTGCAATGTGTGTTTATTATCACGTGCACAGTGCTTTTTCATTTCTATACGTTCAGGATTAGTACGTTTATTTTTTGTAGTAATGTAGTTTCTTTCTCCACATTCTGTACAAGCTAGAGTTACGTTTACGCGCATGCTAATTCCTCCTTACCTTTTCAAAATACGACCTACTAATCATACCATTTAGTTATAAAATTGAAAAGTATTATTTTTACTAAAGTCGATTATATCACTATTGTTTATCAATATAACTGACGAGAGTTTAGTCTTTAGATTTTTCTTTGAAGTAATAATTAATAACATCTCGTCCCAAATCCCCACCATTTAACCATGGCTCAGGGACTGGTTGATTCGTATATACGATTGAAAATGCTAATTTTGGATTTTTAATTGGAGCATATCCTATATAAGTTGAGTTTACCCTTGGTTTACCATCTTGGAATACCTCGGCAGTACCCGTTTTACCAGCAGATGGGACTTCAGTATCGTTGAAGCTCTGATAGCCAGTACCATCTTTGTCATTAAATGCCATCTTGAAGCCTTCTTGAACTTCTTTCACTTGATCTGGTGTATTATTTACTTTGTTTAAAACATTACCTTTTACTTTTTCTTTAACTGGACCTAAAGTATCTTTATTTGTTGCTTTTCTTACTTCTAAACCTATGTGTGGTTGTACTCTATAACCATTATTCCCGATTGTTGAAACATATTGAGATAATTGCATTGGAGTATAAGTATCATATTGACCAATAGATAAGTCCAAATAGTTACCTGGATTATCTGTTAATGGTTCAATTTGTCCATTAGTTTCATTTGGTAAATCAATACCTGTTTTGACACCAAGCCCCACTTGATTTAAACCTTTACGTAATTTTTGTCCAGCGTCAGAAATATCAGTTGGTAATGACATGTTTGGCGTATATGGCGAACCAGCTAATTTTAATGCAGTTTTAAACATATAAACGTTTGAAGAATGCATTAATGCCTCTTTGTCATTAATTCTTACTTTACCATCTTGGTTAAAGTAAGAGCGTTTAGTTAAACCACCAGCGAATTTCAATGGTTCATCAACCATTTCTTCCCCTACATTAATCGCATTATTTTGGTAACCGGCTAATAAAGTACCGCCTTTTACAGAAGACCCAACTGCAAATTGTGCAGTGAATGTACCGATATCATAATCAGTTAAATCACCATTCTTGTCTATTTGTTTCCCTGCCATGGCTAATATATCACCATTATTAGGATTTTGAACTACAATTAATGCATTGTCCATATCTTTAGCGCCTTCACTACGCAATTTTGAAATTTGCTTCTCTAAATACTCTTCAGTCTTTTTCTGTAAGTCAACGTCAATACTTAAGACAAGATCATCACCACGAGAACCTGGGCTAATCACTTTAGAATCAATGACATCTCCCGATTTGTCTGTGGTATATTTCATTTCTTTCTTCTTACCTTTAAGAATATCGTCATACTGATACTCTAAATATGATTTACCAACGCGGTCATTTCGAGAATATCCTTTAGCTAAATACTTTTCGGTAAGTTCTTTTGGAATACCTTCTTCAGTTGTTGAAACGTCTCCAAAGATACCACGCAACGTATCACCATAAGGGTATTTTCTATCCCAATCCATTGTTGTATTTACACCAGGTAATTCCGATAATTTTTGAGAAACAGCAGCATATTCTTCGTCAGTCACATCTTCATTTTTAATTGTCTGAGGGTCCAACGCAGAACCTGACATCATCTCACGATAAATTGAGAGTACTTGTAAATCTTTTGAAGTTAATGTATCCAATTGTTTTTTACCAATTTTTTTATACAGTGTCTCATCATAATCTTCTTGAGAAATACTACCGTCATCTAAAAGCGATTGTTCTTTTTTCATTAAACTTTTTGCTTGATTAGGATGAAGTTGTATCCAATAATCTTGCTTATCGCGCTCTGTAATTTTTTTGGTATCCATTTTTATGAGTTTAGATAAATCATTTGCAATGTCTAACACTTCGGAAGGTGTTGTTTTTCTACCACGTGCATATGTAATTGCTTTTTTAGAAGCATTATCAACTAATACTTTGCCATTTCTATCTAAAATGCGTCCTCTTGGAACAGCTTCATTTACCGTTAAATTTTCACTATTTTTAATCATTTGTTTATAGTGAGAACCTTGAGCAATTTGTAAGTATCCTAACCGTAAAACTATAATTGCGAAAATAAATACGATGATACCAAATATAAAGCTTATCCTTTTATTCATTGTATTTCTGATTTTTTCATCATTTGATTTTTCTTTTAATCTTTTTAACAAAACAGCATACCTCTATTCAAAAGTTCTCACTCTAAATGATATATGAAATCAGCCAATATTTCTATTATTTTAATTAAAAAAATGACGACCTATGAATAGGCCGTCATGTAAATCTCTGCAATTATTTTGCAGCGTTGTATAATTCGTCAACTTTTTCCCAATTAACAACGTTCCAAAATGCACTGATGTAGTCTGGACGTTTATTTTGGTATTTAAGGTAGTATGCATGTTCCCAAA
The DNA here is from genome assembly GCF_051413795.1 of Staphylococcus caeli. GTDB lineage: Bacteria > Bacillota > Bacilli > Staphylococcales > Staphylococcaceae > Staphylococcus > Staphylococcus caeli_A. The sequence goes on along the minus strand of NZ_JBOIRQ010000001.1, from coordinate 231,663 downwards.
CATCTAATCCTAAGATAGGTGTTTTACCTTCTGTTAATGGGTTATCTTGGTTTGGAGTTGTAACGATTTCTAAATTACCGTTATTAACTACTAACCATGCCCAACCAGAACCGAAACGAGCTGCAGCTTTGTCAGCAAATTCTTCTTTAAATGCATCTAAAGAGCCCCATTGTTCTTTGATTTTATCAACAACAGTACCTTTTTCTTCTGAGTTTGGAGATAATAATTCCCAGAATAATGAGTGGTTTAAGTGTCCACCGCCATTATTTCGAACAGCTGTTTGAATGTTTTCTGGAACACTGTCTAAGTTAGCTACAATTTCTTCGATAGATTTAGATTCTAAATCAGTACCTTCAACTGCTGCATTTAATTTAGTTACATAAGTGTTATGGTGTTTGTCATGGTGAATTTCCATTGTTTGTTTGTCAATGTGTGGTTCCAATGCATCAAAACCATAAGGTAAATTTGGTAATTCAAAAGCCATAAATAATCATCCTCCTAATTAATCTTTAAGTTAAGGATAACAAGTAATAATTATGACAACAATTAATATGCTTAGTTATTAATTGTAAAGTCATAAGATTGTCTTTGTCATCTTTAATTACTTTATTAGTATATCTCAAAATGTGCTTATTTAAACATATTTAGAGCATAAATTTAATGAAATAGATTAATTCATACTAATGACCTATGCTTAAAAGTGCCATGACAAAAGTTAACTATAATTAATTCGTGATTTTAATATGTCGAAATTCAATCTATGAACAGGTTATGCATTTTGACAAACTTCACAAATGCCATAAACTTCTAATTTATGTGTATGAATGTCAACATTGGGTAAAAATGATTTTATTTGTTCAATTGGGCAAAAGTCTATTACTTTTGTATCACCACAAGACTCACAAATAAAATGATGATGATGGTGATCTGTACAAGCAATTCTAAATTTCATTTCCCCATCTAGTTCTGTGCCTTCCACAATGCCTAGTTCTTTAAATAAATGTAAATTTCTATAAATTGTATCGAATGAAATGCCGGGGTAGTTTTCGTCCATCTTTTGCTGTATCATTTTTGCGTTAATATATTTATCTTCTGATACGAAAAAATCTATCATATCACGTCTTTTATTTGTGTATTTATGGCCATGTTCTTTAATAATATTAATTGCTTCTTCCGTTTTCATTTTTAGCCGCTCCTTTTATCGCACCCGTTTTGAGTTTTTGAAATAACATTGTCACTGCTAGTATGAGTACAAGTAATACCACAATTACCCCACCTGGAGAAATATTTATATAAAATGCTAATATTAGTCCTCCAATGACTGATAATTCTCCAATTAATACACTTAAAATGATTAATTGTTTGAAACCTTTTGTTAATCTCATAGAAATAGCTACTGGTAAAGTGATTAACGCACTTACTAATAAAATTCCTACGACACGCATAGATGCAGATATAACCATAGCCACGATGATTATAAAGAGAAATTGTATCCATTTTGGTATGCCAATAACTTTACTATATTCATCATCAAACGATAATATAAATAATTCTTTATAAAATGAAAGAATGAATGCAAGTACAATTACGACAATTGCAATAATTGTCATTAAGTCACTTAATGTTACTGCACTAATAGAACCAAATAACAGGCCAACGATTTCTTGGTTAAACCCATCTGCAAGAGAGATAAAAATCGCACTTAGTGCAATACCAGCACTCATTATAATCGGAATCGCAATTTCCTGATAGTTGCTATATGACGTTCTCAGATATTCAATGAGTAATGCCCCAATAATTGCAAATAGAATACCAAACCACATAGGATTAATAAAAGTAAGTGCTGGAATAATCGTTATGACGAACATACCAAATGATATACCGCCAAGTGTGACGTGACTTAATGCATCGGCAATTAAAGATAATCGTCTAACTACGATAAAAGCACCAATGAGTGGTGCAATAAATCCAATTAAGATGCCACTTAACATCGAATATCGCATAAAGTCAAAATTTAATAAGGCTTCAATCATGATGAACAGCACTCCCTACTATGTTGATGATCTACGAATTGTATTGGGTGTCCATAAATTTTAGAAATTTCTACTTCATCAAGTGATTTAAAATCTTCTGTTGTACCATGGAAGTGTAAATGCTTATTTAAACAAGCAACTTCTGTAGCTGTATCTGCTACAACACCGATATCATGTGTAACTAAAATAATAGTGACTCCGTCATTTTTAAGTGTTTCTAATGTTTCATAAAATTCACTGACATGCTTTGCGTCAATACCATTTGTTGGTTCATCTAATATGAGTACAGATGGATTACTAATTAATGCTCGAGCTATCAAAACACGTTGTTGTTGTCCACCTGATAATTCAGCAATATTTTTATTAATCAAATGTTCAATATTTAAACGTTTTAAAACAGAGACGACTTGTTGCTCATCGCTTTTATTAAACCATTGAAATAATCTTTTTCGTTTAGTCAGCCCACTAATTACAATTTCTTTAACACTAGCAGGAAAACCAGCTTTAAATGCTTGTGCTTTTTGTGAGACATAACTAATTTTTAACAAAGATTGTTTGCCATTGTAATCAATACCATCGACAAACATTTGACCTTTTTGAATGGGAAGTAAACCTAGGATAATTTTTAATAAGGTTGATTTCCCAGCGCCATTTGGTCCAACAATAGCTACAAATTCACCTCTATTAATTTTTATGTTTATATTTTCAAGGACTTGCTTGTTATCAAAATAATAATCTATATTTTTTAATTCGAATACTGGCGTAGACATGTTTTCACCTCGTTCTATACTATACAACGTGCAAAGCTCAATGTAAATAGTAATGTTTACGACTTATACAAAAAATCAGGCTAAGACATCGCATAATGTCTCAACCTGATTCGCAGTTTCAGTAATTTTAATATTATTGATTTAAGATTTTAGTTTTTAAATCTGCATCAAATTGTTGTGCTTTTAACATTTCAATTTCTAACTTATAAGGCGGTTTCTTATTCTTTTTGTCTTCTCCTACATATGGTGTTTCCAAAATTTTTGGAATATCTTTAAATGTATCATGATGCACAATGTAATTAAGTGCATCGAACCCGATATAGCCAAAGCCTATATTTTCATGTCTATCTTTGTGTGCGCCTATATCATTTTTACTATCGTTGACATGCACAACTTTTATTCGATCAACACCAATGATTTTATCAAATTCATTCAATACACCATCGAAATCTTCTTTAACATTATAACCAGCATCATGTGTATGGCAAGTATCAAAACATACAGACAAGCGTTCGTTATGATTTACACCATCAATGATACGAGCAATTTCTTCAAAATTTCTACCGATTTCTGAGCCTTTTCCAGCCATAGTTTCTAATGCGATTCTAACATTATTATCATTAGTCAGAACTTCATTTAAACCTTCGATTATTTTTTGTATACCCGCATCTGTACCTTCACCAACGTGTGAACCAGGATGTAATACAATATCTTTAGCTCCAAGCGCTTGCGTACGCTCAATTTCACTTTGTAAGAATTCTACACCTAATTCAAATACATGTGGTTTTACTGTATTTGCAATATTTATGATATAAGGTGCGTGTACTACGATATTAGACAATCCATTTGCTTTCATAACTTCATGTCCTTGCTCGATGTTTAATTCTTCGATAGGTTTTCTTCGCGTATTTTGAGGCGCACCCGTATAAATCATAAATGTTGATTCACCGAATTTTGCTGCTTCTTCTGCGGATCCTTCTAACATCTTTTTACCATTCATTGATACATGTGACCCAAGTAACATAATTTCCACCTATCCTTTTCTATTTTTTCTGTCTTGCCTACTCTTTTGCTTGCTGTATTGTTTACGTTCTTTACGTTTTAAGTCATCTAAATCACGTTTGAATTTCTTTTTATAACCAGGTTTAACTTTTTTCTTATTCGTTTTTACTTTATATTTTAATTGATTTGTTAAATGGTCATCTTTATTTTTACGTGATTGGCGCATATTATGAGCTTTTATCGGTTTCAATTCGTTACCTTTGATGTCAACATTTTCAAATTTATAACCACGTTGTTCAATCAAAGCGATATTATGCTCTTCGTCAGGACTATACAATGTAATTGCTACACCTTTATACTGACCACGACCTGTACGTCCAACACGATGTGTAAAGAAGTCAATATCATTTGGCACGTCAAAATTAATAACATGACTGACACCGTCAATATCAATACCACGAGATGCTAAATCACTGGCAATAACAAATTGAAATTCTAAGTTTCTAATACGTTTCATTTGTTGCTTACGTTCTCTAGGTGTTAAACCACCGTGGATCATACCCAGTTTTAGACCAGCAGCATTTAATTGTTTTGCCAATTCATCAGCACTATCTCTACTATTACAGAATATGATACACAGATATGGGTTTAATATATCTATTAATTTTAAAGTTTTTTCAATTTTTGCTTCACCTTTTGTAGGTATCAAATAAAACTCAATATTTTTCTTGTTTTTTTCAGTATTTTCAATTTCAACAAACTCTGGATTCTCTAAATATTTATTTAAAAATGGGTGTAAAGATTTAGGAATTGTCGCACTAAATACTGCAATATGAGCATCTTCTTCTAATCTTGTTGCTACATGATCCACTTCATCGATTAAACCTAAATCAATCATTAAATCAGCTTCATCAATTACCAAATAAGACGCTAAGTGTACATGTAAATCCCCATGTTTAGCCAAATCATTGATTCGTGTAGGTGTACCTATGATGAGTTGTGGTTGATTCTTAGCACGGTTACGGTCTTTTTCTATATCTGTACCACCGATAAACAGTTTCACAGAAACGCCTTCTTTAAAACGTGTTAAGTGTGTTGCAACATCGAATAGTTGTTGTGCAAGTTCGCGTGTAGGTGCCACAACTATTGCTTGTGGTTCTTTATAGTCAACATCAATTAAATTTAATAATGGTAATAAAAAGGCATGTGATTTACCAGTACCTGTTTGCGACTGACCTATTAAATTTACTTGTTTTATAATTTTAGGTATAACACGAGTTTGAATTTCAGTTGGTTGATTAAAATTCAAATCTTTTATAGCTTCAATTAGACTTGGTTCTAAATTAAATTTTTCAAATGGGTGATTTGCCATGTCTTGGCCTCCTTAAATCTTCATCTTATCTATTATAAAGCATTGTCTTATAATTTTGAACTAAATTATTTACATAAATGTTTTTATTTACGTGTAATAACTCGAATCTACAAATCGTAAATTCGAGTTAGCAATTATAAATATTCAAATGGGTCAGTATTAATTTGCGAGGCATAAATATTAAATTCAACTGCACTATCTTGTAACCATTCATTTAAAAGCGTTGCTAATCCTTCACGCATAACGTATTCACTATAGTGATTGATATCCAATAAATTAATACCAGCAACTTTAGCATCCAATGCATCGTGATGTTTAATATCGCCTGTTACAAATATATCTGCACCTTTTTGTTTAGCATTATATTCAAATCCAATACCTGAACCACCGATGATGGCAACAGTTTTGATGGTGTCAGACAAATCTCCACTAAATCGTACACTAGGCATCGCTAATTTAGTTTTAACATGTGCTATAAAATCTTCCACGCTTAGAGCTGTTTCTAGTTGACCAATCATACCTAATCCATAATCAGCCTGTTTTTCAAGTGAAATAATATCATAAACTGGTGTTTCATATGGATGATATTTTTCGATTAATTGTTGAGCTAGCTGTTTCTGATTTTTATCAATCATAAATTCAAGTTTATATTCTTCAACATTGGCGATGTGATTTAATTGTCCAATATGTGGATTAGCGCCTTCAACCGGTTTAAATTGACCTTGTCCGGCACTTTCAAAGAAACAATACTGATAATCGCCTTCTTGAGCTAAACCTGCTCCGCTCAATTGTTCTTTAAATTCAGTTATATTTTCTTTAGGAATAAATACTTGAACTTTATAATAACTTGTTGTTTCAGGATTTAATATAGACTGATTTTTTAATCCTAACTTATGCGCTAACATAGCATTTACACCTTTAGGATACACATCTAAGTTCGTATGCAATGCAATCAAATTAATGTCATTTTTAATCAATTTTCGTAATATTGCACCATACCCCTCTTGCTCAATGATTTGTTTTATACCTTTAAATATGAGTGGATGATGACAAATTATCGTATTACATTTTTTATTGAGTGCATCTTCAACAACTTCATTTGTACAATCTAGAGCAGTTAATATACCTGTAATTTCTGCAGCTTCATTGCCAATCAACAGGCCAACGTTATCCCATGACTCTGCAGTATTTAACGGTGCATGTATATCTATGATTTTAAGCAATTGTTCAATTTTCATTTAAATCACTCCATCTATTAAATGAATTTCATTATTAATTTCTGCTAAACGGTCTTGATGTGTTTCTGAATTAAGATTTTGTTTAATATTATTCAATGCTTCAAGTTCCCGACTCCATTTTTTATAAAATAGTTCTGTTTTATTTTGAAGTAACTTAGGACCAAATTTGATTTCTTGCTCAGTCATGGATGTGTTTTTATTATCAAAATCTGCAACTATAATTTCATAAATATGTCCTTTTTCTTCTAAAATTTCTTCAGCAATAATTGAATAATTTAATTTCGATAAAAGCCTTCTAATTGCACTTGATTGAATATTACTTTGTAGTATAAGCCTTGGTTTATTTTCTAATTTTGAAGCACCTGCTTCTAATATTTTAGCAATCAGTGGCCCACCCATCCCGCATATCGTTATAGTTGAAATATTATCATTCGATTGTATGACTGATAATCCATCACCCAATCTCACTTGTATTTTATCATTTAATTGATATGCTTTCACATTTCTTAATGATGCTTCATATGGTCCTTTAATAACTTCACCAGCAATCGCAGTTTGAGTTAATCCGTGTTCTATCGAATAAATAGGTAAGTATGCATGATCGGAACCAATGTCAGCTAAACAATTACCTTTTATATATGTGCTCACTCTTTTTAATCTTTGTTTTAATGGAATCATATAGGCGCTCCTTATTTAAATATGTAAAAAGGCTGGGACACAGTTACTTGTCTCAGCCTCAAACGTTATATTGGCAGAAGCAGTTTAAATTGAAAGTTTGCTTACTTGCACATTTTCATTTTGCATTTACTTTGCCTTCTCTAAAGATTAATCCATAAAGTCTTTTAATCGTTTACTTCTGCTTGGATGTCTTAATTTTCTTAAGGCCTTCGCTTCGATTTGACGAATACGTTCTCTTGTAACACCGAATACTTTACCTACTTCTTCTAATGTACGTGTACGACCATCATCTAATCCAAAACGCAAGCGTAATACATTCTCTTCACGATCAGTTAATGTGTCTAACACATCTTCTAACTGCTCTTTTAGTAACTCATAAGCAGCATGATCAGAAGGGCTTTGAGCTTCTTGGTCTTCAATAAAGTCACCTAAATGACTATCATCTTCTTCACCAATAGGTGTCTCTAATGATACTGGTTCTTGAGCAATTTTTAAAATTTCTCTCACTTTTTCAGGTGGTAAATCCATTTCTTCACCAATTTCTTCTGGAGCAGGATCACGGCCTAAATCTTGTAATAATTGTCTTTGAACACGTATTAATTTATTAATTGTTTCGACCATGTGTACTGGGATACGGATTGTACGTGCTTGGTCAGCGATTGCACGTGTGATCGCTTGACGAATCCACCACGTAGCATATGTGGAGAACTTAAACCCTTTATTAAAGTCGAATTTTTCAACAGCTTTAATTAAACCCATATTTCCCTCTTGAATAAGGTCAAGGAAAAGCATGCCGCGTCCTACATATCTCTTCGCAATACTTACAACGAGACGTAGATTGGCTTCTGCTAAACGAGATTTAGCAACTTCATCACCTTGTTCAATTCTTTTCGCCAACTCAATTTCTTCTTGCGCATTTAATAAGTTCACACGTCCAATTTCTTTTAAATACATACGGACTGGGTCATTTATTTTTACGCCTGGAGGAGCACTTAAATCATTTAGATTTAATTTCGAATCTTTATCTGAGCTATCTTTTTCATTAACTAGACTAATATCATTATCTGTTAATTGGTCAAATAGCTCATCCATTTGATCAGAATCCATTTCGAAATTTTGCAGTTTTTCTGCAATTTCTTCATGGCTAAGGTGTCCTTCTTTTTTACCTTTTTCAATTAATTGTTTTTTTACATCCTCTAAAGTTAGAGATGGATCAATAGTTTGTTTTTTAACTTTAACTTTATTTCCAGACATGAAAAGGCCTCCCGAATATAATATCAACTTGATATCAAAATATTTTATAGATAAAATTAGTGAAATCTACTCAAAATATTTACTTACTATACATTTAGCAATCCAATAACTATATAGCTAATTCATATACTTCAATTCATTCTATTTTTATTGTGATTTACAATTTTTTCTAAATAATATTTTTGCAGTTCTAAATCACCTAGTCTAGCTGCTTCACGCAACTTATGATTAAGTGATTCAATCGTTTCTTCATTTCTATTAGCAATAACTGTGTTAATATAGTCATCCATCTCATATTCATAAGGTTCTTCATTTATCATATAGTTATCTAATGATATAAATGCTTCTTTAATTTCATTGGAATCGATGTACTGCAACACATCACTAATTATGAATGTATCATTTTCAGAGTAAAACTCGTGTAAAATATTAAATATACGCTTAAAATATTGATTTGTAAAGTCTTCTGATTGAAGTAACTTATGATAATTTAAGAATACGTCTTTATCATTCATAAAATGTTTTAATAATGCGCGTTCCGCTTTCTCATGTTTACTTAAGTTATTAAACTGAGGCACAGATGGCATATGATAATCTTGTGTTTGATAAAAGTCTTGTTGATATCCTACTTCATTATTTAGACTATCCATGCTAACTTTAAACAATTCCGATACTTCTTGCAATATCTTTTTACGTAAAATTGATGATTTCATATAAGATATGTCATTTGTAATTTCATTCAAATAACGTTCATATGCTAAATCATTATTTTCTATCTCATCTTGATGCGTGTGTACTTTGTATATAACAAATGATTTTTTTTCATGTTCTACATAATAATTAAAGGCCTCAGCACCGTGTTTGCCTATATATTCATCTGGATCCATATCTTTTGGAAGTTGTACAACGAATACATTAAACCCTTGTTGTAAAAGTGCTTGGCCTGATTTCAATGTAGCCTCAGTCCCAGCAAAGTCGCCATCAAACATCAGTGTGACGTTTGATGTTAATTTTTTCATAAAAGCAATATGTTCATTTGATATTTGTGTCCCCATACTTGCTACGACTTGTTTCAAACCTGCATGATCGGCTTTGATAACATCCATAAAACCTTCCAGCAAGATAATCTCATCATTTTTTCTTATTGCTTTTCGGGCATGATTTACATTATATAGTAATCTACGTTTTTGGAAAATGGGCGTTTCAGGGCTATTTAAATATTTGGGTTCTTGATTTTTATATGTTCTTCCTGAATAACCGACCGTTCTCCCTTGGGCATTCATTAATGGAAACATCACGCGATCTCTAAAACGGTCATAATAACTAAAATTTTCTTCATTGCGCGACAATAGCCCCGCTTCATACGCTAATTGAATATCATATCCTTTTTTCTGTAAGAAATCATGACAAAAATGCGCATTATTGGGTGCATAACCTATCTTTCTTGAATCAATTAAATCATCAGTAAAACCACGCGCTTTTAAATAATTTAATGCTTCTTCACCTTCAACGGTCTTTTTCAAGGCATAGTGATAATATTCTTGCATTAATTCATGCATTTCTATCATTTGTAAATCTTCTGAAGCTACTTGTGGTCCATTTTCTTGGCTATTATCGCTGTACCCAGTATCAACTTGGATATTGACCCGTTCACCAAGTTCTTTCACCGCTTCAGTAAAAGAAATATCTTTAATTTCTTGCGTGAATTGAAACACATTGCCACCCTTTTTACAACCAAAACAATGGCAAATTTGCTTATCTTCTGAAACAGTAAAAGAAGGCGTTTTTTCATCATGAAAAGGACACAAACCAATATAATTGCGTCCTCTTTTTTCCAACTTCACATACTCACTTACCAAATCGAGTATGTCTGTTTTATCTTTTATTTCATTTATTGTAGCTTGTTCAATCCTCAAAATTATCACCTATTAAACATTAGTTATATTATTATAGTTGCTTTTATTAATTTTTAAAACTATTTTGCTCAATAAGGCTAATAATGTCGTTTGCAGTTTCTTCGATCGCTTTATCTGACACATCAATGACTGGACATTTTATTTTATCTACTAATTCATGGAAATAGTTCAATTCTTCAGCAATACGTTGTTCAGTTGCATATCTTGCACTATCACCTAAGCCTAATTGTTTCAATCTTTCCTTACGAATTTTATTTAACTTGTCTTCACTTATTTTTAAAGCAATACATTTTGATGGGTCAATATTAAATAAATCATCGGGTGGTGTTACTTCAGGTACAATTGGAATGTTCATTACCTTATAACTCTTATGAGCTAGATACTGGGATAATGGTGTTTTAGATGTTCTGGAAATTCCTAATAAAACGATATCTGCTTTAGATAGACCTTTAGGATCTTTACCATCATCATATTTTACGGCAAATTCTATTGCATCAATTTTTTTGAAATAAGCTTCATCCAATTGATGTACTAACCCAGGTTCAAAATAAGGCTGTTCATCAATTTTATCTAGTAATATATTCATTAATGGTCCCATTATATCAACAGATTTTATTTTGAATTCTGTTAACTTAGCTTCCATATACTTCCTGATTTCAGGTTTTACTAATGTATAAACAACAATGGCATCTGTATCTTTGGCAACTGAAATAACCTCATCTACATTTTCAAGTGCTTCTATATAAGGATATCTATTAATTTCACTATCACATTCATTTGGATTGAATTGTGAAATACATGCTCTTGCCACAAGCTCAGCTGTTTCGCCGACTGAGTCAGATGCGACGATTATTCTAATATTTTCCATATAATTAATCCCATCCTATTCATTTAATAATGATACAAAAATCTTTGTGATAGTAGTTTTGGATATACGGCCTTTAACTTCATATTTACCATTTTCTTTTTGGACAACAATTGGTAATGAGTCTATTTCTTTTTCTATCATGAGGTTGGCAGCAATCATTACTCTTTCACTTTCAAGAACAAAACTTAAATTCGGCATACGGGTCATGATAATGTTTACGGGCATTGTATGTATGTCATCGCCAATCATTGAGGCTCTTAACAAATCTTTTCGAGAACAGACACCTATGAAATCGCCATTTTCATTGATTACAAACAATGTACTCACATCTTCTAAAAATATTGTGCAAATTGCATCGTAAACAGACATCTCACTTTTAACTACGACAGGATGTGATGAGTAGTCCTTGACGACATATTGTTTCAGCTCATCCTCTATTATTTTATTCTTGGGCTTTCCAGAATAGTAGTAGCCAACTCTTGGACGAGCTTCCAAAATACCAGACATCGTTAATATTGCTAAATCCGGTCTTAAAGTTGCTCTAGTTAAACTAAGGTGATCAGCTATATGCTCACCCGTAATAGGTCCATTATTTTTTACAATTTCAACAATTTGTTGTTGCCTTTTACTTAGTTCGATAACACTCACCCCTCTTTTCATTCTTCTTAATTATACATTGAATTTTAAATTGCTACAAATACATATATTTACTTGCTTATCAACATTCAATCTATTAAAATTATATCTAAAGCGAGTTAAGGATAGTGAAAGCTTAACATGTATGAATGGCTAAAACTAAATGATTGTTAAAAGCGAGTGTACACACTAATTTGGGTGGAACCGCGGGTTATTTTCAATTCAGTAAACTAACACATATTTTAAATATGTGATTAAAAATGATTAACTCGTCCCAAGATATAGATTAAGTTTTTTGGCTTTTTCTATGTCTTGGGACGTTTTTATGTTAAAAGGAGTGTATTTTAGATGGCAAAAGATATGGAAACTATTGTTTCGCTAGCGAAGCATAGAGGATTTGTATTCCCTGGTAGTGATATTTATGGTGGTTTATCAAATACGTGGGATTATGGTCCATTAGGTGTTGAATTAAAAAATAATGTTAAAAAAGCTTGGTGGCAAAAATTTATTACTCAATCACCATATAATGTTGGTATTGATGCTGCAATTTTAATGAATCCTAAAACTTGGGAAGCATCAGGCCACTTGGGCAACTTTAACGATCCAATGATTGATAATAAGGATAGTAAAATTCGCTATCGTGCTGATAAAATCATCGAAGATTATATGTTAAATGAAAAAGGCGATGAAAATTTCGTCGCTGATGGTTTAAGCTTTGATGAAATGAAACGTATTATTGATGAAGAAGGTATCGTGTGTCCAGTAAGTGGTACAGCAAATTGGACAGATATTCGTCAGTTCAACTTAATGTTCAAAACATTCCAAGGTGTTACTGAAGACTCTACAAACGAAATCTTCTTACGTCCTGAAACAGCACAAGGTATTTTTGTGAACTATAAAAATGTACAACGTACAATGCGTAAGAAATTACCATTTGGTATTGGTCAGGTAGGTAAATCATTCCGTAACGAAATTACACCTGGTAACTTTATTTTCAGAACACGTGAATTTGAACAAATGGAATTAGAATTTTTCTGTAAACCTGGTGAAGAAATCGAATGGCAAAATTACTGGAAAACGTTTGCTAGCCAATGGCTTAAAGACTTAAATTTAAGTGAAGCTAATACGCGTTTACGTGATCATGATGATGATGAATTATCACACTACTCAAATGCGACTACAGATATCGAATATCGTTTCCCATTTGGTTGGGGAGAGCTTTGGGGTATTGCAAGCCGTACAGACTTCGACTTGAAAAAGCATAGTGAACATTCAGGCGAAGATTTCCAATACCATGATCAAGAATCAGGCGAAAAATACATTCCTTACTGTATTGAGCCTTCATTAGGTGCTGATCGTGTGACATTAGCTTTCTTATGTGATGCTTATGACGAAGAAGGTGTAGAAGGAAGTAAAGATTCACGAACAGTTCTACATTTCCACCCTGCTTTAGCACCATATAAAGCTGCTGTTTTACCATTAAGTAAAAAATTATCTGGCGATGCTATTAAAGTATTTGAAGAATTAAGCGCTGATTTCTCAATAGATTTTGATGAATCTCAATCTATTGGTAAACGTTACCGCCGTCAAGATGAAATTGGTACGCCGTACTGTATCACTTTTGATTTCGATTCTTTAGAAGATGAGAAAGTAACGGTACGTGATAGAGATACAATGGAACAAATCCGTATGCCAATTTCAGAATTAAAAGCATTCTTAGCCGAAAAAACTAAATTTTAATTATTGATTTGAACATCATCACTAATAACTTATATGCCTTTCATAGTTGTCATTTTTAAATGTCTTCTATGAAAGGCATTTTTAATTTGCTAGTTGTAGTGTGTTTTACATTTTCTCATAAAAAAACAGCCCTACCGATATTTTTCGATAGGCCTGATATATAGTAATTACGACAAATTATCTAAACGATGTAGTTGGTTAATTAATTTTTGGCTTTTAAAATACATACCTGCATATTCTTTATACAGCAATATTACGAGCTGTGACATTTCATCCACAATTTCTTCATGGATACTTAACGAACTCATTTGAGTAACAGGTAGTTTTTGAAGAATGTCGAGTAAATACAATGTTTTATTTGATAATATCATTGCATGTGGGTCTTGATAACTTACATTTTGCGAAATAGCACCGTCAAATTTAAAACTATAACCAACGAGTTTGGATTGGTCTGTGTCCTCAGTAATTACACATTTATCGAAAACAGCATTAAACCCAAACCGAGTCATACATTTCAACAAAACTACGACAGACATCAGTTGTGCAGAAATACCATTTTTAATTTTGTCTAACACAAAATGTAATAATTCATAACTATATTGCGAGACTTCATTCGCTTCTAATGAGCGATCAATCGTTTCTGCACACAGGCTTGCAAAGCTACTTTCATATATATCTAAACGCAAGTGGTAATGTTGATCTATTACATCAACTGAACTAAGTGTTCCCATACCCTTCCACTTAGAATAAATAAACAAGCCATACACAAATAATTGTGTATTAGCTTGCAACCCACTTTTACTCTTTTTAGCTTTTCGTACCATAAGAGGTACTTTAGCTCCAAATTCGTTAAGTATCGTAATGATTTTATCGGATTCGCCGTAATCAACAGTTTTAATAATAATGCCTTTTTGTTTGATTAACATCCGAACGCACCGACTTTCAAAATAATCTTAATCTCGATCTTCCAAATAACCCATTTGACGAATGAAGTTAACTTTATTACGCCAATCTTTTTGTACCTTCACCCAAAGTTCTAAGTATACTTTAGATCCAAGTAACATTTCGATATCTTGACGCGCACGTTTTCCAACTTCTTTAAGTTTCTTACCGCCTTTACCTATGACAATACCTTTTTGAGAATCCCTTTCTACATATATAGTAGCCTCTATTCTCACTCTATCTTCATCTTCTTTAATCATACGATCCACATTAACACCAATAGCATGCGGTATCTCTTCACTAGTTAAATGGAGTATTTTCTCTCGTATAAGTTCACCAACAACAAATTGTTCAGGATGATCAGAAATTTGGTCATCTGGATAGTATTTAGGTCCTTCAGGTAAATAAGACTTGATGACATTAATAAAATGATCTACATTAAGTCCCTCAAGTGCAGAAATCGGAACGATCTCAGTGAAATCCATATATTTTTTATACTTTTCTATTCTTGGCATTAATTCATCAGGATGTACTAAATCTATCTTGTTTAAAACTAAGAAGACTGGGGTTTTAATAGTTTTGAGCATATCCATAATATACTCATCCCCTCTACCAATGTCTTCATTTACATTAACCATAAACATGATGGCATCAATTTCGGATAGCGTATTCGTAGCTACACGCATCATATAGTCACCTAATTTATGTTTAGGTTTATGTATGCCGGGTGTATCTAAAAATATGATTTGAGCATCTTCTTGGGTCATAACACCCTGAATTTTATTTCTTGTAGTTTGAGCTTTATCTGACATGATAGCAATTTTATGTCCGATAACACGGTTTACAAATGTTGATTTACCTACATTTGGTCGACCGATAATTGATATAAAACCTGATTTGTGTTCATTCATTAATTTAAATCCTTTCCAGAAAATCCTAAAGGTAATAAGTCATTGACTGTTGAAGCAATCATTTCACCATCTTGATTTGTCATATAGACAGGCATGTCATCATCACATAATTCTTTCATTACTTGTCTACAAGCACCACATGGCGATGACGGTTTATCTGCGTCTACAGTTACTGTAATTGATTCAAAGTCACCTGGACGATATCCATCAGCAATTGCTGCAACTAAGCTAGATCTTTCAGCACAAATAGCCACCGGATATGCCGCATTTTCTACATTTCCACCATAATAGCTTTTCCCATCTTTTGTTCTTAAGTATGCACCTACTTTGAAATTACTATATGGTGCATAAGCATTAGCTTGTGCCTTTCTTACTTCTGTAAAATAATGCGGTTGATAAGCCATTGTTTAATCTCTCCTATTCAACATTAAATGTTGCTACTTTTAAATTTTTCATATAATTATATCTGTGTCTTCTAGTATAAACAATTTTCATAAAAATACACTACTATTTAAAAATATAGGGACAAAATATAATAATTCCAATGATACAAGCTACAATTGATACTATGACTACGCTAAATGCAGCAATATCTTTAGCGTTTTTAGCTAGAATATGATAATCCGACGTTACTAAGTCAACCACCGCTTCGACTGCTGTATTAATAGCTTCAAATGCAAGCACAAGTCCAATTGCAAAAGTGAGGAATAGCCATTCAGTAGTAGTAATATTAAATAAAAAGCCACAGATTATTACGATAGTTGCAAATAATAGGTGTAATAAGAATTTATGGTCTTTATGTAATAGTACTAACATGCCTTGAAATGCATATTTAAATCGATTCATATGGACCTCTAATCTCTAGATAGACCATAAGCATCGAGTATTTGGTCTTGTCTGCTAAACATTTGTTTCTCGTCTTGATCATTCATGTGGTCATAACCTAATAAATGTAAAAAACCGTGTAGCGCCAAAAATCCAAGTTCTCTTTCGAATGAATGACCATAACTATCAGCTTGTTCTTGAGCCACATCTGTACATATTATGATGTCCCCTAATACCCTAGGCATATCGAGACCACTTATTTCTGGTTCATCTTCCTCTAGTGCAAATGAAATAACATCTGTTACTTTATCTTTATCTCTATACATCTTATTAATTTCTTGAATTTCATTTTTATCAACAAATGTAACTGATAATTCAGCTTCTTCATTAATTTGTTCTTGCTCTTTGGCAAAAGTTAAAAGATTATCAATTTGAGTAAACCACTCTTCTTTAACTAATTCTGTATGATCACTAAAGTCTATCGTAAACATTTATTCTTCTCCTTCATATCGATCAATGATTTTACCTACTAATGGATGACGGACAACATCTGTTTGATCTAAATGGTGAATACTGATACCTTTAACATTTTCAAGTTTCTTAATAGCTTCTTTTAACCCACTTTTCACGCCTTTTGGTAAATCAATTTGTGTTTTATCGCCTGTAACAATCATTTTAGAACCAAAACCTAATCTAGTTAAGAACATTTTCATTTGAGCGTGTGTTGTATTCTGCGCTTCATCTAATATGACAAAGGCATCGTCTAACGTTCTCCCCCTCATATATGCGAGAGGTGCCACCTCAATAATACCTCGTTCAATAAAACGTTCTGTCTGTTCTCTACCTAACACTGTGTTTAAGCCATCATATAAAGGTCGTAAATATGGATCTACTTTTTCCTTCAGGTCTCCAGGTAAGAAACCAAGAGATTCTCCTGCCTCAACAGCTGGTCTTGTTAGTACAATTCGTTTAACAGCACCCTTGCGTAATTGTTTAGCAGCATATACAACTGCTAAAAATGTTTTACCAGTTCCCGCTGGTCCAACGCCAAAGACCAAATCATTATGATACATAGCATTTACATATAATCGCTGACCCATCGTTTTAGCGCGTATTGTTTTACCAAATGCATCTTTAGTAATTTCGTCTTCATATAAATCTAATAAGTATTGAATCGTACCATTTTGAGCCATTTTTACAGCCGCTTCAACATCTTTAATAGATATTGTTACGCCTTGTTGGATCACTTTTAATAAATTTATAAGTACAGATTCTGCTTTTTCTACATGCTCAATTTGCTCTCCCTTTACAGCAATTTCTTGACCTCGAGCATGTACAATGACATCAAATCCTTCCTCAATTGATTTAAGGTGTTCATCATTATTACCAATGAGTGCTTGTGCTTCATTGATGTCACTTATTTGAATAATTCCAGGCATATAGTTGCTCCTTTACAAATATATTCGTTTCTTTTATTTTATCCTATTAGATTTTAAGTTACAAAAATATTAATTACTAGCATATCATTTTTAATATTCAATTTCCCTTAAAATATGATGATAACTATTGCTATTACAACATTATTATATCATGAATAGGCAAGTAATTATTTTAAAGTGATTTGAAATGTACTTGATTTCATTAATTTTAACAAAAGATTAACAATCCATCTAACAGTAATTGAAATTGTTATGTTTTAGAGTAAAAGTACATTTGAAATTGCCGTGTAACGACAAAAGAAAAACGCCCTATGAAATCAAAATATAGATTTCATAAGGCGATAAATTATAAAATTATAATCTTTTTGGTCTTTCTAAAACTTCTGACCAAATAATACCATTAACAACTTCATCATCAGCAAACCTAAATCGTTCTCCAGAAGAAGTACTTTGAATCGCATGTGAATTCATAAGCTGTTTTAAGCGATAGCGTTTTGTTCTTTCAGATAAATATTTATCTGCGATAATAGCACGTGCTTTTCGTTCAGTTCTTTGAAGTTTTTTCTCATTTTCACGATCAATTTCACTGCGAACATCTTGCATTTGACCCATAAGATCAGCTTCAAGTTCTTTTTGAAGTTGATGGTCTTTTGCTTGTTGAGAACGTTTAGCTTTTTCAGCTTCAGTTTCATTATCCGTTCTCATTGTTCTCGAAGATTGATCTGAAGTAGGTGTTTCCATTTTTTCAGCACGTGTTTCTACTGGTTGGCTTTGTACTTCTTTAGGTGGCGGTGTTTGACGTGTCTCTTTTGGTTGAGACATTGGATCTTCATTTAATTGTTTCTCAATTTCTTTAAACGTTTTGCCCAATTCATCAAAAAAGCCACGCTTCTCAGGTTGTTCGTTTTTAGGTTTCGGTTGATTATTTGTTGGTGGTTTTTGATTCTGTCTACCTTTATGGCTATTATCATTAATAGCACCTATTATGGTTACAATCACAGATATTATGAAGATAATAATACCTATACTCATTTAATCACCCCTAATTATTTATCCGGTGATTCATCATCTTCTTGATTTGTTCGTTGGTTAATTGAATTTCTCATGCCTGTGTCTGCTTCTACGTTTTTTAAATTATAGTAGTCTTTTACTCCTAAATTTCCAGAACGTAATGCTTCAGCCATAGCTAATGGTACTTCAGCTTCAGCTTCCACAACTTTAGAACGCATTTCTTGTACTTTGGCTTTCATTTCTTGTTCTTGTGCAACAGCCATCGCACGACGTTCTTCAGCTTTTGCTTGGGCAATATTTTTATCAGCCAGTGCTTGCTCAGTTTGTAAATCCGCACCAATATTTTTACTGATGTCTACATCAGCAATATCAATTGATAAGATTTCAAATGCAGTACCAGAGTCTAAGCCTTTACTTAAAACTGTCTTAGAAATGTTATCTGGATTTTCTAAAACTTGTGTATGATGTTCACTTGAACCAATAGTTGATACAATACCTTCACCAACACGTGCGATGATTGTTTCTTCACCAGCACCACCGACTAAACGTGCGATATTGGCACGAACTGTAATACGTGCTTTCGCTTTCACTTCAATACCATTCATTGCGACACCAGCGATAAATGGTGTTTCAATTACTTTAGGGTTAACTGACATTTGAACAGCTTCTAAAACGTCACGACCCGCTAAATCAATTGCTGCACCACGTTCGAAAGGTAAGTTGATGTCAGCTCTTTGCGCTGCAATATTTGCATCAACAACACGGTCTACATTACCACCAGCTAAATAATGCGATTCAAGTTGGTTTGTAGTTAAATGCAAACCAGCTTTATGTGCTTTAATTAATGGTGAAATAACTTTACGTGGAGAAACTCTACGTAATCTCATACCTACTAAAGTTCCAATACCAACTTTTACGCCGGCAGCAATTGCAGAAATCCACAATCCGACTGGAACAAATGAAAATAGTAATAACAATGCTATTACTACAATTGCTACGATAATAATTAATCCGATCATACTTACTCTCCTTTATGATTCGTTTTCTCTAACAACAACTCTAGTACCTTCCACTTCTAAAATGGTTACTTGCTTATTCCTTAAAATAAACGAACCATCAGATACGGCATCGATACGTTCATTGTTGAATGTAATGATTCCTGCTGGTCTTAAATCTGTTGATGTAGTTGCAATTTGACCAACTAAATGAGAGCGATCTTCATGTGAAGTGTAGCCTGCCTCTGCATTTGTAGAATCTTTCAATACAACTTTATCTAAAAATGGAATCTTACGTTTAAAAATCTTCACAAGTATCACCCATTCAATAATTGATAATATTAGTGCTACGACAACATTAGCAATCATATATACTAAATTGTCTCCTAATGTAATAATACTGAAAACAATAAGTGCCATCCCAATAATTCCTATGATTGCACCTACGACAAATAATTCAATTATAACTAATATGACACCAACTCCAAATAGCACAATGGAGTAAAAATTGACATCTCCTTTTACAAAGAAGCCTAAAAAGAATATCAATAATGCCAATGTTGCAATTATTCCGACAGCGTTAATTCTATTTGAATATAATTGGAATAAAAACCCAAGAAAAATAATACATGTCAAAATCAAAGCACCTATCGGACTAACGATAATACTTGCAATATGATCAACCCAGTTTCCATTCTCAACAAAATTGAATGAAAAAATTGTATGTAAACTACTCGAAGGAATCACTCTATCACCTCGCTCTCACTTAGATTATACATGAAATTAATACGTGATTATAGCGTTTTCACTCTAAAATATCATCATTTTAAAAATATTGTATTGCAAGTAACCATAATTCAAATTTGTAAATAGCTATTTAAGTATAAATATAAATTTTATAATACCTACTCATCACTTCAATACATATTTATAGTTAATTTTTGACAAAAAATAATACTCCTAGTTGTCATCACAACTAAGACTATTATGGTTTATAATTAATGTTGGTGTTGAGGGAGTCAACGAAACAATTAATTATTTGAATTTACGTTTACGCGCAGCTTCTGATTTCTTTTTACGTTTAACGCTAGGTTTTTCGTAAAATTCACGCTTGCGTACTTCTTGAATTGTACCGCTTTTAGAAACTGTACGTTTGAAACGACGTAACGCATCTTCAAGTGATTCGTTCTTTTTGACTACTGTTTTAGACATGTGTATTTCCCTCCCTCCAAATATCAACGAAACTTTATTATCAATACATGATTTTAACCATGTATAACATAGTATAATATATCTGATTAATGTGGTCAATTACTAAAATCCAGATTTTTAATTTTACCAATCAACTAGACTACTAACTTACCTCGTTTGTAGGTCATGTGCGTAACTTATTGCACTAAGTGCATACAATGGGGCAGTTTCAGCTCTTAAAATACGTGGCCCTAGTCCTATTTGTTCACTGCATGGTTCAGTCAAAGTAATTTCATCTTCTGATAGTCCACCTTCTGGACCAAAAATAATTAAAATACGATCATTTTGCTTAAAGTTTTGGACTAAAGTTTTAAAATTACTGATTTCTCCATTTTTTGCGGCATCTTCATATGCTATCAAGATATAATCATATTGTTCTGTATCGTTAAGTACCT
Source organism: Staphylococcus caeli (assembly GCF_051413795.1). Lineage (GTDB taxonomy): Bacteria > Bacillota > Bacilli > Staphylococcales > Staphylococcaceae > Staphylococcus > Staphylococcus caeli_A. Next base: position 210,387 of record NZ_JBOIRQ010000001.1, on the reverse strand, counting down.
CTTTTATGGATGCTTGGTACGAAATACCAGGAATTGATAATCTATAGCTTTGTTCTGCAGCTTCTTTTATAATTTTTTGCCATCGTTCTACTTTTTTAGCCAATTTACTCTCATTCAACTTAACTATAGAACGCTCCATTCCGACAGCGATAAATGCGCTTGCACCTAATTCGGTCGACTTTTGTAACATCCATTCATATTTATCAGCTTTGATGAGTCCGCTACAAATTGTTATATGTTGTGGAAGTTCAGTGTCTATATTCATTGAATCACCTAAAGTTAGTACAACATCATCATGGCCGATACTATGAATTATACACTCGTATACCGATTTATCCGAGAACGTAATAATTATTTTATCGCCAACTTGATAACGCATCACATTAACAATGTGATGTACGTCTCCTTGATCTGTAATTGAAAATGGTTGATTAGCATCAGCTGTTTGATTAATAAAATACCTTTGCATATTAATCGCTCACTTTCTTACCGACAATGCAAACCCAACTATTTTCATGGTTAATCGAAATAATTTCAAAACCACTTTGCTTCATTTGATCGACGATTGCCTCATGTTTTTCCTCAATAATACCAGAAGTTATAAAATAACCATTTTTATTAAGTATGTTATATGCATCTGATATCATTTCTTCAATGATATGCGCTAAGATATTTGCAATTACAACATCAAATTTTTCTGTTTCATCTTGCAATAAATTTCCAGGAACTGCTTCAATAGCTTGTTCACAGTTATTTTTTTGGAAATTTTCTTTCGCGACTTTGACAGCCATTTCATCAACATCTAAAGCTTTGATTCGTTCTACACCTAATAAATGCGCAGCAATACTTAATATCCCTGAACCTGTACCTACATCAATTACCGCATGACTTGGTTGAACATAAGTCTCAATAGCTTTAAGACACATACTTGTAGTTGGATGATCCCCAGTACCAAATGCCATTCCTGGATCTAGTTCAATACACATTTCATCTGCGTCTGTTTGATGGTATGTTTCCCAACTAGGAACAATCGTGAATTTTTCAGAAGCACGAAAAGGATGAAAATAATTTTTCCATTCATTTTCCCAATCTTGTTCACGTATTATTTGTTCTTCAAAACTAAATAAGGATAAATCTAATGATTCTACATCTTTTATAGCATTAACTAAATCTTCTTTGAATGCTGAAGTATACTTGATTTCATTAAAGTAAGCTTTAATCCTTATACCTTGAGATGGATAATCAGCAGATTTCAATGCATAAATTTCTCCAAATTTATCTTCGAATGCATTTGTTAAATCGTGAGAATCCTCTAATACAACGCCATTCGAACCAAAATCTTCAAGTATATTAGAGATGATTGGTGAAGCTTCATGATTGGTAATAATTGATACTTCGGTCCAGTTCATATATTACTCTCCTTTAAAAAATCTTTTTGCTTTATCTCTAAAATTTGAAGGCTGCTCTGACAATTCCTGTCCATCTATTTCGGCAAATTCTCTAAGCAATTCTTTTTGACGTTCAGTAATTTTAGTTGGTGTAACAACATTGATATTTATAAATAAATCACCGTAACCATAACCATGAACATTTTTGATACCTTTTTCTTTTAGGCGGAATTGTTTATCCGTTTGTGTACCTGCTGGAATAGTTAGCATAACACTACCATTTAACGTAGGCACTTTAACTTCATCACCTAATGTAGCTTGAGCGATACTAATATCTAAGGAATAGTATATGTCGTCACCATCTCTTTCAAATTTTTCAGATGGTTTAACTCTAAACACGATATATAAATCACCTTGAGGTCCACCATTTTCACCGGGAGCACCTTCACCAGCTAATCTAATTTGTTGCTCATTATCTACACCCTCAGGTATCGTCACACTAATTTTAACATTTTTATTTTCTGTTCCTTTACCGTGACACGTTGGACAAGGTTCTTCAAACTCTTGACCAGAACCACTACAAACCGGACAAGCTTTTTCAGTTCTAACTCTTCCAAGTATTGTATTTTGTTCCACAGATACATGACCGGATCCGTTACAGTAATGACAAGTTTTCTTCTTCGTACCAGGTTTAGCACCTTCACCATCACAAGTATGACAACTTACATCTTTGCGAATTGAGATCTCTTTCTCAGTACCGAAAACAGCCTCATCAAATGTAACTGTCATTGTATATTGTAAATCGTCACCTTTTCTAGGCGCATTCGGATCACGTTGTTGTCTGCCACCTCCGAAGAATGAACTGAAAATGTCTTCGAAACCGCCACCACCGAATCCACTAAAGTCTTGACCACCAAATCCTTGGCCTCCAAAACCACCTTGTGGTCCGTCATGGCCGAATTGATCATAATTTGCACGTTTATTTTCATCGCTTAATACTTCATATGCTTCTGAGATTTCTTTAAACTTCTCATCTGCACCTTCTTCTTTATTTATATCTGGATGATATTTCTTTGATAATTTACGATATGCCTTTTTGATTTCATCTTTAGATGCACTTTTGCTAACACCTAAGACTTCATAATAATCTCTTTTGGCCACTGTTATCACTCCTTTTACAGATTTGTTGATACATTATTAAAAAGGAAAAAGTCAAAGCCAATGTTCAATTGACTTTGACTTAATTTGGCTAAGCAATTGTGTCATATATTTCTATTAATAACAATTATTTAGTCGTTGTTTGCACTTATTTTTGATTATCTTGGTTGTCATCATCATTAAATTCTTTGAAATCAGCATCTTCAACATTGCTATCTTGTGATGCATTTTCACCTTGAGCTTGTTGTTGCGCTTGTGCAGCTTGTTCATATACTTTAGCTGATAATTCTTGAACTACTTTTTCTAGTTCTTCTTTTTTAGCTTTAATGTCATCTAAATCTTCACCTTCAAGTGCAGATTTCAATGCATCTTTTTTATCTTCAGCATTTTTCTTATCTTCGTCGCTAACATTTTCACCTAAATCAGTGATTGTTTTTTCAACTTGGAATACTAAGCTATCTGCTTCGTTTCTTAAATCACTTTCTTCACGGCGTTTTTTATCTGCTTCAGCATTTTCTTCAGCATCTTTAACCATACGATCGATTTCATCATCTGAAAGTGCAGAACTTGATTGAATTGTAATATTTTGTTCTTTATTTGTACCTAAATCTTTTGCTGTTACATTTACGATACCATTTTTATCAATGTCGAATGTAACTTCGATTTGTGGTACACCACGAGGCGCAGCAGGAATATCAGTTAATTGGAATCTACCAAGTGTCTTGTTATCTGAAGCCATTGGACGTTCACCTTGTAATACATGGATGTCTACGGCAGGTTGATTGTCAGCTGCTGTTGAATATACTTGAGATTTAGACGTTGGAATAGTTGTATTTCTTTCAATAAGTGTATTCATACGTCCACCCATGATTTCAATACCTAATGATAATGGTGTTACGTCTAATAGTACGACATCTTTAACATCACCAGTGATAACGCCACCTTGAATTGCAGCACCCATTGCTACAACTTCGTCTGGGTTTACACCTTTATGAGGATCTTTTCCAACTTCTTTTTTAACTGCATCTTGTACTGCAGGAATTCTTGTAGAACCACCAACTAAGATAACTTCATCAATGTCAGAGCTTGATAAGCCAGCATCTTTCATAGCTTGGCGTGTAGGTTCCATAGTTCTTCTGATTAATGAATCAGCTAATTCTTCAAATTTAGAACGTGTTAATGTAAGTTCTAAATGTAATGGACCGCTCTCTCCAGCTGAGATGAATGGTAATGAAATTTGTGTTTGTGATACTCCAGATAAGTCTTTTTTAGCTTTTTCAGCAGCGTCTTTTAGACGTTGTAAAGCCATTTTATCTTGTGATAAATCAACACCATTTTCTTTTTTGAATTCTGATACTAAGTGGTCAATAATTACTTGGTCAAAGTCATCGCCACCAAGTTTATTGTCACCTGCTGTTGAAAGTACTTCGAATACACCGTCACCTAATTCAAGGATAGATACGTCAAAAGTACCGCCACCTAAGTCAAATACAAGGACTTTTTGATCTTGTTCAGTTTTATCTAAACCATATGCTAATGCTGCAGCAGTTGGTTCATTAATAATACGTTCAACTTCTAAACCAGCAATTTTACCAGCATCTTTTGTAGCTTGACGCTCACTATCATTGAAGTATGCAGGAACAGTAATAACTGCTTTATCTACACTTTCACCTAAATAGTCTTCAGCTGTATTTTTTAAGTTTTGTAACACCATTGCTGAAATTTCTTGTGGTGTATATGATTTACCTTCAACGTCTACTTTGTAATCAGTACCCATATGACGTTTGATTGATTGAATTGTGTTTGGATTAGTGATTGCTTGGCGTTTTGCTACTTCACCAACTTGTGTTTCACCATTTTTGAATGCAACAACAGATGGTGTCGTTCTAGCACCTTCAGCGTTTTGAATTACTTTTGGCTCATCGCCTTCTAAAATTGCAATACATGAATTTGTTGTTCCTAAGTCAATACCTATTACTTTACTCATAAATAAATTCCTCCTGATTTGATTTCATATTTGGTATTTTCATCAAAATTAATACTATTGATTTACTTTAACCATTGAAGGTCTTAATACACGTTCTTTTAATTTATATCCACTTTGTAATTCTTGAGTAATTTGTCCTGATTCGTAATCTGGATTATCATCTTGAACTACTGCTTGATGAACATTAGGGTCGAACTGTTGACCTTCAGTTTCAATTTTTTCCAAACCATTATTTTTCAATGCATTTAACAGGCTTTCATGAACCATTTCTACGCCCTTTTTAAGAGATTTAAATTGTTCATCTTCGCCATCTATTTGTAATGCACGTTCAATATTATCGATGGTTGGAAGTATATCATTCAATACATCTTGTGATTTATATGCTTTCATTGTTTGATTCTCTTTTTGAATTCTGCGTTTATAGTTCTCAAATTCAGCATACAATCTTAAATATTTTTCTTCGTTTTCTTGTACATCTTTTTTCAATTGTTGGATTTCTTCATCTTTAGGATCTGCATTTTCTTCGACATTTTGTGAATCGTCTTCTTGCAGATTGTCTTGCGATGTTTCTGTGGTTTCATCAGTATTTTCAACAGATGCATCTTGCGTTGATTGTGTGTTCACATCTTCATTTGATTCATCTTGATTGAATACTGATTCATCTTTTTCTGTCATTGTCTGCCCTCCAATACCATATTTGATTACCAAATTGTATTTAGTAATCGTATGACATTCTGATAATTCATTGCTGTTGGTCCGATAACTGCAATTTGACCTTTTAATCTATCATCGATGTGATATTCACTTGTGACAATAGATATATCACTTAAACTTGATTCAATTTCATTTCCAATTTTCACGTTAATAGCTGAATTGGACATCTCATCAAGTAAATCAGTGATTTTATTGGATTCTATATATTGTAGAATCGGTTGAATAGATGATACGTTAGATTCGTTTAACGCATCTATGAGTTTAACCTTTCCGCCCATATAAATGCCATTACTTTGATTATCAAAATGAACATCAATCGTATTCAACATATCTTTTATAAAGTCTTTTTCAATATTTGACTTTGCAAAAGTATTTAATTCATTTTCAAAATGATGGTTATTCCATTCATTATATTTAGTTGAAACAAAATTAGAAATTTTAGTAAGTTCATCATTAGACAATGGAACTTGAGTTGCTAAATGTAAATGCTCAACATGACCGGATGTAAAAACTACCACCATAATAACCAAATAAGCATTCGCTCTAATCAAATGAATATGATTAATAATATCTTTTTTATGATTTGGGCGCATTACCAACGTAGTGTATTGAGATGCGATTGAAAGTTCATTTGCAAAATCGCTCAACGTAGAGGAAATGTCATAGTGATTTTCAATCAACAAATCTTTTAAACGTTGGATTTTTGTTTGTTGTTGATGAGATGTTTCTTGCAATAATTGATTCACATAATATCTGATTCCAGATTCAGATGGAGAACGCCCTGACGATGTATGTGTCTTTTCTATTAATTTGAGATCTTCTAACTGCTTCATCTCATTTCTAATAGTGGCAGGGCTAACATTTAATTTGTGTCTTTCGATTAAAGTTTTAGAACCAATCGGCTGACCCAAATCAACATAGTCTTCAACAATTGCATTTAAAATGCTCAATTGTCTATCGCTTATCATGTTTTCACCTCATTAGCACTCTTTTGTTTCAAGTGCTAATTATAATTTATCAAATTGGTCAAAGTAAGTCAATGTTAAAGCATTGGATTTTTTAAAAATTTATACATTTAACAAAAAGGCCTCGAAAATATAGTTTCCAATGACTTTCCCACGTTCAGTCATCGTCAAAAATCCTTGATGCTCAATTATTAAATCACGCTGTTTTAAATCAGCAATTGTTTGACCATAAACATCTTCTATTGTTTGATCAAATTTTTCATAGAAACGTTGTTTGTTAACACCTTGATTCATTCTTAGCCCTAAAAACATTTCTTCTTCCATTTGTTCTGATTTTGTAGGAAAAGTAGATTCTAAAATAGGTCTTTCATTATTTTGTATTTTCTTTATATAATGATTCACAGGATTAACATTACTGTAGCGCTCACCATTCACATATCCACTTGCACCAGCACCAAAACCATAATAACCTTCATTTTTCCAATAAACTTTATTATGTTCCGATTCATGACCAACTTTACCAAAATTAGAAATCTCATACTGATGCAATTCAGATTGCTGCATTCTTCCTACTAGATACTCATACATTTCTTCTCCAATATCTTCATTGGGTATTTTCAACTTGCCTTTTTTATACATATTATAAAATTGTGTTTTAGGTTCTAAAATCAAACCATAACTCGATATGTGATCAATATCCATTGCTAGTGCTTTTTCAAGACTGTCTTGAAAATCTTCGAGCGTTTGCGTTGGTAAATGATACATTAAATCAAGACTGATTGATGGAATACCAACTTTTCGTGCATTCTCAACTGCATTATAAATATCAGAGGTGTTATGCGTTCGACCTAAAATTTCTAACAACTCAGGTTTGAATGTTTGAACGCCCATAGATAATCTATTCACTCCATAATCTTTAAGTAACTGTACTTTTTCAAGCGTTAATTCATCTGGGTTTGCTTCAAAACTAAATTCACCTGAAATATTAAATAAACGCGTAATAGCAATTAATAATTGTTCAAGTTGTTTATAAGAGAGTGCAGTTGGAGTACCTCCGCCAACAAAAACTGTTTCTAAATCTCTAACATTGCTCCCTTCCATTTCTTTAATCAAACAATCTAAATATGTATCAACTGGCTGATTATGTATAAAATATTTATTAAAATCGCAATAAGTACATATTCTTACGCAAAAAGGGATGTGTATATAAGCACTTTTTACTTCCATAATATTGTGTCACCTCTTTCTATTAAATAATTAATAAGAGACAAAAAACTGAGAGTGAGACAAAATGATTTTCCATACATTTATAATCTCCCTCTCTATTTTTACAATTAAAATCAAAATTCAAGCTGAGACAATCATTAATATCCCAGCTTTTTTAGTCTGTATCAATCTTCATCCATTTTAAGTACAGCAAGGAAAGCATCTTGTGGAATTTCTACATTTCCGACAGCTTTCATCTTCGCCTTACCAGCTTTTTGTTTTTCTAGCAATTTTCTCTTACGGCTAATGTCCCCACCGTAACATTTAGATAATACATTTTTACCCATAGATTTAATATTTGTTCTGGCAACTATTTTTTGTCCTACTGCTGCTTGTACTGGTACTTCGAATTGTTGTCTTGGAATTAACGTTTTTAATTTTTTAACTAATGTTTTACCACGATCATATGCAAATTCTTTATGCACGATAAAACTTAAGGCATCAACTTTTTCACCGTTAAGTAATATATCCATCTTCACAAGATCGCTTTCTTTATTATCAATAAATTCATAATCAAATGAAGCATAACCTTTAGTGTTAGATTTTAGTTGGTCAAAGAAATCAAAAACAACTTCAGATAATGGAATTTCATAAATAATATTAACGCGTATGTCATCCATATATTCCATATTAATAAATTGTCCACGTTTGCGTTGACATAATTCCATAACAGCACCTACATAATCATTTGGTACCATCATCGTTGCACGTACAAATGGTTCATAAATAGTATCTATTTTATCTCTTTCAGGCATATTCGCAGGATTATCAACTGACACTTCTTCTCCAGTTTTCATTATACATTCATAAATAACTGATGGTGCCGTTGCAATAAGTTCTATACCAAATTCACGCTCTATACGTTCTTGAATAATTTCCATATGCAACATACCTAAGAAACCAGTACGATAACCGAACCCTAATGCTTGAGATGATTCAGGTTCAAATTCTAATGATGCATCATTTAATTGTAATTTCTCTAATGCCTCTCTCAAATCGTTATAATCTTTATTATCAATTGGGAATAAACCACAGAATACCATTGGATTCATTTTTTTATAACCTTGAAGTGCTGATTCAGCTGGTCGGTCAGCATGTGTAATCGTATCACCAACACGTGAATCATCAACATTTTTGATACTGGCAACAATATAACCAACATCACCAACAGTTAATTCATCAACTGCTAATTGCTTCGGAGTATTGATACCAACTTCAGTCACTTCAAATTCTTTACCAGTGGCCATCATTTTTATTCTGTCGCCCGCTTGAACTACACCTTCCATAACTCTGATAGAAGAAATAACACCTCTATAAGCGTCATACTCCGAGTCGAAAATAAGTGCTTTTAAGGGTGCCTCTGGATCTCCTTCAGGTGGAGGTACAACGTCTACTAATTTTTCTAAAATGTCCTCTATACCTATATTTGATTTGGCACTTGCTAATACGACATCATCTTGATCTATACCGATGACATCTTCTAATTCTTGTTTCACACGTTCTGGCTCTGCTGCTGGTAAATCTATTTTATTAATCACTGGCAACAATTCTAATTCATTATCTAGAGCCAAATAAACATTTGCTAATGTTTGAGCTTCAATTCCTTGCGCCGCATCTACAACGAGAATCGCACCTTCACATGCTGCTAATGATCTAGATACTTCATATGTAAAATCGACGTGTCCCGGTGTATCAATTAAATGGAAAGTATATGTTTCTCCATCTTTTGCTTCATATTTTAACCTTACTGCATTTAATTTTATCGTGATGCCTCGTTCTCTTTCTAAATCCATGGAATCTAGCAGTTGTGACTGCATATCACGTGTTTCTACTGACTTTGTATTTTCTAAGATTCTGTCAGCTAACGTAGATTTACCATGGTCTATATGTGCAATAATAGAAAAATTCCTTATGTTTTTACGTCTATTAAAACGTTCTTGTTTATCCATGTATTATCCTTCTCACTTTCATAATTCTATCCCGTTTATATGTATGACATTCTTTGATATAATAACGTTTTTACTAGGTAATTGCAAACTTGCAAAAACTTTCAATGCTACTTAAATAAAAATCTGTCTGATTTACAGTTAAGTTGATGCGAAAATGTTTATTCAAATAGGCTCTCTAATAAATATTGTATCATTTATATCTAATTTACGCGCTATACGTAAATAAATGATTGCAGAAAGTCACTTGTTTTGATAAAATATTTCTTGTTGTAATCAAATTAACTTTGATAGCGAAGATCACTTTTAGGAGGTGACACATATGCCAAACATCAAATCTGCAATTAAACGTGTTAAAACAACTCATACTGCTGAAGAGCGTAACATTTCACAAAAAAATGAAATGCGTACAGCAGTTAAAAGAGCGCATTCAGCAATTGAATCAAATGCTGACAACAAAGCTGACTTAGTAAGCTTTGCTTTGAAAAAAGTTGATAAAGCTGCGCAAAGCAACTTAATTCACACAAACAAAGCTGCACGTATCAAGTCTTCATTAATGACTGCAGCTAAATAATTTTAAAGTTCAAGCAAATGCTTGAACTTTTTTTATGTCTTTATTTAATTAAGAAGGGAGTGGGACAGAAAGCTAATTTTCTAATTAAGATTTCGTAGTCCCACCCCGGCAAGGATGACTAGAGTTGAAAAAAGCTTGATATAAGCGCATTTTCAATTCAGTCATCTACTGCCTTATTGAAAAAGAGACCGGGACGTTTATTTATGTCCCGGTCTCTTAAAAAATCATAATCATCATAGCGACAATATGAACAATTCTAATATAAGATGTTTATCCATATAAGATGATTTCAATTTATAATCTGTTTCTGCACAAGTATCAATAATATTTAAGAAATTTTCTAGTTGATAATTTCTAGCTTGATTTAATGCTAATTTAACCCTATAAGGATGTACGTTTATAGTTTTGGCTATTTGTTGCCCACTATACCCTTTTTGATTTAATATTTTACATTGATAAAAAAGTCGATAATTGCTAGTGATTAATGCTAGTAATTTGATTGGTTCTTCCTTCATAGCAATTAAGTCTTTGACTAATTGAACCGCTTTTACCTTTTTGTTTTTTTGAATATATTCTGTTAGTAAAAATACATTTTGTTCTAGACTTCTATTTACGATTTGATGAATATCTTGTTTATTAATTGTCGAACGATCACCTAAATATAGCATTACTTTCTCTAGTTCTTGCTTTACAATATTAAAGTTGATACCAGTAAGCTCTAAAAATAAATCTAGTGCATCCTGTTTAATATCTTTATAATTCTCATGGAGTTGCTTCTTAATCCATTGCTTAATTTCTTCTTCAGACATTTGCTCTATTTTCTTAAGTTGCGTATTCTTTTTCAATGCTTTAACTAATTTTTTTCGTTCATCTAATTTCGAATGATATACCTCAAATATAATTAGTGTTTCTCCATCATATTTTTCTATAAATTCAATTAGTTGATCAATATTGTGATTTACATCTTTCGTTGGCTTCTCACCAGTAAACACATATGCATTTTGGACAAGTACCACTTTTTTATCTGAAAAAAAGGGCATAGTCAATGTCTCTTCAATAATTGGTGCTAAATCTGATTCGTATAAATTGTATTTCACAAAATTAAAATCATCTTTCGGTGCTTGCAAGTATTGACTTACGACTTCAGCGGTCTTTTTTTCGATTAGCTCAGGCACTTCGCCGTAAATTGTAATTATATTATCGCTCATAAGTAGCACCCTTTCATTACGTTTACACATTTAAATATTATATCACGGCTACTATTTTCTCTCTACTAGAAATCATTATTGTGGTTGTCCATTGATTAACAAATGCGTTTTTAATGAAATGGTAATTTCACCCGATTGGCTAGTCATATAAATTTTAGAATACGCATTTTGTAATCTTTTAACAACTTCAATACTTGGTAAATTATAACGGTTTTTCTTAGCCACTGAAATCAAACTTATACGCGGCTTTATGTTGTTAATGAATGCATAACTAGTACTCGTTTTACTACCATGATGACCTACTTTTAAAATATCAACTTTACCAATATTGTATTTTCTTAATAACTCACTTTCATTATGAATCGTGGCATCCCCCATCAAGAGAATTTTAATCCCATTATATTCTATTAATGTTACTATCGAATGTTCATTCAAATCTTCAGATGATGGAATGGTAGTATCTAGCAATTTGAATTTTGCCTCATCAATAAAAAATTGTGGAACCTTCTTAAAATCTAATAGTTTAATTTCATTTTCATTACATTGCTTAATTAATAGCTTTAGCAAATTAATTTCAAAACTATGTTGATTAATAATTAAGTTTTCAATTTTAATAGCGTTGATTAAGTAATTTAATTCACCCATATGATCTACATGAGGATGCGTTATTATCAAGTATTTTATTTTCTTTACTCCGTGCTTTTTTAATGTTGGCATTATTCTTTTTTTAGCTAGCATATGGTTAGGATGTTCACCAGGCTTTTGCAATGCGCCTCCAGTATCAATAAGTACAGACTCTCTTTGTGAGGTTTCAAATAATAAAGCATCCCCTTGTCCTACATTAAGCATTGTTAATTTATAGTCACTGGATTTAGGTAATATTGTGGTAATTATCAACACAATTATCATAACTACACTAAAAGAAAAGTATTGTTTGTGTACGAGTAATATAACAGTTATAACAAGAAGTAGAACAGTAATCGTAATAAATATAGATGATAATTCAGGAATAATCCATTTGATAGTAGCAAGTTTCATAAAAAGGTTTACAGTTACATCATGTATCCATGTAACAAAATTTAAAATTTTGGTAAGTGGTATTATTTCAAAAGGAAAATGAAGAGTTAAAAAGTAAAAAAGTGCTAGTGGCAGTAAACAGCAAGCATAAAATGGTACAAAGAATAAATTTGATAAAACGCCTATCCATTGAATCTGATTAAAGTAAATTGCACTTATAATAAAAGACCCTATTTGTGCAATAACAGTAACATAAAGTGTGCATTTAACAGTGCTTGCGTTTTCTAAAACAGGAAGTGAAAAAAGTATAAAAAAAGTAATTAAATAAGAGAATTGAAAACCGATATTATAAATATATGCTGGATTAATTAGTGTAGAAATCATAAAAACTAAGGCTAGTAAATGTATGGACTGTTTGTATATTTGTTTAGGGAGTAAAATAATTAAAAGTGCTATTGATACTGCTCGAATGGCACTAGGTGCTAAATCAGTATATAAAGTATAAACTGGAAGCAAAATAAAGAGTATTAGCTTTATAAGAGCAAGAGGAAACTGAAATCTATTTAATAAGTAATATATTAAGCCGATAATTGCCCCAATATGGGTACCGCTGATTGCTAATAAATGATAAATACCAATTTCTCTGACTTTTTCTAAGTCAGTTTCATCAATCTTAGATGTATCTCCCGTAATTAAAGCAATAATTTTACCAGATGTACGAACATGTCTTTCATTGAGTTGAGTTAACACAAATTGTTTATGTCTTTCTATAAAATTGGAAATTGTAGAATGAGATGCCCTGCAACTATTAATAGATTCTAAATTCACATATAAATGGCTATTGAGATGTTCATCAACAGTTTTAAAATTACCTTTGATGTTACAACTATATCCATATAGTTGATTATAGTAAGTACTTTGTGCGTCATTTTTTAAATAATAATAATATTTATAACTTTGATGGTTAATGCTTAACATACCACTTAATGTGTGGTTTTTAATATCAGGTTTATTTATAAAGTATGCCTGTGTATTAAATGAGTTTTTGAGGAGTTGTTTTTGATAAGTCATAGTATGATTTAAATATTGATGAAACAGAATAAAAGATATACACGGTACAATTAGTATAATAGCAAATTGTACCATGTTGACACGTTTTCTAATTAATATAAATAGTAAAATTGCAAACACAAGTATCGATAATGGTTTGATATGTAGCCATAAAATACCAGATAAATAAGCTAAAGCATAATAAATCAATGCATCATTTGTTCATCAAATATTGAGCTACATGTTTTTGATCAAACGTAATTTTTTTATACTCGATGCCTGATTGGTCTAACAATTTCAATGCATATTTATGATTATGATAATCTTCAGCATAATAAATCGTCGTAATTCCAGATTGAATGATAGATTTCGTGCAGTTCAAGCAAGGGAAATGCGTTACATATATCGTCGCACCATCAGTAGATACGCCTTGTTTGGCACATTGTAAAAGTGCATTCATTTCTGCATGAATAGTTCGAATACAATGTCCATCTTCTAATAGGCACCCTTCATCAATACAGTGCACTTCTCCAGAAACTGAACCATTATAACCACCGGCGATAATCCTATTATCTTTCACAACAGTTGCACCTACAGACAAACGTTGGCATGTAGATCTTAATGCAAGTAAATGACTTTGTGCCATGAAATATTCTTCCCATTTTATACGGTCCATGTTGAGCCTCCAATATGTAATATAAATTATATAAATCAATTAATTATAGATTAAATTTTATCACTTAAGAATGCAACAAAAATCATACAGTTAAATCTTCTCGTATTTTCTCCAAAGTTTTTTCACCAATACCATTTACTTCTTTAAGTTGATCTACATTTTCAAATTGTCCGTGTTGCTCTCGATATTCAATTATAGATTTTGCCTTAGATGGTCCAATACCGTTAACTTTTAATAATTGGGATTCATCTGCACTATTTAAATTCACTTTCTCCTGAATGGTATTTGTAATTGACTGTGATTGATGATGGCCATTTTCTGATTTACTTAAAGTATTGCTTTGATTATTTTCTACCTCTCCTTTTTTGGGTATATAAATTAATTTTTGATCTTGTAATTTTTCAGCTAAATTTATATGGCTCAGATCTGCGTCTGTCGATAGTTTAGCCTTGTCTAATAATTGTTTCACTCTATCTGTCGATTTCATTTTATAAATGTTGGGATTTTCTACTGCGCCTTTTATATCTACATAAATGATTTCTGACGATTTATTCTTCTCTTTAGTAGTATTAGTCGAAGATTTTTGTTGTTTGTTATTAGATTGATCGCCAATAAATGTCGTGGCATCATCTCTTGTTAAATTCGGATTATTATCAGTCTCATGTTTTGTTAAATAAATTGCAAAGTATAGACAGATAGACAGCAAAATTAATGCGCTACATATGCATATTCCTTTGTATTTAAACACTATTTCTTTCCATTTATCCCATTCTATAAACATAAAAAATCACTCCTTTATACATTACACGCATAAAGGAGTGATTTTACTTTTATTTTTTTACAATGAAAAACAGTCTATTACCTTCTTCATTGTGTTGTTGTGGATCAAAATCAACAAATGTCTCAATACTAGAAAAACCAGTTTGCTTTAACATTTTAAGATAATCTTCCTCAGTATAAGTTCGTTGATAATGGGACTCATCAAATCGGACATATTGATTGTCATCTTGTTTAATAAAAAATGACAAGTCATGCCAAACACTTAAAGGTTCTTCGCCTTTAACTGCTTCCCAACCAAGAAATACATTCTCTGATTCATCAATATAACTTTGATTGTTAAAAAGTGTGTTCATTTTATGTACTGTATGTACATCAAACATAAACACACCGCTATGATTTAAATGGTTATAAACACGCTCAAACGTTGAAATAACATCTTCTTGTCCAACTAAATAATTTAGTGAATCACAGAAAATAGTAATCACATCAAATTGTTGTTCTAGCTCAAAATCTGTCATATCACCTTCGAGCCAATTAACTTTATTTGATTTTTGAGATGCTATTGCCAACATATCAACACTTAAATCCATACCAGTAATTTCTTGAAAATCAGTCATCAGTGACGTTAAACTGCCTGTTCCACAACCAATATCTAAAATTGATGTTTTACTGACAGAAAAATGATTCACAATATCTAACCAAGATTCATAAGGTTGATCAAGTGTTAACTGATCATAAAATAAGCTCATTTCTTCATACTGAACCATTTTAGTAAACAACCTGTCCATATGATTCTAATGGCGCGTCTCTATATAATTTTTCAATATTATAATAATCTCTTTCATCTTTATGAAATACATGTACGACTACATTTGCCAAATCAATAAGAATCCATCTCGCTTCATTAAAGCCTTCCATTCGTTTAACTTCAATATCCGCTTCATTAGCTGCATCTTTTACTGCACGTGCAATAGACTGAACTTGTTTTTCATTATTACCGTGGCAAACCACAAAGTAATCTGTCATATCGCTAATTCCTTGCATTTTTAAAGAAATAATATCTTCTGCTTTTTTATTCTCAGTTGCTTCTACAGCTAAATTTAATAATTGATCTGATTTCATTTAATCATCCTTTACTCTTTCGTCACTATAATTGTAATAATTCAAGCATGCAATCGTCGCGTCATAAACATTAATATCTTTATTAATTAAATATAGTACAGTTCGCTTAGATATTTCGTAAATGGTTTTATCTAAGCTACCTTGATTGTATGCTAAATCTCTAATTTCTTCAACGCCTGGGGTCTGACGACCAGGTTCAATATAATCTGCGATAAGTACAAGTTTCTCAGTTTTTGTCATATGTGCGCGGCCAGTTGTGTGATTTTTAATAGCCAATAAAACTTCTTCATCATCGACACCATAATGTTCCTTCATAATGACTGCACATACGGGACCATGTAAAATTTCAGATCCATAACTTAATAAATTGCTATCTAATTCATGTTTTGTCACAATTTGGTACATTTTTCCTAAATCATCATACTTAGAATAATCATGTAAAATACCAGCGAGTTCAGCCTTCGATTTATCACCATCATAAATTTCAGCTAATTTAACCGCTGTCTCTGCAACACGCATAGAGTGATCAAATCTTTTTTTAGGTAACTTTTCTTTAACTAATTCAATCGCTTGATTAATGTTCATATAATCCTTCCTCTCGGATATATTGTTCAACGTTTGGTGAAACAAGAACTTGAATATTCTCACCGTTTTTCACTCTATTTCTAATTAAAGTTGAACTTATATCAATACGTGGAATTGTTATTGCTATCATATCTGATTCTACTTCTTGTATCGCTTTATCCCTATTCACAATAACAAATGTAATAAGTGATTTTAATTGCGTAATCTTATACCATCTATCGAGTTGGTCATATTGGTCTGTGCCGATAACAAAATATATTTTTGAATCGGGATATTGTTCCAATAGGCGCATGACCGTATCATAGGTGTAACTTTGACCTTGTCGTTCAATTTCATCTAAATAGATTGAACCAAATCCCAAGTCTTTAATCGCATATTCAATCATTTTAATTCTATATGAAGCTTCTAAATAATCATTATGCGCTTTTAAGGGCGACATGAAACTTGGTATAAAATAAAATATATCTGGCTTAATATAGTGATAAACTTCACTAGCGACTGCCATGTGGGCTGTATGAATCGGGTTGAACTGCCCACCATATAATACAATTGAATGCGACATTATGGTAATTGAATTTGCTTGTTGTCTTGTGATTCTTTATAGAGCACAATCATTGACCCGATTACTTGTACGATGTCACTATTTGTTGCTTCGCTAAGTGTTTGAGCTAAGTCATTCTTATCTTCAGAGTTATTTTGTAAAACATGAATTTTAATTAGCTCTCTATTTTCTAATATATCAACTAATTGCGCTACCATATTATCATTTATACCTGCTTTACCTATTTGAAATGTTGGGTCAACATTATGGGCTTTACTACGTAAAAAACGTTTTTGTTTACCTGTTAACATAATTAATCTCCTTTATAAATGTTTTAATACTGCATCTTTCATAATTTGAATGTCCGGCATTGTATCCGTCCATATTTTAAAGCTTTCTGCGCCTTGATAAACAAACATATCTAAACCATTATGAATTGAGTTGCCATTCGCTTCAGCCTTTTTTAAAATTGGTGTTTTAAAAGGAACATAAACAATATCGCTCACAAGTGTATGAACATCTAATTGTTCTAAGTTGATCACAATATCTCTATTTTGATTCATACCAGCTGGTGTAGTATTAATCACAATATCAAATGATGCCAGGTTTGCTTCTGCTTCATCTAGGCTAATCTTATGGACATCCATTGACCAGTGATCAAATCGTTGCATAGACCTATTTGCTATAGTTAACTTAGAATCAACAAATTTTGAAAGTTCATTTGCGATGCCTTTACTTGCACCGCCTGCACCTAAAATTAAAATCGAAGCATTTTTCAAATCAGGATATACTTGTTTTAGACCTGATACATAGCCAATACCATCTGTATTATAGCCAATCCATTTACCATTCTCTATTTTCACAGTATTAACCGCGCCTACCGTTTTTGATTGTTCATCTATTTCATCTAAAAACGGTATAATACTTTCTTTATGTGGTATTGTCACATTAAATCCAGAAAGTGATTTATCACTAATGATTTCCTTAATTAAATGTAAGTGATGTTCAGGAATATCTATTGCTTCATAACTTGAATCTTGTTTCAAAGCTGTGAAGTTAGCGTTATGCATAACTGGCGATAAAGAATGGTCAATCGGATGACCAATCACTGCATATTTCAAAATAACCCCGCCTTACATAATTGAATTTCTTAAAACTACATCTACATTTTTTGGAACACGGACAATCACTTTTGCCCCTTCATCAATCGTTATAAAACCGAGGCCAGATATCATTACATCTCGTTTTTCTTTGCCAGTTTCTAAACGTACTGCTTTTACGTTTTGCAAATCAAAATGTTCAGGATTATTAGGTGGAGATAAAACGTCTCCTAATTGATTACGCCATAAATCATTCGCATTTTCTGTTTTTGTACGATGAATATTAAGCTCATTTGAAAAATAACATACTAACGGACGTTTACCACCACTGACATAATCTATACGTGCTAAGCCACCAAAAAATAGAGTTTGACCTTCATTTAGTTGATATATACGTTGTTTCACTTCTTTTTTCGGCATTATAGTTTTTAGTTCTTTTTCAGTAACGTAATGTGTCATTTGATGTTCTTGGATGACACCTGGAGTATCAAACATAAATGACGTATCATCTAATGGAATATCAATCATATCTAATGTCGTACCTGGGAATCTAGAAGTTGTAACTACATCTTTCTCTCCAACACTACGTTCAATTAATTTATTAATCAATGTAGATTTCCCAACATTTGTTGTTCCTACAATATAAACGTCATCATTATTTCTTAATGACTCTATTGAATGTAATAAATCATCAATACCCTCATTTTTTTCTGCAGAAATTAAAACCACTTCTTCAGCTTCTAAACCATATTTACGTGCCGTTTTTTTCAGCCATTCTTTAACACGACGTTTATTAATTTGCTTGGGCAATAAATCAAGTTTATTTGCTACTAAAATAATTTGTTTATTCCCAACAATGCGTTTGATTGCATTAATAAAAGATCCTTCAAAATCAAAAACATCAACAACGTTCACAACAATGCCTTTTTTATCAGCAAGACCATTCAATAAGTTTAAAAAGTCTTCACTATCTAAGCCAACATCTTGTACTTCATTGTAATTTTTCAATCTGAAACAACGTTTACAAATAACATCTTCTCTATATAAATTACTTTCCGGAACATAGCCCGGCGCATTGGTATCTTCAGATTGTAATGGTGCACCACAACCGATACATTTTAAAATTTCAGTATCTGCCAATCAGTTTTCCTCCCATGTAATATAACCTTTTTTTCTAAAGTGTTGTAATAATCTACGTTCAATAAGTCGATTAAATTTCGTTATAAATCCGTCTGTTTTCTTAACTGGTACAACCATTATAGTAAATAAGCCACGTCTGTTACCACCAAATACATCTGTTAACATTTGGTCACCAATTACCACGATTTCTTCTGGCTTTAATCTCATTAAAACAGATGCTTGTTTAAAAGCACGGCCTCTTGGTTTTTTCGCCTTAAATATATAATCAACTTTTAAAGATTTTGAAAAACTACCGACACGTTGCTCATTGTTATTTGAAACAATAGTCACTTTGATGCCAGCTTCTTTTGCTTTTTCAAACCATGCTCTTACTGCTTCAGTTGGATCAGCAACATCCCAACCAACAAGTGTATTATCCAAATCTGTAATAATGCCTTTCACACCAGATGCAGCAAGTTTTTCAATATCTATTTGAAAAATCGATTGCACATATTCATTTGGCATAAAATATTTCTTAATCATACCCATTTTATTTTCACCTTTTTATATAGATTTAATTAAACGCTCAACAATTTCACTTGAAGAAATTGCTGCTTTTTCTAAAAATGCATCAAATGTAATATCAGCATCTCCATCTGCTAAATCTGAAATCGCTCTTGTAATGATAAACGGTAAGTTAAATTGATAACAAGTTTGTGCGATTGCAGTCGCTTCCATTTCTGCAGCCATTGCCTGCGGGAAATTTGTCTTTATAGTAGAACGCTGTTCAGCAGTACCAATAAAACTATCACCACTTACAATTAGCCCTGTTTTTGCTACTAACTTTTGTTTATTAATCGCTTCTTTGGCAAGTCCAATTAATTGTTTATCTGCCACGAATTGCGCAGGCATTTGCGGTATTTGACCTAATTGATAGCCAAATGCACGAGCATCTGCATCATGATAAGCAACCATATCACTTATAACGACATCACCTACATTTAAAGATGTATCAAGCGCACCAGCGGATCCTGTATTAATAATTAATGTTGGATTGAATCGTTGGATTAATAATGTAGTTGATATAGCAACATTCACTTTACCAATCCCACTTTGGGTTACAATGACCTCTTTGTCATGTAAAAAACCTTTATAAAATTTGACATGTGCAATATTAATTTCTTCTAATTCTACAATTTTATCTTTTAAGATTGCTACTTCTTCTTCCATAGCACCAATAATACCTATCACTATCATTCACCTCATCTTAAAATCCTAGCCTTTGTTATTCTACCACATTTAGTGGTATACCTCGATCATTGTTCGCCGATTTTATTTAAAATTGAAAATGACGAACTTTTTAAAATTCACTTATTTCATAAAATATAATAAAAACCTGAAAGCAACGTTATAATACGTTACCTTCAGGTTTTATTTAGTCATGTTTTAACTTCCAAATAATTCCGTTAATCCTTGAAGTGAGAAGATTCCTGTCACGATTGTTACTATGACAGCTACGATGCCGAATACGAGCATCCAAGTCGGGTGTTTATAATCACCCACAATTGATTTTCGTTTACTTGCAATCAATATTGTACCTAAAGTAATAGGCAAAATTAATCCATTTAGCGCACCTGCTACTATTAACAGTGTAACTGGTTTGCCTAAGAATAAGAAAACAATCGTCGAAATAACGATGAAACTTATAACAATAATATTTGTTTTATTATAAAAAGTCTTATGCAACGTCTTCATGAACGTAGCACTTGTGTATGCCGAACCAATTACAGATGACATCGCTGCTGCAAACAGTACGACACCAAATATATTACGTCCTACTGGACCAAGTACATGTTCAAATACTGACGCAGGTGGGTTTTCTGAATTTAATGTAACTCCTGTTACAACAACACCGAGTACTGCTAAAAATAGTAAAGTACGTAAAACACCTGTTGTTAAAATACCAGAAACAGCTGCTCTATTTACAAACGGTAAATATTCTTTACCTTTTATACCAGAATCCAATATTCTATGTGCACCTGCAAAAGTAATATAACCACCAACTGTACCACCAACCAATGTAATAATAGGTAATACGAGTGCTAGTGGTTGCTCAGGCATTACTAAATGCTGTGCAGCATCTGCATATGGTGGATTCGCTTTAAACATGACAAATGCAATTACAATAATCATCAATAAACCTAAGAACATAGTTACAACATCCATGATTTTTTGACCACTTTTACTAATAAAGATACCAATTGATAATACCGCTGTAATAGCAGCACCAATTCTAACATCTAAACCAAATATTGCATTTAAACCAAGTCCAGCTCCAGCAATATTACCAATATTGAATGCAAAGCCACCAATTGCTATTAATATTGAAATAACGGTCCCGAGACCAGGCAAGATTTCATTAGAAACCTCCTGACCGCGTTTACCAGTAACAACAAGTACACGCCAAATGTTAATTTGTGCACCTATATCTATTAATATAGATAGTAATATTGCAAATGCAAAGCTTGATGCAAACTGTGCCGTAAATACAGCAGTTTGTGTCAAGAATGCTGGTCCTATGGCTGATGTAGCCATTAAAAATACAGAACCTAATAATAACCTCTTATGATTTTTTGTAAACTTAAAATCATTCTCTTCTAACTTCGACTTCCCTTGCATTGAATTAGCCCCCTAGCCTTGAAATTGAAACGCCTTCTTTCATTAATCTTTCTTTAATTTTAGATACAAAATTTAGAGCGTGTTCACCATCTCCATGAACACAAATAGTATCTGCTTGAATTTCTATCGTGTTATTATTTTTTGTAATAACCTTTTGAAATTTAACCATATTCACAACTTGATCAATCGCTTCGTTAGTATCAGTGATTAGTGCATCACTTTCTTTTCTGCTAACTAACTGGCCGTCATCTTCATAACGTCTGTCTGCGAATACCTCTGATGCAGTAGTTAATCCAACGCTTTGAGCTTCAGTAATTAAAAAAGTATTAGATAGCCCTATGTATATAATTTCAGGGTCGAAATCATAAACTGCTTGTGCTATCGCATTTGCGATGTCTTTATCTCTAGCACCCATCTGATATAATGCACCATGTGGTTTAACATGGTTGATTTTGACATTATGAATTTGACAAAAACCATTAAGCGCACCAAGTTGATAAACCACAATATCATAAATTTCTGTTGTTGAAAAGTCCATATTTCTACGACCAAATCCTTGTAGATCTGGAAGTCCTGGATGTGCACCAATACCAACATTATTTTCTTTAGCAAGTTGTATTGTTTTATTCATGACAGATTGGTCTCCGGCATGAAATCCACATGCAATATTTGCTGAAGTAATAAGTGGTATAATTTTTTCATCTCCGCCAAATGAATAATTTCCAAATGCTTCACCTAAATCACAATTTAAATCTACTTTCACTTAAGCGTCCTCCTTAATTATTTGATGTCTGTCTAAAAATTTAATATCGACTTTGCTAGCATCACCATTTGCATACTCAGGATATGATAATACTGCATATAAAAAGTCGGCCGTAGTTGTAAAACCATCAATGACCATTTCGTCTAACGCAACTTTTAATTTTTTAATTGCAAGCGCTCTTGAAGATGATTTGACAATTACTTTGGCTACAAGTGAATCATAGTTTGGTGAAACTTGATACCCTGAATATAGAAGACTATCTACACGTATATTAAACCCTTGGGGTAAGTGTAAATGTTCCACCTTACCAGGTGATGGCTGAAAGTGCTTTTCAGGATTTTCAGCATTAATTCTAGCTTCTATCACGTGTCCATCAAAAATAATATCTTCTTGAGAAAATGGAAGTTCACCGTGTTCCATTAAATATAGTTGTGCTTGTAGTAAATCACGATTTGCTCTCATTTCTGTAACAGTATGTTCAACTTGAATACGTGCATTCATCTCAATAAAATAATATGCATCATCAGTAACAAGATACTCAATTGTTCCAGCACTACGATAATTAGAAGCACGTGCTACTTTGACGGCATCATTACACATCTGCTCACGCATACTTTCTGAAATAGCCGCACACGGTGATTCTTCAATGAGTTTTTGATTTTTTCTTTGAACTGAACAATCCCTCTCACCTAAATGAATATAATTATTCTGACCATCACCTAATACTTGTACTTCAACATGTTTTGCTACAGGTATAAATGCTTCGACATATATACGGTCATCATCAAAATATTTTTTCCCTTCGCTTTTGGCCTCTTTGTATGCTTTTTCAAGCATATCTTCTGTTTTGACAATGCGAATCCCTTTGCCGCCACCACCACTTGCTGCTTTTAATACAAGTGGATATTCAATTTCTTCGGCTATTGCTTTCACTTCTTCAATAGATTCAACAGCTTTCGTTGATCCTGGTATAATCGGTACACCTGCCTTATCAACGGTTTGACGCGCTGTGATTTTATCACCCATCATTTCCATTGTTCGATATGTAGGACCTATAAAATGAATACCATTTTCTTCAACATTTTGTGCAAAAGAAGCACTTTCTGATAAGAAGCCATAACCTGGATGAATGGCATTAACCTGTGTGATTTTGGCAGCACTAATAATACGTGCTTGATTTAAGTAGCTGTCAAGTGGATTAGCTTCACCAATACAAATAGCTTGGTCTGCTAAACTCACGTGCAAACTATCTTCATCTCCTAATGCATAAATCGCTACTGTTTCAATCTCCATCTCTCTACAAGCTCGTATAATTCTTACAGCTATTTCTCCTCTGTTTGCAATTAGACAACGATACAACGCAAACACCCCTTTCTCTAATTACTTTACATTGACAATGACTTGATTATATTCAACATTTGTTCCATGTTGTACTAATATTTCTTCAACCACTCCAGAAACATCACTTGTGACTTCATTCATGACTTTCATAGCCTCAATGTAACCTATGACATCCCCTTTATTAACTTCGTCTCCAACTTCGATTACAGGGTTTGTTAATTCCTTTTCATCTTGTAAGAAAAATGTACCAACCATTGGTGATTTGATTTCTTGATATTGACTTTGTGTATCTGCACTTTTTTGTTCCGCACTATTATTTGAATCATTATTATTTGATTGTTGCGTTGTGCCGTATATTGGTTGTTGACTTACAGCACCCTCAGTAAAATCTAATTCTATTTCGTTTTCAAAATCTTTGAATTTGAATTTTTTCACATCATTTTCTTTTACAAGTTTGATAAGTTTTTCTATTTTTTCATAATTCATTACAATTCTCCTTTTAGTAATTTATTTAAACGTGTAGACGTATTTCTCATTTGTGCTAGATCGTAAACAGGTGTTTTTAATAACTGTTCTTGCTTTTCTACAAACAACCGTTCTTTTTCTTTGAGTCTTTCAGTTGCTTGTTCTACGCTTATCCATTGAAAATTGATAGTTTCACTAGGTTTTTTCTGTGCAAGTATATCTAAATCAGCTAAACACACCGTCGCTATTTTTGTATAACCACCAACAGTTTGTTTATCATTTAATAATATAATCGGATTGCCATCATCTGGAACTTGTATACTACCTAATGCAACCGGTTCTGAAATGATATCGGCTGATTCCTCAGGGGCAATATCGGGACCTTGTAAACGGTATCCCATTCGGTCTGATTTTTCTGAAATTTTAAAAGTAGTTGAAGTCAATTTTTCTTTTGCTTCATCTGAAAAACAATCAATTTGAGGACCTTCTATAACGTGTACTGTATCTGACACTGAGACTTGTGAATTACTACTTATACCTATATGTTGTGCAAAGCTATCTGAAATCTTAGTTTGTATAATATCTCCAGATTTTAGGGCACGCCCTTGATAACCACCTATGTTGCTATGCGTGTGTGTAGAATAACTATTTGCCACTAAAGGTATATCTAGTGGCTTACCAAATGTAATATATGCTCTCGCTCCATCTGTAGCTGAATTTAATGCTAAGATATCTCCACGCTTTACTGCAATAACAGTTTGGTGTTTAACTGGCTTTTCATTTAATAACGCATCAAAATGTGCGCCTGTTACCACAAAAGTATTATCAGCTAAAAATTGAATTGTTGGTCCAAACATCGTACATTCGATAGCTGGCCCCTCATTATTTATAAGCGTTTGCGCAAGTCTAAATGCATATATATCAAGTGCTCCAGCTGTGGAGAATCCCTGAGCTTGATATCCTATTCTACCTTCATCTTGAATCGTACTAAATAATCCTGGATTTAAAATTTTAATACTCATTTTCTATTTTCACCCATTTCTCAATATCAAAATGTTGATCTTGTTGTTCATGCTCTATTTGCTTAAATGTTTGTTGGTCTATAGCATAAAACTTAATATAATCACCAGGTGAATATAAACTCATAGGTGCTCGTTGTGCATCGAATACATGGATTGGTGTTTGACCAATGATTTGCCAGCCACCTGGAGAAGCTTTTGGATACAGACCAGTTTGATTATTTGCTATACCAACTGATCCAGCAGGTATACGTGTTCTTGGCTCTTTTCTTCTCGGTGTATGCAATCGATCATCAAGTCCACCTAAAAATGGAAAACCAGGCATAAAACCTAACATATAAATTAAATATGACTTTTGACTATGTATATTCACAACTTCATCGATAGATAATTGATGATACGTAGCTACGGTTTCAATATCTTCACCATAGTCACCACCATAGCAGACAGGTAAGTGAATTGTCTTAGTAGTTTGATTGGTTTGAGCATCTGCATCAACATAAAAATCATCTAATTTTAATTCTAAAATGACTTGTTGTGGATTACCATGAGAAAGATCAATATTTAACATAAGCGCACGATAAGACGGTATCATTTCAATAATTGCTGGATGATGTTGTTCTAATATGTATTTTTCAATCTGTTGTACTTTATTAAACGTTATTGGATTTATTTGTGCATCAAAATAAATCATTATTGTTTGTTCATTTATTATCTTATATTCCAAAACGTTCCCCCCTTGTAAACAATTACAATTTATTATAATTTCAAACTAAATTGCGTGCTCAACATTTGTATTATATCATTCATATTAAAAGTCTGTTTAATAGCAAATAATTATCACTTTTAATAATAAAACCAAAATTTGTCAAAAAATAATAATTTATTATATTAGGATTACAAATAAAATTTCCCACTGCTTAAAGATAACATTATTCTATATGTAAATTTAAGCTTAAAATATTTTAAACCCCCAAAATAACTATATAAGTATTTTGGGGGTTTATTCTACTAATTATTTGATATTGACAATTTTGACGTTAATTTCTCCACCATTTGGTAGAGAGACACGTACTTCGTCATCTAATTTTTTACCAATTAAGCTCTTAGCCATTGGTGATTCATTAGAAATTTTACCTTTAAAAGCATCAGATTCTGCTGAACCAACGATTTGATATTCTTCTTCTTCGTCACCAGGTAATTCTACGATTGTTACAGTTTTACCTAATTGTACTTCATTATTGTCACCTGTATCTTCGATGATAAGGGCATTACGTAGCATATGTTCTACGCGTTGGATATCTTGTTCTATGAAGCCTTGCTCATCTTTTGCTGCATCGTACTCAGAGTTCTCTGATAAGTCACCGAATGAACGTGCAACTTTAATTTTTTCAACTACTTCTGGTCTTTTGACCGTTTTCAACTCTTCTAGTTCTTTTTCTAATTTATCGTAACCTTCTTGAGTCATTGGATATTGTTTTTGATTTTCCATTATGTCATCTTCCTTTACCTATACAGTCTATTGTTTACTTACTAAAGTTTGAATCTTTGTAGTCATGATGTCAATTGCAACTTTATTGCTACCACCTTCGGGTATAATAATGTCCGCATATCTTTTAGTAGGTTCAATGAATTGGTTATGCATTGGACGCACTACATTTAAATATTGATTTATTACTGATTCCATTGTACGACCGCGTTCTTCTGTATCTCTTAACAGTCGTCTTAAGATACGTAAATCAGCATCAGTATCAACATAAATTTTTACATCCATTAAATCACGTAACGTTTTATTTTCAAGAGCGAATATGCCTTCTACGATAATAACATCTTTTGGCTCAAATGCAATCGTTTCCTTACTTCGTGTATGATTTGTATAATCATACGTCGGCACTTCAACCTGTTTACCATTTCGTAAATCATTCAGATTTTCAATTAATAAATCATTATCAAATGCAAATGGATGGTCATAATTCGTTTCTAAACGTTCATCAAACGTTAAATGTGATTGGTCTTTATAATAATAGTCTTGAGCCAATAGTGCAACACTATGACCTTCTAAATTCTTCATTATTTCATTTGTAACTGATGTTTTACCAGAGCCTGATCCGCCTGCTATGCCTATAATAGTTGTGCTTTTCATTATCCAATTTCCTTTCGCATCATATTATTTTTATAAATTGGACGATCGACCTTTAATTGCACAATTTGTAATGGATGTCGTGCAGCATCAAGTTCATTACCTTCTTCGTCATAAATTGTATGAACTACTTGTCTGAAAGTATCTATTTCAGGACCAAAAAATTCAATTTCTTGACCTGGTTCAAATTTATTACGTTGTTGAATTGTAGCAATGTTTGTCTCTTCATCATAATCTAATACAAGTCCACAAAAATCATAATCTGAGTTTTTCTTATTTTGCTGGCCAAACATTTGCTCTTCATAACCTGGTGTTCCTTCGAAAAATGCTGAAGCAGTATCTCTGTTTGCACATTTATCTAATTCAATTAACCACTCAGGTTTAATTTTAAAATGTTCTGGATCTGCAGCATAATCATCAATAACTTTTCTATAAACAGATACAACGGTTGCAATGTAATGAATTGACTTCATTCGGCCTTCTATTTTCAATGAGTCTACACCGATATCCATCATGTTAGGAATGGATTCAATCAGTTTTAAATCTTTTGGACTCATTGCAAAAGGAGCCACCTCATTATCAGCATAAAATAAATCTAATTCGCCTTCATCGTCGACTTCTAACAAATCGTAATCCCAACGACAACTTTGACAACAACCACCTCTGTTAGAGTCACGTGCAGTCATGTGATTACTTAATGTACATCTTCCAGAATATGCAATGCACATCGCACCATGAATGAAAGCTTCAATCTCAATATCAACCTTTTCTTTCATTTCTTTCATTTCCATTGCACCTGTTTCTCGTGCTAATACTACTCTATCCAAACCTTCTTCTTTCCAATATTCAACGGCTTTATAATTAGAAAGTGATTGTTGCGTCGATAAATGTATCTCTAGTTGTGGAGCTACTTGCTTACAGGTTTCTATAATCAACGGATCTGCAACGATGATACCAGTTGCACCAGCAGTCGCTAAATCACGTAGATAATCTTCCAAACCATCCATATTTTCATCATGTGCAATAATATTCGTTGTAATATAAATTTTCGCACCATATCTGTTGGCAAATTCAACGCCTTCTTTGATTTCAGCCATAGTAAAGTTATCAGCATTTGATCTTAAGCCATAAGCCTGGCCTCCTAAGAAGACAGCGTCTGCACCATAATGTACAGCAATTTTTAGTTTTTCTAAATTCCCAGCAGGCGCTAGAAGTTCAGGTTTCTTTATTTTAGGTGTATGTTGTGTATTTATTACTTCTAAAATTTTCACTGTTTCTCCTCCATCAATATACTGTTTGTTTAAATAAAAAGCCTTCGTCAAACGGACGGTGCTCTGGTTGTATCTCTTCTATTGGATCTACTAGCATAAATTTTTCATCATCATACGCTTCAGGATCTTCATTATATAAATCAATCGCTTCACGGTACTGTTCTGTACATACATTGATATAATCCTCAGTTTGCAAGACACCATCGATTTTAAGTGCATCAATGCCTACCTCTAATAATGAATCCAATTCTTCAATTAAACAAATGTCATTAGGTGACATAATATGCGTACCATTATAGTCTTCATAGACTGGGTATTTATTGTCCCGCTCTTCATCGTATAATAATAATTCGTTAGCTTCTTTATTTCTTTCAATCTTCATTTGACGCTCTTGGAAGGTATAATAATTACCTAAGAGCATACGTTTTGATTGGAACATACATGTCATGCCGTGTACTTGTACTTCAATTTCAACATCAGCATGTTTCTTTATATTAATAATTTCTTCTAAGCTCAGCTCTCTAGCCAATTGTGCACGTTGAGCACCTTTTTTACCCCAGTAGTTACATTGAAAATAATTAGTAACTAACGCTTCAGCATCCCAATTTAATGGAATAGGATGCGTTTGACCTTTCACAAACATAACGACAGCTGGATCTCCGAAAATAATACGGTCAACTTCTATTTCATGTAAAAATTTTATATATGCTTCAAGAGCATTTAAATGATAATTATGAAAAATGCCATTCACAGCGGCGTATGCCTTTTTGCCATTGCGATGAATCAATTCAACAGCTTGTTGCATTGCTTGTTTATCAAATTCTCCGGCAAGTCTTAGTCCAAATCTTTGCTCACCTATAACAAATGCATCTGCACCTTTTTCAATTAATGTCTCTATATGAGCAACAGATTTCGGTGTTACTAATAATTCTGTCATTATGATTCTCCTTTAATTGAAATTGCTAAACCATCATCCATATTCAAAAAATTAGTTGTATACGCTTGATTGTTCATTAACCATTCATTATACTCAATAACTTTTTTAACCATCTGACGCACATTTCGTGTTCGAACAACGGATATATCAGAAACAAATCCGTGATATAACACATTATCAGTAATTACTAATCCACCAACTTTTAATAACGGTGTATACAGTTCAAAAAACTTTTTAGATTGTGCTTTGGCAGCATCAATAAATATCATATCATAGGTACGATCACTAACTTTTGAAAATTGTTCTAAAGCATCACCCTGTAACATTCTAATTTGTGAAGTATAACCATATTGTTTGAAATGTTCTAATGCTTTTTGTTGCATTTCTGAATCACGTTCAATTGTCGTGACATGTATATCACTTGCTACTGATGCAAATTGCATGGCACTATAGCCAATCGCAGTACCAATTTCTAGTATATTCAACGGTTTATGTAACCGAATCAATTGTTTAATCATATCTAATGTCAATCTGTCTACAATCGGTACTTGATGCTCTTCCGCATATGTTCTCAAACTTTCAATATCATTGTCTCTCTGTTTGTGTAAATTCAATAAATAGGACTCGTTGTTTTCCATTTTCAGAACTTCCTTTATTGTAAAATGATACCTTTAATTTAAACAATAAAATAAATCAGCCACTTATGACTGATTGTGTTTTATTTATCACTGTTCATGTTAGACACATGTGTTTTGTTTAAATCTATGTATATATAACTTATTTTCAAATAAGCGTACGTTTAAATTTAACTTTATATATTTTACCATAAACACATTGATAATATAAGTATAATTTATTGCTTTATCTATAGTCATATTGAAATGATCTACTGTACTTCACTTTGAATACAATTCATTATTAATACAAAAAGCCACAAGCATCATATTACATGCCTGTGGCTTTCGTATACTCATATTTGAGAATGTTGAAAAACAAATAACACCTTTGCTCAAATTCCATGTGCTAATTATTCGTGGTCGTGATCATCCATTTCAGTGTTTACCACTTCTTCAATCATGTCCCATTCTTCATCAGTTTCAACTGGTAAAAACTTACCACCCTCACCGTTTTCGTCAGGTTCATTAATCATTGGAACTAATTCAATTAAATCATCGTCATCTGATTCTGCGCCTTCTTCTGCAAGAATCACATACTCTTTTTTAAATTCAGGATGGAAAAATTCTAATACTTTACGATATAGGACTTCATTTCCTTCTTCATCGTATAAAGTTAATAATTCCTCTTCATTGTTAATTTCTAATTCAGAATTGTGATTGTGTTCTGTCATTATTAAACGCTCCTTTTTATTGTAAAGAATCTAAATAGCCTTGTAAGATAAACACGGCAGCCATTTTATCAATGACTTTTTTGCGTTTCTCTCGGGAAACATCCGCTTCAAGCAATGAACGCTCGGCAGCCATAGTACTTAAACGTTCATCCCACATGATTATTTCTAAAGATGGCAATGATTCTTGTAGTTGCTCCTTGTATTGTAACGAAGCTTCACCTCTAAAGCCAATAGAATTGTTCATATTTTTAGGTAAACCAATAACTACTGTCCCTACATTTTCTTTTTTTATGATTTTAACGAGTTGATCAATGCCTAAGTCATTGTTTTCTTCGTCTATACGGAGTGTGTCTAATCCTTGGGCTGTCCAACCCATAAGATCACTAATTGCAATGCCTACAGTTTTACTACCTACATCTAGTCCAATGATTTTATGCTTTAACATAAATTAATTAGATTTCTCTTGCAAATAACTAGAAACTAACTCTTCCATGATATCATCTCGATCAATGCGACGAATTTGATTTCTAGCTTCATTATTACGTGGAATATAAGCCGGATCACCAGATAATAAATAACCAACGATTTGATTGACTGGATTATAGCCTCTTTCCGCTAACGTATTATAGACATTTTGTAGTACTGTTTTGAC
This sequence comes from Staphylococcus caeli, assembly GCF_051413795.1. GTDB lineage: Bacteria > Bacillota > Bacilli > Staphylococcales > Staphylococcaceae > Staphylococcus > Staphylococcus caeli_A. The sequence continues at coordinate 178,576 of NZ_JBOIRQ010000001.1, read as the reverse complement.
ATCTTCTTTTGGAATTTCATCATAATTAAATTTCATTGTTTTATCAAAATTTTCCATGTTTAACACTCCTTAGTATGCAAGTAAAAACGTTCTTGATTATATTCTACCTTAGTTTGATCAGAAGTTATAGAGATTTAATGTAATCTTTAATGAAACGTAATGATTCTGTTATGTTCTCAGGTTCAGTACCGCCACCTTGTGCCATATCAGGTCTACCGCCGCCTTTACCGCCAACGATTGGTGCCATATTTTTAATGATGTCACCAGCTTTCACTTTATCTGTCATTGCTTTTGGAACTGTAGCAACTAATGCCACTTTACCATCTACCTCACTAATGAGTACAATAATCGCATCTTGCAATTTGGACTTAAAGTCATCCATTGTTTCACGAATTGCTTTTGCATTGGGAACTTCTACTTCTGTAGCAAGTACTTTCAGACCGTTGATTTCCTCAACTTGGTCAGTAATGTCACCCATTTTCAATGCTGTAACTTCTTTATTTTTTTGTTCTAATTGTTTAGCAAGTTCTTTTTCATCTACTTGCATTTGTATAACTTTTTCTAATACTTGATCATCTGTTTTCACTTTAACTTGAGATTTTACTGCATTAAATTGTGATTGTATTGTTTCAAGATATAAGAATGCTGATTTACCTGTTAAGGCTTCGATACGACGTACACCTGCACCGGTACCTGATTCACTTACTATTTTAAATAGGCCAATCTCGGACGTATTATTTACATGGATTCCACCACATAACTCTATAGAGTATGGTGCCATGTTTACAACTCTGACAACATCGCCATATTTTTCGCCAAATAACGCCATTGCACCAAGTTGTTTCGCTTCTGCAATCGGCATTTCTTGAATATCTACTTCAATACTATTCCAAATTTCTTCATTTACTCTACGTTCTACCTGTTCAATTTCATCTTCCGTCATTGGTCCGAAATGTGAAAAGTCAAATCTTAAACGATCTGCTTCGACGAGTGAACCTGCTTGGTTAACATGGTCGCCTAATACTTCTTTTAATGCGGCATGTAATAAATGTGTCGCACTATGATTTTTCTTAATTGAACGACGCTCTTTATGGTTAACACTTGCTGAAACCTCTGCACCAGTTGTTACAGTACCAAATTGTACTTCACCTTTGTGAAGATTTTGACCATTTGGTGCTTTCGTTACTTCGGTTACAGCAATTTCAAAATTTTCATTACTAATTGTACCTTGGTCAGCTACTTGACCACCACTTACTGCATAAAAAGGTGTTTCTTTAAGTACAAAATAAATCGTATCTCCGGCTTCTGCACTTTCAACGATTTCACCATGCTGAATCATATCTGTAATCGTAGATACTTTATCCATTACATCATAACCAACAAATGTACTTTCCGTCGTGATATTTTTTAATACTTCACTTTGAATTTGCATAGATTGTGAATTTTGTCTAGCTTGTCTTGCTCTATCGCGTTGTTGTTGCATTTCTTGTTCAAATGTATTCATGTCTACTGATAAATTCTCTTGCATTGCAATTTCTTCTGTTAATTCAATTGGAAAACCATACGTGTCATATAATTTAAATGCATCTTTACCACTAATTTCTTGTGTTGTTGATTTCGCTTGAGCAACTAGATTATTTAAAATTGTTAAACCTTCTTCCAAAGTTTCATGGAAACGTTCTTCTTCTGATTTTATAACACGTTTAATAAAGTCAGCTTTATCTTTTACATTTGGGTAATAAGGTTCCATAATTTCTGCTACAATATCCACTAATTGATACATGAATGGTTCATTAATATCAAGAGATTGACTAAATCTTACTGCACGACGAAGTAAACGACGTAATACATATCCTCTACCTTCATTTGCAGGTAACGCACCATCAGCAATCGCGAATGCAATTGTACGAATATGGTCAGCAATTACTTTGAAAGCAACATCGTAGTTGTCATTTTCTAAATATGTTTTACCTGATACACGTTCTACTTCATGAATGATTGGCATAAACAAATCTGTTTCGTAATTTGTACGTACATTTTGAGCGATTGATGCCATTCTTTCCAATCCCATACCTGTATCAATATTTTTATTTGGTAATGGCGTGTAAGTATGATCCTTATTATGATTAAATTCACTAAACACAAGGTTCCATACTTCTAAATAACGTTCATTTTCTCCACCTGGATACATTTCTTCAGCGGGATCGTTTGCACCAAATGCGTCGCCTCTATCATAAAATATTTCTGTATTTGGTCCTGATGGTCCTTCACCTATATCCCAGAAATTACCTTCGATACGAATAATTCTGCTTTCTTCTAAGCCAATTTCTTCATTCCAAATACGATATGCTTCAACATCTTCTGGGTGAATTGTCACATATAATAATTTAGGGTCCATCGCCATCCATTTTTCACTTGTTAAAAATTCCCATGCAAATACAATAGCCTCTTTTTTAAAATAATCTCCTATTGAGAAATTACCCAACATTTCAAAAAATGTGTGATGACGCGCTGTAAAACCAACATTTTCAATATCATTTGTACGAATGGCTTTCTGAGAATTTACAATACGTGGCTTTTTCGGTGTTTCTCTACCATCAAAATATTTTTTTAGCGTTGCTACACCAGAATTAATCCATAATAATGAATCATCATCAATCGGCACAAGTGGTGCTGACGGTTCAACCATGTGTCCCTTTTCTACAAAATAATCAATAAAGTTTTGTCTAATTTCACTTGCTTTTAAGTTTTTCATACTTAAAATCCCTCCATCTCAGCTCAATTAAATTGGTGAGTTAATAAAAATTAAATAAAAAAACGCCCATCCTCATAAAAGGGACGAACGTTTCGCGGTACCACCCTAGTTATAAGTATTAGTAAACTGATACAAACTATGCTGCTAGCTTTGAATGCAAACAGTTAGGTTGCTTTAAATTTACTAATGTACACTTATCACTCAATTAGTTATTATGCATCCTGACATAAAGTAGCGTTCAACTATACTTACTGTACTTTGCACCAACCAGTACATCTCTTTATGGTTCATATAGTTTACTCATCTTTATGCGAAGTTAATTATATTGTATTTATTTTCGTTGATAATGTCAATCTTCAACAAAGTCATATGGCGTTATTTGTCCCATATTAATCATAGGATTTATGTGGTAAATGTTCGCTTCAGTTAATATCATATCGGAATCAAACATTTCATCAACACTTTCACTATCCGACAGTTGCGTATCTTCATTAGTAAAATAAGCTTTTAAGAAGGTGCATAGTTGCGTCATCCTTGCTTGCCCATGTGTCTTTAATCCTATGTCAAAAGCTTGTGGATCTCCTAAAAATACGAGAGATTGCTTGGCACGCGTTAATCCAGTATATAAGATAGGCTTCTGTAACATTCTAAAATACTGCTTAACCATTGGCATGATGACAATTGGGAATTCAGAACCTTGTGATTTATGAATAGAAGTACAATACGCATGCGTTAACTCAAGTAAATCTTGACGCATAAAAGTGATTTCATTACCTTCGAAATCAACGACCAATACATCTTTATTTAAGGCGTTTTCTTTAGCCCAAAAAATTCCTACGATAACACCAATATCACCATTAAAAATGTTGTCACTTGGTCTATTTACGAGCTGTAATACTTTATCACCTTTTCTAAAAACAACATCGCCAAACTCTATTTCTCTCGTGTCTTTTTCCTTAGGATTCAAAATATCTTGTAATACAGTATTTAACTTTTTGATACCAGCTGAACCTTTGTACATCGGTGCTAAGACTTGAATATCACTCATGTCATACCCCTTCTTAACAGCACTAGACACCACTTTTTCCACAACAGTTGGTATTTGATCCGTCGTGCAATTGATAAAATTACGGTCATGAAAACGTTGTGTGATATCTATAGGTTCGCCTAGTTTCATTCTATGTGCTAATTCAATAATACTAGATCCATCTTGCTGTCTATAGACTTCAGTCAAATTCACTCTTGGAATCACTTTAGAATCTATTAAATCTTTAAACACCTGTCCTGGGCCAACAGATGGTAATTGATCTTCATCACCAACTAAAATAATTTGCGCATCAATAGGAACAGCACTTAAAAACTGATGAAATAACCATGTATCTACCATAGACATTTCATCTATAATTATAAGCTTTGCCGAAATTTCATTTTCTAATATATCTTCTGGTTGTGTATCTTGGTTCCAGCCTATCAGACGGTGAATCGTCATAGCTTCTAGTCCTGTAGATTCAGCCAAGCGTTTTGACGCTCTTCCAGTAGGTGCACCTAATACGACTGGATAATCATCATTTTGATAATCATCATAATCTAGTGATAAACCGTGAATTTCTGCATATAGTTCAACTATGCCTTTAATTACAGTCGTTTTTCCAGTACCTGGTCCACCTGTGAGTAACATGATTTTAGAATTGATAGCAGTTTGTAGCGCATCTTTTTGAGAATTAGCGTATGTTACTTGATTACGATTTTCGATTTCTCCTATTTCCATCAACAAATCAGATTGCTCTATTTCTTTTAGTTTATTCGTATATGAATAATTACGATAAAGGTTTTGAACACTTTTTAATTCTGAATAATAAAGACTAGGTATGGCTACTTCATATTCTTGACGGATTAATTTCGTATCGCTCACGAGTTCATTGATTACACCTTCTAGTTGATGTTGCTCAATTACTTCATTGGGAGGTTGTGATAACATATCTTGTGTCATTTCTAACACTTGATTTGTTGGTAAATACGTATGCCCCTGCTTTATACATTCTTCCTCAAGTACATAGAGAATCCCTGCTTTTAATCTTTCCGGATCATTAAAATGAATACCGACATTGCGTGCTAAGGTGTCCGCTTTATTAAAGCCAATACCTTTAACATCATAGACAAGTTGATACGGCTTATGTTCAACAATATTTAACGTTTCTCCTAAATATGCTTGATAAATAGCCATCGCCAACTTTGGCCCAAACCCCAAGTCATGTAAACGTATGATGATTTGTTCTGTCTCTTGATTGCTAGCGATTTGTTCTGCTATTTGTTTTTGTTTCTTTTTAGGTAAGCTTGGCACTTTCTCTAACACGCTAGAATCGTTTAATATATCATTAATCGCATTTTCACCTAGTTTATTAACAATACTTTGTGCTGTTTTTTTACCAATGCCTTTGAATAAATCACTGGATAAATAACTTATGATTGCTTCTTTTGTTTGTGGCAGCTCTTTTTCAAATGTTTCAGCTTTTAATTGCTTGCCATACTTGGCGTGTGTAACCACTTGACCTTTGAATGTATATACATCACCTTCAGCAATCTCTGGGAAGAACCCTACAATTGTTGGCATTGAATCAAATGATTCGTTAGATTCAATCAAATCAACTTTTAAAACCGTATAAAAATTGTCTTTATTTTGAAATAAAATGGCATCAACGGTTCCTTTAATCATTGAATTATTAAATAATGTAGGGTCTTCCATAGGTTATTCCTCCTCTGCGATGGCTTTAAAAGTCTTAATTGCGTGATGACTCATCATATGTTCTGGATTTACTTTAACTGCTTCTTCAAAATATGCTAAAGCTTGCTCTGTATCTTCGGTTTGCATATAAGATGCTAGACCTAAATTATAAAGTGCATCTGCATGTTTTTTATCTATATCTAAAACATGTTGTAGTTGTTGTATCGCTTGTTCGAACATTTCTAAATGACATAATACTAAACCATATTGAAATTGAACCTCGACATCTTGGCGTTGATCTTGTTCTGCTGCAGTCATTAAAAATGGTAATGCTTCTTTAAAAGCTTCTAATTGATTGAATGACATACCAATCATATAATTTGTATCTACAGTATCAACATTAAACTTCAATGCTTGTTGATATAGTTTAATTGCCTCTTTAAATCGTCCTTCATTATAATAGACATTGGCTAAATTATAATAAATTGCACCATTTTCTGGCGCTAATGTTATGGCACGTTGAAAGAATTTTTCAGCTTTTTCAACTTCACCTGCTTCGGCTAATAGTATACCTGCATTTATGTAATTCTCTACTTCTTTTGGATTTGCTTCAATATTTTCGAAAAGCGCCTTCAATGCCGCTTCAAAATTACCTTGTTTAATTAAATTATATATTTGTTCTTGATTCAAAATTAACCCTCATTTCTGACTACTAATTATAACATTTCCAAGCCATTTTTAACCATTATTTTCAAAAAAAGAAACCGCTAGTTACTATAATGTATAGTTAACTAACGATTTCAAATTCATGCTCACTACATTAGCTTATAATACATAGCTCAATTGACCAGATTCTTTAAATACGTCATCAATCGTTGCACCGCCTAAACAAACTTCACCGTCGTATAACACTACGGATTGTCCTGGTGTAATTGCACGTACGGGTTCGTCAAATGTAACACGAATTGCATTATCGTGTTCTTTTTGTACAAAGACTTTTGTATCTTTTTGACGATATCTAAATTTAGCCGTACATTCAAAGCCATTTTCAAGATCTACATTATTAATAAATGACACATCAGACGCAATTAAATAATCACTGTATAACGCTTCATGATGGAAACCTTGTTCTACATATAGGACATTGTCATTTAAATTTTTGCCTACTACAAACCAAGGGTCACCATCTCCACCAATACCTAAACCATGACGTTGACCAATTGTATAGTACATCAAGCCTGCATGAGTACCTATTTTCTTACCATCAAGTGTACGCATATCTCCAGATTGTGCTGGTAAATACTGTGATAAGAACTCTTTGAAGTTTCGTTCACCAATGAAGCAGATACCAGTGGAATCTTTCTTCTTAGCCGTTGCTAAATCTTGTTCTTCTGCAATTTGACGCACTTCTTTTTTTTCTATGTTTCCGATTGGGAACATTACTTTAGACAGTTGTTCTTGAGATAATTGATTTAAAAAATAAGTTTGATCTTTGTTATTATCGACGCCACGTAACATTTCTACGTGTCCGTCTTCACTACGACGAACACGTGCATAATGACCTGTTGCGACATAGTCAGCACCTAATTTAAGTGCGTGTTCTAAGAATGCTTTGAATTTAATCTCCTTATTACACATCACATCAGGGTTAGGCGTGCGTCCTTTTTTATATTCATCTAAGAAATATGTGAATACTTTATCCCAATATTCTTTTTCAAAATTAACTGCATAATATGGAATACCTATTTGGTTACATACTGCAATCACATCATTATAATCTTCAGTGGCTGTACAAACACCATTTTCATCGGTGTCATCCCAGTTCTTCATGAAGATGCCTATGACATCATAGCCTTGCTCTTTCAAAATATGTGCCGTCACTGAACTATCTACGCCACCAGACATACCTACAACTACACGTGTATCTTTATTTGACACTATGCTTCCTCCTTAAATTTATGGTAAATCTTGTGAATTTCCATTGCTATATATTTAATTTCCTGTTCTGTCGTTTGTTCATTAAAACTAAATCGAATAGAATGTTTCGCTCTATCATCGTCACCATACATCGCTTGTAAAACATGTGAAGGTGTAGTCGTACCTGCAGTACACGCTGAGCCAGAAGAAACATAAATGTTTGATAAATCTAACAAAGTTAACATTGTTTCTACATCGACAAATGGTAAATATAAATTGACAATATGACCTGTTGTATCAATCATTGAACCATTGAGTTCAAAAGGAACTGAACGCTCCTGTAATGTTACTAAAAATAGATTTTTCAAGTTCATTAAATGAATATTATGTTCGTCCATATTCTGATTCGATAATTGTAACGCTTCTGCTAATCCAACAATTTGAGCTAAGTTCTCTGTTCCAGCTCTACGTTTAGCTTCTTGTTCTCCACCTAGTTGCTGATATTTTAATGGTGTTTGTTCTTTGAGCAATAATGCACCTACACCTTTAGGGCCGCCAAATTTGTGTGCTGTTATGCTCATTGCATCTATATGAAATTCATAAAAATCAATGTCAAGATGACCAACCGCTTGTACTGCATCTACATGGAAATACGCATTTGATTGAGCCATAAGTTCATCAATATCATACATAGGCTGGACTGTTCCAACTTCATTATTAACAAACATGATAGATACTAAAGTTGTCTCTTCGGTTATCGCTTGTCGTAGCTGATCTAAATCGACCATACCCGATTTATCAACATCTAGATAAGTTACGTCAAAACCTTCTCTTTCAAGTTGTTCAAATACATGGAGTACAGAATGATGTTCAATTTTAGATGTAATGATATGTTTACCTTTATCTATTTGATTGTAGGCGATACCTTTAATTGCCAGATTATTTGACTCTGTCGCACCACTAGTGAAAATCACCTCATTAGGTTTTGCATTAAAAGTTTGGGCAACCGTTCTGCGCGCCTCATCTAAATATCGTCTTGCATCCCTACCTTTATTATGAATCGAAGAAGGATTTCCAAAGTGTGTTGCATAGATTTCCATCATTTTATCAATAACTGCTTGTTTAACTGGGGTTGTAGCAGCATGATCTGCATATACTTCCATGTTTGACACTCCTTAAACTTTTATCAATGTTCCAATGATAGCACCAACGTACAAATTTTTCTAGTTGTCTGTTTCAAAATGTCCATTTTCATCTATGTCTTTAAAATCATCTAATAATTTCAAAGTCTCATCAGTATCTGTCAATCGTTGATTATTTAAACTTACATTCATCAATTGTCGATTGGATACTTTCCAATGTGTCGCATCAAAGTGCGATTGTAGATAGGTATCATGTGTGACAATTAATACTTGCCCATCGAAACTTTCAATCATTCCTAAGATCAAATCTTGAGTTGCAATATCGAAATAATTTGTAGGTTCATCTAATATAAGTAACTGTGGATTTGAGAAAAATAATAATACAAATTGAAGTCTGCTTCTTTCTCCCATGGATAATGTATCTATCTGCTGATCGACTTTATCTTGACCGAAACCAAATGAAGCTAATATGGTTTGTCCGTGACTTCTCGTCATACCGTCTAATTCCAACACCATTTCTAAAGGCGTTTGTTCATAGTTTAAACAGTCATTTTGTTGGTCGAAATATGCAATTTTTATGGAAGGTGTAATATGAACTCGTCCTTGATCAGGTACACAAATTCCTCTTATCAATGCAATGAGTAATGACTTCCCACTACCATTTGGTCCTGTTAATAAAATATTCTCTTTATTTTTTATTTCAAAATGTGCATCTTGATATATAACCTTATGATTTAGCACCATTGTTAAATCTTCAATTCTTAGTAGATAACGTTTTTGCAATGATACTTTGGAGTTGAAATGATAGTTCCTATTATCATGCATAGGTGCTTTAATTTGTTGCTTGTCTAGTTTTTGTTTTATTTGAGTTTCTTTGGTTTTAGCCTTTTTAGCTAATTTACTCAGTTTCTTTTGCTGGTTGGGGTCTCTAACGCTTGCCGATGCATGTGCTGATGTATACCATTCTTTGATACGTTGCATGGTTGCTTCTAAAGCCTTAATCTCTTTTTGTTGTTTCTCATATGCCTTGGCTTGAGTTTGAATTTCCATATTTCTTATTGATTGATATTGGTTATAATTTCCATGAAACTTTCGTGTACATTGTTTCGTGATTTCAAAAATATAGTTTGCCGTTTGATTAATAAATCCTCTATGGTGAGAAATAAACACGATGGTTTGTTGTGATTTGTTCATCTCTCTTATTAGATTTTCAATCATATATTGGTCAAGATGATTCGTAGGTTCATCTAATAGGATGAGTGCTTTTTCAGACATAAATGCTCGTAATAAAGCAATGCTCGTCTGTTGCCCCCTGCTTAACATGCCAATAGGTTGTTCCAAGCTTTGCTCAGATAGTTGAAAACGTTTGGCTTGTGTAATGATATTTTGTTCAATTTCATATCCATTGATAGCGATATAGTCACTAATTTTGTCAACATTTGTTTCCAATTGTTTTCTTAAACTTGAAACTTCCGGAAAATTTAATAATACAAAATCTAATCCCGACATCGTTTCATACGCCTGCATATCTTGTTCCATAAGATACGTTTCATCTTTATATTTTTCATGTAATGCTTTTAATAAGGTCGATTTACCAATGCCATTATCACCAACAATTGCAGCACGGGCACCAACTTCAATTTCTAAATTGACATAGTTAATCAATGTTTTGCCATATTTTTCAAATGGCTTTTGTATAAAATAAAAAGACATACTCTATCCCTCATTTCTAAGGATATAATACGTCTTTAACTCAACAGTTATTTAAATTTAAAAGCATATACGGCTACTTAAAGTTTAATACTATTTTAGACATAGTTATATCCCATAATTTGTTTATTTATCTGTTGTTGTTTGTAGTATTGCTTATGAGATTTATCCATAGTATTTTTCTTAAGCCACCTATCGTTATAATTTATTACATTATAGCAATGAGCAGTTTCTTACGCAAGTTCAAAATCTCCTGTTATACTTCAAAGTACTAATTATCATTAAAGGAGGACAATGATAGAAATGAAAGATTTAAAGTTATCTGCATTAAATTTAGTACCAATTCGTGAAGGTCAAGATGACAAAGCTGCACTTGATGATATGGTCACGCTCGCTCAAAACCTAGAGTCTTTAGACTATTCGCGTTATTGGATAGCCGAACATCACAACGCTCCAAATTTAGTGAGTTCCGCCACTGCGCTCTTAATACAACACACGCTTGAACATACATCAACTATACGTGTCGGTTCTGGTGGTATTATGCTCCCTAATCATGCTCCATTAATCGTCGCAGAACAATTCGGAACGATGGCAACACTATTTCCAAATCGTGTAGATCTAGGTTTAGGTCGAGCACCTGGAACAGATATGATGACCGCAAGTGCATTGCGCCGAGACCAACATAATGGTGTTTATGCATTTCCAGAAGAAGTAGAACAATTGGCAACTTATTTTGGACCTGCAAATCAACAAGCTTATGTACGTGCATATCCAGCAGTCGATAAAAATGTACCATTATATATCCTTGGTTCTTCAACGGATTCCGCTCATTTAGCTGCTCGTAAAGGATTACCATATGTATTCGCAGGACATTTTGCACCACAACAAATGAAAGATGCAATTCAAATTTATAAAGAACTATTTGAACCATCTGATGTATTAAGTGAGCCATATGTTATGGTTTGTTTAAATGCGATTGTTGCAGATACTGATGAACAAGCAGAATATTTATCTACTACTCAAGCACAGGTCATGGTGAGTATTACACGTGGAAGAATGCAACCCGTCCAACCACCTACAGACGATTTAAGAGGTTTATTAACGCCAACAGAATTTGAATTAGCTAAACAAAGAATGGCCCAATCTCTTATAGGCTCTGAAGCAACAGTAAAAGAGAAGCTTCAATCATTTATCCAAGAACATGATGATATTGATGAATTAATGGCAATTAGTTACATTTATGATCAAGACGCACAGCTAGAATCCTACAAAAAACTCAAAAATGTAATAGACCATTTATAAACAACTACAAGTTAAACAAAATATTTATGTCCCTTCTTAAAACTATTTGAAATAGTAGTTAAGAAGGGCTTTTTCAAACAAAAAAACTCAACGAACCACTATGTTCGCTGAGTTTATACAATCTTTGGGAATAAAAGATTATCTTTCGTCTTTATTGTCATCTCTTTTATCGTTATCACTGCCACCAGTGAATTTATCGATTTGTTCTGATGCTTGTTTTGCTTTTTCGTTATCTGTATCTTTTAATTTATCTGATACATTTTTTGCTGCTTCTTTAGCTTTATCTAAGAAATTTTCAGCCATTGGAATCACTCCTTAACTTTGTTTATAAATTACTTGAAATTATTTTTTAAATTTGTCGATTACTTCGTTCGCTTTGTCTTTTGCATTTTCTACAAATTCTTTAGCTTTACCAGAAGTCTTATCTTCTTTACCTTCATTTTCTAATTCTTTATTATCAGTAACATTACCTACTGTTTCTTTAACGTTACCTTTTGCTTGTTCAAATTTATTTTCATCTGCCATTATAAAAACCTCCTTACGATGTATATTTAGTAATTACCACTAATACATCGAATTAAACATTTTAAATAAATTTAATTAAAAGTTTTTCACTTAAAATGGAATAAAGTTAAACAAAATGATTATAACTTAAATATAAAACATATAACCATCTAAATTGTTTGTATCCTTGTAATCCGCTAAATATTTCAACGATGTATTGTCAAGGACATCTCTAACTGCATCTCTCATTCTTATCCAAAGTTGTTTTTGTGCTGGTGGCTCCGATTCAATACTTTCTACAAATGTAATTGGACCTTCTAATAAGCGAATAATATCACCTGCAGTAATTTCCTCTGCTGGTATTCTTAATTGGTAACCACCTTTTGCACCACGAACACTTCGAATTAATCCGGCATTTCTCAATGGGCCTACAAGTTGTTCTAGATATAGGTCACTCAAGTTATTTTCTTCTGCAATAGATTTTAATGATACACATCCTTGACCTTCTTTTTTAGCCAAAGATATCATTAGTGTTAATCCATATCTTCCTTTAGTTGAAATTTTCATTATATTACCTCACTTAATTCGAATACTATATATTAACATTCTATCATTTTTTAAGTTAATATAGTATTAGAAAGGTGTGAAAGATTGTGACAAACGAACCACTCGCGTCGAGAATGAGGCCAAACAACATAGATGAGATTATTTCGCAAACGCATCTAGTTGGCCCTAAAGGTATAATTAGAAGAATGGTTGATACGAAACGACTATCTTCTATGATTTTTTATGGTCCACCTGGCATTGGTAAAACAAGTATCGCAAAAGCCATTTCTGGAAGTACACAATTTAAATTTAGACAGCTAAATGCTGTTACAAATACGAAAAAAGATATGCAACTTATCGTTGAAGAAGCCAAAATGTCTGGCCAGGTCATTCTATTATTAGATGAAATACATCGTTTAGATAAAGCAAAACAAGATTTCCTGTTACCACATTTGGAAAATGGAAAAATTGTCCTTATTGGTGCAACAACCTCTAATCCATATCATGCGATAAATCCAGCGATACGCTCCAGAGCTCAAATATTCGAGTTGTTTCCACTCGATGAAAATGATATTAGAATTTCATTAGATCGCGCTATTCATGATACTGAACGTGGTTTAGGTAAGTATAATCCAAATGTTGATGAAGAAGCATTGACTTACTTTGCTACGCAAAGTCAAGGAGATGTGAGAAGTGCATTAAATGCACTAGAATTAGCAGTTTTAAGTGCTGAAACTGTAAATGAAGAAAGACATATAACATTACAAGATGCTAAGGACTGCCTGCAAAAAGGTGCATTTGTGAGTGATAAAGATGGTGATATGCATTACGATGTTATGAGTGCATTTCAAAAATCAATTAGAGGCAGCGATGTCAATGCTGCACTACACTATTTGGCCCGCCTAATAGAAGCTGGTGATTTACCAACAATCGCTAGAAGATTATTAGTTATTAGTTTTGAAGATATTGGCCTAGCCTCACCAAGTGCAGGTCAAAGAACTTTAGCTGCAATAGAATCTGCAGAACGTTTAGGTTTCCCTGAAGCACGTATACCATTAAGCCAAGCTGTAATTGAACTTTGCTTATCTCCAAAATCAAATTCTGGCATCTCAGCGATTGATGCAGCACTCTCAGATATTCGCAAGGGGCATGTTGGTCAAATACCTGATCACTTAAAAGATGGTCATTACGCTGGAGCTAAAGAACTTGGTAGAGCAATCGATTATCAATATCCTCACAGTTATGACAGTGGCTTCGTACCACAACAGTATTTACCAGACAAATTGAAACGAAAAATATATTATGAACCTAAGACAACTTCAAAAGCAGAACAACAATTTAAATCTATTTATGATCAGATTACACAATCTCAACATAAAAAATAAAGTACGAACGTGTCATAACATTAGTGGAATACACAAAGTTTATAAGAATATAAAAAGAGACTAGACCCATATACAATACGGTTCTAGTCTCAAATTTTAGAAAAACACTTACTACTTCTTATCTTTAATACGCATCACTGGAATATCTTTCAGAATATCGTTAATGACATAGCTCGCACAAATTAATCCTACAACACTTGGTACAAATGCATTGGATGACGGTGGCATCTGTCCTTTTCTCGTTGGTGCATTGGCATCTCCTACTGTTTCAATAACATCTTCGCGAATCATAATTGGGCTCTCATCTGAAAATACTACTGGAATTCCTTTATATATACCTAATTTTTTTAATTTTCTACGGATCATTTTTGCCATAGGATCCATGTAGGTCTTAGAAATATCAGCAATTTGAAATCTAGTTGGGTCTGTCTTATTAGCTGCACCCATACTTGAAATAACCGCAATACCTCTCTCTAAGCATTCTTTCATCAAATGCACTTTGTACATTAATGTATCACTAGCATCTATAAAATAATCAATATCATAATTATTAAAGAGCGCTTCATACGTTTCCTCAGTATAAAACATATGCAATGACGTAACTTTACAATCAGGATTGATTTGTTTAATACGCTCTTCCATCAACGTTACTTTACTCTGACCTATTGTAGTAGTTAAAGCATGGATTTGACGATTTACGTTAGTAATGTCGACATCATCTTTATCAATTAATATGATATGTCCTATATTGGTACGTGCAAGTGCCTCTGCTGCGAATGAACCAACACCACCCACACCAAGTACAACAACTGTTTGTTTTTTTAATAGCGCTAAACCTTCTTGACCATATGCTAATTCATTTCTGGAAAATTGATGCTTCATGTTATACTCCTTTATCGTATATGTGAGTTTTATTTAATTATTATTTGAAAGTTTATCAATATGATGAACTTTAACTTTATTGTATTGAAAATCTTATTTTATATCAAAAAAATACGCAAGACCGAAGTCTTGCGTACCGATAGAGTCCGTGCGTGCCGTAGTTATAAAATGCTTGATCATTCGGCCTGCTTATAACAGGTGGGTGCCCTGTTTCTTGTTTTGCAAGTCCTCCTATTGAGGCGTGTGCGCTGCAAGAAAACCCATTGGGCTCCCGGATCAAAGAGTGTTAGGCCCAAATATGAAGCAAACTTACGAACACCACAGATGACTATCTTATGGAATTATCATACCACATATAATAGATTTAGCAAGAATAAAAGCTTTACGTTTATTCTAATGACGAATACGTAATGATAATTCTTCTAGCTGATTATCAGATACTTCACTAGGTGCATCTGTAAGTAGACAAGTTGCTGACGCTGTTTTAGGGAATGCAATAGTATCACGTAAGTTTGTACGACCAGTTAATAACATCACTAAACGGTCTAAACCAAGTGCAATACCGCCATGTGGTGGTGCACCGTATTTGAATGCGTCTAATAGGAATCCAAATTGTTCTTGTGCTTGTTCTTCGGTAAATCCTAGTACTTCAAACATTTTAGACTGTAAGTCAGCATTATGAATTCTGATAGATCCTCCACCAAGTTCATAACCATTTAATACAACATCATAAGCATTAGCTTGTGCATTTTCAGGTTCATGATCTAATTTTTCAATATCTTCTTGTTTTGGCGCTGTGAATGGATGATGTGCCGCAGTATAACGTTTTAAATCTTCGTCATATTCAAGTAAAGGCCAATCCGTTACCCATAAGAAGTTTAGTTTTGATTCATCAATAAGTTTTAACTCTTTAGCAAGTTTAAGTCTTAATGCGCCAAGACTTTGTGCGACAACTTCTGGTTTATCTGCCACAAATAATACTAGGTCGCCTGCTTCTGCTGCAGTTAATGATTTTAATTTTTCAACATGATCCGCTTCAAAGAATCTAGCTATAGGACCGTTAAGACCTTCATCTACAACTTTAACCCAAGCTAAACCTTTTGCACCATAAATATTAACAAATTCAGTTAGCGCATCAATATCTTTACGTGTATATTGATCTGCTGCACCTTTTGCAACAATCGCTTTTACTTGACCATTTTGATTAACAGTATCTTTAAACACTTTAAAGTCCATAATTTCACCAAGTTCTGATACATTAATCAATTCCATGTCAAAACGTGTATCTGGTTTATCTGAACCGTAACGCTCCATTGCTTCCTCATATGTCATTCTAGGGAACGGACGTGGTACTTCCACCCCCTTCACTTCTTTGACAACATTTTGGAGCATTTCTTCACCCATATCCATGACATCTTCTTGATCTACGAAGCTCATTTCAATATCTACCTGCGTAAATTCCGGTTGGCGATCGGCACGTAAGTCTTCATCACGGAAACACTTAACGATTTGGTAGTATTTATCAAAGCCACTAATCATTAACAATTGCTTGAATATTTGAGGTGATTGCGGTAACGCATAAAATTCACCATCATGTACACGAGATGGCACAAGATAGTCTCGTGCGCCTTCAGGTGTTGATTTCGTTAAGACAGGTGTTTCAATATCAAAGAATCCTTCTTTATCTAAATATTGTCTAATCGCACGTGTTGTTTGATGTCTCATTTTAAATGTTTGCGCTAATTCTTGACGTCTCAAATCAAGATATCTATATTTCAACCGTATATTTTCATCTACATTTTGGTTTTCTTCATTAATTGCAAACGGAGGTGTCTCTGATTTATTTATAATTGTTATATCTGAAACTTGCACTTCTACTTGTCCTGTTGCAATTTTCGGATTAACTGTTTGCGGATCACGCTTTTTAACTAATCCTTTAACTTCAACCACATATTCTGATCTTACCGTTTCAGCAACTTTTAATGCTTCTTCAGAAAAATCTGGGTTAAATACAATTTGGACATAACCTTCACGGTCACGTAAATCTACAAATATCAATCCGCCTAAATCTCTACGGTTGTGTACCCAACCTTTTAATGTCACTTCTTGGTCTAGTAACGCTTCTGTCACTAAACCACAGTATGTTGTACGCTTGCTCATATGATATCTACTCCTTATTTTTTAAAATAATTAACTAATTGATCTAACTCAATTGCTTCGCTTTCACCCGATTGCATATTTTTAATATTGATTTGATTGTTTTCTAATTCTTGATCACCAATAACGATTGTATATTTTGCATTCAATCTATCAGCTTGTTTCATCTGACCTTTAACCTTACGTTGTAAATAGTCTTTATCAGCTTTTACGCCATGACGTCTTAAATCATTTAATAATTTAACCGCATATCGGTCTGCATCTTCACCCATCGTTACGATAAATAAATCAAATTCATGTTCCACATCAAGCTCTATTTTCTCTTCATCTAATGCTAACAATAATCTTTCAATACTTAAGGCGAAACCAATACCTGTTTGGCTCGGACCATCTAATAATTCTAATAAACCATTATATCGTCCACCACCACATAAAGTTGTTATCGCACCATCATAATTAGGGTTATCAATCATGAGTTCGAATGCGGTATGTGTATAATAATCTAATCCACGTACCAAATTAGGATCTTCTACATAAGGTACGCCTAAATCGTCTAAATGTCGTTTTACTTCTGCATAATATTGTTTTGATTCATCATTTAAAAACTCTGTAATCCTAGGTGCTGTTTTTACTGCTTCTTTATCTCTATCTATTTTACAATCCAAAATACGCATTGGATTCGTGTGTAAACGTGCTTGGCAATCACTACAGAAATCATCAATTACTGGTTCAAAGTGACGCACTAAGGCTTCATTATATTCATGACGAGAATCAGCATCGCCAATACTGTTGATAACAAGCTTCAAATGTTTTAAACCAAATGACTGATAAATATGCATCGCCATTGCTAATACTTCTGCATCAATTCCTGGATTTTCAGCACCAATTGCTTCAACGCCAAATTGTGTAAACTGACGGTAACGTCCCTTTTGCTTACGCTCATATCTGAACATTGGACCATTATAATAAAGTTTAACTGGTTGGTTAGGTATACCCTGCATTTTATGCTCAATATAAGATCGCACAACTGCAGCCGTTCCCTCTGGTCGCAAGGTAATGCTACGATCACCTTTATCTTTAAATGTATACATTTCTTTTTGAACTACATCCGTAGAATCTCCTACACCACGTGCGAATAAATCAGTACTTTCAAAAATAGGTGTACGAATTTCTTGGTAATTGTAAACTTCCATTAACTCATCTAATCTATTTTCAATAAAACGCCATCTTTTTGTTTCATCTGGTAAAATATCTTGCGTTCCTCTAGGAATATTTATCATAGAATCTCTCCTTTTATGCAATAAAAAAACCCTTGCATGACTAAATAGTCATACAAGGGACGAATTTCCGTGTTGCCACCCTAATTGGTTATAGACATATATCTGTAACCCACTTCATACGATTAACGCTCGTTACGCGACTCAATAGAGCACCTGTTCTTGTGTTAATCATTTCTAAGTTACTCTGCATAATTTTTCAGCCTTGAATTATGTCTCTACGCACTTTAAATGCTACCATTTCGATTAGAAAAATCAAGAATCATATCGGTTTTAATATAGAATTCATACTCAATAATAACGACTTTATGTTTATTATGCAACCTTTTTATTCTGAAAAATATGCACGTAGTCCATCTACCACTGCTTTTTCTAAAATTTGTCGGTGCAATTGATCTGTAATCATATCTTCATCAGTAGGATTGCTAATATAACCTAATTCAAGCAATACTGCCGGTACATTCGTTTGTCTCAATACTTGGAAGTTTTCTTGCCTTGCTCCCTTATTCGTTAACAATGCTTTCTTTTGCAAACTTGCACTTAAAGTTTCTGCAAGTGCCTTTTGATTATCTTTAAACCAATATACCGTACTGCCATTGGCTTTTGAAGATTTAAGGGAATCATTATGTATACTAATATAAGCATCACCTTTGATATTGCGATCATCAAGTGTCACATATTCATCTACTTCGCGCGTCATTTTCACGTTAGCGCCCTCTTTTTCAAGCAGTGACTTTAACTCTTTCGCAGTTTTCAATGTGTATACTTTTTCTGTACTTTTCTTTGAAGTATTACTTGATGCCCCCTGGTCACTACCACCGTGACCAGGATCAAGTACAATTGTTTTGCCTTTTAAAGGTTTTTCATTGGGATTAGTGTCAGCTTGAATGTCCAAATTTGTATGCCAACCTGCGACCCATCCTTTTTCTTTATTATTACTTGATACTACTTCTATCCATTTACCATTTTTTCCAATTTTATGAAAATGTTGCCCTTGATCAATGGCTTTAATTTCAGGATAAGCAGCGCTTGGTCCAGTTCTTAATTCTGCATCTTCAGTCACGTAAATCGTACTACTATCTTCATCATTTTGATTCAGAAATCCAATGATCATTATGATGAAAATAACAAAGGCTACTGCAACAATCAGCATAGGAAAATTTCTCAAATTATGTTTTTCTAACCAAGTATTGATTTTAATCATAGGATTTTGCCATCCTGACTTTCGTAGATAATTGTGACTGGTCCATCGTTAGCAATATCCACTAACATATCTGTGCCAAATTCACCTGTTTGTACTTCTATATCATAAGAGCGTAGTGTATCATTGAATAATTCATAGAGTTCATTCGCACGATCAGGTGCCATGGATTGCGAGAATCCGGGACGGTTCCCTTTTCTAACGTCTGCATATAAAGTAAATTGTGATATTGATAAAATTTGACCCTCAGCCTGCTGTATATTTAAATTGAGCTTACCTTCATCATCCTCAAATAAACGAGCATTAACAATTTTTTTAGCTAATGCTACTACATCTGCTTCGGTTGATGTCTTTCCTACACCAACGAGCAAACAGTAGCCTTTATTTATATGATGTGCTATAGCTTCATTTGTAACGGAAGCATGTTTAACTCTTTGGACTACTATTCTCATTTGGTTGCACCTCTAATTCCAAACTCTCGTGACTGTATACACATCACCGAGTTGTTTAATTTTTTCTACAACTTGGTAAACTTCACTGACATTTTTGACCATGACACTGATATTGATAATTGCATTTTTATCTATATCAGAACGTCCAGAAACTTTAACTAGGTTACTTTGTGTCGAATTGACAGCTTGAAGTACCTCGTTTAATAGACCATTTCGGTCATAAGCAGATACTTCTAAATCAACTTGGTAACGTTGTGTCGAATCTTTAGAACGTACCCATTCAACATGTATGAGTCTTTCTTGTTCATTTTTTATATTAGGGCAATCTGTGCGATGCACTTTGATACCGTGCCCTTTCGTGATATATCCTACAATATCATCTCCAGGGATTGGATTACAACATTTTGATAATCGGATTAATACATTTTCTATACCTTCAACATAAACACCACTGTCAGTAGTTATATCGTCTTTAATAGGTACTGACTTCGTTATGGCTTGTGCTTCATTCAATGCTTTTTGTTTATCTAATATGCGTTGCTTTTCAGTCAGCTTATTGACAATTTGTAGTGCCGTCACACCACCAAAACCTACAGCAGCAAACAAGTCTTCTTCATTGGCAAAATTATATTTATCATTAACCACGGCAATATTTTCATCAGTAAGTACTGTATCTACTCTAAACCCTTGTTCTTTAATTTCTGCTTCAATCATGAACTTCCCTTTTTCAATATTAGAAGAACGATCTTGCTTTTTAAAGAAGCTACGAATTTTACTTTTAGCACTTGAAGACTTAACTATTTTCAACCAATCTCTACTAGGTCCATAAGAATGCTTGCTAGTTCTAATTTCAACAATATCACCTGTTTGTAACACATAGTCGATGGGCTCTATTTTACCATTAACTTTTGACCCAATCATTTTGTTTCCAACTTCACTGTGCACTGCATAAGCAAAATCAATCGGCACAGCACCATATGGTAACTCTATAACATCACTTTCTGGTGTGAATGCATACACTTTATCACTTTGTAAATCAAACTTAAGTGTTTCCATAAATTCTTCAGCATCAGAAGTGGTATTGTCAGTTTCCGCTAATTCTTTAATCCAGTTTAATTTGTTATTGAAATTTTGTGTCTTTTCAGTAACTTTTTTACCTTCTTTATATGCCCAATGTGCAGCAACACCATGTTCTGCAATTTCGTGCATTTCAAACGTTCTTATTTGAATTTCAAGTGGATCACCGTTCGGGCCAACGACTGTCGTATGTAATGATTGGTACATATTCTGCTTAGGCATTGCGATGTAATCCTTAAAGCGTCCAGGCATTGGTTTCCATAATGTATGCACTAATCCCAATACCGCATAACAATCATTAATCGAGTTTACAATAATTCTAATTGCTAATAAATCAAAGATTTGGTCAAATTGTTTTTTCTGTTTCACCATTTTACGATAGATACTATAAATATGTTTTGGACGTCCGTTTATGTCGCCCACAATATTCATCTTAGCTAAATCTGTTTGAATTTGATCTATTGCATTGTGAATATATGCTTCACGCTCACTACGTTTTTTCTTCATGAGATTAACAATTCTGAAATATTGTACGGAATCTGTATATCTAAGTGCAGTATCTTCTAACTCCCACTTGATTGTGTTGATCCCTAATCTATGAGCTAATGGTGCATAGATTTCAAGCGTTTCTTTTGATATCCTAACTTGTTTCTCACGAGGCATAGCTTTTAATGTTCTCATATTATGTAAACGGTCAGCTAATTTCACTAAAATAACACGCACGTCTTTAGCGATTGCGATAAAGAGCTTTCTGTGATTTTCAGCTTGCTGTTCTTCTTTAGAACGATACTTTACTTTTTTAAGTTTTGTTACACCTTCAACGATCACTGCAATTTCTTCATTGAACATTCCTTTAACATCATCAAATGTATATGGTGTATCTTCAATGACATCATGTAAAAAACCTGCAACTATGGTAGGCCCATCTAAATGCATCTCAGTCAATATACCCGCAACTTGAATCGGATGCATAATGTAAGGTAGTCCGTTTTTTCGAAATTGGCCTTCATGCGCTTCATATGCTATATGATAACTTTTTAATACGAAATCATATTCTTCTTTTGATAAATATGATTTTGCTTTGGATAGTACTTCATCTGCACTATATGGATATTCATTGTTCACTTAAGACACCCCTATACTAAATATTAATCACTATTAGTACCCAGTATTATTTTTCGTTAGCTCTGTTAATATTTATGATGCAACGAATTTTTACGTTATTAGGCCAAAATATGTATAATAGTTATATAATACTACATGTTAATCAATAAATAAATGCGTAGATAACACTATTACTAAAATATGAACTAATTTTAATCAAGGGTAAACTTATTTGAGAACAATCTATTTCATGAAAACATAATAAAGCCAGATGACAAATATTCTAAGTTTTGTCATCTGGCTTAACTTTATTATTTATTATTCGTCATAAGAGATTAAACTCATAACATCATAATCTTTAATTTTTTCAATTCCATTTAAATATTTAAGTTCAATAATAAATGCAATACCTACAACAATACCGCCTAATTTTTCAACTAGCTTAATTGCCGCTTCAATAGTGCCTCCAGTAGCCAATAAATCATCTGTAATCAACACACGTTGACCCGGTCTAATCGCGTCATTATGCATTGTTAAAACGTTCGTACCATACTCTAAATCATACTCATAACGTATCACTTCACGAGGTAGTTTGCCTTCTTTACGTACTGGTGCAAAACCAATCCCCATCGAATATGCTACTGGGCAACCAATAATAAAACCACGCGCTTCAGGCCCAACAATTACATCTATATCTCTATTTTTAGCATATGCCACGATTTGATCGGTTGCATAACCGTAAGCTTCTCCATTATCCATAATTGTCGTAATATCTTTGAAACTTACTCCAGGTTTTGGCCAATCTTCAACTTCAGACACATATTGTTTTAAATCCATTCAAACTTCCTCCTAATTATCTACCAGTTCAGTTTTAAACCATTGTTTTAAATGATTAAAGTCATCATAAAGTAATACTTTTTCAACTTCTATTCTATCAAGTCTACCTTGATAATATTTACTGGATTCAATTTCTCTTTTGGTTGAAACACTATTCATTTTGATTATACCATTTTCATCTTTTATAAACTCTAAATCCAAGAAAACTTTTAAGATAAATTTAAGCATACTTGGTTGTATATTTAAATACTGACTTAACTGCATACCTTCTTTTGCTAAATTCGTCTCTTTTTTATTGGCTAAAGCCTTAAAACACTGTTTAAATGTATCCATCTTAGGCATACCTTCAAAATAAATTGAGTGTTCATGATTTAACACTAAATAGATTTGTGACGGTCGCATTGTTTTTAATGTTGCTTTAATGGCATCCATTGACGGCGGTAAATCTCTAAATACATATTTATCGTATGATTGTTCTATAACATCGCCATAATAGTAATAATTGTCCCCAAGTTTTTCGCTACGACTATGAATCAGATATGCAACTTGACTAGTGTCCTGATCTATTTCATTAATCTTACGCTTACTTCTGTAATCCAATATTTGTAAACTATTACTTGCAATGTCTTGAATCATAAATTGAGGTGATTGGAATCCATTCCATTCATTTATTTGCAATGTACCGATTACATTAATTGGTTGTTGTGCACCTAACTCATTGGCTAGATGACCATTTTGCCAAAATAGCGCTTGTAATTGCTGCTCACCCATAACTAATTTTAAATGGTTTTTGTCTTGACCAATAGCTTTCGCCTGATTGACAACAATATCTTCTAGTTTAAAGCATGGGCTAGAAAAATCCGTTCCAAATGGTCGTAATTTTTGGACATCTTGAATATTTTTAATGGTAATGTCATTTTCTGAAATAGTAACATCGACTTTTTTAACGGGTTCTAAAGACGTTGTTGCAGCAAGCTGCGACATCCAATCATTTAGACCTTGTTGCAATTGTTCAATATTTTCTATCGGCATCGTTACGCCTGCTGCCATATGATGTCCACCAAATTTTGAAATTAAGTCAGAATGTGCATTTAATATTTCAAACATGGAAACTTGCTCAATACTACGGGCAGAACCTTTCGCATGATCTTGACCTTCATCTATATTTAAAATTAAAGTAGGTAGACTATAAGTTTCTACAACCTTCGAAGCAACAATACCTAGTACACCTTCATGCCAGTCTGGTTGTGCTAACAATAGAAATTGTGCGCCTTTTTTCACTTGGCTATCGGCAATCGCTAAAGCTTCTTCTGTAATTTGAGCGACAATATCCTTACGTTCTTGATTGAAAAATTCTACTTGCTCCGCTAAAAATTCTGCCTCTTCTTCAGTTTCAGTCATCAATAATTCAGCAGCCAATGCAGCATCCTCTAATCTACCTACTGCATTTAGTCTTGGACCAATAATGAACCCGATTGTTTCTTCTGTAATTTCATCATTATTTCCAGCTTGTTTTAAAATCGCTTTAATCGATGCTGGGCAATGATGATTAAGTACCTCTAAACCTTGTTTAACTAGAGTTCTATTTTCATCAGTTAGCGAAACTAAATCTGCCACTGTACCTATTGCAACCAGTGCTAAAAAATGTGCTGGAGGTTCATCTAATAATTTTTGCGCTAATTTATACGCTACACCTGCACCACATAAATATTTAAATGGATAATCATATTCTGGATGCATTGGATGTACAATGGCGAATGCATTAGGCATTGTGCGGCCAATTTCATGATGGTCTGTTACAATTACATCCACACCTAAATCTTGCACCATTTGAATTTCTTCATGTCCTTGTATCCCATTATCAACAGTAATGATTAATGAAATACCTTCTTCATGGGCATTTTTAAATGCCATTTCATTGGGGCCATATCCTTCTGAAAATCTATTTGGAATATACCATCCTACATGGGCACCTAGCTCTTTTAATGTTTCAACTAAAATCGTAGTCGATGTCACACCATCGGCATCATAATCTCCATAAACTAATATTTTCTGATTTTGATCAATAGCTAAATTAATACGTTCTATTGCTTTATCCATATCACTCATTAAATTTGGGTCGTGTGTAACTTGGACACCCTTTAACAAATCGTTGATATCTGCTTTTTCTGTAATACCCTTACTTTCTAGTATTTTTTTTACAATAGGAGTTAGTTTTAAATCTGATGAAACATCCTCTGTAATTTCATTTTCTGGTGTTTTAACGTCCCAAGTATACTTTGATTTAATCATACTATTCTCCCTCATTTCCACAAGTCATTATACAAAAGATATCTCAAAATAAAAAGTAGTTCCATTTATTAGAAGCACTTTTATTTTAATTACGTCTAAATTATTAAAATAAAATATAAAAACAGCCTCCTACTTAAATAGTAGAAGGCTGAACATTTGAAAAATATTTATACTAAAATCTTTTCATCGTTTGATTTTTTCTCTTTATGAACAATTATTTTATGATGATCTGATTTCTTAAGTTGACGTTTTTTCATAATGCCCCAGAGCGGTACTGCAATAAATACAGATGAGAATACACCTGAAATTAAACCAATGAGTAACGCTAATGAGAAGTTGAATATACTTGGTGCACCAAATAGTAATAATGCAACAACAACAATCACAACTGTTAATACAGTGTTGATTGAACGTGTCATTGTTTGACGAATAGATCTGTTGACAATGTCATCAATTTGAGACTTGTCGGTAATCACTTTAACTTTGTGTAAGTTCTCTCGAACCCTGTCAAACGTTACTATCGTATCATTGATTGAATAACCAATAATAGTCAATACTGCTGCAATAAATGTAATATCAACTTCTAGTCTAAATAAACTGAATACCGCAACAATCATAAATGCATCATGAAGCAATGATAGAACTGATGAAAGTCCCATGCGCCATTCAAATCTAAATGTGATATAGATGATAATACCAATAGACGCATATATCAGCGCAAGCATTGCATTCTTCGCTAACTCTTGTCCAATGACTGGTGACACTGTATTGACTGTCGGTTTATGTCCGAATTGTTTATCTACTGTATTTTGCATTTTAGACACTTCATCTTTGGATAAATCGTGTTTAAATTGAACAGTAGCAGTTTTTCCATTTTCACCAAGTGAAACTTGATCCGGTTTAAATCCTTTATCTTCTAAAGTTTGTGTCACTTTATTTTCAGTCACTTTATTATCAGATTCGAAATCAACACGTGTACCACTTGTAAAGTCGATACCTAAATTCAATTTGAAAATAAATAGGATGACAGCACCAACTACAATAATAAGTACACTTAAACCTAGTAATGGTTTTGCTAATTTCATAAAGTCAATGCGTTCGTATGGTGTTTTCAAATCATGAATTTCTTTTTCTTCATTGATGCTATGGATATTTTTCTTACTTACACCAAATAACCAGTTTGATTTTTTGAAGAAATTAGATGAAACAAGTAATGACAATAACCATCTAGATAAGAACACCGCTGTTACGAATATCATTAAAATACCTAATAGTAA
The DNA here is from genome assembly GCF_051413795.1 of Staphylococcus caeli. Taxonomy (GTDB): domain Bacteria; phylum Bacillota; class Bacilli; order Staphylococcales; family Staphylococcaceae; genus Staphylococcus; species Staphylococcus caeli_A. The sequence continues at coordinate 152,037 of NZ_JBOIRQ010000001.1, read as the reverse complement.
CATAGTAGCGAAACCTTTTACTGAACTCTCACCGAAGAAGAATAACACAGCTGCTGCAATTACAGTTGTTAGCTGAGCATCCACAATCGTTAAGAATGAGCTCTTGTTCGCTTTTTTATAAGCTTGTTTAAGCGTTCGTCCAATTTTCAATTCATCTTTAATCCGTTCATACATGATAATGTTTGCATCTACTGCCATACCAACACCAAGTACTAAAGCGGCTAAACCAGGTAACGTTAACACACCTGAAATAAAATTAAACGCTACTAATGTAAGGTAAATATAAGTTGTGAGCGCAATGACAGCTACCAAACCAGGTAAACGATAGAAACCTAACATAAATAGATAAATAACTGCAATACCAATTGCTGCCGCAAATACAGTCTTATCTAACGCATCTTGTCCAAATTGTGCACCTACTGAATTTGAGTAAATTTCTTTAAGATCAACAGGTAATGAACCAGAATTTAATAAATCTGCAATTTGTTTGGCTTTTTGTACGCCTTCTTCACCATTAAATCCACCAGAAATTTCAACGCTGTCAGAATTAATTGGCTTATCTACAGAAGCAGCTGATACATATTTAGGATCTTTTTTATCCATTTCTTTATGATATGTATCACCTTTTTCATGATCTAACCATACAACCATAACATTTTCTTTTTTCTTAGAAATTTCTTCAGTTACTTTTTTGAATTTAGCGCTGTCTTTTAATTTAAAAGTAACCGCTGGCTGATTTGTATTTTGTTTGAATTCTTGTTTCGCTGAACCTTGTTGAATATCTTTACCAGTTAACTTAATATTATCATCCGCGTCACGAATGGTTAAGTTTGCTTGAGATGACAAAATATCTCGTGCTTGCGATTGATTTTTTACACCAGCAAGTTGTACACGAATTCTATTTTTATCTTCTACTTGGATTTTCGGTTCTGATACACCTAAAACGTTGACACGATTTTCTAGCGTTTTAGCAGTTGCTTTTACTGCTTTATCATCTATTTTATCGCCTTTTTGTAAGGGATCAACTTGATATAAAACTTCAAATCCACCTTGTAAGTCCAAACCAAGGTTAACGTCTTTGACTACGTTCTTATATGTAAGTCCCATACCTGCAAACAACAGAACTACAAGTAAGACAAACGCAACAATTCTACTACTCTTTTTCACTTGAACACCTCATTGTTAGCTTATGTTTTAAATTGACTCGTTTTAAAATGAGTACGAGTAAAATTAACTAATATTTTTTGAACAACCTTATACATCTTAACACATTACACCAAGTGTAAAAACTAACTCAACTAATTTCCAAAGTTATTTTTAAATGTAAGCGCTAAAAAGCATAATTAGTATGTCGCGGTTGCTTTTGTACTACGCTTTTAGAGTATAACATTAAATTTAAATTTCGTTTTAATGGCACTTATATTCATAACTATGATTAAAAAAAGAACCCAAGACGTTTGTCCTGAGTTCCAATTCTAATTTATGAAGGATCAACTTGTTTAATAGCTGGCTTTTCTAAAGTAAGCTCAGTACCGCTACTATTTAAAGTTAATACAACTGTTGTTTCATCAACGCTACGTACAGTACCTTTGATACCGCCGATTGTAGTTACACGTTGGCCAGATGTTACTTGGCTAATCATTTCACGATGCTCTTTAGCCTTTTTCTGTTGTGGTCTAATTAAGAAGAACCACATTAATACTAATAATAAAATTGGTAATATCAATGAAGTAAATTGCATTATTTTATTTCTCCCTTTTTAAAAGTTTTTTGGGTTATCTACATTAAGCCCATACTGTTCGAAGAATTCTTCTTTAAAATCTAAAAGACGATCTTCTCGAATAGCTTGACGGATGTTTTCCATTAATTTCAGCAAGAAATGTAAATTATGATAAGTAGTAAGACGAATTCCAAAAGTTTCTTCAGCTTTTATTAAATGTCTTATATAGGCTCTACTATAATTTTTACATGTATAACAATCACATTGTGCATCAAGTGGTCCTAAGTCATCCGCATATTTTGCGTTCTTTATTATTAAACGACCATTCGAAGTCATACATGTACCATTACGTGCAATACGTGTTGGCAGTACACAGTCAAACATATCCATACCTCTAATGCTACACTCAATCAATGCATCTGGTGAGCCAACCCCCATTAAATAGCGAGGTTTGTCTTTCGGCATAAATTGTTCAGTGTGATGTACCATATCGTACATAATTGGCTTAGGTTCGCCCACAGACAATCCACCAATCGCATATCCAGGAAAATCTAAAGCAACTAATTCTTCAGCGCTTTGCTGTCTAAGATCTTTATATTCTCCACCTTGAATAATACCGAACAAGGCTTGATCTTCTGGTCTCTCATGTGCTTTAAGGCAACGTTCAGCCCATCTTGTCGTTCTTTCAATAGAATCTTTCACATATTTATATTCAGCAGGCATTGGCGGACATTCATCAAAAGCCATCATAATATCTGAACCTAAATCATTTTGTATTTGCATTGATTTCTCAGGACTCAAAAATAGTTTAGAACCATTTGTATGATGACGGAATTCTACGCCTTCCTCAGTAATTTTTCTTAAATTACTTAAACTAAATACTTGGAAACCACCAGAATCTGTCAGTATAGGACCATTCCAGTTCATAAACTGATGTAATCCCCCACTCTTTCTGATGATATCATTTCCAGGTTGTAACCACAAATGATATGTGTTGCCTAGAATGATTTTAGCCTCCATTTGATGTAATTCTTCTGGGCTCATTGTCTTTACCGTTGCTTTAGTACCTACAGGCATAAACATTGGTGTTTCAAAGGAACCGTGTGGCGTATGCACAATACCTAATCTGGCACCAGATTGTTTACATGTTTTTATGTGCTCATATGTTACAGCTGGCATAAAAATACTCCTTTCATTCCCTAAATAATTAGCATTGCATCTCCAAAGCTAAAGAATCTATATTTTGATGATACAGCTTGATTATATGCATTTAAAATAAAATCTCTAGAACTAAATGCAGAAACAAGCATCACAAGTGTTGACTTGGGTAAATGGAAGTTTGTAATTAATCCATCAATCGCCTTAAATGTAAAGCCTGGGAAGATAAAGATATCTGTCCAGCCACTCTGAGCTACAAACTGCTCGTTTGTTTGCATGATTGTTTCTAAAGTTCTAGTTGAAGTTGTTCCAACAGAAATAATACGATGACCTTGTGCTTTTGTCTGATTTAACAGCTCAGCCGTTGCTTCATTCATTTGATAATATTCACTGTGCATTTCATGATCATCAATATTTTCTACACTTACCGGTCGGAATGTACCGAGACCCACATGCAATGTTATAAACGCAATATTAACACCTTTAGCTTTTATTTCTTCTAGCAATGCATCAGTAAAATGTAAGCCAGCTGTCGGCGCGGCAGCAGAACCAGTTGCTTTAGCATAAACTGTTTGATAACGGTCTGGATCATCTAAACGCTCTTTGATGTATGGTGGCAAAGGCATTTCACCCAATTCATCTAAACGTTCTTGTAAGATACCATCATAATGCAAACGCATAATACGTCCACCTTGATCCATTTCTTCTATACATTCAGCTACTATTTTACCTTCACCAAAAGTTAATTTATTACCTACTTTAATTCTTTTAGCTGGTTTCAATAACACTTCCCAATCATTTCCATCAATATGAGTAAGCATTAACATTTCAACTTTCGCACCAGTTTCTGCTTTCAAGCCAAACAAACGGGCAGGCATTACTCTCGTATCATTTAATACCAAGGTACCGCCTGCTTCAAAATAATCAATAATATCTTTAAAATGTTTATGTTCAATTTCACCTGATTGTCTGCCTAGAACTAATAATTTACTTTCATCTCTGTTTTTCAACGGTGTTTGTGCAATTAATGATTCTGGCAAATGGTAATCAAACGCTTCGATATCCAAACTTATTCCCTCTTTCCATTCTTCTTGCTAAAATGTTCAAATGCATATGGCGTTGCCTTTCTACCCCTAGGCGTACGTTCGATAAAACCTTTTTGAATTAAGAAAGGTTCATAGACATCTTCAATCGTAACGCGTTCTTCACCAATGGATACTGCGATGGTATCTAAACCTACAGGACCACCTTTGTATTGTTCTAGAATACAATTCATCATCTTATGATCAATGTAATCCAGTCCTTCTTCATCAACCTGTAGTAATTGTAATGAAGCCTTGGTTGTCGCAATACTTATAATTTCATCATCATTCACTTGTTGGAAATCACGTACACGTTTTAACAATCTATTAGCAACCCTTGGTGTTCCACGACTACGTTTTGCTAATTCTATTGCGCTATCGTCATCAATTGATGTACCTAACACCTCAGCAGTACGTACTATAATTTCCTTTAATTCAGTCTCTTTATAATATTCTAATCTCAAATGTACACCAAAACGGTCTCTAAGCGGTGCTGTTAAACTTCCTGCACGCGTAGTTGCACCGATTAAAGTAAATGGCGGCAAATCTATACGAATACTTCTCGCTTCTTCACCTTTACCAATTACAATATCTAAAAAGAAATCTTCCATAGCAGGATACAACACTTCTTCTACAACACTACTCAATCTATGGATTTCATCGATGAATAATACATCACCAGGTTGTAGACTTGAGAGTATGGCAGCTAAATCACCAGGACGTTCAATAGATGGACCCGAAATAGTGCGAATATTAACATCCATTTCATTTGCGATAATATTAGATAATGTCGTTTTACCTAAACCTGGGGGACCAAATAATAAGACGTGATCCAAAGGTTCTTGTCTTATTTTGGCTGCTTTAATAAAAACTTCTAAATTCGACTTTATCGTTGATTGTCCAATATATTGACGCAATTTTGTTGGCCTCAAAGATAATTCAAAGGTCGATTCATCATCGTGCAATGCTTGATCAACCATTCTATCATCCATTGTGTTATCCCCCTTTCATACAATATGATTCACGTTTAAGATATTAATAGTTGCAAGCCTTTTTTAACTGCTTCATCTACAGACTCAAACGTTGATTTAGATAACGTTTTTTCAACTTTTGTTAATTCGCGTTTCGAATAACCTAAAGCTTCTAATGCAAGTAATGCTTCTTTGATGATTGGCATGCTATCTGCTGAGTCATCTGCTATATTTAATAGTTGGCTACTATCTTCTTCGTTAATTTGGACCTTCCCTTTAAGATCTAATACGATTTGACGAGCTGTTTTTTTACCGATGCCTGGAAATTTTGTTAGATATGCATCATTCTCATTTTCTATAGCTATTTTAACTTCATTCGGCGAACTGCTTGCCAATATAGCTAATGCTGATTTCGGACCTATACCGGTTACTTTGATAAGACTTAAAAACATATCTTTCTCTTCCTGATTTATAAAACCATAAAGTAATTGTGCGTCTTCTCTTACAATAAGTGAAGTATGAATGACTACTTCTTGATCCATAAATTTTTGAAAACGATATGAATTCGGTGTTTGAATTTCAAAACCAACACCAGAAGCTTCAACTACAACATGAGTTGGATTTAATACGGTTAACGTGCCTTTAATATATGCGTACACAATTCCACTTCCTTATATCGTCATACTAATCAATTCTACTTTAGATACGTGATCGATGACTCTTAATGCCTCTGTAACATCATCAATCTCTAACTCTGTACTCGTTGCATCCAATGACAGCGTTATTGTTGCTCGACCTTCCATTGGTACACTTTGGTGGATTGTTAGCACAGACAAACTTAATTTAGATAAAGTATTAAGCACTTCTGCTAACATACCTACAATATCATTTACGTAAAGAATCAATGTAAACTCTCTTGTAGATTCAATTTTCTCGTCTATTGGAAAAATAGTATCTCTATATTTATAAAAAGCACTTCTCGATAAATCGAATTGCTTCACTGCTTCAAATATGGACAATGACGGATCATTTTTCAAGACTTCTTTAATCTTTAAAGTTTTCACAACTGATTCTGGTAATACATCTTCACGAATTAAGTAAAACTTTTTATAATCTTTTTTGTCCACTTCAAGCACTCCTATTCAACAAACTCAAATTCTCCACCAAGTATTCTTACGATATCACCATTTTCACAGCCACGTGCTCTTAGTGCGTCATCTATACCCATTGAACGCATTTGACGAGCAAAACGACGAACTGCTGGATCACTATTGAAATCAGTCATCTTGAACATTCTTTCAATGGCTTTACCGCTAACCACATAAGCTGCATCATCATCTCTAGTAATTGTAAATTTATCTTGACTCGGCGTATGTTTATAGATAACTCTATTAACACCTAAATCTTCTTCATCTTCTTTACTAAAGTCCACATCTTTTACTTCTTCTAATTTATCTGCAATAGAATATAATAATTCATCAATATGATCATGCATAAAAGTAGAAAGTGGGATAACTTGAACAGACGTATCATTTAAAGCTTCTTTAAAAGCTTGCAAATTCTCTTCAGCATTAGGCATATCCATCTTATTGGCAACTACTATTTGTGGTCGCTCTTCTAAACGATGTTCATAAGCGCTTAATTCTTCATTAATAACTTTATAATCTTCAAAAGGATCTCTACCTTCAGAACCAGACATATCAATCATATGTACAATAACTTTCGTACGCTCAACATGTTTTAAAAATTGGTGGCCCAAACCTACACCTTCAGAAGCACCTTCAATAAGTCCTGGTAAATCAGCCATGACAAAACTTCTTTGATCTTTAGTTGATACAACACCTAAATTAGGCTTAATTGTTGTAAAATGATAGGCTCCAATTTTAGGTTTCGCTTTAGAAACAATTGATAAAAGCGTTGATTTTCCAACACTTGGAAACCCAACTAGCCCTACATCAGCAAGTAGCTTTAATTCAAGTGTAACATCGATTTCCTCACCTGGTTCACCATTTTCACTAAAATCAGGAGCTGGATTTCTTGGAGAAGCAAAACGAGAGTTACCACGTCCGCCACGGCCACCTTTTGCTACAACAGCACGTTGACCATTTTCTACTAAATCTGCTAATACTTCTTCAGTTTCTACACTTTTAATTATCGTGCCTGGTGGTACTTTCAAAATCAAATGTTCAGCATTTTTACCATGCATATTACTACTTTGACCACCGTCACCTCTTTTAGCTTTGAAATGAGTTTGGTATCTAAAGTCTAATAATGTTCTTAAACCTTCATCTACTTCAAATATAATAGACGCACCATCGCCACCATCGCCACCAGCTGGTCCACCGAATGGGACATATTTTTCTCTGCGATATGCAGTTATACCATTTCCACCATCACCTGCTTTAAGTGATATTTTAACTTGATCGACAAACATGATTTCACCTCTTTTTCTTAAATTTTAATATTTATATCTTATTTATTATAGCATTATCTAGTTAGTTAGAAAATAAAGACAAAAAATAAACACCAGAAGTTATAACTTCTGGTGTTAACGTTAACAAAAATTACTCAGCTGCTGCATATACAGAAACTTGTTTTTTGTCGCGACCTTTGCGTTCGAATTTTACAACGCCGTCGATTTTAGCGAATAATGTATCGTCGCCACCACGACCTACATTTTCACCAGGATAAATTTTAGTACCGCGTTGACGGAATAAAATAGAACCACCTGTTACGAATTGACCATCAGCACGTTTAGCTCCTAAACGTTTTGATTCAGAGTCACGTCCGTTTTTTGTAGAACCAAGTCCTTTTTTAGATGAGAAGAATTGTAAGTTTAATTTTAACATTATGATTGCACCTCACTTATAATTTAGTCTGATATTGTCTTTATATTCTTCTTCAATTGTTTGCAATGAAACTAACATTGCTTGAAGAATTAATTGCGCTTTTTCATTTGTAGTGTCTACACTTCTAACGTGGAAATGTCCACCGTCTTCATTGTAATCAATGTCGGGCTTCTCACTTGTTAATCCCATTATAGCATTAACACTTCCGAAAAGAACTGCGGATGCACCTGCACAAACTATATCATGTCCATATTCGCCATGTTCTGCATGGCCATCCATGATAACATCAGTTACTTGACCGGCATCGTTCAATGTAACATCAACATTAATCATAATTATGCGTTGATTTTGTCGATAGTTAATTTAGTATAAGGTTGACGATGACCTTTTTTACGTTTAGAGTCTTTACGACGTTTGTATGTGAATACAGTGATTTTTTTACCGCGACCTTGTTTTTGTACAGTAGCAGTAACTGAAGCACCTTCAACTGTTGGCGCACCAACTTTAACTGCGTCTCCACCTACGAATAATACTTTGTCAAAAGTGAATGAGTCACCTTCGTTAACATCTAATTTCTCAACAAAGATTTCTTGACCTTCTTCAACTTTAACTTGTTTTCCACCTGTTTCAATAATAGCAAACATACTTTGCACCTCCTATAATTTAAGTCACGCCAAATCCAGGTGACATACATGTACTTTAACCTGAATCCGTGCGGTTGTATGTAGCTAAAAACTACTCAACTACTGCATTTTAGCATTACGCCTTCTTACTGTCAATCTTGAATTGAACTTTTCTAAAAAATTTACTGATAATTGGATACAATATAGTTAATAAAATCAAATTTAAAATAAATGTAGGTAATAATCGGAATATTACAAAGTCAATAAAATTAAACTCTATGAGTCCAAGAATACTATAGATAATTGCTACATAAATTTCTAAAAATACGGTACTTAAGAGTACGATAATAAACAACATTGCATGATCTCTATAAAATGTTTTGAAGAAAAAGTCCATTATAACTACAAATAATATATAGCCGAATAAATATAACCCATAAAAACTACCAAAATATAAATCAGTAACTAAACCTAATACAATCGCTAAAATTAGTGCAACACCAAAGCTTCGATACACACATATCAACAAGAGATACATAAATGTAAGATGTGGCACAAAAATGATTGTCTTCTCTCCAATGTGCATGGGAATTACTAGGCCTATTGCAGTATCAATATAGAACAACACAACGCTAATTAAGAAATAGTAAAGTGCCCTCATTCACTCGCCCCACCTTCATTATCAGGGATTGTTTTCGGGTCTCTTTTAGCCACATATACATGTTGTAAATCAGCTAGGTTTGCCGCCGTTTTTACTCTAACTTCTTTAGATAAACCATATTCGTCGTTTTCTACTTTAGAAACTTCTCCTATGTATATACTACTTGGAAGTTGATCTGCTAAACCACTAGTGACAACTTTGTCGCCTTTCTTAATGCTGTCTTTATTATTGATATCAGTAATAACAAGTTCTTCATTTTTGGCATCGTAATGATCTATTAAACCAAACACATTTTTCCCATCGTGCTGAATATTGACAGATAATCTATTTGACCGTGTATTAGTTGATATCAAATCTACTTGTGCTGAAAATTGATTTACTTTAGAAATTCGACCGACTAATCCTTCAGATGTCATTACCGCCATATTGTTTTTTATACCATCTTTAGAACCTTGGTTTATTACCAACGTATTCATCCATTGATCAGGATTTCTTGATAGTACAGTACTAGAAATAGGTTCAAATTTAGATATGTCCTGGATATCCAATTCTTTTTTATACTTTTTATTTTCTGCTTCAAGTCTTTCATTTTCTGCTTCTAACTGTTTAACTTTAGATGATTCTTTAGCATCATCACTAGAAAAAAGATTGTTTATTGATCCTGTTACAAATTGGACTGGATAACTAATCGCTTTTTGGCCAAATGCGACTGAATCTCCAACGTATTGTTCCACAGGTGACTGTGACTGTGAACGTAAAGATACACCAATTAAGGCAATAAACACAATGATTGCGCATAAAATAACAATCAATTTGTTGTTTTTAAAAAACTTTGACAACCTAAACACCTCTATTACCCGACTATTTTCTGTTCTTTTATTATTCTATATTACAAGTAGTATGAAATAAAGTATCAACATCAAACTACTTACATAAAATACTCAATCAATGTACTAAAACGTAAATTAATTTATATAAAAAATCTCGATACATCATATTATATCAATTTTCACCTAGAATAGTGTATTAATATGTTTTATTTTCAACTAAACTAAATAGTGTTAAATTTTACGTTTTTAGTAGTGTATAATTATTGGCTATTTCCGCCAGTACATAAGCGTAGCAGTTAAAAATTACTACTATGAGCTCTCTAAAGTGACGACACCAAATTAAAAAGCCCAGACATCTTAGATGCCCAGGACTTAAATCATATTACTTATAAATATTATTTTTCTTCATTATCAGATGGCTTAGCATTAGCTGCTTTATCCGCTTCTTTTTCGTCTTCTTTATATAATGTTTCTTCTTTACGCCAACGTGCAAATAGATTTTGTGCTTTCGCTTGTTCATCTACTTTTTTATCATTAGACTGTTCACTCAAATTAGACACCAACCTTTAACGTTTTTACTACTTTCAAGGCTAACGTATTTCATTAAATAATTCAAACACCTTACTCGTAACTTGATGGTGGCTGTAGTTTTATATGCTCACCTAACTGATTAAGGTCTTGTTCCATCTCAATCTCAGTTTTATAAACGCGAATTGAATCTGAGCCAAATTTATAAATTATAAACTCATCTCCACGCTGGCCAGCTAAATAATCATCACTATATCCCATTCGTCCAATACCAGATACTGACATAAATTCTTTTTTATCTATCCAGTCAAAAACGTTTTTAGTTTGACTTAATGGTACATTATTCAAAATATCATTATCTTCTACAGAATAGCGCTGTCCACCTGTCAATTGTTTAGCGGAATGTGAATGATCTGCGGAAGGTTCATTATTGTGTACAGGGTTCCACTCTTGATCCTTTAAAAAGGGCGCATATTTCAATGCGAAAAATACTATGATTACTATCGCAATAATAGCGATAATATTTTTTATAATACTAAAAATAAAACGCATGAACCAACCTCCTATTAAGTCATTCTAAATTATATCGATTGTCCTATTGAAAAACATCAGTCTATAGAAGTATCTGAAACTTAACCATAGACTGATGCGTTTGCATTATATTAATAGTACAATATGAGTAAAGGGAGTGACTAAAAATGAGTATTATATCCATAATTTTGCTTGCCCTCTTAGTTATTTTATTATTTAGAGTCGGCTTATCAATTTTAAGGTTTTTAATATATGTAGGTATAATTGTACTTTGTATTTATCTAGGGTATCAAGGTATCCTTTGGTTAATGGAAAACTACAGTTATTATTTAAACTTTATACATTAAAGTGCAGAGTCTGGGACATGAATAGATGTTCCAGATTTTTTGATTAGGTAATCATATTATACATTAGTCTTCAAAACGCTCTAATAATATCTATGCCCATTATTTTTTAGCATTTCCTGATAATACCTGATATACATAATAACAAGCACTAAGTAATAACCCCCATATAATAGCAACTACAAATCCACTAAATATGTATGCCCAAATACCACTTTTTGATTGGTCTAATATAATCATCACTATTGTTGTAATTACTACACCAATAATGGACAACAATATGGTAAAACCTGTGTGTTTTATACTGATTTCTTGTTTTCTTTTTATAAGTTGCATCAAATATACAACTGGAATTAATAATCCAATTAACAATATTGTTCCCAAAGTAAAAATCCTCCTTATCTAACATCATGATTATACACGATTGACGATATATCGGAAATGAAAATAAGGTTAATTTATAGATTAATGGGCACGGAATTATCAAAATAACCTTCTTCAACCATACTTAAATATGTGTGATCACCAATAATAATATGGTCTAAAAGTTCGATTCCTAATACATTGCCACAAATCCTTAATCGCTCCGTGGTTTTTATATCCTCTTTTGAAGGCGTCGTATCACCTGACGGATGGTTATGCAATACAATTACAGCATTACTTGCACACTTTATGGCTTCGCTAAATACTTCACGAGGATGGACGATTGAACTATTAAGTGTTCCAACGAATATTGTTTTTTGTTTGGTAATTATATTTTTTGAATTTAGAAAAAGTGCTACAAATTTTTCTTGAGTTAAATGCTCCATTTTCCCCATCATAAAATCTGCGACATCTTTGGGACTCGTTATTTGGATTTTATCATCAATACTACCTGAGTGCATACGCTCTCCTAATTCGAAAGCCGCTTTTAAAATCAACGACTTGTATATCCCCACGCCTTTTATTTTATTTAAATCATTGAGTGACAAATGTTTTAATTCTTTTAAACTTGTAACTGACTTTAATAATTCATTGGCAATATCTAAACTAGAGAATCCTTTGCTACCGGTATTTATAAGTATCGCTAATAACTCAGCATGTGAAAGGTGTGAAGCCCCCTGACTTAATAATCGCTCTCTTGGCTTTTGGTTGTGTGCTAAGTCATTTAATTTCAAATAAAATAACCTCCAGTAAAATGATATATACAAAAAGCAATATTATATGCTATAAAAACAAATGGAATAAATGGTAATTTACATTTTAAATTTCGCGTTATTAAAAGTAAAAATAATGCAAAACATCCACCAATGATAAACGATAATAAAAATATTAATCTGAACAAATCAAACGGTATTATTAAGGAAAGTATAGATAGTAACAATATATCTCCATAGCCTATTGCATTTCGATTAATAAAAAAGAATAAGTGAAGAATGGTTGTTACTATTAAAAATGGGAATAATTTTATTTGTGTTATATAAAAACTCGTCAATAAAAGAATGATAAGCATATGTAGAGGAAGCGTATACGTGGTAATATCAAAAAGCGAAAATACGAGTAGAAATAAAAATATCAATAAAAATGTAGGGTTTTCAAAATACTTATTTGAAGGTATAAAGTGAAAATAAAAAGCTGGTAACAGGGCTAGGACTTCGCCTAGTAAATAGCAATAATTAAGTTTTTTATTACAGCATCGTGATTTGCCTCTTAAAAGTATAAAACTAAAAATTGGAATCATGTCATATAACTTAATGCTTCGATGACAATAATCACATGTTGAACGTAAAGTGAAATACTTAAGGTTAATTTTATTAACAAAACACAGTTGATATAAAAAGCTAAATAATACAGGAAAAATCAAAAGTTGTTGAATCAAAGCTGCACCTCCTACGCTCATTATATCACGCAGCTGTTTATAGATTAACAAAATTGTCACTTCTTGCATTTCCGTATACATTTCAACCTTTTATTGTATTTCCGGCGCTTATAAACTATAATTTCCTACAAATTCGTGAAAAATATTAAATTAAAAGGTTGACTGTTCACTATGTTATCTCTGCTCTTGCTTATCTTTTTGTGCTTTATCCCATTCAGCTAATAAGAATAATAAACCAATGATTCCAAAGATAAGTGTCCCCCATAAATTTAATCCCAATTTACCCGTTAAATACAGAAAAATTAAAATGCAAACAAATATAATCGGTACAATTGCTCCTAGCAACTTATTGCCAGATCTAGATAAAAAATACTGTACTGCAAATAACAAAGCATAGATCAATGCTGGCATAAATACTATTAAATGATTCAACTTTAGCCCTCCATTTTCATTAAATTATTAAAACAAAGAGGCTACGACATAAACAATGTCTCAGCCTCTATAATTTTAATCATCTTTGCCGTAGTAGGACAACGAAGCATTTTTTGAAAAATTAGGTTTCTGTCCTACTCCATTTAGTTATTTTAATCTCGTTGAATTTCTTCTACTGTTTCTTCTACTTCAGCACGAGAAATTTTCTCACGGCCATTTTTCATAGCTTTGAGTGATTTATGTGCCAGTGCTAAAGGCAAACGACAGAACAATAAAATTGTTTTCTTATTTATGTCTTTCATATACATATCAGCTTTAGCTAAATTCTCTTCTGCATATAAGAACAAGTCATCACGTGACCAACCATCTGGCACAAAGCTTACACCACGTTCATCTAAGTCTTCCTGCTCATTACGTAATATGTTTACTGCTTGCAATCCTCTACCATATCCTATAGCTAATTCTCTATCTGTTTTCACATCAGCACAAAAGTCCCATAGTTGTGACAACATCACACCTACAAGTCCAGCAACGTAATATGTATAATCATCAAGATCCTCTTTAGTGTGGATATCCCAATTTGCTTTGGCCCATTTTGCCATTCCAAATGCCATTTCACTAGAAGCATCCATTACGATTTTTCTTGTTCTCTCAGGACAAGCTTCAACCCATTCATTGAGTCGAATAGTCACCTCTGGCATTTTATCTTTAATTGGTGTGAGTATCTGTATATATTTATCATTATCAAATGGTACTTTAAATAATTCACTGATTTCCAAAAGCATTTGATATTTACTATCATTACTTACCTCTTCATGATCTTCAATTTCATCTATCGCACGTAGGATTAGGTAAGCAGACGCTACCGAATGTTTCAAATCTTTTTCCAAAAAAGTTATTGGAATATAAAATGTGCGGCTCGTTTCTTTTAAAACACGCATCGCATCTTTCGGGAATTTTTTCTCTGTCATGATATTCGTATACCTCCCCTTTTTCTAAATATTATCATATAATTCTAAAATTAAATAGCAAATGACTATCCTTGTACGTCATTCGCTTTTAAATTTCCACTTATTAATTAGACACTATTTTATAAAATAAGCGAATGACTCAACTTTGAATCACTCGCCTATTTTAAATTAATTGAAATTTACTTTCGACTTCACTTCACTAATAAAGTATAAACTTCCTGTAATAACTAGACCTTCGCCATTATAAGATTCAATGAATGACACATAGTCATCTACAAGTGCTTTTTCATCAAATTTAACTTCATCTGAAATTACTTCTTTTGATAATGCCTTGGGAAAATCAAAGTCTGTAATATAAAAAGTTGAGGCTAACGTTTTAAGTTGATCAACCATAGCATTGATTGGTTTCCCTTTAATAGCTGAGAATAATACATCCATTTCTTCAACATGATAGTATCGTTTCAAAGTATCTATTAATGCTTCAATACTTTCAACATTGTGTGCACCATCAATAATCATTAATGGTGAATCCTTAACTTGTTCAATTCTACCAGTCCAACTTACTGATTCTATACCATCGATCATTTTATTAAAATCTAAATCAATAATACCAGACTCATTCAGTTCTATTAACGCAGTTATTGCTAATGCAGCATTTTCTTTTTGATGCTCTCCAGCCATATTCAATAACAATGTTTCTAGTTCGTAATCTTTATAACGATAAGTAAATTCATCATCTTCTGATATCACACTAATATCACGATCTAATTCTATGCCTTCAGCATGTTGTTGCTCAACAAAATCACGAATTATTTTAAGTGCTTCTTCATTTTTTACTGCATAAATAATAGGTGTTTCTGGCTTAATAATCGCACCTTTATCTTTTGCAATATCAACATAAGTATCACCCAAGATATCGGTATGATCTAAACCAATACTTGTTAATATCGACAAGATAGGTTTAAATACATTCGTTGAGTCATTTTTAATGCCCAAGCCAGCTTCTATTACCACAAAATCAACTGGATGTATTTCTCCAAAGTATAAAAACATCATAGTCGTAATAATTTCAAATTCAGTAGCTGTACCAAGTTCTGTTTCTGTTTCCATAGCTTCACTTACTGGTCTAACTCTTTGTACCAATTCTACGATTTCATCATCACTTATTGGAATACCATTTAGACTAATGCGTTCATTAAAGGTTTCAATAAATGGTGAAGTGAAAGTACCCACTTCATATCCGTTGTCAACAAGTGCTGATCTTAAATATGAAACAGTAGATCCTTTACCATTTGTGCCACCTACATGAATACCATTTATATTAAATTGAGGATTATTTAAACGCTCTAACATCCATTCCATGCGCTTTACACCTGGTTTAATGCCGAATTTAGTTCGTTCATGTATCCAATATAAGCTATCTAGGTAATTCATCTTTAGGACTCCTATGCTTTTAATTGATTAATTCTTAGTTTAACACCATCATATTTTTCTTGATACGTTTGCTGTTTCTCACGTTCTTCGTTTATAACTTTTTCCGGTGCTTTACTTACAAAATTTTCATTCGCTAATTTTTTATTAACTCTATCTAATTCTTTTTCCCATTTTGATAGTTCTTTTTCTAGACGTTCAATTTCTTTATCCATATCTATTAATCCTTCTAAAGGCAATACAACCTCACCAGCTGTAGTCACAGAAGTCATTGCTTTCTCAGGAATTTCAACCGTCGTATCAATAGTCAATTCGCTCGGATGACAGAATCTATCAATATAATTAGAGTTATTTAATAATGTCTCTTTAATATTTTCATCTTTCGCCTGTATGAAAATTGGTATCGCTTTAGAAAGTGGTGTATTAACTTCTAAACGGGATTGTCTCACAGACTTAATAATTTCCACAAGTTGTTGCATGGTTTCTTTACTCTCATCGAATGTAAGTGCATCATTAACTTCTGGCCACGCTGCATTCACGATTGTTTCACCTTCGTGTGGTAAATTCTGCCAAATTTGTTCTGTTACGAAAGGCATAAATGGGTGCAACATTCTCATAGTATTGTCAAGCACATATGTTAATACGGAACGTGTCACTTGTTTCTGTGCTTCATCTTCACCATTCATTGGTATCTTACTCATCTCGATATACCAATCACAGAATTCATCCCATATGAAATTGTATAAAGTTCTACCAACTTCGCCAAATTCATATTTATCACTTAATTGAGTAACATTTGCGATAGTCTCATTTAAACGTGTCAAAATCCATTTATCGGCTAATGATAAATTACCACTTAAATCTACCTGTTCAACAGTAAAGTCTTCACCAATGTTCATAATGCTAAATCTTGCAGCATTCCAAATTTTGTTAATAAAGTTCCAAACAGATTCAACTTTTTCAGTAGAATAACGTAAGTCATGCCCTGGAGATGAACCAGTCGCTAAGAAATATCTTAAACTATCTGCTCCATACTCTTCGATAACATCCATTGGGTCTACACCATTGCCTAATGATTTACTCATTTTACGGCCGTCTTCAGCACGTACCAATCCATGTAATAATACATCATTAAATGGTCGTTTTCCAGTAAATTCTAACCCTTGGAAAATCATACGAGCAACCCAGAAGAAGATGATATCGTAACCAGTCACTAATGCATTCGTTGGGAAATATCGTTGGAAGTCTTCTGCTTCCTCATCTGGCCAACCTAAAGTTGAAAATGGCCATAACGCACTTGAGAACCAAGTATCTAAGACATCTTCGTCTTGAACCCAATTGTCGATATCTTCTGGCGCATGCTTACCGACGTACATTTCACCAGTTTCTTTATGGTACCAAGCTGGAATTTGATGTCCCCACCAAAGCTGTCTAGAAATTGTCCAATCTCTGATTTCTTCCATCCAACGATTGAACGTTTTTTCAAAGCGTGCCGGTACGAAATCAATTCTATCATCTGTGTTTTGATTATTTAAAGCTTGCTCTGCAAGTGGTTTCATTTTGACAAACCATTGCGTTGATAAGTATGGCTCAACAACTGCACCTGAACGCTCCGAATGACCCACAGAATGTTCATGTTCTTCTATTTTAATTACAAGATCTTCCGCTTCTAAATCTTTCACCAACTGTTCACGACATTCAAAGCGGTCCATACCTTGATATTTATCTGCTTTGTCATTCATTTTCCCGGATTCATCCATTACAATAATGCGTTCTAAATCATGACGGTTACCAATTTCGAAATCATTCGGGTCATGTGCTGGTGTTACTTTCATCGCACCACTACCAAATTCAATATCGACGTATTCATCGGCTAATATTGGCAATTCTCTACCAACAATAGGCAGAATAACAGTTTTACCTATAACATCTTTATAGCGCTCGTCATTTGGATTTACAACAATTGCTGTATCACCTAGCATCGTCTCAGGACGAGTCGTTGCAATTTCAATATAACCATTTCCGTCAGCATACGGATATCTGAAATGATAGAATTTACCTTGGACATCTTCATGAATAACTTCAATATCAGATAATGCAGTACGTGCAATTGGATCCCAGTTAATAATAAATTCTCCGCGATAGATAAGTCCTTTATTATACATATCTACGAATACTTTTTTAACTGCTTTACTCAAGCCTTCATCTAGCGTAAATCTTTCTCTACTATAATCGAGACCTAAACCTAACTTCGCCCATTGTTCACGTATGAAAGTGGCATATTCTTCTTTCCAATCCCATGCTTGTTCTAAGAATTTTTCTCTTCCTAAATCGTGACGTGACAATCCTTGCTCATTGAGTTTCGCTTCTACCTTAGCTTGAGTCGCAATTCCGGCATGATCCATTCCCGGTAAGTACAAAGTATCATAACCTTGCATACGCTTCATACGTGTAAGAATATCTTGTAATGTCGTATCCCATGCATGCCCTAGATGCAACTTACCAGTCACATTTGGAGGTGGAATAACGATTGTATATGTTTCTTTCGATTGATCTTCTTTTGCTTTAAAATAACCATTGTTTACCCATTGGTCATAACGTCCCGATTCTACTTCATTCGGGTTATATTTTGGTTTCATTTCCATACATTAAAGCCTCCTTAAATAATAAAAATATCCGTCCTAAATCAATAGGACGGATATTCCGTGGTACCACCTAAATTCAAGAAATTAAAAATAATTTCAAGCACTTAATAATATGATTAACGCTCAAGCACGCTTTAGCTTATTATAAAATATCTACGCAACATTTTAATTCGGCTAAAGTTCAATGTGGGCTACCTTCAACAAGTCAAATTGTACATTTTCAGCTAACATGCACTCTCTGGTAAATTCAAACCTATTTACTCTTCCCAGTAGACAATATTCTATTACTTTAATATAGTATAATGGATACGAAAATAAGTCAATGAAATGGAGTGAATTTCATGAATGAATGCGCTTTTGGTACAAAAGATCCTACTTATTTGGAATACCATGATAAAGTATGGGGCCAACCTTTATATGATAGCCTAGAATTATTTAAACTTATGGCATTGGAATCACAACACGCTGGTCTATCTTGGTTAACAATATTAAAGAAAAAAGAATCCTATGAACAAGCCTTTTATGATTTTGATCCTGAGCGCATATCAAAAATGACCTCAGAAGATATTGATAATTTAATGGAGTTTCCTAATATTGTGCATAACCGAAAAAAATTAGAAGCTATTGTCAGTCAAGCTAAAGGATATTTTGAAATTGAAAAAGACTACGGTAGTTTTAGTGACTTTTTATGGTCAACTGTTGATTACAAACCTATAGATTTTGAATATGAACAACCCAGTGAGCGCATAACAGTAGATAAACGTGCAACAGATCTTTCAAAAACGCTCAAAAAATATGGTTTTAAATTTTTAGGCCCTGTAACTGTATTTTCATTTTTAGAAGCAGCTGGTCTTTATAATGCGCATTTACAATCATGTCCCAACAATCCAAAAAACAAGAAATAGTTAGTCAATTACGATATTGAAGTACAAATGACCCCTTGCTAGAACATACTAGTAAGGGGTCACCTACATTATATATTGAACTAATCATTTGGACTTATTCGATGTATTTTCTCTATATTTAAGAAAGCTACCCAACAATGGTGCAATTAAAAACAGAATGAAGAATATTCTAAAGATATGATAACTCGAGATTAATGCCACATCTGCACCTGTTTCAATTGCAACTAATACAATTTGACTCATACCTCCTGGCGCTGCTCCAAGAAACAACTCATTTACCGAGTGATTTGATAATGCCGCAATCACTAATACCATAACAAATGTCAGCATGATTAACATGATATTTTGAAATGCTATAGCAACTGCTATGCGACCTTTCATCTGATCTAATAATTTGGCAATTTGCAAACCAATTCTAATCATATATATTACTTGCGCTGTAGCAATAATATAGTTGTCTAATGTAAAGGTAATACCAGTCATTAAATTCCAACAAATTAATACTAAAATTGGTGCAAGTAATTGCTTCGTTGGAAAATTGATTTTACTCATTATCAAGTAAACAGCAACTATCGCTACTGTCAAAAATAAAATATTTGGAATCGTCAATGCGTCTGTCAATACATGGGTTGCAGTACCATTATTTGTTCCATGATTACTACTATCTCTGAAAAAATATGAAATTAAAGGTACAAGTATGACAACAAATATAATTCTAGATGTTTGTGTTAAACTGACAACCATGATATTTGCTTTTTTATTTTCTTCAGCCATTATGAGCATTTGACTTAATGCACCAGGTATGACACTGAGTATTGCTGTTTCAGTATTGACATTAGCTATTTTTTTGAAAAAATGAGCAATAATGAGTGCGAGTATGAGTAACATCACCGTTATCATAATAATTGTAAACCAGTCATCTTTTATATCAAAAATCACGTTTTTCGTAAATGTCGATCCAATTTGCACGCCCAATAATACTAAGCCAATTTGACTAAGCCAAAATGGCCATTCAACCTTAAGTTTCAAAAATCTCACACAAATTATACTGGCTATGATTGGACCAAACATGAATGGTAATAATACATGCATTGCTTTAAGTATTAAACTTAATACTATAGCTAATATTAGAACTATAATATTATTTCTTAATTGTTTACTCATACTCTCACAGCTTTCTAAAGTTATCGTCATACTCTATGAACTACAATCAAATAATACCAGGTTGGGACTTATACGTCTCAGCCTGGTATCATTTTAAAGCAATAGTTGTATAAAGTTTGAATGTGATTACCAATCTTGTATAGCAACTATTTTCTAATAATCCTATTAGTCACTTTATACAATTCGACTTAATGCACGATCAAACGCTTCAATTGTTAATTTAATGTCTTCTTCTGTATGTGCAGTTGAGAGGAATGTACCTTCAAATTGTGATGGCGGTAAGAATATGCCTTCTTTCGCCATTTCTCTATACATTTGACTAAACAATTCTAAATCACTATTGTTTGCTTGTTCAAAGTTTGTAACAGGCCCCGCGTTTAAGAAATATCCTATCATAGAACCTGCGCGATTGATAGTAATTGGCACATTATGCTTTGCGAACACAGTTTGCAAACCATCTTCAAGTAGGTCACCTAATTTATTGAAATAGTCATAAGTCTCTGGCGTAAGTTGACTCAATGTTTCATAGCCACTTGTCATGGCAAGTGGATTACCTGACAACGTACCAGCCTGATAAATATCACCAGTCGGAGCAATATGATCCATAATTTCCTTTTTACCTCCGAAAGCACCAACAGGCAAACCGCCACCAATAACTTTTCCTAAACATGTCAAATCAGGTATAACATTAAAATAACCCTGTGCACAGTTGTATCCAACACGGAATCCAGTCATAACTTCATCAAATATTAATAGTGCACCATACTCTGATGTTATATCTCTTAGTCCTTGTAAGAACCCTTCTATTGGCGGCACAACGCCCATATTACCTGCTACAGGTTCTACTATTACACCGGCAATATCATCACCAAATGATTCAAATGCAACTTTTATCGCGTCTAAATCATTATAAGGCACAGTAATCGTATTTTTAGCGATACCTTCCGGAACACCCGGTGAATCAGGTAGTCCTAGTGTCGCAACACCTGATCCTGCTTTAATTAATAATGAATCACTGTGTCCATGGTAACAACCAATAAATTTAATAATCTTGTTTCTACCAGTATAACCACGTGCAAGTCTTAGCGTATCTAAGGTAGCTTCAGTCCCTGAGGATACCATACGTACCTTTTCAATAGAAGGTACACGGTCAATTACCAATTCCGCTAACTTATTTTCTTGTAAAGTTGAAGCTCCAAAGCTCGTTCCCTTGTCTACTGCTTCATGTATTTTTTCAATTACTTGCTTATTTTTATGGCCTAATATTAGAGGTCCCCAACTTAATACATAATCAATATAAGCGTTACCGTCAATATCATAAATTCTAGACCCTTCACCATGATCCATAAATATCGCTGGTGTATCGACAGATTTAAATGCTCTAACAGGACTATTCACGCCACCTGGCATTAAGTGTTCAGCCTTTTTCATAGCTTGTTCTGAGTTATTATATCTCATTAAAATTACCTCCTATTGTTCGTCTAAATAGCGACAAATATCTTTTGAAAAGTAAGTTATAATCATATCTGCGCCTGCACGTTTCATAGAAATCATTTGTTCCATGACAACGGCTTTTTCATCAATCCAACCATTTAATGCTGCAGCTTTGGTCATACTATACTCACCACTCACATTATACGCTACTACAGGAACATTCGTAGTATTTCTAACATCTCTAATGATGTCTAGGAAACTGAGCGCAGGTTTAACAATCATCATATCTGCACCCTCTTGTAAATCACTATCCAATTCTCTCAAAGCTTCTCTACGATTCGCAGGATCCATTTGATATGTTTTGCGATCACCAAATTGTGGAGCTGACTCTGCTGCATCACGGAAAGGCCCAAAGAAACTAGAAGCATATTTAATGCCATAGCTCATAATTGGAATATTTTGATACCCTGCTTGATCTAGACCAGCTCTAATTTCAGCAACAAAACCATCCATCATATTACTTGGTGCAATAATATCAGCACCTGCTTCAACTTGTGAAATTGCCGTTTTAACTAATAAAGGTAATGATTTATCATTATCTACATCTTTAGTTACTTCATTTATTACACCACAGTGCCCATGGTCAGTGTATTCACATAAACAAGTATCTGCTACTACTAATAAATCACTATATAACGCTTTAGCTTTTCTAGTCGCCGCTTGTACAATACCATTATGATCATAAGCGCCAGTACCAATAGCATCTTTTTCATTTGGTACGCCAAAGAACATAATGCCTCTAATACCTAATTCATATGCTTCTTTCAATTCTGCGTCCAATAAATTGAGACTTAACTGGTAAACTCCTGGCATAGATTTGATTTCTTCTTTTACATTGTCACGCTCAACAACAAAAATAGGATAAATTAAATCTTCTTTTCTCACATGCGTTTCACGAACCATATTTCTCATGGATTGACTACTACGTAATCGTCTGTGTCTATCAAATTGCATCTTCATTCCAACTTTCTAATATTTTATTAACTAACGCTTCTAAAGTTTGTACATCTGCTATTTTACCTTGTGCATGATACTGATTTAAAGTATTTAACGTTTGTTCTCCTATTACAAAATAGTGTTCTAATGTAATATCTTCATTATTTTCAAAAAAATAGCGTACAGCTGACGAGCTTGCGAAGGTTAGAGCATCTAACTGCCCTTGTTTAATAAGTGTTTTAACATCTTCTATATTCCTTTTATGGGGAACAGGTTTATATAAATCGATTTTCTCAACGTAATCATTGTAGTTACGCAAGGATTGTTCCAGTAAAGGTCTTGCTTCAGCACTAGACGGTAATAGAATTCTTCCTTGATTACATTTTGAGAATGCTTCAAGAAATCCTTCTTGCGAAAAATCATCTGGATAAAAATCTACCTCTAAACCAATCGAAGCACAATAATCAGCTGTCTTTTTTCCAATAACAGCAAGCTGACGATATCGTACTTTTTTTAAAAATGGACGAAATACTTTTACTGCATTTTTAGACGAAAAAATAAGCCAATCATAGTTAACATTCAGCAAATTCAAATCAAATGATAAAGGCATTATACTTATAAAAGGCTTATGTATAATGCAAACATCATTTCGTTCAAATTCACTAGTTTGTGTCATAACTATAACTGGTCTCATCTTCTCACCTCGAAGGATTATTGTTCTTCGTTTAGTGCTTTGATTATTTCATAAGCGCCTTGCGCATTCAATACTTTAGTCACTTCTTCTCCTAGTTGAACTGGATCAACACCTCTTACCGTATGTTGATAACGTTCTTTACCATCCGGAGACATGATTAAGCCCGTAAATTCAATTGTACCATCGCTATCTTTCGTTGCATAGCCACCGATTGGAAACTGACAACTGCCATTCATGCGTGCTAAAAAAGTTCTTTCGGCAGTTACGCAGTCAGCTACACCTTGATTATGCACCTTTTGTAACAAGGTTAATAAAGCTTTGTCATCTGCACGACATTCAATGCCTAAAGCGCCTTGACCTATAGCTGGTATCAATGTTTCTTTATCTAAATAAGTTGTAACAATATTGTCAGACCATCCCATGCGTTTCAAGCCTGCTGCTGCAAGAATAATTGCATCATAGTCTTCAGTTTCAAGTTTACTTAAACGTGTATCTATATTGCCGCGAATCCATTTAATTTGTAAATTAGGATATTTTGCAAGTATTTGTGCACCTCGACGTAACGAACTTGTCCCAACTATACTATTATCTGGCAGCTTTGATAATGGAGTGTGATTTTTGGCAATATATGCATCGAACGGATTTTCTCTGTCTGGAATGCAACCTAAAGTTAAACCTTCAGGAATCACACTTGGCACATCTTTTAAAGAATGGATTGCCATATCAATATTATGTTCAAATAATTCATTTTGAATTTCTTTAACAAATAATCCTTTTCCACCAACTTTAGATAATTGTTTATCTACTATGCGGTCGCCTTTTGTCACAATTTCCTTAATTTCTATTTCTAGTTCTGCATCAACAGATTTTAGCTTATCTATAAACTGCTGACTTTGTGTTAACGCTAATTTACTTCTTCTGGAACCAACAACTAACTTACGCTTCATGCGCAACCTCCTAGCAATACAACGATTTATGGTTTCAATATAAATTCACTTCAAATCCCTGTCCATTGATGAAAATCAGAAATATGTGAAGCAAATAATAAATTTATCATACTTAAACTAAACAAAATAACATTAAAATATATCAATGTATGTTTAGAAAGCGTATGGCTCACTCTCAAAATTATATAAATACCATACAAAACTGTAATAATTAAAGACATTATCACCTTGGGATCAACTATGATGCGTGTACCAATTGTATTGAATCCCCATTGTGCACCTAAGATAATGCTAAGCATGATAAATATAAACCCAATTAAACTACTATAAAATACGATCTGCTCAAGTGTTGCTACACTACCTATTCTAAAATACTTTTGATCAAATCGCTTTTGCTTTAAATTTTTATACTGTATTAAATACAATATGCAATTTACAAACGCAAAAGCAAATAACGCATAACTTATAATTGCAAATGTAACATGTACAATGAGCAATTCATTTATGACATTAAGTTTATCTCCTGCTTGCTGATAGTGCATCGGTTGAAATGTACTAATTGCAATAAAAACAAAACCAAGTAAATTAAATAGAAAAACAGAAAAATTCAACTGTTTAATAACATTAATCACAATGGATATTGAAATGATTAACCATGCTAATGCAAAAAACACATCAAAGACATTACCTAGTGGCACCTGTTTCGTTACATTAACATAAAAAGATAAAGAGATTGTTTGCAACACCCAAACAATCCCTAATGTAACAAAACCAATACTTCTAGCCTTATAATACTTTTTAATAAAATCAAAAAAATAACAAGCAATACTAAACAAATATATTAATAATATCAGTTCATTTAATCTTATAAACAGAAGTTCTTGCATATCATCACCATTTGCATATGCTTATTCAAAACTCAGTATTTGACCTACCTTTGAATGTTTCAAGCGCTTTTTAGGTTCATATGCGTTTTCAGCTTCAATGTCAAAAATGTTTTGAAAAAGCTCTAATTTTTCGTTACTTCGTCTATCACTACTCAATTCCTTAGCCTGTTTTATAGGATCTTTCAACATTTGGTTAATGATACTTTTCGTATGTTTAGAAATGACTTTACGTTCTCTCTCAGTTAACTCAGGTAACTTTCTGTCGATACTGTCCATAGTATCTTCTTGTATTGCCATTGCTTTTTCTCTAAGTGCGCGAATGACAGGTACAACACCTAACATATTGACCCATTCATTGTGTGCTTCAATTTCTGCAGGTATATTTTGTAAAATTTGTTCTGCAGCCAGTTGACGTTCTCTTAAATTAGCATCAACTAATCCTTTTAGATCATCAACATCATAACTAAACACATCTTGAATAGCATCTATATTAGGTTCAATATCTCTTGGAACAGCTATATCAATCATTACTAATGAATCATTTTTACGTTCAGAAGCCTGTGTTCGTAACATGTCATTTGTAATAATATAATGTTCTGAGCTTGTTGAACTTATTACTATATCCACTTCTGCTAATAGTCTTGGTAGTGATTCCATAGATTCGAATTTCACTTGATGTTTCATTGCTAAATTTTGAGCTTTACTCAAAGTTCTATTAACAATTGTTATATCAGTGACACCAGAACCAATTAAATTTAAGAGTGACAATTCACTCATATCCCCTGCACCTATAATTAAAGCCTGCTTATTTGATATTTTGCCAAATATTTTTTTACTCAGTTCAACCGCTGCATAAGAAACACTGACAGCATTATCTGCAATGTCTGTTTCATTATGTGCTTTCTTCGCAAAAGTAATTGCTTGTTTGAACAAGTGATTAAAGATAGCACCTGTAGTTTCAACTTCTTGTGCAATAAAGAACGCATTACGTATCTGCCCAAGAATTTGAGTTTCTCCTAGAACTACAGAATCAAGACCTGAAGTGACTTGCAGTAAATGTTGTACTGCTTCGTCCCCCACGTTAACTTCAGTCATTTCTTTAATTTCTTCTACATCTAATTCAAATGATCTCGCTAAAAATCTTTGTATATAATAGCGACCCGTGTGAATTTGATCTACAACCGCATATACTTCTGTACGATTACATGTTGATAAAATAACATTTTCTAAAATAGATTTAGTTTCGTATAAACCAACATTGGCTGAACGTATAGCATCATCTTTAAAAGCAACTTTTTCTCTAAGTGCCACATCTGCAGTACGATGATTTATGCTAACCGCAATTAAATGCATTTATAACGCCCTCCATACATATTACAATAAGTAAATTATAACACAATTTTGACATACATTAAGTAACTCAACTGAGTAAATTAGAAATATTACAATCTACATTCATAAACTTGTCAAAATTATGGCTTAAACCTATATAACTTACCTACGTGTTACATTTATCAACGATTCTTTTACAAATATTTTTCTATTACGTTCCAAATTTGTTGTTGTTTATCATTTTTAACTGATGAATAGCTAATAATTTCATCCTCAGGTTCCATCTCAAGCTTTTGTTGTATATTGGCAAGATGTTTTTGAACCTTGCCTTTAGCAATTTTGTCTTCTTTTGTTGCAACTACAAATGTTGGGATGTCAAAATACTTCAAGTAATTATACATGAGAATATCGTCTTCTGTTGGATTATGTCTCAAATCAACGAGTTGTATAACAAGCTTTAACGTTTCTCGTTGTGATATATATTTTTCAATCATTTTTCCAAATGCTTCACGTTGTTTCTTACTCACTTTTGCATAGCCATATCCTGGTACGTCCACAAATACTAATTGATTATCTATATTATAAAAGTTAAGCGTTTGTGTCTTTCCTGGTTGTTGAGAAGTACGCGCCATATTTTTTCTACCTATCATACTATTAATAAATGTCGATTTACCCACATTAGATCTGCCACTTAAGCCAACCTCACTTAGTCCTGTTTCTGGATATTGTTCAGGTTTCACAGCACTAATTAATAATTCGATTTCGTTTGGATTAATTTTCATTATCGAACCTCTTTTCATTTAAACTCAATGTTCATTATATTACACAATTACTTCTATGAATATGTATTATATTTTATTTCTTAAAAATAAAAGGAGCGGACAAGAGATCGAAAGTATTATGATCCCAAGTCTCGCTCCTATTACTTTGACTACCCTTAATCAACTTTAAAATCGGATAAATCAAAGATCTTTCATTACAAACCTCATACGGAATTAATATTATCCTTAAGCTGAAGTTTGTGTTTTGTTAATTAAATTGCCTTCTTTATCATAAAGTTCAGGCTCTTTTTCTTCTACAATTGTATCCTCAGTAATAACTACTTTAACTACACCATCAGTAGAAGGCACATCATACATGATATCGATTAATGCTTCTTCAATAATTGAACGCAAACCACGTGCACCAGTTTTACGCTCAATAGCTTTGTTACTAATCGCTGATAATGCTTCATCTGTAAATTCTAACTCAACATCATCAAGGTCCAACATTTTAGTGTACTGTTTCACTAATGCATTTTTCGGTTGTGTTAAAATATTTTTCAATGCATCGACATCTAATGTTTCTAAGTTAGCAACAATTGGTACACGACCAATGAATTCTGGGATTAAACCATATGATTGTAAATCTTCTGGTCTAATTTGTTCAAGAATTGCATCTTCATCATATTTAGATGCTTCACTGCTTGAAAAACCAATTACTTTTTCACCGAGTCTGCGTTTAATAACTTCATCAATACCATCAAACGCACCACCAAGAATAAATAAAATGTTTGTTGTATCAATTTGTATTAATTCTTGGTTAGGATGTTTACGTCCACCTTGAGGAGGTACACTAGCTGTCGTACCTTCTAAGATTTTAAGCAATGCTTGTTGTACACCTTCACCAGATACATCACGTGTAATAGATGTGTTTTCTGATTTTCTGGCAATTTTATCGATTTCATCGACATAAATAATACCTTTTTCAGCTTTATCTATGTCAAAATCTGCTGCTTGAATTAAGCGTAATAAGATATTTTCTACATCATCACCAACATAGCCAGCTTCAGTTAAACTTGTAGCATCTGCAATTGCAAATGGTACGTTTAATGTCTTAGCTAATGTTTGTGCTAATAATGTTTTACCACTACCAGTTGGACCAATTAAAGCAACATTACTTTTTTGTAATTCTACTTCTTCTTCATTTGGTCCTAATTGTTGAACACGCTTATAATGATTGTAAACTGCGACAGCTAATGATTTCTTAGCCTTTTCTTGTCCAATTACATAATCATTTAATTTATTCATAATTTCTTTAGGTGTTGGTAATTCAGTTAAACCTTCAGGTTCTGATTGAGCTAACTCTTCTTCAACTATTTCTGAACATAACTCAATACACTCATTACAAATATATACGCCACTTCCTGCTACAAGTTTTTTAACTTGATCTTGATCTTTACCACAGAAAGAGCATTTTAAATTTTCTTCATCTTCATTGAATTTGAACATTCTATTTACACCCCTATTCCCTAAAGACTATACTAGATAGTATTTTAATATGCAACTTGTAGCTTTCACAAGTTATTTGCACAAAATAGTGTAGCAGACACATTATTTGAATGCATCTGCTACTAGTTTACTATATTAAACGACTAACATATAATTCACAAAATAATTTGCTTTAGTTATATTTAGTTACGCCTCTGAGTCATCTTTAGTTGGTTCTACTAATTTAGCTTCTTTTACTAATAAATCGATAACTTTTTGAATACGTACATCATTTTTTACGATGTCAGTACTGCCAAGTGTCTTTTTAATATCTTCAACTGAGATATTGAATTGTTCACTCATTTTTTCTAATTCTTTATCGATATCAGCTTCTGATACTTCCATATCTTCCGCATCAGCGATTGCAGTTAATGTTAAGTTAGTTTTAACACGTTCTTGCGCATCGTCTTTCATTTGTTCTCTTAATTGTGACTCATCTTGGCCTGAAATTTGGAAATACGTTTCTAAATTAAGACCTTGTTGTTGCATGCGTTGTCCAAATTCTTGAACCATGCGGTCTAATTCGCTGTTAATCATTGCTTCTGGGATATCAATTGTAGCATTATCTGTAGCTTTACTAATTGCTTCCTCTTTTTGATTATTTTCAGCATCTGTTTCTTTTTGTTCTGTTAAACGTTTACGTAAGTTTTCTTTATATTCATCAACAGTATTAGCTTCTGAATCTAATTCATTAGCAATTTCATCTGTTAATTCAGGTACATCTTTAGATTTAACTTCGTTTACTTTAACTTTGAATGTAGCTTCTTTTCCAGCTAATTCTTCAGCGTGGTATTCTTCTGGGAAAGTAACTTTTACGTCTTTCTCTTCACCAGTCTTAACACCTACTAATTGCTCTTCGAAACCTGGAATAAATGATCCAGAACCAACTTCAAGGTCATAACCTTCTGCTTGGCCACCTTCAAATTGTTCACCATCTACGTAACCATCGAAGTCAATATTTACTGTGTCGCCATTTTCAATAGCGCCGTCTTCTTTAACAACCATTTCAGCTAAATGACCTAATTGGTGATCAATAGACTCTTGTAATTCTTCATCAGTTAGTTCAGCATTTTGTTTTTCAACTTCTAAACCTTTGTAGTCACCTAATTGAACTTCTGGTTCAACAACAACATTTGCTTCAAATGTCATCTCTTTACCTTTTTCAATTGAAGTTACATTGATTTCTGGTTGATCTACTGGTTTGATACCAGTTTCATCAATTGCTTCACCATAAGCTTCTGGTAACAAGATATCTACTGCATCTTGATATAAAGCTTCTACACCAAAGCGTTGTTCAAAAATTTGGCGAGGAACTTTCCCTTTACGGAAGCCTGGCACATTAATTTGTTTAACTACTTTTTTAAATGCTTGATCAATTGCTTTGTCTACTTTTTCTGCTGGAACTGTAACGGATAATACGCCTTCGTTACCTTCCTTTTTTTCCCAAGTTGCTGTCATGTATAAAAACCTCCATGATTATCCTATTTTATTTTTTCAACTCCACTATTATAGCATAGGTCCTAGCACTACACAAATACTGTGTTTATAATCCCACGAATAATTATAAAGTTGAAAATTATTAATTTTGACATGCCTTTGTATTACCCGAAAATTTAACAAATAATTATTGTTTAGTATCTATTTCGGCAATAAATTTAACCACATCATTTGTTTCATCTAATGTTTCTAAGCCTAGCATTGATTTAAAATAATTTGTATAGGCTTCTATCCATACATCTTTACTTGCAATATTTTCAATATTCAAAGGATATATGAGTATCGCATGGTTATTCATTAAATGAATAGCTTCTTCAACCATTTGCGCTGCACAATCTTCTATTTGATCAATAACTTTAGGTATAATATCCGTCTTAAATAAGGTATGTTCTAATCCATCAAGCGCATTCGGTGTGACATCAAAACGATAACCATATTTTTGAACGCGAATAGTGCGATTGTATCCTGCAAAGCGTAAATATTCAAGCATGATACTCACTACATTATTAGCAAGTGTAATGCTTCCCAATAAATGTGCAACTGTTTCTTGATATCGGAATTGACTATAATCGATTAAGGTCAATATAGTATTTACTTGTTCCCTAAGAGATATCTCATCAAATTTTTGCAACATACGCGTTGCTGCCTCATTATGTTTATCTATTTGGCTTAGTGCATGTTCCTTAATTGGAAACAATTCCATTCGTGTCTTATGGTCATTTACTTCATCTATAATTTGATTAATGACCTCAACAACTTCAAAATATTGGCCTAACCCATTAAGACTTTTCACGTAGTAAATCATTAAATCATCATATTTTGTAGTACCTTGCTTAAGTAAAATAATAGCTTCTTCACGTAATTCTAAAAAATGTTCCATTTTATATAGCATGGCACACTTTAATAAAGACATCTGTTCATCTAACTCAAACTGAGCTTCAAATGTTTCAAATTTGTCGTACATGGTTTCAAAATCATGATTATTAAAAGCCTGCTTAATTTCTTTTATTAATTTTTCTTTTGACCGTGGAAAAGGAATGATATCTGACATCTTAAAACACCCCTATTGTATCGATTGTAATATTAAAGCACTCCATGTTTCAAATGCATCATAATTATCAATCTTGCTTTGGTCAACCCATTTAATACGTAGTGTATCAGTTTCTTTAGCTTCAACATCTTTTGAATTTACATTAATCTTGAATACAACGCCTAAGTGTACTTCGCCGACTTCATTTGTATCATCATTAATGAAACCGATATATGCTAAATTTTGAGATTTACTTTCGGGTAACCCGACTTCTTCTTCTAATTCTCTTTGTGCATTGACTCTAAGCACTTCATTAATTGACTCTGCACCTTTTACGTCATTCATATGACCACCTACACCAATAGATGATTGACCATGCAATCGTGATTCTCCACCACCTGATAAGCGCTCATATACGAGTATTTCATCATGTTCGTTTTCTAAAATACAGTAGGAAATCAATTGTTTATACGTTGGATCTTCCTCCATATCTCCACGTCGTTTTACCTCGTATTTAGAAAGTGTTTCAAAAATGTCTTGCCCTTTAGTTGTATTTTTATCCAAGAAACCGTTAAATTGATTTTTTTCATCATTAAATAGCGTAGTTCTTGGTACTACTGTTATCATTTCATCAAATTTAGACATTCGTTTCTCCTTCATATCTGACTTCTTAGTTATTTTATCAAAACTTATGTATATCTCACAATGATTATTAATTCGTAAAATATAGTTTCAATAATAACTACAATTGATATCATTATTTGATAAGGAATTGCTACAGAAATAAAAGTATCTAAATAGAGATTTCATAGACCACCCTTGCAAGGATGACTAATTGAATATAAATCTGAGACTGCAATTTTTCAGTCTCTAAATAAGTAAATCAATTTTCATCATTTATCTGTACATCTATAAACTCATCAAATAAAACATTAGGGAGTGGGACAGAAAGCTAATTTTCTAATAAAGATTTCGTAGTCCCACCCCGGCAAAGATGACTAGAGTTGAAAGGTATACCTGAGCTGTAGCTCATGTATAAGTCTCACTAACTTAATGAATTAAGCAGTGAGACTTTACATTTTCAATTCAGTCATCTACTGCCTAATTGAAAAAGAGTCCAGGACGTTTATTTATGTCCCGGACTCTATAATCATACTATTATTTTAAAGCGTCTTTAGCTTTTGTAACTAACTCGCCGAAAGCTTTTTCGTCTGAAATTGCAATTTCAGAAAGCATTTTACGGTTAATATCGATTTCAGCCTTTTTCAAGCCGTTCATTAATCTTGAGTAGCTCATGTCATGTTGACGAGCTGCTGCGTTGATACGTGTAATCCATAATTTACGGAAATCACGTTTTCTTTGACGACGGTCACGGAATGCGTATTGACCTGATTTCATAACTTGTTGTTTTGCTACTTTATATAATGTACGTTTTGAACCAAAGTAACCTTTAGCTAATTTAATCGTCTTTTTACGACGCGCTCTTGTTACTGTTCCACCTTTAACTCGTGGCATAATAAATTCCTCCTCTGAATATGTTCTTCTTTAATAGGTCTTGCCGTTTATATAACGTTAATTATTTTTTGTAAGCTAATAATTGTTTTACACGTTTCATATCTGATTTGCTTACTAATGATGCTTTACGTAATTTACGTTTTTGTTTAGTATTTTTGTTTGCAAATAAGTGAGATGTGAAAGCTCTAGAACGTTTTAATTTACCTGAACCAGTTCTTTTAACACGTTTAGCTGCTCCACGGTGTGTTTTCATTTTAGGCATGATTCATTTCCTCCTGTAATATCTATATTATTTTTCGTTAATTGGACTTAACATGATGAACATTTGACGTCCATCCATTTTAGGTCTTTGCTCAACTGTAGCGATATCTTTACATTCTTCTGCAAATTTCTCTAATACACGTTGACCAATTTCTTTATGCGTAATCGCACGACCTCTGAAACGAATAGAAACTTTACATTTATCGCCTTTTTCTAAGAATTTGCGTCCGTTCTTCAATTTTGTTTGGAAGTCGTGTTCCTCAATTGTTGGACTAAGACGAATTTCTTTAAGGTTAATTGTTTTTTGTTTCTTCTTCATTTCTTTTTCTTTTTTCTGTTGTTCGAATTTGTATTTACCATAATCCATAATTCTCGCAACAGGTGGTTTAGCATTTGGAGCCATGATGACTACATCTAAACCTACACGTTCAGCCATTTCTAGAGCTTCATTTTTAGTTTTTACACCAATTTGTTCTCCGTCTTGGCCAATTAAACGTAGTTCTTTTGCACGAATCTTTTCGTTAACTTGAGTTTGATCTTTTGCTATGATTGACACCTCCAAGAATTTTACGAAATTATCCAAGAAAAAGAGCGAGTATATAATATACCCGCTCTTCTTTACACACAACAACTGTCATGTGTATATAAGACCTGCCAACTGCCTATAGCGTCGCAACAGGTGAGAAGCGGGAGCTTCTACTTGGTTCGTTTCGTATTCAACATTACCTATCTTAACAACTATATTTATACAAGTCAACAGTTATTTTTATTTAATTTGTTCCATGTCAACATCTTGTCGCAAATCCACATTTTCTAATGGTACCATTTTTGTTTTATAACGTACTTTATGATAAATGAAGAATGCTAAAAATACTGGGATACCCATATACGTAATCACAAAGCGATTCAAGTTAAAGTCACCTGTTTTGATGAAATCAACGTCTTGACCAATAATTACGAGGACACATAGTACGCCCGCAAAGATAGGACCAAACGGGAACAACTTCGCTTTATATTTCAGTTTTGATTTATCATAATTTTGCTTATCAAACGCTTTTCTAAATCGATAGTGACTGACTGCTATACCAACCCATGCGATAAATCCTGTCATACCACTTGCTGCAACGATATATTCATATGCATCACCACTTAAGTGTTGTAGAACAAATATACCTATTACAATTATAGCCGTCACTAGTAGCGAAACATAAGGTACACCACTTTTATTTGTTTTACCAAAAACTGGATAAGCCAACTTGTCCTTACTCATTGAGTATAACATTCTCGTTGATGCGTACATTCCTGAATTTCCTGCCGACAATACCGAAGTTAAAATGACTGCATTCATAAAGGATGCTGCAAATGCTAGACCCGCATTTTGGAATACTAATGTAAATGGTGACGTTGAAATGTCATCGCCTCCACCCATAAGTGCAGAACTATCATAAGGAATGAGCATACCGATAACAAATATAGCTAGAATATAGAAAATTAAAATTCTCCAAAATACTTGTTTGATCGCTTTAGGCACTGCGCGTTCTGGGTTTTCTGATTCTCCTGCTGTAATTCCAATTAATTCTGTACCTTGGAAAGAGAAACCAGCAACTAAGAATACACCTAAAATAGTTAATAAACTACCACCAAGACCATCGCCTAATATTGGTCCACCGTCTTTAGTGAAAGTATCAAAACCAACAAACTCTCCACCCATAATACCTAGAATGGTTAATAAGCCGACTCCAATAAAAATTATTACAGTAACTACTTTTATAAGCGCAAACCAATACTCACTTTCACCATAAACGCGTACTGATAACGCATTAAGTCCGAAAATAATAATTAAAAATAAACAACTCCAACACCAAGCTGGAATACCTGATAATGGTGTCCAATACTGTATGACCTGCGCAGCAATGGTAACATCAGCTGCAACTGTAATTACCCAGTTAAACCAGTAGTTCCAACCTAACGCAAAACCTAGTGAAGGATCTACAAAGCGCGTTGCGTAAGTACTAAATGAACCGGATACCGGTAAGTAAGTTGCCATTTCTCCTAATGAAGTCATTAGGAAGAACACCATTGCACCAATAATTGCATATGCTAAAAGTGCACCAAGTGCACCAGCATCGTGAATTGCACCACCCGAAGTCATAAATAAACCTGTTCCTATACATCCACCAATAGCAATCATGGATATATGGCGATCTTTTAATCCTCTTTTAACTCCATTATCTTGCATTTCTTGTTTTGCCATAGAAGCTTCCTTTCTTTAAACTTAGAGGCTAACTTTCTATATGATTAGATATACATATATCGATTGATAACACATTACTATAAAATAAACTGTTCTAACCTATGTTTTACAGTATTATATTATGCAAACTTAATCCATGTATTTATAATAATCATTCAACCAAAACAAAATGGTTGCATACCTATTTAGATATGCAACCATTTTACTAATAGCATTTATATAGGTAGCACATCACATATGTGACAGTCCAGTTTCTTTCGAAAACTGTCCCAACCTGCGTTGCAAATGGACAATGCAAGTTTCGGCATTTTTACCTTTCATTCTTTCAACATATGCTCCATATAGCTTCTGAAGAATTACTCTTTAAAAACGCAACCTCTAACTCAAATTTAATTTTTATTTTATTTACTCACTAACCAGTAATATACATGAATTTAACAAGAGTTTCAAGACTATCTTTGTTTTTTCAATCTAATTTCATCAACTAAATTCCAAATAAATTCATCTTTTTCAACAGTTTCTTGATCTTGAGAACCATATTTTCTTACATTAACTTCTTGATTCTCAACTTCTTTGTCACCGACGACTAATTGATATGGAATTTTTTGCATTTGTGCTTCTCTAATCTTATAACCCATTTTTTCATTACGATCATCAATTTCAACTCTAACACCTTGAGATTTCAGTTCATCTTGAATGCTTCTTGCATAATCGTAATGCAAGTCTACATTTACAGGGATAATCTCAACTTGTTTTGGCGCTAACCAAGTTGGAAATGCGCCTTTTGTTTCCTCTGTTAAAAAGGCAACGAAACGTTCCATTGTAGAAACGACACCACGATGAATGACAACTGGTCTATGTTGTTCACCGTCATTACCAATATAAGTTAACTCAAATTTTTGAGGCAATAAGAAATCAAGTTGTGCTGTAGATAATGTCTCTTCTTTGCCCATAGCAGTTTGAACTTGAACATCTAATTTAGGACCATAAAACGCCGCTTCGCCAATCGCTTCTTCGTATTCTAAGCCAAGTTCATCCACCGCTTCTTTTAACATACTTTCTGCTTTAATCCACATGTCATCATCATCGAAATACTTCTCTTTATCTTCTGGGTCTCTATAGCTTAAACGGAAACTATAATTTTCAAAATTAAAATCATTATAAACATCGATGATTAAATTAACTACACGCTTGAATTCCTCTTTAATTTGATCAGGACGAACGAAAATATGCGCATCATTTAAAGTCATACCACGGACACGTTGTAATCCTGATACAGCACCACTTGCTTCATAACGGTGCATTGTACCTAATTCGGCAATTCTAATTGGCAATTCACGATACGAGTGTGGTTTGTTTGCGTATATCATCATATGGTGTGGACAGTTCATAGGTCTTAACACCATTTCTTCATATTCGTCTAATTTCATAGTTGGGAACATATCTTCTTGATAATGGTCCCAGTGACCAGATGTTTTATACAAATCCACATTGGCCATCACTGGTGTATATACATGATCATAGCCCATGCTCACTTCTTTATCCACGATATAACGTTCAATTTCACGACGAATTGTTGCACCATTTGGCAACCAAAGCGGCAAACCTGCACCTACTAATTGATTGTTCGCAAATAATTCTAAATCTTTACCAATTCTGCGGTGATCACGTTCTTTTCTTTCTTCTAACATTTGTAGATGTGCTTTTAAATCTTTTTTATCAAAGAATGCTGTGCCATAGATACGTTGCAACATTTTATTATTACTATCCCCACGCCAATAAGCTCCTGCAGTTGATAGTAACTTAAACTCTTTAATCTTAGAAGTTGATGGTACATGAACACCACGACATAAATCAGTAAACTCACCTTGCGTATATAAAGTCACATTTTCATCTTCTGGAATTGCATCTATCAATTCTTGTTTGTAAGGATCATCTGCGAAAAACGCCTTAGCTTCATCACGCGAAACAACTTTACGTTCAACCGGATGATTTTCATTTACGATTTGCTTCATTGTTTTTTCTATATTTTCAAAGTCATCAGAAGAAATGCTTTCTTCCATATCAAAATCATAATAAAAGCCGCCATCAATCACTGGGCCTACACCAAAATGGACATTGCCATAAATACGTTTTAGTGCTTGCGCCATTAAATGCGCTGTTGAATGACGTAATACTTCCAATGCTTCTTCGCTACCAGGTGTCACAATTTCAATTTCCCCATCATGCTCGATAGGTCTAGTTAAATCAATAAGTTGACCATTCAATTTACCAGCTACAGCTTTCTTTCTTAAACCAGGGCTAATTGAATGTGCAATCTCTTCAGTTGTTGTCCCTTTATAAAACGCTTTCGAATTACCATCCGGAAATTTAATATTAATTTGATCCATGTAACATTCCTCCTATTTAATCAAGCCTTAAATCATAGCAAACGGATTCGTTATCTTATATAAAATAATACAAAAAGACCCCATCCCTAAAAGGGACGAGGTCTTCGTGGTACCACCCTATATTAAAGTGAATTTATAATCATATAAATTCACTTCACTCTACATAAGATAACGGTCTTGAGCCGGATGTTCATTACAACATCATTTATGAAGGAGTAATAAATAAATATACTTACCAATTCTCAACCTACATTGGCTCTCTGTGAAATAGTGATTTATTCGTCTTATCTTCATTTCATTTCGTATGATTTAGATTTATTTATATTATACAACATTCATCTTAAATTTCAATCATTCCTATAATTTTTTCCTTCTAAATAATAAGGAATAGATAATGTTTTAATGCGTTCCATAATACGTGCTGCCTTAGTTTTTTCTGTGCCATCACGTGTAACAGATAGATGATGCTCTAATTCTTCAAAACTCAGATTTGAACTAAAGAACGTAGGTAATTCTTGTACCATTCTATAATGTAATAATGGACCAATCACTTCATCTCTTGCCCATGGTGTAATCTCCTCAGCACCAATGTCATCCAACATCAATATATTAGCTTCGCGGACACGGGCAAGTTTGCTTTCAAAACTACCATCTTTAAATCCACCTTTAAGTGCACGAATAAATTCTGGTAAATACACAATTGTTGAAGGTATTTTTTCAGTTTTCAATTGATTGGCGATGGCACCTAAAATAAATGACTTGCCTGTACCAAATGGGCCATGCAGATATAGTCCTTTGATTTGCTTATCTTGGTTCGTAATTTTTTCACATATTTGATTTGCTGCCATTGCTACGTCTAAACGATCTCTTCTGTCCATATAGATATCTTCTAATTTTGCATCTAAGGTATCTCGTTGCATATGATGCGAAGTGATTAAATGCGCATTAAATCTCTCTTCATCATGCTTTATCTTACATGGACATGGTAAATAACGTATCTTTATATGCTGATTCTCAACATAAAGCTCTGGTACATGCCCCTTCACAAAATTAGGACAATCTTTAAAAGCATGACCATCATAATGTTTATTCTGATCTTTATATTCTTGTAAAATATTCAAATCTTCGTCAATCATTGCATTTGTTAGTTCTGATTGATGAGATTCTAAAAATTGTTTAACATCAGGATCGCTTACAACATCTTTCTTTATTTTTTCAATCCGTTTTGCCAAATCATTAGACTCACCCATAATGTGGTTAAAAGATTTCAATTATTTATCCTCCTTCCATCTATTTTTCAATTGATTTAAAAATTGTTCTCTATCATTTTTCAGTGTTTCATCGTCTTCTGCTGTCTCAGATGAAGCATCTGCAGATTTATTATCTCGTTCTTCTAACCATTTCGGTGTCATTTCCCTCGATGCTAGTTGTCTCTGTTTATAGTATGGTTTATGTTCATTAGTTTGTTTCTTAGGTTGACTTACCTTCATAGCGTATTCATAAGCTTGCTCCGCTGTTTTTATCCCTTTCTTTTTCCAATTTGATGCAATTTCAAATATGTAAGTTTTAGGTAACTTCATATCTTCTTTTAGCATAACAAACTGTAATAGGATATTGATAACACCAAATGATAGATGCTCTCGTTCAACTAATTCTTCTATCATAAATTTTTGCTGTGTCGTAGGTTCAGATTCTGACCAAGATGCAAGCATATCAATAGGACTAGTCTGTTCTAATTGTTGCAACCAATTATCCTCTTGGTTCACTTGCTCTTGTCCTTTATCTTTCACTGTAGGTTGTGCATCAGTTGATTTAACATTCAATGTAGGTAATTGTTGTTCATGTTCCATTAAATAATAAGTTCTTGCATGTTTCCGCAATTCTTCAAATGAAAGTTCTTGCGCACTCGTAATCGATTTTAAAATAATTCGCTTCATCGACTCGGGTGTTAAGCCATAGAGCGTTGCAATTTGTGTAATCAATGACTTTGCTTCTTTATCGATAATTTTTGTACTAATAAAGTGATTTTGTAATAGATCATACAATGTTTCAAAATCAAAATGAACTTGGCTTAAATCCAAGCCATCGTATGTCGCCTCATCTTGAATAGCATTTGTATTTTCAGTTATAGCTTGATTGGGTACTTTAAAGACATCAGTAAACGTACGCGTCACATCTTGATACTGTGTTAAATCTATATCAACTTTTGTTTCAAAATGGCGTTTTAGCTGTTGATAGCGTTGTTTGCTAACCTCACTATATAAATAAACAGATAACATTGGATCATTGAAAAATTGCTTTGCTGAAGGTGGCTGTATCAATTGATACATAAAATATGAGTGCTGTGCATCATGATTCACATATGTTTTTACTAAGCCAATGCCTTCCAGTAAATCCATAGATTTTCTGAATTCTAACAAATTGATTTTCAGTTCACTCATAATAATATAATGTGTTAACACAACGTCTGTATTCAGCTCTACAAATTGATTTAAATAGTGGTAGAGTCC
The DNA here is from genome assembly GCF_051413795.1 of Staphylococcus caeli. Classification (GTDB taxonomy): domain Bacteria; phylum Bacillota; class Bacilli; order Staphylococcales; family Staphylococcaceae; genus Staphylococcus; species Staphylococcus caeli_A. The sequence continues at coordinate 111,278 of NZ_JBOIRQ010000001.1, read as the reverse complement.
AGTAGCATTTGCACCAATCATTGGTGTGAATAATCTATTGAGTATTTCTAAATGATTATTATTCAAATAAAAATTACGCACAACATTAAAATTATCATGTGGTCTCAATCCATAATCAGATGATTGTAAACCCATCTATGCATCACTCCGTTTATTTTCTGCTAAAATACCTTGCATTGACTGCAATAGTTGGTCTACATCTTTAAATTCTTTATATACTGATGCAAATCTAACATATGAAACTTGATCGACGTGCATGAGAAGATTCATGACATGTTCTCCAATTTCTCTAGATGATATTTCTGCACGACCTTCATCACGCAATTGCCATTCAACATTATTCGTAATTTCTTCTAATTGCTCATATCTAACCGGTCTTTTTTCACAAGAACGTACAAGACCATTCAATATTTTCTCACGTAAAAATTGTTCGCGTGTGCCATCTTTTTTCACAACGATTAACGGCCTTTTTTCAATGTGTTCAAACGTTGTAAACCTTGTTCCACAATTTTCACATTCTCTTCTACGACGAATCGCATTAACCTCATCTGCATGTCGAGAGTCTACCACACGAGAATGGGTCGAATTACATTTCGGGCATTTCATAAAATAACCACCCTCCCAATTTGATTATCTTTCATTATACTATAAATGCGAGTGTCACAAAAGAATCGCTATTACACTTCAAAAAATTTTCTAATAAATATAAAATTTGGGATTTTTACCTTGTCTATAAATAAAAAAACTTCTTACCAATTCATATCACATGTGATCAATGAACTAGCAAGAAGTTTGAACGTTTAACTATTTAATATATTTTTAGTTATTATGATTTAAGACTGTGCTACTGCTGCAACATTATTTTTTAATAATTCTCCAATTTCAACTGCAACATCTACAACTCGATTTGAATAACCCCATTCATTATCATACCAAGCTACGACTTTCACTTTATTTTCTCCCATAACCATTGTACTTTGTGTATCTATAATGGCTGAATGAGGATTAGTGTTAAAGTCCATTGAAACAAGTGGTGCATCTTCTGTTGAAATAACTCCTTGTAAATCATGATTTTTAAATGCTTGATTTACTTGTTCAGCTGTTACTTTAGTATTTAAATCTACAACTAAGTCAACTAATGAAACATTTTTAGTTGGTACACGTAATGCCATACCATGTAATTTACCTTCCAATTCAGGCAAAACTTCTTTTAATGCTTTAGCTGCTCCAGTAGAAGTAGGAATAATGCTTTCGTTACATGAACGTGCACGTCTTAAATCTTTATGTGGATTATCAATATTATTCTGATCATTAGTAATAGCATGAACTGTAGTCATCAATCCATTTTCAATTCCAAATTGATCATTTAACACTTTGGCAACTGGACCAATACAATTTGTAGTACATGATGCATTACTGAAGATGTCGAATTGCTCGATATCTAATTGATCGTTATTCACACCTTTTACAATCATTTGAACGTCTCCACCCTTAGATGGACCAGTTAACAATACTTTTTTTGCGCCGGCATGTATATGTGCAATTGCCTTATCACCGTGATTAAATTTCCCTGTCGCTTCAATTGCGATATCGACATTTAATTTATGCCATGGTAAATTTTCTGGGTTTCTGTCAGAAACTAATAGTATTTCATGATCATCTACTTTAATACCAGATTCTGTTGGCTCAACTTTTAAATCATATGCACCATGTGTTGTATCATAGTTAATAAGATGTGCAATTGTTTCAGCTGGATAGCTAGCATTTATCGCTACTACGTTTAAATCGCTATTTTTTAGCGCGATTCTTAACACCATTCTACCTATTCTACCCATTCCGTTAATTGCAATATTTGTCGTCATTCGAAGCACCCCTCGTCGTTAGTGTTATACTTTATGGAAATAGTATAACATAAATATTTTTGTAAGAAAGCGTTTTCTTAAATAAAAATAAATATTTTCGAATTACTTTGGTTAAAGTTGCTTATATACGTCGTATAACTCATAAATAATGCTGACAAAACAAAAAACATCACCTATCAAAATAAACACATTTTGATGGTGATGTTTAATCAACTAATTATAGAAAAGTATCATCTGAACTATCTTCAATATAACCTTGTTCGAGAAGTAAATTCTCTAGATTTTGTTTTAATTCTAATTTAGTATCACGGTTATCAATTTCATGATCTGCCATACGGCGTTTTTTATCGATAGAGATTTGACTATATACACGTGCTTTAGCATCTTCAACTGATAAATTATTTCGTTCCATTAATCTATCAATTTGAATACTTTCAGATGTATAAACTAACCAAACTTCATCCACCGTATCTTGCAATTCATTTTCGAACAACAATGGAATATCCATAATAACATTATATCCAGCTTTTAAATATTCATCTTTTTCCGCTTCCATAATATCATGTACGATTGGATGAACAATTTCATTCAACTCTAATCTTTTTTCCGGATGATTAAATACAACTTCACCTACGTAAGCTCTATTCATCTCACCGTTTTCATCAATTGCTTCTTCACCAAACGCGGCTTTTACACGCGCTAAACCTTCTGTACCTTTTGCGACTGCTTTTCTAGATGCAACATCTGCATCAACAACTTTGAAACCATGTGCAGTTAACAATTCTGATACGGTTGATTTACCTGATGCGATACCACCAGTTAATCCTATAACTTTGGGCATAATCTCACTCTTTCTTTATTTTTGACAAGTTGGGCAGAAATGACTATTTCTAGTTGCAATGACTTGTGTTTCTATGTCATTTCCACACACTTGACATACTTTTTGTTTGTATACTTTAAGGTGTTGTTGCATTGTTCCAGTACTACCATCTGCATGTCGATAGTTTGAAATACTTGTCCCACCATATTTTATACCCAATTCTAAGACTTCTCGAACATAATAAAACACAATATTTCGTTCTTGATTCGTTAAATTTTTGGATAATTTAGCTGGATGAATACCTGCTCTGAATAGCGCTTCACAAGCGTAGATATTACCACAACCAGAAATCACACGATGATCTAATATCATTTGTTTAATAGGCTTATTTTGATAAAGTTTTTTATCAAACCAAGATAGATAATGCGGTAAAGCTTCCTTATCAAAAGGTTCAGGCGCAATTTGTAAAAATGATGGATACGCTTCAAACGATGCCACATTTCTAATTTCTCCAAACCTTCTAATATCTGAGTAAACTAATAATTTACCATTATCTAATTTAAAAATAACATGCCAATGCTTACGATAATTACTCACGTGAATATCTTCTAATTTATCTACGACAAAAAATCCACCAGCCATACCTAAATGACTAATCAACTTTCTTTCTTCGCCATCTTTTTCTATATGGAATACAATATACTTACTTCTACGTTCTATATGGGCAATTGTAAATTGTTGTGTGAATTTTTGAAAAGTATCAAGTTCCATACCTTTGATGATTGTTTCACGGCTGCTTGCTTTACCCTCTTTAACTTTATCCGAAAAAATCACACTTTCAATTTTTTGCCCGTTTGCAAACGGCTTAATTCCTCTTTTTACATGTTCTACTTCAGGTAGTTCAGGCATTCAAATACCTTCTTTCTATTTTGCATCATACCATGTTGCACCGTAACTAGATTCAACTTTCAAAGGAACATCTAGTTCAAGTGCATTGTCCATAATATCTTCTATAAATTCACCAAATGCTTCAACTTCTTCTTTAGGTAATTCAAAAATCAATTCATCGTGTACTTGAAGTAATAATTTCGCGTGGAAATTCGTTTTCTTAACTTCATTAGCAAAATGAACCATCGCTAATTTTATAATATCTGCAGCACTACCTTGTATCGGTGTATTCATGGCAGTTCTTTCTGCAAATCCACGTAAATTGAAATTTCTACTTGTAATGTCTGGAATGTAACGACGACGATGTAACAACGTTTCCACATATCCCTGAGCTTTACAGTCTTTAACAATATCTTCCATATATTGTTTAACACCTGGGAAACTATCTAGATAGTCATCAATAAACTGTTTAGCTTGTTTACGTGTGATACCCAAACTTTGACTCAATCCATAATCACTGATACCATAAACAATTCCGAAGTTAACAGCTTTCGCCTGTCTTCTCATTATACTATCTACTTCATCTGGTCCAACATTAAACACTTTCATCGCTGTTGCAGTATGGATATCTTCATTATTAATAAATGCTTGTTTCATACTTTCGTCTTGAGTAATATGTGCAAGTACGCGTAATTCAATTTGTGAATAATCTGCCGCAAAAATCACATTATTTTCATCACTTGATTTAAAGGCTTTTCTAATTCTTCTACCTTCTTCAAGTCTAACAGGAATATTTTGTAAGTTAGGGTCAATAGATGAGAGTCTACCCGTTTGTGCTAATGTTTGATTAAAACGCGTATGAATTCTATTATCATCGCTAATCACTTTTTGCAGACCTTCTACATATGTCGATTGTAATTTGGACAATGTTCTATATTCTAAAATATAGTCAATGATAGGATGCTGACCTTGTAATTGTTCTAACACATCCACAGCGGTCGAATAACCTGTCTTCGTTTTCTTAATAACAGGTAGTTCTAACGTTTCAAACAATACAACGCCTAATTGCTTAGGTGAATTAATATTGAATGGTTCGCCTGCTGCTTCATAGATATTTTCAATTAAAACATCTAGCTTAGCTTGTATTTCTTTTTCCATTTCTTGTAAATCGCCTGCAACAGTATAGATACCAGTTTCTTCCATCTTGCTTAAAATACGTGCCAGTGGCAGCTCTAAATCATCTAATAAATCCGTTTGATTATATTCCTCAAGTTGCGCTTGTAATTCAGGTTTCGCTTTACTTATCGCTTCAATAATAGTTGCGACATGCTGATTTAATACTGCTTCTTCAGGTAAATGTCTCTTTTTACCTTTACCATATATTTCAACACTTGTTTTCACATAATGTTGCCCATAATGTGTCACTACTGAATTCACATCATCAATCGTTCGAGATGGATCAATAATATAATTCGCTAACATTACATCAAATACAATGTGCGCTATTGCAATATTTAATCTGTGAGCCACAATATATGATTTTTTAGCATCATATACCGTTTTCTCTGTTTGGTCATTTTCTAACCATGCCACAAGTTCAGGATATTCATGTATTTTATCGGCATCAATGACAATGTGATGTTCATCATTATAGAAACCGAATTTTAAAATATCATCTTTTAAATAATTAGTACCATCTAATTCGAAATGAATTGTCGCTTTTTTCAAGGACTTAAAGTCTATATTATCAAAATGATGTTCCACATTAAGTTCAATTGCTTCACTGTCATCACTTATGCCATCAACATCTACTTGTTCAAGTAACTGTTTAAATTCAAGTTTTTTAAATAACTCTACTTTAGCAGTCATATCCGGATCATCTGGTAATTTCGTATCTTTTAGTGAGACTTCTAATGGACTCTCGCAATTAATCGTTGCTAATTCCTTACTCATTAGTGCATCATCTTTACTATTTTCAAGTTTTTCTTTTAATTTTTTACCTGAAACTTCATCTAGATGGTTATAAACATTTTCAACTGTATTGAACTGTTTCAATAATTTAATTGCTGTTTTTTCACCAACACCTGCAACACCAGGAATATTATCGGAAGCATCTCCCATAAGCCCCTTCATATCAATAATTTGATTTGGTGTTAAACCATCATATTTCTCTGCAATAAATTCAGGTGTATAACGATCCACATCAGTAACACCTTTTTTTGTATAGTATATTGTAACATCATCAGTTGCTAATTGTGTTAAGTCTCGATCACCAGTTACAATAATCGTTTCAAATTGAGCAGCATTTGCTTCTTTGCTCAACGTACCTATAATATCATCCGCTTCATAATTTTCTAATTCATAACGTTTAATTTTATACGCATCTAATAATTGTCTAACATAAGGAAACTGTTCACTTAATTCTGGTGGTGTCTTCTGACGACCACCTTTATATTCACTATATTTATCATGTCTAAATGTAGTTTTCCCAGCATCAAATGCAACAAGGAAATGTGTCGGCTTTTCTTCTTTAATTATCTTTTCGAGTAGCATTGCAAAACCATATACGGCATTTGTATGTATACCCGCCTTATTTTGTAAAAGTGGCAATGCATAAAAAGCTCTAAAGCTTAGACTATTACCATCAATTAAAATTAATTTACTCAATATTTTAACCTCCAACACATATTTACTTTATATTTTATCATAAAGAACCCTCATATCTATATTGAAACGACACGCTGTTTTGATAAAACTATACAATTCAAAAATAAGCGCGACAAAATTCTAATTCCTCTAAAAAGGTTTCGTAATCTCGCTGTGTAAAGTAAAACTTAGCTTTACAATAATAGAAGCTGAGACATTAAATACGCCTCAGCTTCATAGTTTGATTTTTCTTCTCTTTTTCTATTCAAAGAACGTTACTCTAAAAGTTGAACCCTCATTTGGTTTACTAAGCACATTAATACGTCCATTATGCGCTTCCATAATATGTTTCGTTATGGATAATCCTAAACCTGTACCACCAGAATCTCTACTCCTAGCTTTATCTACACGATAAAATCTTTCGAAAATGTGTTTCTGATCTTCTTTACTTATACCAATACCAAAATCTTGAACTTCCATAATCCGTCTGTTCGCTTCTTTATACACACGAACAATAACTTCACTTGATTCCTTAGAATAACTAACTGCATTCGATAAAAGGTTTAATGCCACTTGTGCAACTTTATCTTTATTGGCATCTATAACGATATCCGGGTCGATTTCATTGACAATAGTTATATTTTTATCTTCAGCTATAGTTTGCATATTCTTTACAGTATTCTCTGCCACTTCTGACAAGCTTATTAATTCTGTAATAATTTCCGTTTGTTGCTCAACATGTGATAGGTCTAACAAATCAAAGACTAATGTTTCAATTCGATCTGACTCTTTTGATATAATTTGTAAAAATTCATTTAATGTTTGCTCATCATCCTTTGCACCGTCTAATAAAGTTTCTGCAAAGCCTTTAATAGATGTAATCGGTGTTTTCAATTCATGAGATACATTTGCTACAAATTCTCTTCTTAAATTTTCGAGTTTCTTCAGATTCGTAATATCGTGAAGTACGACCACCATACCATAAAGATTTTTCTTTGTTTTTGACAGAATTGGAACACAGGCAGTATCAAAGTATTTTTGGTGTACTTGATCAATCGTCAATTCTATTTGATCATATATTGGTTTTTCGACTTTAAATGATTCCGTAATTAGTTTTTGCAATTTACTATCTACGAAACCGACATAGCTTTTATGTACCACAGGTGCTTCAGGTGTAAATACGTTATAAAATGATTTATTAGCAACAACAATCTCACCATACTTATCAATCATAAGAATAGCACTTGGTATATTTTCAACAGTCGTTTTCAAACGATTGGATTGTAATTTCTGTTTATGATTTAATCTTTGTAATTTACGTGCAAGTTCATTTGTTGTGACGAATAATTCTCTAGTTTCTTTAACATTACTTTCAGGCACGCGCACATGATAGTATCCTTCTGCTAGTAAATTCGTTGCATATGTCACTTCATTAATTGGCCTAATATAAGTTCGATTAATGCTTCTTACAACTAAAAAAATGATAATTAAAACGAATAAACCAATCAAAGCAGTATACTTCCAAATTTGAATTTGCAGTTCTAATATTTCATTGTTTAAACCACTTATTAGTACATCTTTATCTTTAATAGATGTTTTAAAAGTAAATCTGCGATCATCATCCACCTTATCATACATCAATTTCGATGGATTGGCTTCATTGTTGATATCATTATTTATTCGTGTTCCTTGTTTTGTGGAAAACAATTCATCGTTACCTTTTTTAATATAAATAGTTAATTTTTCACTTTTAGCAATATCCTGCATTTCACTTTTTTTACCGTCATTTAATAAATTGGTCAGGTGAAGTGCTTGGTGTTCTAAATCGCCTTGTTGACTTGTAGTGACAGTGTTATATATAACATGCGAAATAATTGCACCTAAAGCTAAAAAACTAATAATAACGATCGTACATAATAAAAATAATAGCCTTTGATGAAACTTTAGCATTAGACTTTTGGTCTCTCCAATTTATAACCTAACCCACGAACCGTTTTAATCAGTTTAGGTTGTTTAGGATTTTCTTCTAATTTATCTCTTAAATGACTTATATGTACATCCACAATTCTAGAATCACCAGCAAATTCATAGTTCCATACTGAATTCAACATATGTTCACGTGTAATAACTCTGCCTTGTCTTTCAATAAGGTATAACAATAATTCAAATTCTTTAGGAGTTAACTCTAATAATTCATCTTCTCTGTATACTTCGAAATACTCAGGTCTTATACGAATTGAACCGATAAGTATGTCATCGTCATCATTTTCTATAGGTGTTGCCTCGTTAACAATTGCAGATCTACGAAGAATAGCTTTGACACGCGCTACTACCTCTCTAGGTGAAAATGGTTTCGTCATATAATCATCTGCACCTAACTCAAGTCCTAATACACGATCAAATTCATCATCTTTTGCCGTTAACATTAATATAGGAACTAAATTCTTATCTGAACGTATCGTTTTACAAACTTCTATACCGTCTTTTTTGGGAAGCATAACATCCAACACAATCAATTCAGGGTTTGTCGAAGCCACTTTTTCTAATGCATCTTCACCATCGTAAGCAACTTCAACTATGTATCCAGCTTGTTCTAAATTATATTTTAATAAGGTTACAATTGATTGTTCATCATCTACTACTAGTACTTTTTGTGACATAGTATACCTCCATATTTGTGTTTACAAATTAATTATAACTTAACTTTTAATAAAAATAACATAGTTTAAATTCTTTTAACATAAACTTTACAAAGTGTATAATATCAATCTTTAAATACAATTAACGAATGAATTATCGTAAGGCTATAAAAAGTGTACTGCGCTATTTAAAGTGATTCAGCAATTTATATACAAAATCCGCGTTAATAAAATCTTAACATTAAATTTATAATATGAACACTAAAGTCACACTTAAATGATTTATTTTAACAAATCAGCACTCAAGATAACGTATTAAAAAAAACAAGCTAAGACAACTTTATATGTCTCAGCTTGTTTGAATATGTTAGAGCATCACTACTTAAAGATTCTTAATAAGCTCATCACCAAAGTCTGATGTAGAAACTTCTTTTGCACCATCCATTAATCTAGCAAAATCATAAGTTACAACTTTAGAAGCAATTGTTTTCTCGATTGAAGCAGTAATTTTGTCTGCTGCTTCTTGCCATCCTAAGTGTTCTAACATTAAAACTGCACTCAAGATTTCTGATGATGGATTAACTTTATTTAATCCAGCATATTTTGGAGCAGTACCGTGTGTTGCTTCGAAAATAGCATGTCCAGTTTCATAGTTAATATTAGCACCAGGTGCAATACCAATACCACCTACTTGTGCTGCTAATGCATCTGAAATGTAGTCACCATTTAGATTCATTGTCGCTACAACATCATGATCTGCAGGACGCGTTAAAATTTGTTGTAAGAAGATATCTGCAATAGAATCTTTCACGATAATTTTTCCATCTTTTTCAGCTTGTTCTTGTGCAGCATTTGCTTGATCTTTACCTTCTTTTTCAACAATTTCATCATATTGCTGCCAAGTGAATACTTTATCTCCAAATTCGTTATGTGCTAAATCGTAACCCCATTGTTTAAATGCACCTTCAGTAAATTTCATAATATTACCTTTATGCACTAATGTTAATGATTTACGATTGTTATCAATTGCATATTGAATCGCTGCGCGTACTAAACGTTCAGTTCCTTCTTTTGAAACAGGTTTCACGCCGATACCAGATGTTTCTGGGAATCTAATATTTTTAGCACCCATTTCATCTTGTAAGAAATCAATTAATTTTTTAGCTTCAGGTGTACCCTCTTTAAATTCAATACCAGCATAAATATCTTCTGTATTTTCACGGAAAATAACCATATCTGTATCTTCAGGGCGTTTTACTGGTGATGGAACACCTTGGAACCAACGTACTGGACGCAAACAAGTGAATAGGTCTAATTCTTGACGTAAAGCCACGTTTAATGAACGGATACCGCCACCGATTGGTGTAGTTAAAGGTCCTTTAATTGCGATTAAATACTCTTCAATAGTATCCAAAGTTTCTTTTGGTAACCATTCGCCAGTTTCATCGTAAGCTTTTTGACCAGCTAATACTTCTTTCCATTCAATTTTCTTTTCACCATTATATGCTTTTTCTACTGCAGCATCGATAACTCTACTCGCTGCTTTCCAGATATCTGGTCCAATACCATCCCCAATAATAAATGGAATAATTGGATTATTTGGTACTGTTAAACCTTCATTTGTTTTTACTACTTTTTCGCCTGCCATGTAAAAAACCTCCGTGTTTTTATTTCATATTTACAATACGATTGTTGCCGATATAGACTACTTTAACTTATCTTTTTTCTATTGGTTCGTATGTTCTATCTGTTTCACCGATGTATTGAGCTCTTGGACGCATAATTCTATTATCTCTATATTGCTCTAAGATGTGTGCAATCCAACCAGAAGTTCTACTTACAGCGAAGATAGGTGTGAATAGGTCATGTTCAATATTCATGCTGTGATAAACGGTCGCACTAAAGAAGTCGACATTAGCAATAAGTCCTTTTTCTGCTTTCATTTTATCAGCAATTTTAACTGAAATATCAAACAATTGACTTTGTCCCGTTTCAGCTGTGATTTTTCTACTCATTTCTTTTAGATATTTCGCACGCGGATCACCATCTTTGTATACGCGGTGTCCGAATCCCATGATTTTTTCTTTGTTTTTAATTTTATTATCAATGTATGAATCAACTTCATGAATAGATTTCACTTCTGATAACATACTCATAACACGTTCGTTAGCACCGCCATGTAATGGCCCTTTAAGTGAGCCAACAGCTGCAACAATACCTGAATACATATCTGATAATGATGAAACTGCACATCTTGCTGTAAATGTAGATGCATTTAATTCATGGTCTGCATGCAATACAAGGGCTTTGTTAAATGCTTCAACTTCTATATCACTTGGTAATTCACCACGTAACATATACAAGAAATTACCTGCATAATTTAAGTCTTTATTAGGTTTTACTGCTTCTTTGCCTTCCCTAACACGCGCATATGAAGTAACAAGCGAAGCAATCTTAGCTTGAATTCTGATTGCACGTTCTAATGTTTGACTTTCATCTTCATCTTCTGCATGTTCATCAAAATGTGCAATATAAGATACAGAAGTTCTTAATGCTGTCATTGGATGTACATTACCCGTCGCATATTCTTTAAAATGATTATAGACTCTTGGGTTCAAAGTCATATATTCGAATAATTTTTGTTTAAGTTCTTTTAATTCTGATTCGTTAGGTAATCGATAATGCCATAATAAGAAGATAACTTCTTCAAATTCAGCATTTTGTGCTAAGTCATCAATATCGTAACCAGCATAAGTTAATTGGCTGTCGATGATGGAACTTACTTTCGTTTCAGCTGCAATTACCCCTTCTAAACCTTTTTGTAACTCTGCCATATATAAATTCCCCTTTTCTATTTCATTATGAAATGGCTTTCATAGACCATTATATCCAACTTTGACGCTTTTGTGAATATTTTGGTTTCACTTTCCTTACCAGTTCAATAAGAAATATTTATTTGTTTATATGCCCTTAAACACGCATTTACCTATTACGTTGTTATACATTCATTTTAATATGTAAGTTCCCTTTCTTCAATTTTTTATAGCTTTTCAATTGGTTATCAAGATTAATAACAAATTATTAATGTATTATTCTACCGGTGTTAAAGAAACGTACTTTAAGAAAATAGTTGTTTTATTTTATATTGCATAGCATAATAATAAATAACTAAATAAAGGAGTAATATTATATGGCTAATCAACAGTTACAAAGAGAACTAAGTAATCGACACATTCAGCTAATTGCAATCGGGGGAGCAATTGGTACTGGATTATTCTTAGGTGCTGGTCAAACCATAGCTTTAACTGGCCCATCTATTTTACTTACATATATTATCATCGGATTCATGCTATTTATGTTTATGCGTGGTTTGGGAGAAATTTTAGTTACAAATACTAACTTCAAATCATTCGCTGACGTGACCAATCACTATATTGGTCCCTTTGCCGGATTTGTTACCGGTTGGACATATTGGTTATGTTGGATTATTACTGGAATGGCTGAAGTTACAGCTGTTGCAAAATATGTAAGTTTTTGGTTCCCAGAAATTCCCAATTGGTTAAGCGCATTGTTTTGTGTACTAGTATTAATGACACTTAATTTATTAAGCGCGAAACTATTTGGAGAACTAGAATTTTGGTTTTCACTTATTAAAATTATAACAATCATCGCTTTAATCATTGTAGGTGTTGTTATGATCGCAATGGCTTATAATACACAATTTGGCCAAGCATCACTAACAAATCTTTATAATGATGGTATTTTCCCTAAAGGTATGAGCGGTTTCGTCATGTCGTTCCAAATGGCGCTATTCTCATTTGTCGGTATAGAATTAATAGGTGTAACGGCTGGGGAAACTAAAGATCCTACTAAGACATTGCCGAAAGCGATTAACAGTGTACCTATTCGTATCTTAGTATTTTACGTTGGTGCTTTAGCAGTTATTATGTCAATCATTCCATGGAATCAAATAAACCCAGAAGAAAGTCCATTTGTAAGATTATTTGCACTTATCGGTATCCCATTTGCTGCTGGAATTATTAATTTCGTTGTATTAACAGCTGCAGCTTCATCATGTAATAGTGGTATCTTTTCAAATAGTCGTATGTTATTTGGATTATCATCGAAAAAGCAAGCACCACCATTTTTCAATAAAACGAATAAAAATGGTGTACCACACATCGCAATCTTTGTTTCATGTGGTTTGCTTATGATTGCAGCATTATTAAACTATATCATTCCAAATGCAACACTAGTATTCACATATATCACAACAGTATCAACTGTACTCTTCTTAGTAGTATGGGCATTAATTATCGTCGCATATATTAATTATCATCGTAGAAATCCTGAAAATCATAAAAATGCATCATTTAAATTACCTGGTGGAAAAATCATGGGCTATGTTATCTTAGTGTTCTTCGTACTTATATTTTGTTTATTATTTGTAAATACAGATACTAGAATTGCAGTATTTTTAACACCTATTTGGTTTATTATCTTAGCGCTAATGTATCTACGCTATAAACAAATGTCAAAAACTCAAAACTAGATTTGAATTTACTATTAAAGAATCAATATATAAGTGGTATAAGCGTCTATTATGATGCTTATACCACTATTTTTCTTTTCTATATTTCTATAAATGAAAAAGCACTCATCTATCACATTGATAAGATGAGTGCTTTTATTTAATATATTCATTTAATGATAACTACTTCAATTCAAAAACTATAGTACGTTAGCATAACCTTCGAAGATTTTACCTTGGTTTGAATCAACAGTTACTAATACATCATTTTGAATGTTTTTCGTAGCATTTTCAACGCCAACAACTGTTGGAATGCCTTTTTCAAGTCCAATAATTGCACTTGGTGAAGTAATGCCGCTTTCTTCAGTAATTAGACCTACTGCTTTTTCAATATAAGGTACAAGTGATTCATCTACTGAAGTAGTTACGATGATTGAATCAGATAAGTCTTTACCTTCTAATTCACTTGCGTTATTGACAACTAGTGTGTGCCCAACAACTGAGCTTCTACCAATACCTTGTCCTTTCGCAAGCTCATCACCAACTAAATGTAGTTTCATCATATTTGTAGTACCTTTTTCACCAGTAGGTACACCTGCAGTGATAATTATTAAATCACCATTTTGTACTCTTTCCGTTTCAACAGCTGTTGCAACTGCATTATTAAGCAATGCATCTGTTGTTTTACGTCCTTCTTTAACTACAGGATAAATACCCCATACTAACGCACATTGACGTGCTGTTTCTGCACTAGGCGTCACTGCAATGATATCTGACTTAGGACGGTATTTAGAGATTGTACGTGCCGTTGAACCACTTTCAGTTGCTGCAACGATAGCTTTGACATTTAAGTTTAGCGCAGTATGAGCTACTGATACACCAATAGCATTAACTAATGACGTTTCAACTAATTTCGTACGATCTGATAAAAGCTTTTTGTAATCTTGCGCTGCTTCTGCAGAAACTGCGATATTACGCATTGTTTTTACTGCTTCTTCTGGATATTGTCCAGCAGCTGTTTCGCCTGAAAGCATTACTGCATCTGTACCATCATAAATCGCATTTGCAACATCACTTGCTTCTGCACGAGTCGCACGAGGGTTACGTTGCATAGAATCTAGCATTTGAGTTGCTGTAATAACAGGTTTGCCTAATTTATTACATTGTCTGATTAAATCTTTTTGAACCATTGGTACAGATTCAGGTGGAATTTCAACACCCATATCACCACGAGCAACCATTAAACCATCTGAAACTTCAAGAATTTCTTTGATATTATCAATACCTTCTTGGTTTTCAATTTTTGGAATAATGCTGATATTTGTATTCTTTTTAGCTTCTAACAATTTACGAATGTCTAACACGTCACTTGGACGACGTACAAAGCTTGCTGCGATAAAGTCTACACCTTCGCTAATACCAAAGTTAATATCTTCAGCATCCTTATCTGTAATACCTGGTAAACTTACTTTAACACCTGGTAAGTTAACACCTTTTTTATTTTTTAATTCACCTGTATTTAATACATCGCAAAGTACTTCGCCTTTTGCTTTATCAATTGATTTAACCTGTAACTCAATTAAACCATCGTCTAATAAAATATATGAACCTTCATCTACATCATTAATAAGGTTGTCATACGTTACTGAGAATTTATCTGGAGTACCTTCAACTTCAGACATGCTAACGATTACTTCTGTACCTTTTTCAAGTACAATTAAACCGTCTTTCATATTGTGCGTACGGATTTCTGGTCCTTTTGTATCAAGTAAGATCGCAACTGTTTTTCCTAATTTCTTAGAAACTTTACGAATTGTGTCGATTCTTGCTTTATGTTCTGCGTGATCACCATGTGAAAAATTTAAGCGGGCAACATTCATTCCAGCTTTAATTAATTTTTCAAGCATTTCTTCAGATTCAGACGCAGGTCCAATCGTACAAACAATTTTTGTTTTTCTCATTATAATTTCCTCCCAGTATTTTATATAGATAGTTCTTTAGTTAATTCATATGTTTCGAAATCAAATTCATGCTCTTGTGATTTGAAAATTTCTTCGAATGGTGTATCAGTAAGTTCATTATTGCGAATACCTACACCAATCGCACTCTTACCTGCTAAAAGCAAGTCAACTGCGTGGCCGCCTAACCTTGAAGCTAGTACTCTGTCAGCACCACTTGGACTACCTCCACGTTGAATATGCCCTAACACAGAGATACGTGCATCGACATTAATGTATTTCGTTAATTCTGCTGCACAAGCCTCACCAGACATACAACCTTCAGCAACCATAACGATTGAGTGCTTTTTACCACGCTTGATACCATTATCAATCTTTTCAGCGATATCTTTGATGTCTGTTTTAACTTCAGGAACAATAATTGTTTCAGCACCTACAGATAATCCTGCCCAAAGTGCTAAATCACCACAATCACGTCCCATTACTTCAATGATAAATGTTCTAGCATGGCTAGAAGCAGTATCTCGAATTTTGTCGACACAGTCAATGATAGTATTTAATGCTGTATCAAATCCAATTGTGAAATCTGAACCATTAATATCATTATCAATCGTTCCAGGTACACCAATTGTTAGTATTTCATCACATTCTTCACTTATGCGTTGGGCGCCTCGGTAACTTCCATCTCCACCAATAACGACAAGCCCTTCAATGCCTCTTTTACGTAAATTTTCAATACCCTTTTTACGCACAGAAGCATCTTTGAATTCAGGACATCTTGCAGAATATAAAAATGTACCTCCACGTTGAATTGTGTCTCCCACTGATCCAAGCTCAAGTTTCTCAATATCATCGTTTAATAAACCTTGATAGCCTTGATAAACACCATAAACTTCAATATTATTGTAAATCGCTTTTCTAACTACAGCTCTTACTGCTGCATTCATGCCTGGAGAATCTCCACCACTTGTCAACACTGCAATTTTTTTCATGACGACATACCTTTCTAACTTGTATTCTTATTCTAAAAATACCATAAAATTTAAGCTGTTGCCATTAAAATAAGGCTTAGCAACAAATGTAAACGTTTTACAGACAACTATTCAATAATTTTACAATTAGTAAGCGTTTCCTTATAAAATATCTAATACCTCAATTTATACTTTAATACTATTACCTTAAAACAAAAATCATTAAACAAGCTAGTATATGAATTTAATATTTGGTTACATAAAAAAGAAGCCTCAAATTAATGAAACTTCTTAGTAATTTATAACATTATTCTTTATAAGAACCAATTGTTCTGAATTTTTGATAGCGATCTTCTACGAGTTGCTCGTCACTTAGTTGCTGAAGTTCTGCTAAATGCTTCTCAAATGTTTGCTTAATGTTCTGTGCTTGTATTTCTACATCGTGATGTGCACCACCAAGTGGTTCTTTTACCACTTCATCAGCAATGTTTAATTCATGTAGGTCATCTGCAGTAATCTTCATTGTTTCAGCAGCAATCTTAGCTAAGTTACTATCTTTCCACAATAGCGCAGACGCACCCTCTGGTGAAATTACCGAATATGTACTATTTTCAAGCATCAATATTCTATTGGTAATGCCTAAACCAAGTGCACCACCACTTCCACCTTCTCCGATAACAATGGAAATAACCGGTACAGTTAGTGAAGCCATTTCGACTAAGTTTCTCGCGATTGACTCACTTTGACCACGTTCTTCAGCCGCTTTACCAGGATATGCACCTTTTGTATCGATAAAAGTAAATATCGGGCGGTTGAATTTTTCTGCTTGTTTCATCAATCTTAATGCTTTTCTATAACCTTCAGGATGTGCCATACCAAAATTGCGGTAAATATTATCTTTCGTATCTTTACCTCTTTGTTGACCAACAACAGTTACAGCTTGTCCATTAAGATAACCAATACCACCAATCATAGCAGGGTCATCTCTATAATTACGGTCACCATGTAATTCGATAAAAGAATCAAAGATATGTGGGATGTAATCTAAAGACGTTGGACGTTCTTGTAAACGTGCCAATTGCACTCGATCCCATGGCTTTAAATTAGTATAAACTTTTTCAGTTTCACGTGCCAATGATGCCTCAAGCATTTCTATTTCTTCTTGAAGGTCAACATCATTTTTCTCTTGGGATTCTTTTAGAGATTCAATTTTATTTTTTATTTCAAATAGTGGCTTTTCAAAATCAAGCATTTGTTTTCACCTCTTGGTGCATTTTTAGAATATCAGATAGAGTCGCACGCATATCTTTTCTATGAACTACTTTATCTAACTGACCGTGTTCCAATAAGAATTCTGCCGTTTGGAAATCTTCTGGTAACTTCTCATTGATTGTTTGCTCAATGACACGTCTACCCGCAAACCCAATCAAAGCTTTAGGTTCACTAATATTGATATCACCTACTGAAGCAAAACTTGCTGATACACCGCCAGTTGTAGGATTAGTCAAATAAGAAATATATAACAGTCCTGCATCCGCATGTCTTTTCAATGACACACTTGTTTTACCCATTTGCATAAGTGAAATGATACCCTCTTGCATTCTGGCACCACCACTTGCTGAAAACAGGATAAATGGCATACGGTTTTCCGTACAATGCTCAATAATTCGGCAAATTTTCTCGCCTAATACAGAACCCATACTTCCCATTCTGAAGCGCGCATCCATAACTGCTATTCCATAAGGCATACCATCAAGTTTAGCAGTACCAGTTACTACTGCTTCATTTAAACCAGTTTTTTGTTGATCTTTTTGAATTTTTTCCTCATAACTTGGAAAATCCAATGGATTCGCAGAGGTCATGCCTTTATCAAATTCTGTGAATGTCCCTTCATCTGAAATAGCTTCAATACGCTTATGTGCCGTTAATGCGATATGGTGATCACAATTGAAACACACATTTAAATTTTCAGCTAATTCTTTTGTGTACATAATTTTTTTACATTTTGGACATTTCGTCATAATGCCCGCTGGCACATCACTTTGTTTTGAATCAGATACCGTTACATACTTTTTCTTTTTACTACTTCTATTGAA
The DNA here is from genome assembly GCF_051413795.1 of Staphylococcus caeli. Taxonomy (GTDB): domain Bacteria; phylum Bacillota; class Bacilli; order Staphylococcales; family Staphylococcaceae; genus Staphylococcus; species Staphylococcus caeli_A. Next base: position 92,867 of record NZ_JBOIRQ010000001.1, on the reverse strand, counting down.
AAAATCTTTAAACATTGGTAAACCTCCACTTAACCATCGCTATCAAGTTCAATACTAAAATATAGTTATCAAAATGAGCGTTAATGAATATTATTTATCTAAATCTGTTAATTTCATTGTTTTGTTATATATGTCTTCTGGGTCAACGTCGATACGTGCAACGCCTGATTCCATTGCTGCTTTTGCAACTTCTCTCGCTACAGATGGTGCAACACGTTTATCAAATGGACCAGGGATACAATAATCTGGATTTAATTCTTCTGGTTTGATTAAATCTGCAATTGCTTCAACAGCTGCCTGCTTCATTTCTTCATTGATATGAGTTGCTTCTACATCTAACGCGCCTCTAAAAATACCAGGGAATGCCAATACATTATTTATTTGGTTAGGATAGTCTGAACGTCCAGTCCCAATTACTTTTGCACCTGCTGCTTTAGCATCATCGGGTTTAATCTCTGGGTTCGGATTTGCCATTGCAAATATAATTGGATCATCTGCCATTGTTTCAACCATCTCTTTTGATAATAAATCTGCTACAGAAACACCTATGAATACATCCGCATCCTTAATAACATCTTCTAAACTACCATCAATTTTTTCTCTATTCGTCCATTTCGCAACGTATGATTTTGTATCATTCATACCAAATGCTCGACCTTCATAAATCGCACCTTTAGAATCACACATAATCATATTTCGAACACCATAAGAATAAAGTAGTTTAACAATCGCAATACCTGCTGCTCCAGCACCATTTAATACTACTTTAATATCTGATAAATCTTTATCTACAATTCTTAACGCATTAATCATCCCTGCAACCGTTACAATAGCAGTACCATGTTGATCGTCATGAAATACAGGAATTTTCGTTTCCTTCTTCAGTCTTTCTTCAATTTCAAAGCAACGAGGCGCTGAAATATCTTCTAAGTTAATGCCACCATAATTGGGTTCTAATAGCTTTACTGTATTGATAATTTCTTCAGTGTCCGTTGTTTTCAATGCAATTGGAACACCATCTATTCCAGAAAAACTCTTGAAAAGTACTGCTTTACCTTCCATTACAGGGATACTCGCCTCAGCACCAATATTCCCTAAACCTAATACTGCTGTTCCATCTGTAACAACCGCAACAGTATTACCTTTCATTGTGTATTCAAAGACTTTACGAGGGTCTTCATGGATTTCTTTACATGGCTCTGCAACACCAGGTGAATAAGCTAAGCTAAGTTCTTCTTTATTGGTAACTTTTACCTTAGGTGCAACTTCTAATTTTCCTTGATTTCTTCTGTGCATTTCTAGTGCGTCGTCTCTCAAAGTCACTTCAATCTACCCCTAACATTAAATTAATTTAAAATAGCATTTCATATACATTTTTATTACAATATAACCTAAATTACAAATGATATCGATAACATTATGGATAAAATGCTTTCACATGTTAATAGTTGTAATAAAAACATATAGACTTTCTTGCTATTATATTTATTTTATATTCAATTTTACAAAAATTAAAACTGATGGCAAGTTTATGCTTTACCATCAGTTAACTATATCATAGTTTATAAGTTGATTAAAGTTAAATTATTCTGATATCCCATGGCGAAAATAACTGAGTGAGCTCGCTCAAGACGCGGTTTTCTCTCGTTACATATCCAATTGTTTTGGTATTTCTATTGTTTTCATTGAAATATTGAACTGGTATTTGATGTTCATTATTAGACTGCGATAAATATGGCTGCAATTCTAACTCGTTATCTAAATGTCTAATTACTATTTGTTTCGCTTGCTCAAACTTACTTTTTTCAAATTCATCAATAGTTTCTATCTGATTTAATATAAGTTGTTGTTTGTTATTGCGTTGTTCAAACTTACCTTTAACAATGAGCATCTGGTCTTCATTTAGCATTGTTTCAAAACGCTTGAATGCATCGGGAAACACAACACCATCCAAGTTATTCAATCCATCATTTAATGTTACAAACGCCATATGTTGTCCATTCTTAGTTCGTATTTTCTTAATATTATCAATTTGTATAAAAATCGGGTGATTATCTCTAGCATTAGTTAATTTATAAATACCTAAATATTGCTTTTGTTCAAAAACTTTTTCTACTGGATGTGTAGAGACATAGAATCCTAAATATTCTTTTTCATAATCACTTAATATTTTATCTGGAAGCTCCTCTTTTTCTTCATAAGTAGCTTTAGGTGTTAACATATCAAAAATAAAATCATCTTGCTCAATATCTGATACTCCGTCAAGCACTTGATCTATAGATTGTAGCAAGGTCGCTCTATTTTTTCCAAAATCATCAAATGCCCCCACTAATATGAGAGCTTCTAATAATTTGCGTGTTTTAATTCTTTTTGGAATACGACGTGTAAAATCAAAAAAGTCTTTATAAAGGCCATTTGCTTTTCTTTCGTCAACGATTAATTTAACACTTTGATAACCTACACCTTTTATTGCCCCAATAGATAAATAGATACCCTTATCTGTTGCCTTATAAAACCAATGACTATAATTAATATTAGGTGCTAAAATAGTTAGTTTTTGATGTTTCGCTTCATCGATCATTAGCGCAGTTTTCTTATCACTACCAATTGCATTACTCAAAATATTTGCATAAAAATAGTTAGGATAGTGAACTTTTAAATATCCCATGATATAAGCAATTTTAGAATAACTTACAGCATGCGCACGTGCGAATCCATAATCGGCGAATTTTAAAATCAAGTCGAAAATTTGTTTACTTAAATCTTCATCATAACCATTGTCAGTTGCCCCTTTTACAAAATGTTGACGTTCGCTCTCCAATACCGCACGATTCTTTTTACTCATGGCACGCCTTAAAATATCCGCTTCTCCATAATCAAAGCCCGCAAATTTACTAGCAATTTGCATGATTTGTTCTTGATAGATGATAACGCCATAAGTACGTTTTAGGATGGGTTCCAAATCAGAATGCAAATACTGAACTTTATCAGGATTATGCCGCCTAGATATATAAGTTGGAATTTCTTCCATTGGTCCCGGTCTATAGAGTGATGTCACAGCCACAATATCTTCAAAATGTTTAGGCTGTAATTTCTTCAACACATTTCTTATACCTTCAGATTCTAATTGGAATATCCCTGTTGTGTCGCCCTGAGATAGCAAATCAAACACTTCTTTATCATCAAATGGGATTTGTTCTATATTAATCGTTTTATTTAAATCATATTTTACTTGTTTTATGATTTGGTGAATAATTGATAGATTTCGGAGCCCTAAGAAATCAATTTTTAACAAACCAATTCTTTCTGCTTCCGTCATCGTCCATTGAGTTAATAAACCTGTATCTCCAAGTGTTAAGGGTGCATATTCATATAAAGGATGATCATTAATTATAATACCAGCAGCATGGGTTGATGTATGCCTAGGAAGGCCTTCTAACTTTTTACAAATTTCAAACCAACGTTCATGTCTGTGGTTACGATGTACAAATTGTTTAAAGTCCTCTTGTTCATATGCTTCATCTAAGGTAATACCAAGTTTATGTGGGATTAATTTCGAAATTTCATTTAATGTTATATCGTCAAACCCCATGATTCTACCGACATCTCTTGCTACGGCACGTGCTAATAAATGTCCAAATGTTACTATACCCGCTACATGATTATCACCATATTTTTCTTGCACATATTGAATGACTTTTTCACGATGCGTATCTTCGAAGTCAATATCGATATCCGGCATAGTTACACGCTCTGGATTTAAAAAACGTTCAAACAGTAAATTATATTGAATAGGATCGATTGTCGTAATATTTAATAAATAACTAACGAGTGACCCAGCAGCTGAGCCACGCCCAGGACCTACCAGTACATCATGTGTCTTTGCGTAGTTGATCAAATCACTTACTATTAAAAAGTAATCTTCAAACCCCATATTTGTGATGACATTATATTCGTGTACTAAACGTTTGTGATAATGTACATGTTGTTCATTTGAAAGCGCTAATTCAGTTAAATTGCGTTCGAGTAATTGCCATAAATAATCTTTAGAAACCTGACCATCTGGTGTTATGAACTTTGGTAGTAGTGATTGATGATAGCTTATTTCAGCTTGACAACGTTTAGCAATTTGGCTGGTATTATGCCAAACTTCTTCACTCGCTGCAATACTTTGTAAATCTGTTTGAGTATAAAAATGAGCATTATAATCGTAGGGTTCATTAACTAAATCTAGTTTGCTATTATCCTTGATTGCTGCTAATGCCGCAATCGTATCTGCATCTTGTTGATTTAAATAACAAGTACTTTGTGCCCAAACAACTGGCAACCCATATGTATCTTGACTTGTGTGATTTACATAGACATCTTCATACGTTTGAAATGATGAAATAATAGCGTCATGACTTGTTGTGACATTTTTAAAAATTACAACAAAATGCTCAATATATTTTTTTAACCATTCAACCGGGGTTTCTGTTTTATCTTTCATTTTTATTGCAGAAGATAATTTAAACAAATCTTTAAGACCTTGGTTGTCTTGAGCCAACACGATTGTTTCAATTTCATTTAAACCATCAGTTACATATAGAGTCATACCAAAAATAGGATGAATATTTGCTGAGATACATGCATCATAAAACTGCGGAAGCCCATATAACACGTTTGTATCTGTGATAGCTAGTGCTGTATAGCCTTCTTTTGCAGCTTTAGTAACAACATCATTAATTCTTAAACTTGAATTGAGCAAATCATATGTTGTATGTATATTTAAATGCGTAACCATTCGCAAATACCTCCTATCTTTTATAATTTATTGTTAAGTGTTTCAGCTAATATTTCAAAATGCTCCCAATCTTTAACAGAAACGCCTGAAGCATTTGGATGACCACCGCCACCAAAGTCACTTGCGACATCATTAATAACGATGCCTTTAGAACGAATTCGACATCTAATTTCAGTTCCTTCATCCACTGCAAATACCCATATTTTTAATCCTTTAATATCTGCAATTGTATTAACAAATAAAGAGGCTTCGTTTGATGCAATATCAAACTGTTCAAGTACGTCTTTAGTAATTTTCACCTTGCAAAAGCCTTTGTCATTCAAATCAAAATGTTGTAATACATATCCTTGAAACGGTAATAGTTTAGGGTCTTTCTCACCCATTTTATTAAGTTCTTCATTATGATTAAATGGAAATTCTAGTAATTGACTTGCGGCTTGCATCGTATGTGCAGTTGTATTATTAAATAAAAATCGTCCAGTATCACCAACAATACCTAAATAAAGTACACGTGCTACTGAAGCATCTATGATAGATAAGTCATTAAAATGTACAATGAAGTCAAAGATAATTTCACTCGTTGATGACGCATGGTCATTCACATAGTTTATATCCCCATATTGATCCACTGCTGGATGGTGATCAATTTTTACTAATTTATTACCTGATGCATAACGTGCGTCACTAATGCGTGGCGAATTGGCTGTATCACATACAATAACCAATGCATTTTCATATTGCTCATCATTGATATCATCAAATGTCCCTATGAAGTCTAGTGATGGTTCTGCTTCACCAACTGCATATACATTTTTATTCGGGAATTTTAATTTTAAGTATTGTTTTAAGCCTAATTGTGAGCCATACGCATCTGGATCTGGTCTGACATGTCTATGGATAATTATCGTTTCTGTATTTTTAATTTCTTGCATAATTTGATTAAACACTTCAGTCATTTTTTATCTTCCTTTTCAATTATGATATTGGTTCTTTAAATTAATCAATCATCTGACAAATAATCATGGCTTTGGCAACATTTTGACCGTTGCTTGTCATTGTTACTTCTAATTTTGAAAAGTTTCTACCAACATCTAACATATCATATTGAACGTCAATTTCTGATTCGATTTGCACTGTTTTAATATATATAATGTTTAAACTTTCAATCATTACTTCAAGTTTTTTTAACTTTCTCATTTCATAACGTACTGTTTCTTCAATGATTGCAACAAACACTGCTTTACTTAACGTACCAAATTGATTTGTTAATAATGGGGATGTTTGTACCTGAATGCCTTCATTAGTTATCGTAATATGTTTAGCAATTTGATCATTAATCGTTTCACCAACTTGTGGTTGTCTACTCAATAATTGCATCGCTGTTAATACATCTTTTCTAGTGATGACACCTATTAATTTCTTACTGGGTGTCGTTACTGGCAATAATTCAATGCCTTCCCAAATCATCATGTGCGCACAATTCGCAACCGTCGTTGACAATTGTACATTTATTGGTGAACGTGTCATAAATTGTGCTAATGTATCAATTTCGCTCATTTTAATAATTTCTTTACTTGTCACAATACCTACTAATCTCCAATGTTCGTCGATAACCGGAAATCTGGAGTGACCTGTTTCACTTGCTTTATCTTTGTAATCAGTTAGATTCATGTGATCAAATAAAACAGTATCATCTGTCACAGGTTTAACGATATCTTCAACGACTAAGATCTCTTTACGAATCATTTGATTATACATAGCTCTATTAATAATATTTGCAACTAAATATGTGTCATAATTCGATGATAATATCGGTAAATCATGTGCATCGGCATATTTGATAATTTCATCTGATGTATTGAATCCACCTGTAATCAATACGGCGCTACCTCTTTTTAGTGCTGCTAATTGAACATCTTTACGATTCCCAACTATCAGTAACGTATGTGCACTCAAATATTTTACAACATCCTCTATTTCCATGGCGCCTATTGCAAACTTCGATAATGTTTTGATTAAGCCATTACGTCCACCTAAAACTTGTCCATCTATGATTTTAACGATTTCTGCAAAGGTTAGTTGCTCAATTTGTTCACGAGATTTCTTTTCAATACGTACCGTTCCTACTCGATCAATCGTTGCGACCAATCCAATTTGACCAGCGTCTTTTATCGCTCTATAGGCTGTACCCTCTGATACACTTAAATCTTTCGCTATTTTCCTGACAGATATCTTTTGACCTATTGCAAGAGATTCTATATAAGATAAAATTTGTTCATGCTTTGTCATTACAATAACCTCATTTATTTTTGACAGTTTCTATAACATTATAACTTTTTATCAGGAAAAATGCGAAGTAACGAAACAAATTATTTAATAGAAACATTTATCACGAGAGTAAATATCAAAAAAATTATATTTTAGTTTCCTTTAACTAAAGTATTAAGTAAAATATAAAAATTTAGTTGGCTTTATTAATAAAATTTTATTAGAATGAAATTAAGGAGGGATGAACAATGTTCAAAAATATTTTACTTGGTGTTGATACAACACTTAAAAATGAAAAAGCACTGGAAGCAGTATCTAAATTAGCTGGTGAAGGTTCAACAGTCACTATTTTGAATGCAATCAGCGAACAAGATGCACAAGCGTCAATCAAATCTGGTGTTCACTTGGATAAACTAGTTCAAAAACGTAGTGAAGGCTTAGCGAGTACACGAGATAGTCTAGATGAATATGGTATTCAGTATGATGAAATCATTGTCCGCGGTAATGCAAAAGAACAATTAGTTAAAGAAGCAAATAGCGGCAAATATGAAATTGTTGTTCTAAGTAACCGAAAAGCTGAAGACAAGAAAAAATTTGTCTTAGGTAGTGTAAGTCATAAAGTTGCTAAAAGAGCACACATCCCAGTATTAATCGTAAAATAATTAAAGACCCGAAATGCTATATTGCATTTCGGGTCTTTATTATAAACTAACAAGAATTACATATTAGAATTGTACTGCTTCACCTGGTTTTAAGATTTGCACATCTCCAACCTCAACAGCTTCTTTAAATTCATTTGGATTTTGTTCTATTAATTCAAATGTATCATAGTGAACTGGAACTGAAATTTTCGGTTTAATAAAGTTATTAATAGCGTAACTTGCATCATCAATACCCATAGTAAAATTGTCGCCAATTGGTATGAAACATACGTCTACTGGGTGACGATCTGCAATTAATTTCATATCGCTGAATAATCCAGTATCACCAGTATGATAAATTGTTTTCCCTTCTATTTCTAAAACAATTCCCATAGGCATACCTAAGTATACTGGAATGCCATTATCATCAGTTAAACTTGAACTATGGAATGCTTGTACATACTTCACGCTTCCAAATTCAAAATTTGCTTTCCCTCCAATATTCATTGGTCTTACATTTTCAACATTGTGGTAAGTCGTTAAATAATCTCCTAATTCTGCAGAACCAATTACTGTCGCATGGTTTCTGTTAGCTAATGCTACTGTATCTCCAAAATGATCTGCATGGCCATGTGTCAAAATAATATAATCCACTTTTAAAGTTGATGCATCTAAATCTGATAATTCATTACCTGTTATAAATGGATCTACAATGACCTTCTTGCCATTCGCTTCAAAATATATTGTTGATTGTCCATGAAATGAAAGTTTCATTTGTTGTATTCCTCCCATAAAACGATTTACTTTACTTATACCACAATTCTTTAATGCTATAACACTTTTCTTCCATACAATTTAAGATTAAGTCCATAATCCAAACTTTATTTGCATGAAATACCTTTTTTATAATATGTAACTTTTGAATTATTTTACAAAGTAACCTAAAATTAGGTTATTGAAGCACTTAGGAGGATGAACGACAATGAAAATAGAACAAATTACAGATGCAATTCAATCACAACAGGCAGACGCTGCTTGGATTACTACACCACTTAACATTTTTTATTTTACTGGTTATTTAAGTGATCCTCATGAACGTTTATTAGCACTTTTAATTAAAGAAAATGGTGAACAAGTATTATTTTGTCCACAATTAGAAGTTGAAGAAGTAAAGGCATCCCCTTTTACAGGAGAAGTTATCGGTTATTTAGATACTGAAAATGCTTTAGCAAAATATCCAATTAATATTGAAAAATTATTAGTAGAAGCCGCTCACTTAACACTTCATCGTCAACGTGAACTTATCGAAGCATTTAATGTACAAACGTTTGGTGATATTGATCAAACAATCAAAGATTTAAGAAATGTAAAAAGTGCAAGTGAAATTGAAAAAATCAAAAAAGCATGTGCCCTTGCAGATAAATGTATTGAACTAGGCGTTGCGTTCTTAAAAGAAGGCGTTACAGAACGTGAAGTAGTGAATCACATAGAATATGAAATTAAAGCATATGGCGTTAATGAAATGAGCTTTGATACGATGGTATTATTTGGAGATCATGCTGCTTCTCCACATGGTACCCCTGGCGAGCGTCAATTACAAAAAGATGAATTTGTATTGTTCGACCTAGGTGTTATTTATGAAAATTATTGTAGTGATATGACAAGAACTGTTAAATTTGGTACGCCAAATGCTAAAGCTCAAGAAATCTATGATGTTGTACTAAAAGCAGAACAAGCTGCAATTGCAGCGATTAAACCAGGCGTGACAATTAAAGAGGTTGATGATATCGCACGTAATATTATTAGCGATGCAGGTTATGGTGATTACTTCCCTCACCGTCTTGGTCACGGTTTAGGTCTCGAAGAACACGAATACCAAGATGTTTCTAGTACCAATACAAATCAATTTGTCGCAGGTATGGTTGTCACAGTCGAACCAGGTATTTACGTTCCAGGTGTAGCTGGTGTCAGAATTGAAGATGATATCTTAGTCACTGAACATGGCAATGAAAGTTTAACAGGTTATGAAAAATGATAAAAGAAGCGGTCGTTGAAACAATTCAACAAGTAGAACAAGCTATACAAAATGGCGCAGATCGCATTGAACTGTGCGACAATCTTACAGTTGGCGGTACAACACCTAGCTATGGCATGGTAGAAATTGCAGCTGAAATTTGTAAAGCACATGAAGTTGAAATCGCGGTAATGATTAGACCTCGTGGCGGTGACTTTGTCTATAATTTATACGATTTTGAGATTATGCAACGTGACATTAAAGCAATGCAATCATTAGATATTGATTATTTTGTATTTGGTTGTTTAACTGAAGATTCCATTTTAAACAAGTGGCAAATGCAAACATTAAAGCAATTAGCAGAACCTACTAACGTGGTATGCCATATGGCATTTGACCAAATTCACAAAGAAGGACAAGTAAAAGCATTACATCAGCTTATAGAATTAGGATTTACTCGCCTACTTACTCATGGTGGCCCAAGTGACACCAATTTATTTGATAATTTAAATCAGTTAGGTAAATTAGTTGTTAATTCTGGTGGACATATCGAAATTATGCCTGGTGGTGGCTTGAATAAAGATAATTTGCAACAATTACTTGATGCTTTTCCATTCCAAGAAGTACATGGTACTAAAATAGTATAGATAAAAAAACTGGTAGTGAACCCTTATGATTACACATCATATAGGATTCCTACCAGTTTTTAATTTATAATGATATTTACTTCAATGCACCCTCAATGTCTGAATATGGTAATTTCAATGCTTCTGAAACACCTTTATTTGTCAATTCACCATTGATAGTGTTTAAACCTAATGCTAAAGCTGGATTATCTTGTAATGCTTTTAAATAACCTTTATTTGCAAGTTGTAGCGCATAAGGTAATGTCGCATTGTTTAGTGCAATGGTTGATGTACGAGGCACTGCACCAGGCATGTTTGCTACTGCATAATGTACAACACCATGTTTTTTGTATGTTGGATCATCGTGAGTTGAGATACGATCAGTCGTTTCAAAAATACCACCTTGGTCGATTGCAATGTCAACGATTACAGCACCGTCTCTCATTTCCTTCACCATATCTTCAGTAACTAGATTTGGCGCTTTAGCACCTGGAATTAATACAGCTCCAATAACTAAGTCACTATCTTTCACACATTGTGCAATGTTTAACGGATTAGACATAATCGTGTGTACACGACCATCGAATAAATCTTCTAATTCTTGTAAACGTTTTGGATTAACATCTAAAATTGTAACGTCTGCACCTAAGCCAAGTGCAATTTTCGCAGCATTTGTACCTGCTTGACCGCCACCGATAATAGACACACGTCCTTTTGAAACGCCCGGTACGCCACCAAGAAGAATACCCATACCGCCTTTATATTTCTGTAAGAATTCTGCACCGATTTGTGAAGACATACGTCCAGCAACTTCACTCATTGGAGTTAATAATGGTAACGAACGGTCAGGTAGTTGTACTGTCTCATACGCAATACCTACAACTTTATTATCTAATAATGCTTGTGTTAATTTAGCTTCATTTGCTAAATGTAAATAAGTAAATAGGATTAAACCTTCTTTGAAATATTGGAACTCTTCTTCTAATGGTTCTTTAACTTTCATAACCATATCAACATTCCACACATCAGCTTGCTCATTCACAATGCGTGCGCCAGCCTCAGTGTAATCTACATCTTCAAAATAAGAACCTAAACCAGCAGTCGTTTCAACAACAACTGTATGCCCTTGCTCTACTAACGCATGAACACCACTTGGTGATAAACTCACTCTATTTTCATTATTCTTTATCTCTTTTGGAATACCTATAATCATTTACATCCACCTCCAAAACTATAGTAACGTGTATTTTATGAAAGCGCAATCAAAGTTTCGGGTAGTTTTACAACATCTTAATTATGTTAATATTCTGTAAACGGTGGTATAATATAAGTAAGAAAAATAAGGAGGTAATTACGATGCTAACTTATAAAAATATTTTAATAGCCGTCGATGGATCACATGAAGCTGAATGGGCTTTCAACAAAGCAGTGGATGTGGCAAAACGTAATGATGCAAAACTCACAGTGGTAAATGTAATCGATTCCAGAACATATTCTTCTTATGAAGTGTATGATGCACAATTCACTGAGAAATCTAAAAATTTCTCTGAAGATTTATTAAAAGGATACAAAGAAGTTGCTACTAACGCTGGCGTTACAAATGTTGAAACACGTTTAGAGTTTGGTTCTCCTAAAGCAATTATTCCGAAAAAACTCGCAACAGACGTTAATGCAGATTTAATCATGTGTGGTACTTCAGGCTTAAATGCCGTTGAAAGATTTATCGTTGGATCTGTTTCAGAAGCTATTGTACGTCATTCACCATGTGATGTATTAGTTGTTCGTACTGAAGAACTTCCTGAAGATTTCCAACCACAAGTTGCTACAGACGAATTTAGATCTCAGTATCAAGCTTAATCTCACTTATTTAAAACGTAATTATTTATGAATGTGTGTTATAAATTGGGCATTAAGTTCACTTACCGTGAATTTAATGCCCCTTTTGTTTCACAATTTTTAGTCAAACTGCATCCTTTTACATTTACAATATAGTCATTGAATCTTTAATTTAATTTCATACCTATACGCTATAATGACTTTAATGTATTTTTCAAAGGAGCGCTCTAATTATGAATATTTTTAATAAAAAGCTTACTATTGGTTTATTAGCAATAACTGTACTAAATCCAGTAATTGGTGCACAATCAGCACTAGCAAGCGGTTCTGGTTCGCCATCTGCATCAACTGCACCATCTGAAGAACATTCTGTAAAAGACTTAAAATATATCGATAGTCAGACCATTCCATATAATAAACAATTTAAAAAAACTAAAGTTGGTGGTATTTCTGGTATTACATATAACCCTAACAATAACAAATGGTTATTATTGAGCGATGATCGTTCAGAACAGAATGCATCACGGTTTTATGAAGCACAACTTAATTATAATCAAAAGCAGTTTAAACACGTAAAGTTAAAAAATGTGCATACTTTAAAACAACCAAATGGTGAACCTTACACAGATAAAAAACATTTTAAAAATAATAAAAATGATATTGTAGCAGATCCAGAATCTATTCGTTTCGATCCCCTGTATAATCAAATCTTATACACTAGTGAAGGTGATCGTACTTTAGGCCTTAATCCGTTCATACGCTTTGCCACAACTAATGGAGATTTCATTTCAGATACCCCTATTAATCCAATACACAAAATGGATAAACAGAATAAGCAAGGCTTTAGAAATAACTTAGCATTAGAAGGTAGTACTTTTTCTACAGATGGTCAATCATTATGGACATCAATGGAAGCACCATTACTGCAAGATGGCGCTGAACCAACGCCAAAATCCGGAGGACAATCACGCATTACTCAATATGATAGAGCCGGTAACTTATTAACTGAATTTGCTTACCCATTAGATGACATTCCAAAGACACCTGGTAAAGGTAAACATGCTGAAAATGGCGTTTCAGAAATATTAGCTATCAACAATCATGAATTCTTAGCTTTGGAACGTGCCAGTGTACAAGCTGCTGACGATTCTTTTAAAAATTATGTGCGTATATATAAAATCAATACACAAAATGCCACTGATATTAAAAATTTAAAATCAATCAAAAATAGCAATATAAAGCCTGTCAAAAAACAATTAATTGCAAACTTAAATAGCAAAGATATAGCACATATCGACAATATTGAAGGTATGAGTTTTGGTAAAAAATTACCAAACGGTCATGACAGTCTAGTCATAGCATCAGATGATAACTTTAACAAAGCACAAAAATCACAATTTTTAGCCTTTGAGGTTATTCCAGAATCATAAGCAAATCTTAATATCATAAATTTAAAAGCGAGCTAATCCGTTATCTTTGGATTAACTCGCTTTTTAAAAATATAGCTAGTAAATTTTCAACTTTATAAGTGAAGAAAAATATTATTTAACATCTCCGAATTCAATAACATCACGTGCAATCATTACTTCTTCGTTTGTTGGAATAACAATTACTTTAACTGGAGAATGTGGGTAATTGATGAAGCCTTCTTCACCATGAATGCTTTCATTTTTCTTAGCATCCCAATAAACACCCATGAATTCTAAACCTTCTAATACTTTAGCTCTCACAGCATCAGAATTTTCACCAACACCAGCAGTGAAGACGATAACATCTACGCCATGCATACGTGTTGCATAAGAACCAATATATTTGTGAATACGTGAAGCAAATACATCAAGTGCTAATTGCGCTCTTTCTTTACCTGATTCTGCTTCTTCTTGAATATCACGTAAATCACTTGAAGTACCAGAAATCCCTAATAATCCTGATTCTTTATTCAACGTGTTCAATACTTCCTCAGCATTTTTACCTGTTTTTTCCATGATAAATGGAATTAAGGCTGGGTCAATATTACCAGAACGAGTTCCCATTGTTACACCCGCTAATGGTGTGAAGCCCATTGAAGTATCGACAGATTCTCCACCATCAATCGCTGCAATAGAAGCACCGTTACCTATGTGGCATGAAATAATTCTTAACTCTTCAATTGGTTTACCAAGAATATCAGCCGCACGTTGAGACACATACTTATGACTCGTACCATGGAATCCATACTTACGAATGCCATATTCTTTATAATATTGGTAAGGTAAGCTATAAAGATATGCTTGTTCTGGCATTGTTTGGTGGAATGATGTATCGAATACTGCAACATGTGGTATTTCTGGTAATAATTTACGGAATGCACGAATTCCCATTAAGTTAGCTGGGTTGTGTAATGGTGCTAACTCACTTAATGATTCAATTTGTTGTTCTACTTCATCCGTAATAAATGCTGATTTAGGGAATAATTCTCCACCGTGAACAACACGATGTCCTGTACCATCAATATCATAAATACTGTCGATAATACCATGTTTTTTAAAGCTTTCTAACATAATATTAACGGCTTCTTCATGATCTTGAATATCATTCGTTTCTTTAATTTTTTCCCCATTAACTTCAATAGTGAAAACAGAATCTTTTAATCCAATACGTTCGATAAGTCCCTTTGTTACAATTTTTTCTTCCGGCATTTCAATAAGTTGAAATTTCAAAGATGAACTACCAGCGTTTATAGCCAAAATCAATTTTGACATGAGCATAATGCCTCCATTTTCAAATAAGTTTTATATCCAATACTATTTAATCATTAATACAGCATGAATTCAAGGATATTACAGTTTAATTTTCAGGATGATTTTCTTCCATCCATACATTCAAATCTTGTAAAAATGCTTGGAATTGTTGGGGATTTTTAAAATCTGGTATATTTGCCAACAAGACTTCAACGGGTTTAGTTACATTCGTTTCTTTTTTCTGCAATACCAATATAGATTTACGTGCTTTTTCATTTTTAAATAATGTTGATGGTAAATTTAAAAATGCTTGCATTTCAGTTTCTGTAGCAATGAAATTTTGTAACTGTTTCACATTATTGCCTTCAAATATATTACTTGGCACTACTAGAAATGCAAATCCAGAAGGACGCATTGCTGTGATCGCTTGTTCTATTAATAAGAAATGAGAGTAACTATGACCCTCTTCAAAGCCGAGTGCCATTTCCTTACTTCTGTCATCTACTGGATAATATCCAATTGGTAAATCACCAATCACTACATCCGCATCTTCAAATGGTAAAGGCATGATTGCATCTTGCGGATATACATCGAAAGGAATTTCCAAAAAGTTTGCTAAATGTACACTAACTCTTGATAATACTGGATCAACTTCTACCAAATGATGCATTAACGTATGATTAGCTAGTACTTCGTGTACAGATGCACTTAAATGCCCTGCACCACTGGCAATATCAGCAACATGCATAGATTCATTATTCTTTAAGAAGCGTTCTGCTAAAAATCCTAAAATTAAACCAATTGAATCGGGTGTGATTTGGTGATTTGCTTGAATGTCTTCTTTTTGCATTAAGCTAAGGTATGCGAATTGGAAGGCTTTTCTTCTATCTTGCAACGTTGCACGTTCCAATAAATCTCGCTTACTTGTATAAATATATTCCATAGCCAACCCTAAATTTTCTATAAAGCTTTGTCCGTTGTCATCATTTAAAGTTTTGGCTTTTTCATCTAATGTCTTAAACAATTGTTCCATTACTGTTTCTTCTTGTGTCATCTAAAAGTCCTCTCTAAAAAAACTGCCCATAATTTGATTGAAACTAAGTCAGTCTATACTAACTCATTTTACCAAATAATTATGGACAGTAATGTTTATAATGTCAATCATACTGTTCACTGTTGTGACAATATCTTCAACTTATAAAAATTATATATATAAAACGTAATTAAATACTGCGATATGCTTCTAAAGCAGATTCAAAATCAGGGAAATCTGTACCTTCTGATACAATTTCTGAATATACTACTTTGTTATTTTTATCTAATACAAACACTGAACGTGCAAGTAAACGTAAACCTTCCATTACCACACCATAATTTTTACCAAAAGATAAATCTCTATGGTCGCTTAAAGTAATGACATTTTCTAAGCCGTTTGAAGCACACCATCTTTTTTGAGCAAATGGTAAATCAACTGAAACTGTTAAAACAACGCCTTCTTCTTGAGATGCCTCTTCGTTGAATTTACGCGTTTGTTGATCACAAACACCAGTATCAATAGACGGTACTACACTAATCAATTTCTTTTGACCATCATAAGTTGATAAATTTACTTCATTTAAATTGTTATCTAGCAATGTAAAATCAGGCGCTGTTTGTCCTTCTTTTACTTGTGAACCTAGTAATGTAACTGGATCTTGTTTAAATGTAATTTGCGCCATTTGAACGCCTCCTAAATTATTAGTGCTTACAACTGTAATTATAACGCTTTGTTAATTTGAAAGATAGCATGCAATTTGAAAATGGTGTCAATCTACTTTAAATAAAACAATTTGCTAAACTTATTTTTGATAACAACTGTGTCTGCAAAGTAATCATGAATACCTCTATGTTTATTAGTAAATATAACAACCAAATAAGGTAAACTACCTAGCACACCATTGATAATTCTGCCTATCCATTCTCTAAATAAGACATCTGACCATGTAAGTTGTTGTCTATCTATTCGTTCTACTCTGATGTTGCAAATCATTTTCCCTAGTGTTTGTTTATAATATTTCGTTAACAGGACAAAATATAAATAAAATAATAATGCACCCAATATATGATCTACACTAAAATAATCAATCCACAATTTAGCGGAATCTATATTTGTAAAGTGATATATTGGTTTGAAAATGATGCTATGCACACCAAACACGATGAGACAATCAATGACAAATGCGCAAAACCTTATACCGAAACCAGCATAAAGTGCTTTTTGCATTTGTTGTTGATAGAGTTCGTCTTTTTCTGATTCAGGCATCTGTGTGTGTGCTTGATTTAATGATTGTGTATTGTCATTTTCTATATTATCCATAGATATCACCTAACCTTCGTAAAGATACATCGGTTCAGCTTTAGTATCGTTTTTGAGTATTGATTTTACATCTTTTAGTTCATTAGTAAATTGTGAAATATTTGTTTTAGCACTATATACTGATGAGAACCAACCACCATCTTCACTATATTCAAAGACTTCTGCATCTTTTGCATTCATGTCTTTTTTCATAGCTTTCAATGTACTATCTTCATAACCAATTTCATCGATTAAGCCATTACTTTTTGCTTGTTGCGCACTGTAAATACGACCATCTGCCAATTTTCTTACTTTACTCTCTGACATATGTCTACCATCTTTAACAATGTTCACAAAACGATCAAAGCTGTCATCAAGCACTGATTGCAAGATATCCTTTTCCTCGCCTGTCATTTCTCTTGAGCTACTTAATATATCTTTATGTTTGCCAGATTTTATTACATTCTGTTTGATGCCAAGATTTTTTTGTAATCCTGAATAATCAATACTAGACATAATCACACCTATTGATCCAGTCATTGATTGTGGACCGGCATAGATTTTATCTGCAGGTGCCGAAATATAGTAGCCACCTGAAGCCGCCATGCTACCCATATGTACATAAACTTTTTTACCTTTTTGCTTGATTTGCTTTATTTTCTGATATATTTCATCACTAGGATATGTTCCGCCACCAGGTGTATTCACAGTAAGTAACATGCCTTTGACTGAATCATCTTTTTTTACTTTATCCAATTGCTTTAGAAAAGCTGTATGATTATAGCCTTCTTCACCAAACATGCCTCCACCCGTACCTTCTGCAATTTCACCATTTAAGGTTAAATGTGCAATACGTTTACTTGAATCTCCTTCTTTTTCAACTTCTTCAGTAAAAGGATCCATGTCCGTCGTAGTTGACTCATTAAAAATAGACGACACAACTGCGGATATTGAACTCATAATAATACCACCGAGTACGATTACAACCGCAAGGACTATAGCGATAATACGCTTTTTCGACATTTTCAGTCACTCCTATATATTTTTATTGACTCCTACTTCATTAAAACACAATTAATTCACGTGTGTATACCATATTTATTATAATAGTTTTAAAAAAACAGACATATGAATGAATCGTTTTCATATGTCTGTTCTCTTTAATATTTAATTTTATCTCGCATTTAGTTTTGCAACAGTTGCATTACATAATCATATGTATTTTTCAATATAAGTATTGCTGTCACAATAATAAATAAAGTTTTGACGTAACCCACACCTTTTTTAATCGCAAACATTGCGCCTATGTATGAACCACAAACCATACTAGCTGCCATAATTAAGCCATAAAAATAATCCACCTGACCTAAACACATAAACAAAAGTAATGCGCCTAAATTAGAGGCAAAGTTTAACACTTTTGCATTACCTGCGGCTCCTAAGAAATCAAATCCAAACATTAATAGAATGAATAACATAAACGAACCCGTGCCACCGCCTAAGAAACCATCATAGAAACCTATCAAACTCATCAATACAGCAAATAGAATCGCTTTTCCTAGTGTAAGTTTGGTGAAAGTTCGTACATTACCCCAGTCTTTTTTCATAATTGTATAAATCATTACCAGTGTTAAAATCACGATAACAATTGGTTTTAACAGTTCTGATGGTAAAAAGGTAGCTAAACTTGCACCGCCGATTGACAGCAAAAACACAAACGGAAATAGTTTTCCAACAATTTTTAAATCAACATTACCCGATCTTAGAAAACGTAATGCACTTGTTAACGAGCCAAAAGCACTTGCTAATTTATTCGTCCCTAATGCTATTGATGGTGGCATACCAACTGCAAGTAATGCTGGAATTGAAATTAACCCACCGCCACCTACGACAGCATCTATAAATGCCGCTAAAAACCCAAGTAATACAATAATGATTACTATTGATATATCCCATTCCAACATATTAAAGTCCCCTTTTTCATCTCTTGATGCACATGTAGTGTCGTAGTACTAATCCCAGAGCACTATATCTACAACAACTTCATATTACGTAAATTTGTACTATCAATACAGCTATATAAGAAGTTATGTCCTGAATTCTGTTTAAATTCATTGCTTATTTTGTCTTTTTAGCTAAATTTAAAAAGAGCGCACAATAAACTGCTTAATAAAATCTTTCCCCGCTCTACTTCCTAGCTATATTAAAACAAATCGTCCGCTAATGCTTGTGTCGTTGTATCTTTTTCACTTTGATAATCATTTGTAATAACAATTGTTTCTATTTGGTCTACTGCTTGTTGCACAAGTGGTTCGAAATCATAACCAACTTCATATTTTTCAACTTTTTCAATATCTGGCTCTGTTATAGGATTTTTTGGCGGAAATATAGTACAACAATCTTCATATGGTTGAATTGAAACATCAAATGTACCAATTGATTTCGCTTTTTTCACTATATCCTCTTTATCTAACGTTAATAATGGGCGTAACACTGGTGTAGAAGTCACATGATTGATGGCATACATACTCTTCAATGTTTGGCTGGCAACTTGTCCTAAATTCTCTCCATTGACAATTGCATGTGCACCTATTTGATGTACGAGTTTGTCTGCAACGCGCATCATCATACGACGTGTCGATGTCATTGTATAACGTTCATGTACTACTTTATTAACTTGTTTTTGTAAATCAGTAAAAGGCACGATATGCAATGTAATTGGTCCTACATGTGCTGACAAAATTCGTGTTAGTTCGATGACTTTTTCCTTCGCTTTTTCACTTGTGAATGGTGGACTATGAAAATGAATTGCTTCTACAGTTACACCTCTACGCATCACTTCCATACCTGCGACAGGAGAATCAATGCCTCCAGATAACATAAGTAATGTCTTACCGCCTGTTCCTACTGGTAAACCACCTGCTCCTGGAAGTACTTTGTCATACATATAGATTGCATCTAAACGTACTTCGACCTTGATATTATGGTCAGGTTTATGAACATCAACAGTAAGGTGATCCGTCGCGTTTAGTACTGCGCCACCTATAGTTCTTTGTAATTCGTATGTGTCATAAGGAAATTGCTTGTCTGAACGCTTGACATCAATTTTAAATGTATCGTTTTGTGCATAACCTTCAGCAAATCTTACTGCAAGCGCATTGGCCGCTTCAACCGTTTTTTCAATTTTTAGCACTGGACTGATTGAATATATGCCAAATACTTTTTGAAGTCTACTACACATCTCTTCGATGTCTGCACCTTCTGCTAGTTCAATATACATTCTGTCACGATTTGCCTTCACAGTATAACCTTGTAATGGCATCAAGGCACGTTTAACATTAGAACGTAATTTATTCACAAATATTTTACGGTTTGCGCCCTTTAAGGTTAATTCACCATATCGTACTAATATGTGATCATATATCATTTCAATAACTCCTTCACTTCTTCGTATACAAATTTGAATTTATCTTTAAATGTTGCGATTTCATCTGGCGTCGTATAACTCCCCATAGAAATCCTGATACTGCCTTCTATTTGTTGTTTTGGAATATCCATAGCCAATAATACTTCGTTGAGGCTTGCTTTTTTAGACGAACAAGCACTAGTCGTTGAAAGCATGACACCTTCTTTAGAAAATGCATTAACAAGGACTTCACCTTTCACGCCAGGTAGTCCAATGTTCAAAATGTGTGGCGCTGATCCTTCAGGCGAATTGATTTTGACACCTTTAAAACCAGTAAAAAATTGCTTCAAATCTTCAGTCATTGCAGTAAGTTTTTCATTTAATTCAGTCGTATTATTGACAGCAGTTTTTAGCGCTTTAATAATCGCTATATCAATCGGCAAATTAACTGTACCACTTCTTACACCAAATTCTTGACCACCACCATGAATAATAGGTTCAATTTGATGTATATTTCGAACAAAGAGTACACCCTGACCTTTTAAGCCATGGAATTTATGTCCACTTAAACTCAAGGTATCCACACCATTAAAGATAAGCGGTATTTTACCGATAGCTTGCACTGCATCGACATGTAAATGCGCTTTAGGGTATTGATGCACTATCTCCGCCACTGCTTCAATAGGTTGTATCTGTCCCATAATATTATTCACGTGCATACATGTTACCAAGCCAACTTGATCCGTCATCAATTCTTGTAAATGTGCTAGATCGATTTTACCTTCTTTTGTAACATCCACATACTTTATGATAAAACCATCAGCTTCCAGTGCTCTAACGACTTCTAATACGGATGGATGCTCCAATACAGATGTAATGATTTCATTTGCAAAATTCTTTTTCTTATATGCAATGCCCTTAAGAGCAATGTTATTAGATTCAGTTGCACCACTTGTATAGATAATATCAAATAATCGACCTAATTTAAATAAGTCTTTAATTTGATCTTTGGATTGTTGTAACAATTGATCTGCTTGCAAACCAGCTTGATGTGGACTATTCGGATTATAATAAAGCGATTGGTTCACTTTAATATATGTATCTAGCACATCTTGATTAGGCATGGTCGTCGCAGCGTTATCAAAATATATCAAATTGTTCCCTCCGTTCAATTGATTTAAATATTGGAATATGGTTGATTCATCTAGCCTTCTATTCCATTAATAGATATCATTTATAATTGATTTTAAATACATATTTAAATGCTACACTGTTAGCATTATACGCGCTTTTAATAAAAAGAAAAGATACCAAACTAGAAAAAATAAATCCATGCACTTGTATTTGAGTGAATGAATACTAACAATGTCTACATCTTAGTATTACTCATAAAACACAAAATACGTTACACATATAAAGCTTATGACTACGACTATATGTAATCAAAAAAACAAGTCGAGTACATGTGCACCCGACTTGTTTCCATTCATTTCTAGTGTAAAACATTACTATTGATTGTATTACACTTAACCAATAACTTGTGATTCAATTTGCTTAGTAATACCTGGTTCCACACTTTCCAATGCTTGTTCAGATATTTCAATTGAACGTTTATATCTATTATTTTTAAACAGACGTTCAGCTTCATTAAGACTCTTATCAATGTTTGAACTATCTTTACGATAACGGTTCCCATATTCAATTAATTTTTCTGCATACACAGCATTAACAAGTACATCCGTAGCTTCATCTTCAAATTCATTCATTTGTAGCACTACTTTAGAAACCTTATCTTTAAGTTGTTTAACATGAATAGGACGTACACTGAATTTTTTATTCACTTCTCTGACTTCATAATCAATTTCATTCTTCATAATAATGAAGCGCTCAGGAACACTAGGTAAGTTAGAGGCCAATAATTTTCTGTAAACCTCTTCTTTCTTCGCTTGAACACGCAAGATATTTTCTTCCGCTTCTGCTTCATCTTCTCTAAGTTGAATTAAATGATTTTGTAGTTTTTCTTGTTTGTCATTGATGACAGCCACATGCTCTTCGATATACGCTAAATTATCTTGCACTTCACTGTAACGAACGGCTGATTTTGCCATTTCTCTTAAAATTTCATCGTATACAGCAATTAAGTTTTGAATTTCATTTTCAAACTGTCTTACATTCTGTACATCACTTTCGTTAATGTAATAATTTTCTCGAACGTATTCAATTTCAGTTTGTAACGTATAATTCATTTCTTTTGCTTTAAACAAGTTGTCAGTTATAACTTCTTTCGTTTCCTCAACTTCATTTTTAGCTTTAACCTCGTGTTCGATAAGTTCATACATTTCATCTAAATGATCATTAATGCTATTTAACTTTTCATTGGCTTCATCAAGTTCCAATCTACTAATCATTGGCTCAACAAAACTCAACTCAGTTTTCAACGTTTGAAGTGTGCTATCAATTTTCACATGATCTAAATCATAACCTTCAACTTTTAAGTCTCTACAGCCATATTTTAAATCTTGAAATTGTCCTGGTAATTCTTTTTGTGCTTCTCTAATCAAGTCAGGAATTTCTTCCATATCCCTTTTCAAATAATTCATATCATCATTTAATGTTTTGATATGTTCGTGAGCTTGGATATAGTTCCCTTCTGATTTAAGAGATTCAAAAGTTTCCATTTCTGGCACAAACGATTCAATTTCGTGTTCTAGTGGTGCTGCTGCTTCACCAAATTGATGTCTATTTGCCAATACATCACGCTTCATTTCACGATAATCTGTCTTACATGCATCGTATAAATGATCGCTTTCCTTATGTAATGCTATAACCTCTTCTATTTTAGTAGTAAGATCATTATAGTTGGCTTCATATTGATCCATCATTTCGTGTGATTCATCCACTTCGGTTTGTGCTTGTGTAAATTTAAATTTATCTAACAAGCCTTCCGCATTATGAATTTTTTCTTCAACTGGTAACAAATGTTGGTTTTTACTGTCTAACGATGACTGTTTTAATCTGTCATAAGTTGATTTTGTCTCACCTTTTAAATTTAATTTTGTTAATTGAGACAAACTGTCATCATAAGGTAACTGTTCTACTTTAATTTTTCGTTCTTCTGCCCCTTCAATTAATTGGCTTTTATTTGAACGCATATAGAACAATACACCAACAATAATGAGTATAATAACTATAATTGCTAAAATGATATACAACACCATATGTTTTCTCCTCCTATTTTATCACTGTTCATTATAACGTAATTCACCTATCTATTAAAAGAGTAAATGAATTAATTCCTATGAATATTTCTATATTTATTTTAAATTTGTAACTATTATTCATATGTAACATGTTATTCCTTGTAATTTTTACGAATCATTTAATTGATTACTATTAAAACAATCTTTATACTAAATGAAAAATAAAAAGTGAGGTTATGCTATACTATGACACCGATTAAAGAAACAAATTATCCATTGTTAGAAAAGCAAATTGCAAGTTTAATAGAAGGTGAATCTAACTTAATCGCGATTTTAAGTAATGTATCTGCCATTCTAAATGATTCAATAGATCAAATTAACTGGGTTGGCTTCTATTTAATGGAAAATGATGAATTAATACTCGGACCATTCCAAGGACATCCAGCTTGTGTACATATTCCAATTGGAAAAGGTGTCTGTGGAACAGCAGTATCGGAAAATAAAACACAATTAGTTGAAGACGTTCATGCATTCCCTGGTCATATCGCCTGTGACGCAAACAGTAAATCAGAAATTGTAGTGCCACTTCATAAAAATGGAACAATTATCGGTGTCTTGGATATTGATGCACCGATTACCAATCGTTTTACCGATTCTGATAAAATTGCATTAGAAAGCATTGTTAACGTAATTGAACGACAACTCTCGCATTCATAAATTACCAGGATATAATGCATGTAGCAACATTTTACTGTTGACAGTTACGCATATCGTGTTACAATGTACTTTGTGTGAATAAACGAAATTAGCAGTTGTATATTAGTTGGCTCTATGTTGTTCCCAACGCGGACGTGCCGTGTAACCGTAGCTATGAGGCGAGGACACATAAAACAATATATCCAAATAAGCATACAACACTCTTTTTTGTTTTTTCATAACAACAAAAGAGAAAAAGGAGGAGTCTTATTATGGCTCGATTCAGAGGTTCAAATTGGAAAAAATCACGTCGCTTAGGTATCTCACTTAGTGGAACTGGTAAGGAATTAGAAAAACGTCCTTATGCTCCAGGTCAACATGGTCCTAACCAACGTAAAAAATTATCAGAATATGCATTACAATTACGTGAAAAACAAAAGTTACGTTACTTATATGGAATGACTGAAAGACAATTCCGTAACACTTTTGAAATCGCTGGTAACCAACACGGTGTCCACGGTGAAAACTTCATGCAATTATTAGCTGCTCGTTTAGATGCAGTTGTATATTCATTAGGTTTAGCGCGTACACGTCGTCAAGCACGTCAAATCGTTAACCACGGTCACATCGAAGTTGATGGTAAACGTGTTGATATCCCATCATACACTTTAAAACCTGGTCAAGAAATTTCAGTTCGTGAAAAATCTTTAAAATTAGATATCATTGCTGAATCAGTTGAAATCAACAACTTTGTACCAGATTACTTAGAATTTGATGCTGATAACCTTAAAGGTAAATATATCCGCGTTCCAGAACGCAGTGAATTACCTGCTGAAATCAACGAACAACTTATCGTTGAGTACTACTCAAGATAAGACAATCGTCGCAACCAAGAAGTCCTTTTGGATTTCTTGGTTTTTTTATGTCTTAAATATTTTTATCTAGTCCCCTCTTCCAATCGTTCATCTGAATTTACAAACACAATTTTATTCCGTATCCTTATAGTTACAGAGGAGTGTTAATTGTGATTATTAGAGCATTAGAAGAAACTGATCTAGATTTTGTACATCATTTAAATAATGAATATTCCATCATGTCGTATTGGTTTGAAGAACCTTATCAATCTCTTAGTGAACTTCAAACACTATATAAAAAACATATTTTAGATGAAGCTGAGCGTCGTTTCATTATTGAACATGACCAAATTCGTATTGGCGTAGTTGAATTAGTTGAAATTAATTTCATACACAGTAATTGTGAAATTCAAATTATTATTGATCCCAAATATAGTGGTAAAGGTTATGCCAAAAATGCTTTTAAAATGGCAATCGATTATGCCTTTTTAGTATTAAACTTACATAAAATCTATTTATTTGTGGATGTTAACAATGAAAAAGCTGTCCATATTTATAAAAGCCAGAACTTTTCAATAGAAGGCACATTGCAAGAACATTTCTTCACACGCGGTGAATACAGTGATTGCCATGTAATGGGATTATTAAAGAAGCATTGGGTTAACCAAAATGATAATGATTTATCACATATTCGTTAAGTAAAATCAATAGCGCTACCAAATATCAAAGTCTGACAAGCCCTATTATATAAGGTGAGTCAGACTTTTTTGTATTCTAGTATTTTTGGTAAACTCACATCAACTTTTCTGGATTATCTGAAATTAAACCATCAACACCTAGTTCAATCAGTTTTGCTGATACATGTTTTTGATTTACCGTATACGGCAGCACTAACAATCCATAATCATTAGCGTTTTTTATAAATCGTCTATTTATTAATGTATATTGCGGATTAATATACTTGGCATAAGTAGATATTTTCTTAAAATTAGGCATTCTATACCAAAATTTTCTTTTACTAATTAATACGCCTAACTCATAGCCTAAATCCATAGAGGCTATGTTCTGTATACACTGCGCATCAAAAGATTGGATGATGACCTTTTCTGTCGGCATCCCGTGAACTTTTAACTGCTCAATAAGTTTATTTTCAATCTCTGAATACAGGTGTGGTTTTTTAATTTCAATGAGTAATTTTTGAGGATAATTTTTAATTAATTCAAGTACTTCTGCCAATAATAATATCCGCTGTCCTTTAAAAGCTTCACCTTTATGTATACCAAAATCAAACTGCCTCAATGCTTCCAATGTAAGACTACCAACATGCCCACTACCATTTGAAGTGCGGTCAATCGTCTCATCATGAATCACAACAAGGTTACCATCTGCCGTACAATGAATATCAATTTCTAGTATATCAACTCCGGACTTTAATGCCGCTTCAAATGCTATGTATGTATTTTCTGGATATGCAGTTGCTAAACCTCTATGTGCAACATACAATAATTCTTTTTGTTTATGCTTTTGAACTTGCATCGACACACCCTACTTTCCTTATGACTCATTTTCATCTAAACTTAAGTTAACACATTATCTCGGGAGGTCAATCTTTATGGTACAACATGAATTTAAAGTGCAAACAAAATGGGAAGGCGGCCGAGAATCGGTTGGGCAATTAAATGGTGATATCATTGACGAGCAAATGTCTATTCCAGCCGGGCTTGGAGGCAACGGTACTGGTACAAATCCAGATGAGTTACTCGTTTCTGCAGCATCTTCATGCTACATTATTTCTTTAGCTGCTGTATTAGAGCGTGCAGGTTTCACTGATATTCAAATTAGTCAGTCATCTATTGGATTAGCTATATTTGAAAATGCAAAGTTTAGAATGGACACAATCACACATTATCCAGAAATTACCATAGCATCTGATCAAAAAGAACGCTTAAACAAACGCCTACCACAATTGTTAAAAGTTGCAGACAACAATTGCATGATATCTAATTCACTTAGAGGAAATGTAGCTATTAAAATTTCGCCCAAAATAAAATAATTTCGAAAAATTTTATGTATGACGGAATATGATTAAAACCACATTGAATACCCTTACATTTAATATAATAGTCTTTTTATTTCGTCTTTTTAATACTTTTGCGCTTTTATATTTTCAGAAAATTTGCTAAACTTATAAAATCTTAAGCATTGGGGGAATTAGAAATGAATTATTATCATCCATTGTTACTTACTCCTGGACCAACACCTGTCCCGGATGAAATATTACAAGCAACACAATTGCCAATGGTCGGTCATCGGTCAAGCGATTTTGAACAAATTGCAGAAGAAGCATTTCGCGTTATTAGACCCGTTTTCGGTACTACAAATGATGTTATTATTCTCACATCAAGCGGTACAAGTGCTTTGGAATCAAGCATGCTCAATATCGCAAATCCTGAAGATGATATTGTAATTATTGTATCTGGTGCATTTGGTAATCGTTTCAAACAAATTGCTGAAACTTATTATGATAATGTACATATTTTCGAAGTGGCCTGGGGAGAAGCAGTCAATGTTCCCGATTTTATTGATTTCTTAAAATCATTAAATAGACCTGTGGCAGCTGTATTCACACAATACTGCGAAACATCAACAACTGTGCTGCATCCAATTTATGAATTAGGAAACGCACTTAAGGCATACGATTCTGCTATTTATTATGTAGTCGATGGCGTTAGCTGTATTGGTGCAGTAGATGCAAATATGGAACGAGATCAAATTGATGTGCTAATCTCTGGAAGTCAGAAAGCCATCATGTTACCACCCGGGCTTGCATTTGTAGCTTATAATGATCGAGCAAAAGCACGTTTCAAAGAAGTAACAACCCCACGCTTTTACTTAGATTTTAATAAGTATTTAACATCAATGGCGGGTCATTCTACACCTTTCACACCTAATGTGTCACTTTTCAGAGGGGTAAATGCATATGCACAATTAGTTGAACGAGAAGGATTAGACCAAGTGATTCAGCGTCATTATGCAATTCGTGATGCATTAAGACAAGCACTTGTAGCTCTAGACTTTGAATTACTTGTGGAAGCAACATATGCTTCCCCTACTGTTACCGCATTTATTCCTAATACAAAGGATGAATTGAGTTTTATTAAAAATGAATTAAAGCAACGTTTTGCTATAACAATAGCTGGTGGACAAGGTCATTTAAAAGGACAAATATTACGTATTGGCCATATGGGTCAGATATCACCGTTTGATATTTTACAAGTCGTATCTGCATTAGAAATAATTTTATCAGAATATAGAAATCAAAATTATATCGGCACAGCTATTACAAAATACATGGAGGTCGTCAAAGCTTATGTATAAAATATTAGTTTCAGATCCAATTTCACCAGAAGGTTTAAAAAGCCTCATTGATCATCAAGATTTTGAAGTAGTAATTGATACAGATCTCAATGAGCAACAACTTATTGAAGCAATTGCGCAATATCAAGGACTCATCGTTCGCAGTCAAACACAAGTAACTCAAGCAGTAATAGAAGCAGCACCACAATTAAAAGTTATCGCTCGTGCAGGTGTAGGTGTCGATAATATCGATGTGGATGCAGCAACTAAAAATGGTGTTATCGTTATTAATGCTCCAGATGGTAATACCATTTCTGCAACAGAACATTCTATGGCGATGATCTTATCAATGGCTAGAAATATCCCTCAAGCGCATCAATCACTGAAAAATGGTGAATGGGACCGCAAAACATATCGTGGTACAGAGCTTTATAATAAAACATTAGGTGTCATTGGTGCAGGTAGAATTGGGCTCGGTGTCGCAAAACGTGCGCAAAGTTTTGGAATGCATATCCTAGCTTTTGACCCTTATTTATCTGAAGATAAAGCCAAAGAATTAAACGTTACACGTGCGAGTGTAGATGAAATTGCTGAAAAGGCAGATTTTGTTACCGTACATACACCTTTGACACCTAAAACCAAGGGTATTGTCGGTAAAACATTTTTCGAAAAAGCAAAACCAACGCTACAAATTATCAATGTGGCTCGTGGTGGAATTATTGATGAAGCAGCACTCGTTGAGGCACTCAATGAAGGACAAATTCAAAGTGCTGCCATCGATGTTTTTGAAAGTGAACCTGCTACCAACTCACCTCTTGTTGCGCATGATGATATCATAGTTACACCTCACTTAGGTGCGTCTACAGTTGAAGCACAAGAAAAAGTCGCAGTATCTGTTGCAAATGAAATTGTAGATATTTTCGAAAATGGTAATGTTTTAAATGCAATTAACGCACCTAAGATGACTTATAGTGAAATTAATGAGGAATTAAAGCCATATATAGAATTAAGCCAAATTACAGGTGAAGTTGGAATTCAATTACTCGAAAAAGCCCCACGTGAACTTCATATTAAATACGAAGGTGATATCGCATTAGATGATACAAGCTTGTTAACAAGAACACTTGTATCAGGTGTACTAAAACAAGACCTTGCCGAACGTGTAAACCTAATAAACGCACTCGTATTACTTAATGAGCAAGGCGTATCTTACAATATTGAAAAAAATACAAAACATCGTGGCTTTAGTAACTATATTGAACTCACTTTGATTAATAAAGATACACAAATTAAAATAGGCGCAACTGTATTAAATGGCTATGGTCCACGCATTGTCCGTATCAATGACTATCCTGTAGACTTTAAACCTGAACGACACCAACTTGTTATTAATCATAACGATAGACCTGGGATTGTTGGACGTACTGGCCAAATTTTAGGTGAATATGAGATAAATATTGCTTCAATGCACCTTGGCCGTATTCATCAAGGTGGCAATGCATTAATGATATTATCCATTGATCACCCTGCCACAGAAGAAGTGATTGATGCGTTATATGCTATTGAAGGATTTAACTTAATCAGAAGTGTTGAATTGGAATTACCACAGCAATCAAACTATTCTATTTAAAACAGAAGAAATATAAGCAGATACAACCATTGCGTTGTCTCTGCTTATTATTTTTTGTCACTTAGATGTTGACAGAAAGACAGTCTTTGTTCAAATCATTTTTTTAAATTTATAGGTACTCCACCCTTAACGAAACAATATTTGTCACCGACAAGTTCATATACACAATCCAATCCTAATATTGTATTCAATTTGCATCATAAACAAAGTAAAGTGCAGATTTTTAATTAGACATTATTTTATATTACTCTTTTTGATTAATTGATTTAATTAATGCATGAAATATCATCACTGTTTAACTTATAGTTATTATAATATTATAGGCAGTTTTTAATGCCGACTCCTGCGGGAATAGCACTAGCCGAAGACTACAGGCTAAGGCAGTACCCGCGGAAAGCGCGCATAAAAAACTGCCAACAAAGTCAAAGACTTTGTCGACAGTATAAAGCAGAGACAACAATTCCGTCGTCTCTGCTTTGTCATGTTTTAATTACAATAAAATATTTCTAATATCTCCCACATGATCAACAATGTAATCTGCGCCATTTGCTTCTAACTCTGCTCTTGCAGCTTGACCTTTAAGCCCTGTTAATGGACCTATAAATGTTGCACCTATTGTCTTGGCACTTAGTAAATCTGCTAGTGAGTCACCGACGATAAACACTTCATTCTTTTTAACACGTTGTGTTTGATTTGTAGCATAATGTTTATAATTATTTTGATCATTACCATCCAAAGCAATTAAATAACTAAATGGATTAGGTTTACCTAATGGCTTAAGTTCTGGATATATATCTTCGGCAATCAATACTTCACTTGCAGTTCCTATGTAATGCTCATCAAATAATGATTTAATCCCTAACGCTTCAAAAGGTACGATTGTTTCTGTGCGTGGTCTTCCCGTAGCAATTGCAATATGATAATCTGCTGCTTTCAAATCGATGAGTAATTGCTTAATTTCTACTACAGGTCTTAACACGACTTCATTATAGATATAACCTTCTTTAAATGTTGTGCGATTCGCTTTTTGTTCTACTTCACTATATAATTGATGCCCTAGATACCATTCCTGATAAATTTCCTGTGATAATAACCAAAATGGACTTTTCAGTTCAAATAAAGCGCCTTGTTGTGTGTCTAATTGCTCATTCGCATGTGCTACTAACGCTTGATAAATATTATCTTTACCCACTTTCACTCCATCTAAGAATGTTAATGGCGCGCTAAAATCTAAAGAAACATCCGTTGCATGCGCACCAACATTTTGTAATGTTTGTTGATTGAAAAGTTTATCATCAAGTACAGTTTCCTGTAATTCTCTGGGCAATGACTTACAAATCTCAATAAAGTGAAGTGCGATGACAATAAATAACATATCCCAATTCGAATTAAGCCCTAGTGATTTTAAACGTGTTAAAATATCATCATGATAAAAAACAATCGCTCTTATCTCTTTAATCTGTTTATCACTCAACTTATCGAATTGAATTGACGGGTCTAAACCTAAGTATGATTGACTCATAAGCATTTCATAAACTGTAAGCGCAGATACATCGAAGCATCTTTCTTCACTTAAAAATACACCATCCACATCAAATAATACTGACTTCATCATCTATGCACTCCTTTAATCAGAAAATTCTGATACTATTATATCCTACTATCTAAAGCTAAAAAGAGCAATCCATTTTCACCGATATAATCGCAAAATTACTATCTTACATAAATATAAAAAAGACACCTAACAACACATGAAATAATATATCTCACATTGCTAGATGTCCATAAATTAAAATTATTTTTCCATTTGTGCTTCAATCTCGTCAGCAACTTGCTGAACTTGTGTTCCAATAATTACTTGCGTATTATGCTTACCACTTTGCGTAACACCGACGGCACCTGCACCTTTAATTTTTGCTTCATCGATTTTACTATTATCATGCAATTCCATTCTTAAACGTGTTGCACAATTGGTTAAAGTCATAATATTAGCTTTCCCGCCTAAGCCTTCTAAGATTTGACTTGCTGTATTCGAATACTTATTCGTAGTACCTGTTTCACCATCAGGCACATCTCCAGTCGTAGCATTATCTGATGTTGGATCAGGTAATAAATTATCCCCACGACCAGGCGTATTTAATTTCAAGAATCTAATAGCTAGTCTAAATACAACATAATAAATCACAAAGAAGACGAGTCCTTGTACAAGTAACATATAAGGTTGGTTCGCAACTGGATTAATCAGTGACAACACATAGTCAATCAATCCTGCACTGAATGAAAATCCTGCAGTCCAATGGAACAAGGCAGCTATAAACATAGATAAACCAGTTAAAAATGCATGAATGACAAATAATACAGGCGCAACAAACATGAATGAAAATTCAATCGGCTCTGTCACACCTACGAAAAATGCAGAAATTGCGCCACCAAACATCAAACCATAGACACGTTTTTTCTGCTTTGTTTCAGCAGTATGATACATCGCCAATGCTGCTGCAGGGATACCAAACATCATTACTGGGAAGAAACCAGCCATATAACGTCCAGTCACACCATGTACTGCGCCATCGCCTGTTTGGAATTTTGCAATATCATTAATACCTGCTAAATCAAACCAAAATACAGAATTCAATGCATGGTGTAAACCAGTAGGTATTAATAAACGGTTAAAGAATCCGTATAAGAATGCACCAAATGGTCCTAAATCTAAAATCCATGTCCCAAATATGACAATCGCTGCATAAATATATGGCCATACAAATAACATAACCACTGCTAAAATAATACTAAAAAATGCAGTTAAAATAGGTACTAAACGTTTACCACTAAAAAATGATAATGCAGTTGGTAATTCTGTCTTACTAAATTTGTTATACGTATATGCTGCAATTAATCCAATAATTAACCCTATAAAAACATTTGAATTATTCATCTGAATAAATGCATCATCTACACCTGTTTCTTTAACACCTAATAATGGCGCTAGTTTCTCAGGACTTAATACGACTGTTGTTAGAAAGAAACCGACTGCTGCAGCTAAGACAACTGCACCGTCATTCTTCTTAGCCATCCCAAGGGCTACCCCAATCGCAAACAGTATACCCAATTGTTCCAATATTGTAGAACCAGCTGATGAGAAAAATGCTGCTACCGTAGGCAAGACACCCATAGCGGTTAATGCATTCCCAATTCCTGTAATAATTGCTGCTGCAGGTAATACAGCTACTGGTAGCATCAATGACCTACCTAGTCTTTGAAAAAAACTAAACATAAACATCCCTCTTTTCAAGATCATTAGTCATACGAAAAAACATCACATGCACAATATTGTCCACGTGATGTTGGTAACGTATACTAACTGTTATTGTACAGTTAAATAATACCATAATTTTTAAATAACTCGTATACTTTTTTAAAATACAAAAATATGAATTTGCAATTTAATTCTTGTTATTCATATATTCATTTAATTCTGTTTGTAATTGAATTGTTTTGCGCTCAAGTTCTTTCGTTAAAAATTCTAATTTCTCATTACGTTTCATCGTTTTTGGTAAATTTTTCGTTTCAATTGGTTCACCAAATTTGATGACAGCTTTGCCAGTCACTAAACCTTTGATCTTATTCGGACCAACATATGCTGCTGGCAAAATCGGAGCCCCAGCCATTAACGCAATTGTTACAGCACCACGTTTCATTGGGGCACCTTCATTATATTTCATTCGCTGACCAGTTGGAAAAATTCCAACCGTTTTGTTTTCTTTCAATAATTTAATTGGCTTTTTTAATGTACTTGGACCTGGATTTTCTCTATCAACAGGAAACGCATTTAATGACGTTAAGAATTTTCCAAACCATTTATTATTGAACAATTCTTTCTTAGCCATATAATGAATTTGATTAGGATAAATAGCAGTTCCTAACATTATCACTTCATTATAACTCTCATGCGTACATGTCACTAAATATCTATGTAGTTGAGGTATATTTTCTTTCCCTTGTACTTCCAATGATTTGCTCGTGTTAATGATGATTAATTTTAACAAACCGCTTATAAATTTATACATGTTCTCACCTGCTTCGTTTGGCTTATATTTACTCATTGATTTTATCATTTAGTGACTTTATGGACAAGGACATTTACATTTCAGTCTAAAGTCGTATAGTGATATACTAGAAAAAGTTGTAATAAACTTTCATAATAGTATATATAGTAAACAATGGAGGTAGCAAATGTCAGAATATAACAATGAAAATTACACAAACGAACAACACAATAACCAACACTCACCACACGCAGCGCCTTCTCAGCAAACGCAGACTCGATTAAAACCCAAGTTCCCTTGGTTTAAAACAATTATTGTCGCTTTAGCTGCTGGAATTATCGGTGCATTATTTGTGTTAGGCATTGGTAAAATTATCGAAAGCACCATGTTTGATGAAGGTGGCTCATCCGTAAATGAAGCTTCCAATAATAGTCATGGTGGTAATACACTTGATGGAAAAAGTGAAAAATATGATTCAGTCAATCAGATGATTAATGATGTGTCCCCTGCTATCGTTGGTGTCATAAACATGCAGAAAGCACAAAATTTAGATGACCTATTAAAAGGTAAATCTTCTAAATCTCAAGAAGCTGGTGTCGGATCAGGTGTTATTTATCAAAAAAATAATGGTTCTGCTTATATCGTCACGAATAACCACGTCATTGATGGTGCAAGTGAAATAAAAGTACAGTTACATAATTCTAAACAAGTAGATGCCAAAGTTATTGGGAAAGATGCGTTAACAGATATTGCCGTACTTAAAATCAATGATGCTAAAGGTACGAAAGCTATTGATTTCGCTAATTCTACTAAAGTGAAGACAGGCGATAGCGTCTTTGCAATGGGAAATCCACTCGGTTTAGAGTTTGCTAATTCAGTTACTTCTGGTATTATTTCAGCAAATGAACGTACAATTGACACACAAACATCGGCTGGTTCCAATAAAGTTAACGTGTTGCAAACAGATGCTGCAATCAATCCAGGTAATTCAGGTGGTGCCCTTGTTGATATTAATGGTAACCTTATCGGTATTAACTCTATGAAGATTGCAAGTGACCAAGTTGAAGGATTAGGCTTTGCAATTCCAAGTAACGAAGTGAAGGTAACGATCAAACAACTTGTAGAAAACGGAAAAATCGTTCGCCCTTCTATCGGTATTGGTCTACTGAATGTTAGTGAAATTCCTGAACAGTATAAGGATGAACTTAAGACTAACCGTAAAGATGGTGCTTATGTTGCCAAAGTCGAAACAGATAATGGACTTAAAGAAGGTGACATTATCACAAAAATTGATGATCAAACAGTGAAAGAAGATACAGACATTCGCTCATATTTATATCAACACAAAAAGCCAGGCGAAAAAGTCAAATTAACAATTGACCGCGATGGCAAGACTCAAACTGTTGAGATAACTTTAAAAGAACAAAAGGCTTCATCAATTAGTGCATCAAAAGATTCAGAGAGCGAAAGCGATTCCCCTTTTAATTAATTCATAAGAAAAGACAACACTACTCATAAAAATACGGTTTCAGAACATTGACAAGCCCTTCGCAAATTAATGCGAAGGGTTTGTTTATTTCTATTTATATAGCTTTTACTGTAAATTCCAAAATGAGATACTTCATCTAAATTTTATATACTAAATACCAACGCAAACTACTTTGTTTATATTCTTTTTCTTTGGTACATTGATTTAATACTAAATAATATTTTATATTTCTTTTACCAATTGCTTTGGTCCACATAATAAACACTACCCCTGTTTAATTTACATATATTCTAATTTTTTAATATTGGCAGTGATTTATGCCGACTCCTGCGGGAATAGCACTAGCCGAAGACTACTGGTTAAGGCAGTGCCCGCGGAAAGCGTTCATAAAAAAACTGCCAACAAAGTCGGAGACTTTGTCGACAGTCTGAAGCAACCGATGGACACATTGTGTGAACTCGGTTGCTTTATTTTTTATCTTGCGCCAAAACTACTTATAATTCACCATGTAGTATTTCTTCTTACCACGACGAATAATCGTAAACTCATTATCAATTTTATCTGCATCTGTAAGTTCATAATTTACATCTTGTTGTCTTTCACCATTAATATAAATTGCACCGTTATTGACGTCTTCACGCGCTTGACGTTTCGACGATGAAATATCTGTTTCAACAATTACTTCTACAATATTTGTAGTCTTATTACTCAGTTCAACTTGTGGCACATCTTTGAATCCAGCTTTCAATTCTGTTGCAGATAATGATTGTAAATCCCCTGCAAATAACGCTTTAGAAATACGTACTGCATCATCGAGTGCCGCTTGTCCATGAATAAAGCGTGTAACATTTTCAGCTAATGCTTTTTGTGCTTCACGTAAATGCGGCGCCTCAATCATGGATTGTTCTAATGCTTCAATTTCTTCTTTTTCCAAGAATGTGAAGTATTTTAAGAATTTAATCACGTCGTCATCTGTTGTGTTAATCCAGAATTGGTAAAATTCATATGGACTCGTCTTCTCAGCATCTAACCAAACAGCGCCACCTTCTGTTTTACCAAATTTCTTACCGTCTGATTTAACAACCAATGGAATTGTCAATCCGTAAGCTTCTGTTTGACCATACATACGACGCATTAATTCAATACCACTTGTGATATTGCCCCATTGATCCGATCCACCAACTTGAATTTTACAATTATATGTCTTGTTTAAATGACCAAAATCAATTGCTTGTAAAATTGTGTATGTGAATTCTGTGTAAGAGATTCCATGTTCTAAACGTGTTTGAATAGAATCTTTACCTAACATGTAGTTCACGCCAACATGTTTACCGTAGTCTCTCAAGAAATCAATTAATGAAATTTGACCTAACCAGTCTCTATTATTTACTAATTTAGCACCTTGTTCTGTATCAAATTCAAATATTTTATGCATTTGTTGACTGATGCCTTGAACATTTAATTCCACTTGTTCTTCTGTTTGCAATGTACGTTCCTCTGATTTACCAGATGGATCACCAATCATGCCTGTACCGCCACCAATTAATACGAGTGGACGATGACCATGTTCTTGGAAACGACGTAACGTTAAGAATGGTAATAAGTGACCAATATGCAAGCTATCAGCAGTTGGATCTGCACCACAATACAAAGTTACTTGTTCTTTATTTAATATTGTTTCAATACCTGTTTCATCTGTTTGTTGATAAATTAAGCCTCTCCATTGTAAATCTTCTAAAAGTGCATTTGCCATTGTATCAGCCTCCATTTTTTAGATATAGTTTTGAATTAGGATGTAATAATTGAGTAAGGTAGTAAATAACGCTACTTTTCTATATAAAAATATAAAAACGCCCCTACAAATTAATGTAAGGGCGCATGCGCACGGTACCACCATACTTTAAGTCAAACAACTTTATTAATGATACGTTCATTAACTAAAACGTTTGGATCTTACTCAATCAGGTGTATTCACACGTTGTTTATCATTAGTTCACAGCGACCACTAACTCTCTTGAGATAATACAATATGCTACTTCTCCTTCATCCAAAAACGATATCGAATTGATATTAATTATAAGTAACTCTATTTTAAAAGTCAATCCTATAAAATATGTTATAATATTGCTTAAATAAGAAGGAGGTTATACATGAGTCAACAAACAGCTGATAGCAATATGGATGTACAACATGAAGCATCTAAACTAGAAAAATTCGAACGTATTTATAAAAAAATCAAACATATATTCATGGGCTTGTTTGCCATACTTGCATGTACCTCAGTCATTTTATTAGCCGTTACTGTATTTTATTTTCAACATTTAACACAGTCATCCATAAACATGACTGATGAAACATTAAGATTAAAACTATTGAATATTGCAGGCACACAAGAAATCGATTATGACAATCACAATATTCTTTCTGAATATAACCAATCGATGAACCCACTCATCGTAGGACCTCAAGGCGTAAATAAAAATGTTATCAAAGCTTTAACCGCTTCTGAAGATAGTTTGTACTTCAAACACAATGGTATCTTACCGAAAGCTTTGTTACGTGCCGTTGGTCAAGATGTATTCAACTCTCAATCAGCGACAGGTGGTAGCACGATTACTCAACAATTAGTTAAAAATCAGGTGCTGACTAACGAAAAAACATATCATCGTAAAGCAAATGAATTGGTACTTTCTATGCGTGCGGAACAGGTACTTACTAAAGATGAAATCATCTATACGTATTTGAATATCGTACCTTTTGGGCGTGATTATAATGGTAACAATATATCAGGCATTGCATCAGCTTCTTATAGTTTATTTGGTAAACCACCTTCAGCAATTAATGTTGCTGAATCTGCTTATCTTGTAGGCTTATTGCAAAGCCCTTATTACTATACACCTTATGATGAAAATGGTTCACTAAAACCTGATGAGCAAATTCAAATTGGTCTTAATAGACAGCATTACGTACTGAAACGCATGTTAGTTGAAAAGAAAATTTCGGAACAGACGTTTAAACAAGCAGAACACTATAATATTAAACAACACCTATTAGCAAAATAAGGGAGCAGCATTGAAATTTAATCATTACAATAGATCTCAACACTGCTCCTTATATTTATACTATTTTATTTAATCCATGATGACTCGAAAATTTCAGGTTATCATTTTTCTTTATTAGAATAGCCCTACTGCATGTCCATCATCAGTAACATCCATATTTAATGCAGCTGGTTTCTTAGGTAGACCTGGCATAGTCATTATTGCACCAGTTAATGCAACGATAAACCCTGCACCTGTTTTAGCTTCTAATTCACGAATAGTAATTTCGAAGCCTTCTGGAGCACCTAATTGCGTCGCATCATCTGTGAAGGAATACTGAGTCTTAGCCATACAAATTGGATAATGATCCCAACCGTTGTCTTTAAATTGTTTTAATTGTTTTTGAGCTTTGCTACTGAAAGTAACTTTAGCACCGCCATAAATTTCTTTAACAATTGTTTCAATTTTGTCTTCTAATGGTTGTTCTAATTCATAAAGGTGTTTAAATGTTTGAGGTTGTTCAATGACTTCTAGCACTTCATTTGCTAAGTCAATACCTCCTTTACCACCTTTTTCCCAAACTTCTGTTAACGCTAAACGTACACCATTGTCTTTTGCCCATTGCTGTACGTATTCTGTTTCAGCATCTGTATCATGAACAAATGCATTTAATGCTACAACAGGTTCTAAGCCATATTTTCTAACATTTTTAACATGGCGCTCTAAGTTAACAATACCTTGTTTCAATGCTTCTACATTTTCTTCTTTTAAGTTATCTTTCGCTACACCACCATGCATCTTAAGCGCACGGATAGTTGCTACTACAACAACTGCTGAAGGTTCGAATCCTGCTTCACGTGCTTTAATATCGATGAATTTCTCAGCACCTAAGTCTGAACCAAATCCTGCCTCTGTCACGACGATATCTGCTAAATCTCTAGCCGTTTCAGTTGCTAGAATAGAGTTACAGCCATGCGCAATATTAGCAAATGGACCACCGTGTACTAACGCTGGTGTACCTTCAATTGTTTGCACTAAGTTTGGTTTAATCGCATCTTTTAAAATCATTGCCAATGCGCCTTCAACTTTTAAATCTGCTACAGTAACTGGTTTGCGGCTACGTGTATATCCGATTGTAATTTTACTGATTTTCGCTTTTAAGTCTTTAATATCATTTGCTAAACAAAGAATAGCCATAATCTCTGAAGCTACCGTAATATTGAAACCATCTTCACGTGGCACACCTTGAGTTGGACCACCTAATCCTACAATGACATTACGTAACGCACGATCATTCATATCTAGTACACGTTTCCACTCAATACGACGTTGATCGATTTCTAATTCATTACCTTGGTGAATATGATTGTCAATAAATGCTGATAATGCATTATTTGCTGTTGTTATCGCATGGAAGTCACCATTAAAGTGTAAATTAATATCTTCCATTGGTAACACTTGTGCATAACCACCACCCGTTGCACCACCTTTAATACCAAAAGTAGGTCCTAAAGCTGGTTCACGTAATGCGACCATGACATTCTTGTTAAGTTGATTAAATGCATCAGATAAACCAACTGTGACTGTCGATTTACCTTCTCCGGCAGGTGTTGGACTCATCGCCGTTACTAAGACCACTTTTCCTTTACCGTTATTTTGTTGAACTTGATTAATATCAATCTTCGCTTTGTAATGACCATATGGTTCAAGTGCATCTGCAGGGATACCTGCTTTTTCAGCAATTTCTCCTATTGGTTTAAGTGTAGATTGATTTGCAATATCTAAATCAGATAAGTGTGCCAAATTCATTCGCCCCTTCTTAAAATAAATTTTAAATCAATAATCTTTATATATTCCTATATATACTACTGACAAAAATAAATCCTTACATGTCTAATTTTAACCAACTTAGAATATAATGTCGACAAATTGCGATAGCGCTTTCAGATTTTCATACACAAAATTGTAAATTTTACCCTTATCTATACACCAAAGTTGTATTATTGCACATTAATATCCTTCCATATTGAAATAATGAAAATTAAATATTGTTATTATTCGCTCAATAATAACCAGCTATATCCATTTAAACTCAATGAATATAGCTGGTTAAATTACTTTTAGTATTTAATTACGTGAACATTACAACTTACTATAGTAGTTAAAAACATTTCAAATTAATCTTCCATCGTACTTAAATCGCCTTCTGGTAAATCAAGTTCCCAAGCTTTAAGCACACGGCGCATTATTTTACCTGAGCGTGTCTTAGGCAGCTTTTCTTTAAATTCAATTTCTCTAGGTGCTGCATGTGCAGCTAAACCATCTTTTACAAATTTGCGTATTTCTTCTTTCAAGTCATCTGATTCATGATAACCATCACGCAAAGCTACAAATGCTTTAATAATTTCTCCTCTAACAGGATCTGGCTTACCTATCACACCTGCTTCGGCAACAGCTTCATGTTCTACTAATTTGGATTCTACTTCGAATGGACCAACACGTTCACCTGCAGTCATGATTACATCATCTACTCGACCTTGGAACCAGTAATAGCCGTCTTCATCTTTATAAGCCGAATCACCAGATACATACCAATCGCCTATAAAGTAGGATTCATATTTTTCAGGATTCTTCCAAATTGATACCATCATTGATGGCCAACCCTTTTTGATTGCTAAATTACCCATGCGATTCGGTGGCAATTCATTACCTTGGTCATCAATAATCGCTGCTTCTACACCTGGTAATGGTTTACCCATAGATCCTAGCTTCACATCCATTGATGGATAATTTACAATCATATGTCCGCCCGTTTCAGTCATCCACCATGTATCCAATACACGTTTACCATAAACATCCTTCGCCCATTTGATAACTTCAGGATTTAACGGTTCTCCTACAGATAAGATTGTTTTTAGCGATGAGAGATCATACTTTTCAACAATATCATCACCCGCACTCATTAACATTCTCAATGCGGTCGGCGCTGTATACCAAATTGTTACTTTAAACGTTTCTATCATGCCATACCAAGCTTCTGGTGAGAAACGTCCACCTGCAATACAATTCGTCACACCATTCAACCAAGGGCTAAATATGCCATATGATGTTCCTGTAACCCAACCTGGATCTGCAGTACACCAATAGACATCGTCTTCTTGAAAATCTAACACATACTTACCAGAAACGTAATGTAGTAGCATCGCTCTTTGCGCATGTAATACACCTTTTGGTTGCCCTGTAGAGCCTGAAGTATAATGTAAAATCAAACCATCATCTAGTGATAACCATTCTGTTTCAAACGTATCTTTAGCTTTGTTAAATTCAGTATTAAAATCCACATATTCAGCATCAACATCGTCATCTACTACTACGATTGTTTCTAAATGTGGAAGTTTGTCTTTAGGAATTCTTGGCAATAGCGCATTTGTGGTAATGATTACTTTAGCTTCACTATTTTCCAAACGATCGGCAACCGCTTTTTCCATAAAAGCTTCAAATAACGGACCAACTATAGCGCCAATCTTTAAAGTGCCAAATAATGCAAAGTATAACTCAGGCGTTCTAGGCATAAATATGAATACACGATCACCTTTTGCTACATGTGCTTTATCTTTAAGGACATTTGCAGCTTTATTTGTATTAGCTTGCATTTCCTTAAATGTATATTGTTCTTGGCGATTATCATCTTTATAATGCAGAGCAATTTTATCACCTTTGCCCTCATCTACATGGCGATCAATACATTCATGCGCCATATTAACATTACCAGATTCATGCCATGAAAATACTTTTTCAACCTCGTTCCAATCAAAATTTTGATATGTCTTCTCGTAGTCTTGAAGATTGAAATCTCCATTTTACCCTTTGTAAACTTCTACTTTCATTTTAAATCCCCCTCTGAATGAAATCGCTTACTTAAAAAGTATTATAACGAATATTATCTAAATTTTCAAAATAATAAGTGTAAGCGTATTCATTTTTGTGTTATTTTATTCTTCAATAACTTATAATGAAACTATTAAGATTGCTACAACGACATATGCGGTATTGGGGTGAAATCATGAAACATATCAAAACGTATCAGTCTCGAACATATCAAATTAATGATAGTCAATTTGTAATTGAAGGCCCAGTCTCATACAAACAACTCGATATGATGACCTTTGATGATGGCTTATCTGCTTTTCGACAACCTGCTGAGCAATTTGAAGCAGTAAAAGAAATTAGTGAATTAGATGAAGGTCGTATTTTTATATTACGACAACGTCAACATATAATCGGATATGTGACCTATCATTATCCAGACCCTTTAGAGCGTTGGTCTACTGGTAATTTAGATTATCTTATCGAATTAGGTGCTATAGAAATCAGCTTGGCGTATCGCCATCTACATCTAGGTAGCGAACTGATTAAAGTAAGCTTAGCTGCGGATGAATATGAAGATTATATCGTATTAACAACAGAAT
The DNA here is from genome assembly GCF_051413795.1 of Staphylococcus caeli. Taxonomy (GTDB): domain Bacteria; phylum Bacillota; class Bacilli; order Staphylococcales; family Staphylococcaceae; genus Staphylococcus; species Staphylococcus caeli_A. The sequence goes on along the minus strand of NZ_JBOIRQ010000001.1, from coordinate 49,456 downwards.
ACTATTGGCATTGGGATTTGAAAAATTCAGGCCTAGATGTCTATGAATATAAGAAATTAATGCAAAAATTAATGGGGTATGGGGGCTTAGAAATTTTTGCAACAGATGATCCAGAAATTACAAGTCATCCGGCTAATTGCTTAATGGCTAGGATTGGCTCACGTATTAGTATTGATCAGTTACAAGCATTTGATGACATTCGATTTATGAATCGCTTTTTCTTTTAAAGGGGAGAAATTTATGAGTAATACGCAACATGCAACAGGATATGTCTATGCTAATGCGTTACTGCAATATCGTTTTAGCAATGAACATCCATTCAATCAAATGAGATTAAAGTTAACCACTGAATTATTACAAGATTTAGGTTGTTTGAAGCAACACCATATTGTAACACCTAGAATTGCAACGGATGATGAAATTGCACTGATCCATTCATATGACTATATACAAGCGATAAGACGTGCATCTCATGGCATTTTAAATGAACATGAAACTAAAAAATATGGTTTAGATGGTACGGAAACACAACAATTTAGAATGATGCATAAGCACAGTGCGAGAATTGTTGGAGGTGCTTTAAATTTAGCAGATCAAATCATGGACGGCACACTTAGAAATGGATGTCACTTAGGTGGTGGCTTACATCACAGCCTGCCTGGTAAAGCCAATGGGTTTTGCATATATAATGATGTTGCAATATGTATTGCTTATTTAATCAAACATCATCGTCAGCGTGTCCTGTGTATAGATACGGATGCTCATCATGGTGATGGTACGCAGTGGAGTTTTTACACAAATGATCAAGCTTTAATTTATTCGATTCATGAAACTGGTAAATTCCTCTTCCCTGGATCCGGGCACTATACCGAACGTGGTAACGAGCAAGGCTTTGGCTACACTGTAAATATTCCCTTAGAACCTTATACTGAAGATGAATCGTTTTTAGATGTATTTCGACAAACGATTGAACCTATCGTTGCATCATTTCAACCAGACATTATCGTAAGTGTCCATGGTGTCGATATCCATTATTTAGACCCATTAACTCATATGAGTTGCACATTAGAGTCTCTATATCAAATACCGTATATTATTCAATCACTCGCAGATCAATATACAAATGGTAAAGTCATCATGTTCGGTGGCGGTGGATATAATATATGGAAAGTTGTTCCCAGAGCATGGACGCACGTATTTCTAGCGTTAATTGGTGAAACACCACCAACAGGTAAATTGCCAGAATCATGGCTATCTAAGTGGCAACCCTATGCCCCTTGCCAACTACCACAATATTGGAAAGATGATAAGCAAGATTATACAAATATACCGCGCCGATCAACGATTAGTGATACAAATATGAAACATGCGCAACAAGTTTTAAGTTGGTTCAAACCAATTTAATTTTGCAATTATATGTATGAAACATTAATGCTATCAATTGCCTATACTTTATTCTTAAAATTTATTTATAAATTACGCAAAAAACCACACCTCTTTTTTAGGAGGTGTGGTTTTTGTTTTTAGATTCAACTCAGTTGAATACCTTATGATAGCTCATTAAATAGAAATGACGGTATGTTAAGTTTACTTTGTTGTGCCTCTATATTCAATTCTATGTGGCAGAATAACATTAGGCTCTTCAATCGTTTCTTCATTCATATATTTCGTCAATAATCTCATACCAACCGCGCCGATATCATATAACGGTTGAATAACACTTGATAATTGTGGTCTCACCATTTCAACTAATCGAGTATTATTAAAACTTATAATTTGCACATCTTCCGGTACTTTTACTCCTGCATCTTGTGCTGCATAAACTAAACCAATGGCTTGTTCATCACTAATTGACAATATTGCATCCGGTTTAGCTGATTCTAAAGTTTTAAATGCACGTAAACCATCTTTATAAGTTTCATTACCATTAAAGACAAGTTTATCATCTAATTCTAAGTTATGTGCATTTAATACACTTGTTAATCCAGCTAATACGTCTTCCTGTGCTTTTTTAGAATAATCTCCACCTACTAGTGCAAATGTCTTAGCACCGTCTTGAATAAGTTTTTCAGTGATTTCTTGTGCAGCAGTTTCAAAATCAATATTTACCGATGAGATACCTTCATCTTTACCATTTGTACCAGATACAACAACTGGTACTGATGATTTATTAATTAATTCTTTAATTTCTTCAGATATTGTTCCACCTAAGAAAATAATGCCATCTACTTGTTTACTTAATAGATTGTTAAAAATTTCCTTTTCTTTGTTAGGATCATTATCAGAATTAGAAATAATTGAGTGGTATTTATACATTGTCGCGATATCTTCTAGACCACGTGCCAATTGTGAATAATACACATTTGAAATATCTGGAATAATAACACCGACAGTTGTTGTACGTTTACTTGCTAAACCTCTAGCAACTGCATTTGGACGATAATTTAGTTTCTTAATTACTTCATTTACTTTATCACGTGTTTCTGGCTTAACATTTTGGTTACCGTTAACCACACGTGACACAGTTGCCATTGATACTCTAGCTTCACGAGCTACATCATATATTGTTACAGTCATAATTTCCTCCTTGAAAGCGATTTCTTTATCATTGTACTCTGTTTTCATAACATTTTCAAAGTTTACCATATTTTCACGTATTGTAAAATCATTTTGTTTATAAAAATCATAAATATTTCAATAATTATATTCTTAATAATTGCTTATAGCCTTTTGTTTTATTCCTAATTAAAATGAAGCTATTTTAAATTATATGTCGCGTAATTTATTCAAACAATCATTGATATTTCAAATCAAAAAACCTTATCCCCCACGTCGAATAATATACGTAGATGATAAGGTTTTTAAATTTATAAGATTAACCAATGCACTTAAAATTATTTAAGTTGCTTGTTGTTATACATATCTGCAAGTGGCTTAATTTCGTTATAGAATTTATCAAATTCATCAAAGTCCATTTGTTGACCACTATCACTTAATGCTACTGATGGATCAGGATGTACTTCTGCCATGATACCATCTGCACCAACTGCCAAACCAGCTTTTGCTGTTGGAATCATAATGTCTTTACGTCCAGTACTATGTGTAACGTCTACCATAACTGGTAAATGTGTACCTTGTTTTAAAATTGGAACAGCTGAAATATCTAATGTATTTCTAGTTGCCTTTTCATAAGTACGGATACCACGTTCACATAAGATTATATTTTCATTACCTTGTGATGCAATATATTCAGCTGCAAAGATAAATTCTTCAATCGTTGCTGATAAACCACGTTTTAATAATACTGGTTTATTTGAACGACCAGCCTCTTTTAATAATTCAAAGTTTTGCATGTTACGCGCACCGATTTGGAATACATCTAAGTAGTCATCAGCTACTTCAAAATCAGCTGGATTTACAATTTCACTTACAACATTTAAGCCATATTTATCTTTAGTGTTTTTAAGAATTTTAAGACCTTCTACACCTAAACCTTGGAAATCATATGGAGATGTACGTGGTTTAAACGCACCACCACGAATAAATTTCTCGCCTCGTGCTTGTAAATTCGCTGCTACTGCATCTACTTGTTCTTGTGATTCAACTGAACATGGTCCAAATACAAATGATTTGTTTCCATTACCAATGATGCCACCATTGTCAAATTGTACAATAGTATCTTCTGGCTTTAATTTTCTAGAAACATATAAATGTTTTTCATTTTCAGATTTTTGTAAATCAGTAGAGGCTTTAAAGATTTCTTTAAATAGTTGCTTAATCACATTATCATTAAATGGACCTTCATTTTTATCCAATAATTGATTAATCATTTCTTTTTCGCGTTGTGGATCATAAACTAACGTACCTTTTTTACGTTTCTCTTCACCAATTTTTTGTGCGATTTTTCCTCTTTTTGAAAGAAGTTCTAAGATTTCTTCATTAATTCCAACTATTTCATCTCTGTATGATTGTAATTTGTCTGTCATTTTATTCACCTCTATGATAAATTTTAAAACCAATATTTTATTCTGCTTTAAAGCGATAAAATATTTGTTAATCGTTATTCTAACAATAAGTAATTATAACTTCAAGTCTAGAATGTTAAAAATTCACTTTTTTGTGAATAACACTAATAATAACTGAATTTTCAGTCAGTTACTAGTTATATTTTACACTACTTTGTTATTTGCTCAACTTTCTTTTAAAATCACTACTTTTTATGTCTGTTTTATATTCTAAGTCATTATTATTGGCGCTTTTTATATTAAAATAGCTAAGTGAATTACATTTCACACATAAAAAATGCCAACAAAGTCGTAGACTTTGTTGACAGTCTGAAAGCACCAGACGACATAATCACCTGGTGCTTTTATTAACAACAATTTAACTTAATCATTAAATGTGCGTTTATCTATTTTACTTTTTGCTTTTTCTGTTTTTTTCGTTTGTGGTCTATTTTCCGTTATATTATTTTGATCAGATTCATCTTGTTGTGCTGATTTTAAAGTATCTACTGCATCATGATTTAATATGCCGTCATTCGTTGTATCAGCGTGCTGTTCTGTTGTTGAATCACTTGCTGATTTAGCTTTATGATTGCTTGTTAATCCTCCACTTGCGTTGTCATGTGTAATAATGCCATCGTTAAATGATGCACTTTGATGTGTTTGTTTCACACGTTGCTCAGCATCATCTGGCTTAACACTTTTATCTTGTTTATTATCCTTAGGCTGTTCTACTTTATCTGTCGTTGATTCAACAGCACTATCAACTTTTTTAGGTGTTACCAAATTAGGAACTTCCTTATTTTTTGCTTGTACTGGTGTCTCTGGTTTAAGTAACAATGCAGTCTTTTCAGCAACCGTTACATCATCAGTCAGCGCTTTATTCTTATTTTTAGCTGCTAATGCTAAACCAGACGCTGTTACTACACCTACTTTAGCTCCTTGATTATGTTCAGATTGATTACTTTGCTCATCGTCTGATTTCGTTACTAAGTTCGGCGTATTTGTCTTTTTATTAGTTGATGGATTTGTTTCTTTTAAAAGTTGAGATGTATTTTCAGATACTTGTGAATCGTTTTCTAATGCTTTCTTTTTATTACTTGCAGCTGTTGCTAAACTTGTTGCAGCAATCGCACCACCACTTGTAGCTGCTGCGTTTAATGTTGTATTATCTTTGTCTGTTTGCTCATCAATATTTGCTTCTTCTTGAATTGCATTTTGTTGTGCGCGAACTTCACTTTCAGATGGTTGTGCATTGGAATCAATATGTGCTGGAATGTCATTTGCTTGAGCTTGTGACTCAACCGCTTGAGCTTCTTGTTGCTCTTGTGCCTCTGGTGACATATTCGCTAAATTATTATCAGATGTTTCTTGTTGAATCGCAACTTTTTGTGCAGCCAATTCAGCTTCACTAACTTCTGTATCTTTTTCTTGCGCTTCTGAAATTGTAGATTTTATAGAATTAACTTGATGTTCCGCTTCTTGTTGCTCTTTTTCAGATTGCTTAATAATATTAGATTTAAACTGAGTGTCTTTCTTAGGAACAGATTTATCTTTATTTTTAGCTTTACTTAATGATACTAAGCCTACAGCTGAACCAATAACAGCACCCACAATAAAACTATATACAAAATCATTTCTAGCGCCTTTGGTAAAATACTCTGGTACTTCATAACTTTCTAAATTTCTTTCATAGTTATCACGATTATAGTACTTCATCTTCCAGTGCCCCCTATAACAAATGCACTTAAACAAGTTTCAAACCTCATTTAAGTGCATTTGTTGTTATTATATGAATTATTTGTTATCTACACGTGTAGTATAGCTATGATTTGTATCATTTGCTACACTGCTCGCTTTGTAATTTGCACTATCTCTACGATTTCTTCTATTTTGCCATTTGTCAGCAACTTCCATTGCAACATTTGACCATTGAACTACTTGAGAGATTTTATCTTCATTTTGAGAAATATTGTGCGTAATTGAGTTTGTTACTCTGTCAACTGAACCATTTAATGTTTGTACTGAGTCACCGATACCTTTAACAGCATCAATAACTGAGTTTAAACGATCTGATTTGTCTTGAATATCTTCTGTTAAGCGATTCGCTTTGTGTAATAAATCAGTAGATTCACGTGTAATACCTTGAACTTGTCCTTCGACACCATCAAGAGTTTTTGCTACGTGGTCTAAGTTTTTCTTAACTGAAAGTAATACGACAACGATACCAATTACTAATATTAGAAATGCAATCGCTGCAATAATTCCAGCTATAGGTAAAATCCATTCCATTTAAAACGCCTCCTATAAATCATATGTTGTTATTTTTTATTAATACCCCTATCATTTTAACATAAACATATTAAAAAGAAGAAGTTGCACCAATTTTTTCCATATAAGCACGTTGGATTTTTTGAATATCTCCTGCACCCATAAATAATATTACAGAATCATCTAATGATTCTAGTGTATTTACACTTTCCTCGTCAATTAATGTCGCACCATCAATTCTCTGAATTAAATCTTGAATCGTTAAGTTACCACTATTCTCCCTTATAGAACCAAAAATTTCACATAAGAAAGTCTTATCAGCTAAACTTAAACATTCAGCAAATTCATCCAAGAATGCTTGTGTTCTACTAAAAGTGTGAGGTTGAAACACAGCGATAACATCTTTATTTGGATATTTCTTTCTCGCTGTTTCAATTGTAGCACTAATTTCTCTTGGATGGTGTGCATAATCATCAACAAGTACTTGCTTTCCAACCTTAGTTTCATTAAATCTACGTTTAACGCCACCAAATGTTTCTAATGCTTCTTTAATATTATCAACATTTAAATCCTCTAAATAACTAATCGTAATAACAGAAAGCGCATTTAAAATGTTATGATCTCCAAATTGAGGTGATAAGAAAGTATCGTAATACTCACCTTTCACATATACATCAAACTTCGTACCTTTTTCACTAATTTCTAAATTGTCTGCGTAAATATCATCATTTTTAGAAAAACCATAATAGTACACAGGTACATCTGCTTTGATATTAGTTAAATATGGGTCATCTCCCCAAGCAATTATAGCTTTTTTAACATTTTGTGCCATTTCTTGGAACGCACTAAATACGTCATCAACATCTTTGAAATAATCTGGATGATCAAAATCCACATTTGTCATGATTGCATAATCAGGATGATAACTTAAAAAGTGTCTGCGATATTCACATGCTTCGAATGCAAAGTAATCACTTTCAGGGATACCTAATCCTGTTCCATCACCGATTAAGAAAGATGTTTTTTTATCGCCATTCATAACATGTGATAACAAACCAGTCGTTGATGTTTTACCATGTGCACCTGTTACTGCCACTGATGTGTATTGATCTATAATGTGTCCTAGAAAATCATGATAGCGAATGACTTCTAATTTTAAGTCATGTGCTCTAACGACTTCTTCATGTGTATCTGGGAATGCATTGCCTTGTACGACAACCATATTTGATTCAATATTATCTGCATTAAATGGTAAAATTTTAATTCCATTATTCTTTAAAGCTACTTCTGTAAAAACATAATTATTAATATCTGATCCCTGTACATCATTGCCAAGATCATGCATGATTTGTGCTAATGAACTCATGCCAGCACCTTTAATACCGACAAAATGATAATGTGTCATTGTAACACTCCTTTATCTCTAAATTAATTCTCATTTAAATCTGATTCAGTTATATATACATCTCTTGGTTTTGAACCATTTGCACCTGAAACATAACCAAGTTGTTCTAATTGATCAACAATTCTAGCTGCACGATTATATCCAATTTGGAAATGGCGTTGTACTAATGAAGTTGAAATATGACCTTCATTGAGCATAAATCGACAGACGTCATCGAATAAATCATCTTGTGGTTGTGCCTCTGTTTTCTTCAATAATTCTTTTTCTTCGAATAAATATTCAGGCTCTCGTTGCTGTTTAATAAAGTCTACAACATCATCTATTTCCTCATCTGAGACAAATGTGCCTTGAACTCGGATAGGCTTATTCATACCGCTACCGAGATACAACATATCACCATAACCTAATAAGCGTTCTGCACCACCACTATCTAAAATAGTACGTGAATCCACGCTTGATGATACCATAAATGCGATTCTAGTTGGTATATTTGCTTTGATTAATCCAGTAATGACATTTACTGATGGTCTTTGCGTAGCGACGAGCATATGAATACCACATGCACGTGCCTTTTGGGCAATACGCGCAATTGATTGTTCAACCTCTTGTGGTGCCATCATCATTAAGTCAGCTAATTCATCTATAACTATAACAATTTTAGGCATTCTATCTTCATAAGCTGCTTTTTTGTTAAACGCAGTAATATTTCTCACATGATATTTGGCAAAAACTTTATAACGTCTTTCCATTTCTTCTACAGCCCATTTTAAACTCTGTGTAGCAGCTTTAACATCTGTAATAACAGGTGCTACTAAATGAGGTAAATCATTATAAGGTGCTAATTCTACCATTTTAGGGTCTATAAGTAATAATCTTAATTCTTCTGGGTGATTTTTATACAATAATGACATTAATATACTATTGATACAGACTGATTTACCTGAACCTGTTGCACCAGCAATTAAAGCATGTGGTGTTTTTGAAATATCCATAAGCAGTGGTTCATTATTAATTCTAAGTCCCATAGCTACTGTTAACTTGGACTCTGCATTTTTAAATGCTGGTTCTTCAATAATCGAACGTAAATTAACAGTTGTAGCATTGTGATTAGGTACTTCAATACCTACTAAGCTCGTTCCTGGAATTGGCGCCTCAATTCTAATATCTTTGGCCGCTAGAGCCATTTTAATATCGTCTTGTAATGCGGTAATTCTAGAAACTTTAACACCTTTTTCCACAGATAATTCAAAACGTGTAACACTTGGTCCTTCTGTTACATTTTGTACTTCTGCTGGAACATTGAAATAATAAAAAGCTTCGTTTAATTCCTGTTTTTTATCTTCAATCCAAGCATTGTCAACTTCGTGCTGTTTTGGAGCTTCTAAAAGTTCTACACTCGGTAATTTAATATTTGGACCTCTTCTAATGGTCTTACTATTTTGATGTTCATTGAGTGCTTGACTTCCACCAAGTTGATTTCCAGACATTTCTGGCTTTAACACAGGCGCTTGCGTATTTGCTTGCGTATTTTGCTGTGTTTGTGCTTGCACATGGTCTGTTTGTTGTGTCGTAGATGACGTCTCTGAAGCAACTTGTTCTGCATCGTTTTCGACAATTGACGCATGTGTTTGCGCTTCGTGTGAAATTTGCGAAGGAGCATCATGCTTGTCATGTGCTACCTTTTCTACATTAATTGATTGTGTCGTATCATTCGTCTGCTTGTCGGAAGTATTATTTTGTACATCCTGTTCAGGCAAATGATGATTTTCAGAGTTTGTTGTTGGCGTTTTATGACTTGGTTCTGTTGTTGGTTGGTTAACATGATTGAAAGTTTGAATTTTTGATTTTTGCGCATCTAACATACGTTTTTTATCAGAAGGAGTCATTAAAACATTAAATGGTTTACTCCCCTTTTTGATGTCACTTTGCGCTTTTTTATTACTATTAACATTGCCAACACTTGGTTGCTCTGATTGCATTGAATTAGTTGTAGTCTTAGTTTCATTCAACGGTTGTTCGGCTTCCGAATAAGAAATGTCTTTTTCCACATTTAAAGAAGCTTCATTACTAGATTCAGACGATGCTGTATTATTTATACTTGTTTTATCTAGTTCGCTGTCTTTTGCATACGACGTATTGTCAAAATCACTATTGTCTTCTACAACATTATTGTCTTCAGAATTATTAAATGTATTTATAGAACTCGAATCAGTGTTATCTACATTCACATCATCTTTGCTGTCAGTAGTTGTGCCAGTTGAATGGGTTTCAAATGCGTCTGACTTCTGATCACTCAATTCTCTATATTGTGCATCGACAATTTCAGAATCTGCACCAGATTGTGACATGTCTTCGGACGCTTTCGTCATTTCATGTTCGTGTTGATAATCAGGAGAATCAATATCCTCACTATGTTCTTGGTCAATATTAGCATTTGATGATGAGGCAGAATCCAGATTTTCAGATTCTAAATTAGCAGTAACATCTTCAGCATCTTGTTTACTATTTTCAGATTCATTATTAACTTCAACTCGATTTTCATCGATTGTATGCTTATCACGTACATAGTCTAAGTCAATTTCTTCATAATTAAATGGTGAAGATTCTCCAATTGTTGTTTCTTCAGACATTGATTGTTCTGATACAGAATTATCTTTGTCAGATTGTGTATTATCCGTTGATGTCTCATGCGTTTCAACATGATTATCTTCAGCATCTAATGAACTTTCACCTATGTAATTTTGTGCTTGTTTCGCATACATTTCATCAATTGCTTTTTGAATACTATCTTCCTGATTCTCCTGCTTTTCATTACGCTTTTGTTGCAACGCTTTTTTAAATTGGCGTTTTTGCAATACTTTACGTTCACGTTCACGACGTATTTCTTCTACAATTTGAGAAGCGTAAATATTTTCTAATTTTATTGTATTATCCTTTTTATTTTGGCGCGCACTATTTAAATCACTTACATTTTTACTTGTAGTATTTTCTTTAGATGTTGTTACTTCTGTCGAATGATTTTGTGATTTTGGCTTTTCTGCAGTGAGATTATCGATATCTTGCTGTTTTTGAACCTTCATCGTATCTCGATTTTGATAGTCCGAATGGTTTGTAGTCACTTTAGCATTTTCTTGTGTATGTGCAGAAGTATCATGATTATTATGCTCATCTTGTGCTGTTTTAATAACACCATTTTCTAGTGGTCGCGGTTTTTTTGTACCAAAAATTGCAGATGGCACTTCACTCGCTTTAAATTCACTTTGATGGTAGTGCTTAGGTGTATTGGCATGATGTTTAGACGTTGCATTTGCACGTAATACATCTGTTTGAATTCTCATACGTTTACCTTTATGTTGCTTAGACTCAGTATTTGATTTTAGATGTGACTGATGTGGTGCCTTCGTCTCTTGAAATTCCTTCACTTGGTTATTCCCATTACTTTTAACCGATTTATCGCGCATTTGTCTATGGCGTCTATATTGGGTGTTAATACTTCCAGACTGCTCATCACGACGATAATCCTGTTGATCATGAGTTGTACTTTGATTCACATCATTTTGCGCATTAGCTTCTTCTAAAACACGCATAGGAAATCTAAATTTACCTTTTGGTCTTTCGTAAACATCATTGTTTTGAGGAAGTAACGAATCACGCGTTTCATGTTGCACTACTTTTTGACGTCGTTGGCTTCGTTTACTGAGATAATCTTCATCTGAATTGTTATCTTCTCCAAATAGCTTGTCGAACCAGCTCATACGTACATTACCTCCTTTTATTCTTCAAAAAATGATTGACCAACTGTATAGTCGTCAGATAATACCATGATTCCTTTTTCTTGAGGTGCATTTGGCAAATTCAATTCTTTCATAGAACATATCATGCCACTTGAAGCGACGCCTCTAAGCTCTGCATCTTTAATAACCATTCCACTCGGCATTACAGCGCCCACTTTTGCTACAACGACTTTTTGACCAGCATCAACATTGGGCGCACCACAAACAATTTGTAACTTTTCAGTTGCTACATCTACACTTAGAACACTTAATTTATCGGCGTCAGGATGTTTTTCTTTGGTCTCTACATAACCAACTACAAATTTTGGTGAAAAATCTGCATTCAATTTAAAAGTAAATCCGGCACTTTCAATTGCTTTTTGTAACCCTTCAACTAGTACTTCCGTTAATTTAATATGTCCGTTTCCGTCAATTGATACATATGATGAGGCATTAAAAATATTATAGCCAACAACTTGACCACCAAGCTGTATCTCTACGACGTCACCTTTACTTTCATATTGAAACTCACCTTGCGCAGGTTCTAATTGTAAAAATGCAACATCTCCAACAGCTGCTTGATTATAAAATAAATTCATATTCCATTACTCCTTATTTCTTATCTTTATTTTCATATTGTTTTCGTGTAGCTTCTAATCGTTGAATCACGTTTGGATCTCTTTTTTGTTTATTATTTTTCCCTAGTATGAATATTGGTTCAAAGTGTCCATTTTCATATCCTAACGATAATGAAGTAATTGGGACTAATCCTTTTGTGAAAAATTCCATAGTTAAATGTGCCATAACATCATAACCTGTTTTATTGCGAATATCTGCAATAATTAAGACATCTTGGTGTGGCACAGCAACTAACATTTCACCTTCACATTGTTCTTGAATTTCATTTAAAAATGATGTATTCAATATTCTGCTCGCATCGTATCCATCATTTGAATTTACAAAGTAAAAAATATTGCCTTTGACTTCATCCGTCGTATATTTATTTTCTAATTTTCTTACATTGAATAAAGCCATTTCTTTCAATTGTTGTTTAGTCACATTCATTTCTTGAAGCATTGCTTCATCTATCAGACGATAGGATTTGCCTAAGTCCACAGCATAATATATGTTTGTTTCAGCTGTATGTTGATCAATAACAAAGGCATTGCCATTTTTGTCTTTTTTATCAAAACTAGGAGATCTCAGCACTGGCATAACTTGAATTTGGTCGCTATGCGTAAGTGATTCTCCTTTCATTTGTTCAATCGCTTCTTCAACATAATATATAATTTCATCTACTATTTTTTCTTTTTGAGATTTATACTTTGCTACAATTGGATTTATTTTGACAGTAACGCCTTTACCATTATCAACTCTTGATATACGTAGCGTTTCGTCTTCGCGATTAAAACTAAATTTAACATCTAAATGTTTCAATCGTTCTTTTAATTTATCTCTCATTTGAAAGACATTCATGATTAACACTCCTATTTGCGTACCTTATTACAGTTTACAATAAATATACCCTTAGTAACAGAAAAAATGTATGTTCTAAGGGTATAATTTTTATTAAATCATTTTCAATTTATTTTTCTATAATTCTGCTAAAAATGAGTCGATTTGCGCTATCGTTTTACGCTCTTTACCAATATAACTTCCTATTTGTTCACCATTTTTGAACACTAAAAAACTAGGAATTCCCATAATACCATGGTCTATACAAATATCCATAAATTTATCTCTATCTACTGATATAAATGTGTATTCTGTATACTTTGCTTCTAATTGTGGTAATTCAGGCTCAATAACCTTACAATCTGGGCACCAGTCAGCAGTAAATAAAAAAACTGTCTGTTGTTGTTTTAATTCCTCGAATTGTTGTTCACTTTCTAATTGTTTCATCATTGTTCACTCCTATATTTTAACGATATTGTAGTTCTTCTATTTTAGAGTTATCCAATTCTGTAATTGAATGTTTTAATAAAGCTCTAGCTGCTTCATAGTCTCTCATATCAAACACTGCATTCGTACTATGAATATACCGTGCACAAACACCAATAACTGCAGTTGGTATCCCTATATTCGCTTTATGAATTTCTCCACCATCTGTACCACCTGGTGAAATATAATATTGATAGTTTATCTTATGATTATCTGCAATGGCTAACAAATAGTCTCTAAAAGTTGTTTTTAACAGCATTGTGCCATCTTTAATTCTTATTAATGTTCCTTCTCCTAATTCTCCTGATAAATTTTGTTTACCTTTCATATCATTGGCTGGAGAACAATCTACTACAAAAGCAAGATCAGGATCTATTAATTCAGCAGATGCACGTGCACCTCTTAAACCAACTTCTTCTTGTACATTCGCTCCAACATACAAATCGAAATCAAGTTCAACATCTTTTAATAATTCTAGTAATTCAATGCCTATGAGGCAACCGTATCGGTTATCCCATGCTTTACTAGCAAAACGATGTTCTGACAATTGAGTGAAAGGTGTATCCGGTGCAATTGCATCGCCAATTTCAATACCACGTTGCCTTACTTCTTCTGCACTTTCAGCACCAATGTCTAGTAACAAATCTTCAATTTTCGGTGCGCCTTCGTTTCCAGTTCTAAAGTGTTTTGGTATATTGGCCACAATTCCAATAATCTCTTCGCCTTTTCTAGATTGTACCTTCAATCGTTGACCTTGCCATATATCTGTTGCAACGCCACCCAAATTTGTAAATTGAATCATACCGTTTGATGTAATATGTGTAACCATAAATCCAATTTCATCCATATGTGCAGCAACCATAATACGTTTTGGATTTTTAACTTTAGAGCGTTTAACACCATAAAAGCCACCCATTCGATTATAAACAAATGTATCAACTAAAGGTTCCATTTCTGATTTTAAATATGCTTTTACGTTGTCTTCAAAACCTGCTACGCCGTGTAGCTCTGTTAATGTTTTCATTCTTGTTAATGTCTTTTGCTTATCTATGTTCAACATCGCTCACTCCTTTATATTTATTATATCATCTTCGTTATGGTAAACTATTAATATGACTTTATTGGGGGTAAATTATGTTATGTTGAATAAAAAGAATTGGTTCCTAATCTTATTTATTTCGCTAACAGCTTTTGTCGGATCCATTTATTTTTATAAACGTCAAAATCATCTACAATATCAAGATCCAGAGAAAATAACAGCAGAAATCAAAACGTATTTTATGCACGTTGTTGGATCATACATATTGAAAGAACCAATTGCGTATAAGAAATCCGATACAGAATATATAGTCTTTCAAGGTGGCATCACAACGAGACATGATGACACACTAATTTACTATACTTTTTATGCCGATGCCGTCAGTGGCGAAATAATAGATATTTGTGAATATGAATAAAGTAATTAAGGTTAAAGTTATGAACATGAGTGAGCCTGGGACATAAATAGATGTCTCAGGCTCGTTTTCAATTAGTCAGTAGATGACTGTATAGAAAATGTATAATCCCATTGCTTATTTTTTAAGTTAGTGAGTGTTATACCTGAGCTTCAGCTCAGGTTAACTTTTCAATCCTAGTCATCCTTGCCGGGGTGGGACTACGAAATCTTTAATTAAAAATGGAATTTCAGTCCCACTCCCACTACGTATTGTTCATCACTTTAACCTTTTTAATTTCTCGCTATAAAAGTTTCAATCTCAGTCATATCATCTTTATTAAATTTAACCGCAAAATAATCCACATCATGATAATATATGAACCAATAATCCTGAAATATGAAATTTGGTATTAAACGCTCTTTCTCCCTTATAGATTGCATAGGATAATCATCATAAGCTGTTACCCATAAAGGATTTCTATGAGCAACTGTTGGAAAGATATCTCCCATATGAACTGCCTTTTCACCGGCGCTTTCAATAGTAATAATACAATGACCGAAACTATGTCCACCGGTATGTATCATAGTAATACCTGGTACAACTTCCATGGACTTATCAAACAACAAGAGTCTATCTTGGAAATCACCGTTATTTTTCTTCCAGTACGTGGATTTACTGCGTATATTGGGACTTTGAAATTCATGCCATTCATCTTGTTGGATAACATGTACTGCATTAGCAAAGATAGCATTACCCTCACTATCGACGAGTCCAGATGCATGATCGAAATGCATGTGCGTCATTAACACATAGTCTATATCTTCAAGTGACACATCTAAAGCTTTTAAATCTTCTTCAATGTGACTTTCATATTCCGCACCAAAATTTCGTCGCTCTTTTTCAGTCAATTTACCTGAACCTATGCCCGTATCGATTAGAATATTTTTTTCATTTGCTTGAACTAAAATCGGATGCGTTGGCAATGGTATTTGATTTTTATCATTCACATCATATTTCTTAGTCCACAGTACTTTAGGTACAACGCCAAACATTGCACCACCATCTATATTTGTGATGCCTCCATTTAAAGCATGTATATGATAATCACCTATTTTCATTGTTTAACCCTCCTAATGCATATTCAAAGAATTCTCTGCTTAGATTTTATACTAATACAAAGCATAGTATACGTAAAATAATGTGAAATTTAATAACAATTATCTTTTGCTTCTATCAATCGAAAATATTTTCTTACCCGTCTAATTGTATAAAAAAAACAGGTTAAGACATCAATAATGTCTCAACCTGATTTTGTCTATGAAATTCTATTTAATGAAATTTCGCTTCCATGCGATAAATTCTAGAACCTTTATCAGAGAATTTCTTCTCATATTCAGTTTCAATGTTATCTTCAACATCTTCCTGATGTAAGTTCAAGTTAATTTTTGTGAAATACATACCGAACTGAGACATACTTTCTAAGCTATACGCAAACAATCCACGGTTATCCGTTTTAAAATGAAGTTCTCCATCATTTTTTAATATTTGCTTATATAACGCCAAGTATGTTTTATATGTCAGGCGACGTTTGGTATGTCTTTTTTTCGGCCAAGGATCAGAGAAATTCAAATAAACTCTACTAACTTCACCATCTTTAAAGTAATCATTCAGTTCTATAGCATCGTTGCAAATAAGTTTGATATTAGTTAATCCTTGTTCCACAACTTTATCTAAGACTTTTATCATGACACTCTTTTCACGTTCCATAGATATGAAATTGATATCTGGATTTTTTGCAGCAAGCGTTGTAATAAACTGTCCCATGCCAGAACCAACTTCAATATAAATTGGACGATCATTACCAAACCACTCAGTGATTTGACCTGCATGACTACCATCAATATCGACTATATTCGGTTCTTTTTTTAGATAGTCTTCAGCCCAAGGCTTGTAACGCATTCTCATTTTAATGACTCCTTATATAAAAGCATTGTTAGTCATCACTTCATTTAAAAAGTTTAACCACAAGTTCATATCTTTATAACGTTTCTGCTCTTCATACCACTGCACCATACCAATGGATTGTACGACCGTATACCATTTCATACGTTTTTGTAAGTCAATCGAATCCTTGGTATCGTATACATTTAACCATTCAGTCCATTTTTGTTCAGGAACGTAATTGTATAGCAGCATACCCAAATCAATTGCAGGATCAGCGATCATTGCACCTTCCCAATCTACCAAAAATAATTCGTCATGATCTGATAGTAACCAGTTATTATGATTAACATCACCATGAACTACAGTATAAAATCGGGGGTCAAGTACGGGCATATGGTCTTCTAAATATGTTAATGCCTTTCTAACGACATGATGCGTTAATACATCTCTAGATAAAGAAGCATTAATCTTATTTAAAAGTATATCTGGTGTAATCGGCTCCATTTCCATACGTTTCAACATATTTAATAATGTTTTTGAGTTATGGATTTTCTTCAATAATTGCGCAACACGTTGCTCATGCATTTCGTTGAAAGTAAGTTCTCTACCGTTTTTCCAATGTTGTGCTGTAACGACTTCACCGGTTTCAATACGTTTCGTCCATACAAGCTTAGGTACAATACCTTCTGCAGATAAAGCTGCAATAAATGGATTTGAATTTCTCTTTAAGAATAGTTTTTGTCCATCTTGTTCAGCCATATATGCTTCACCTGATGCACCGCCTGCTGAGTCAAGCGTCCATCCCAATTGATAAAACTGCTCCAACACGTTCACCTCACTTTCAATTAGAAAATGGCTCCAGAAAAACAAATTTCGAGAGCCATATATAATCATTTTTATAACAAATAATCTCGAATTTTTATTATAACTTATGTCGCCTCACTATGATTATGACTAACACAATGTCCCTTATAATTAAAATTCATATAATATTATTCACTGACTTTCTATTTATAGTAACTTTTATAGCATACCATAAAATGACCTCAAACAGAGCAATATTTTTAATATTTCTCTATCTTTTTTACAAGAAATTATTTACGTTCAATTTCAAGACTCATAAAAGATTTTATAATGTTTGAGTTTTAATTTCAACCAATAATGAGAAACAAAAAGTCACTTTTTACTTTCTCAGTTTTGGTTAAATTAGTTAAACGGCTCAGTATGCATTATAGCATAATTTAGCACCAAATTTTGCTATAATTTTTATCCATTTTTAGAAAATATTAACTATGTCTGTCAATATATCTATTAAAGCCTTCTTGTAATGATTTAGTAATCGCACCTACTTCACCATTACCCACGCTTTCGCCATTCAGTTTAACTACAGGCATAACTTCAATTGATGTACTAGAAACAATAATTTCATCAGCATTTTTTAAGAAATCTAAATTGAATGTCTCTTCTATAAATGAAATGCCTTTATCTTCAGCAATCTTTTTAATCACCATACGTGTAATACCATTTAAGATATAATTATTGACTGGGTGTGTATAAATCGCACCATCTTTAATTGCATAAACATTACTAGATGATCCTTCGGTAACAATGTCACCACGATGCTGAATTGCTTCTTGTGCATTGTATTTAGCTGCATATTCTTTTGCTAATACATTACCTAATAAGTTTAAACTCTTAATATCACATCTCAACCAACGTACATCTTCCGTTGTAACTGCATTAATACCTTCTTCTAATGACTTATATGGTCTATCGTATGATTTAGTAAACGCCATGATATTAGCTTCTACTGCAGGTGTTGGAAATGCATGGTCACGTGGTGCTGTCCCACGAGTCACTTGGATATATACACCACCATTAATCACATCGTTTGCAGCTAGTAGTTCTTGGATAAGTTCAGTAAATCCTTCAACACTATGCTTTAAATCCAAACCAATTTCTTTGGCACTGCGTAAGAGTCTTTCAAAATGTTCTTGCGCTGTAAATACACTTCTATCATATACTCTAATATATTCATAAATACCATCGCCAAATACGTAACCTCTGTCATTATAAGAAACTTTAGCATCTTGTTCGTCTACAAGTGTTTCATTTATAAGTACTTTTGTCATAATTATTCCTCCACGCACAATTTATATAACGCTTCTAAATAAATACTTGTTGCATTAAATAATTGCTTTTTAGTAATATATTCATTTTTTTGATGCATTAAATCCTCAGAATCACTGAACATTGCTCCAAAAGCAACCCCTTTATCAAGGTTGCGCGCGTATGTTCCGCCACCAATTGTATATGGCTCTGTATCATCGCCAGTTTGATTTCTATATGCTTGAACTAAGTTTTGAACAAACGGATCATCTTTCGCGACATAATGTGGCGTTTGGTTCTTGCCTAATTGAATTGAAAAACCAAGTCCCTGTATCTCATCTTTAAATCTTGTTAACGCATCATCAAATTCAAAACCTTCTGGATATCTTAAATTAATGCCAAATGTACCGCCTTTTTCACTGTCATATTGAATGATTCCAATATTTGTTGTTAAGTCACCCATCACATCTGTATGGAACTTCATACCCATTTTTTCTCCAAAATCAGAATTAAATAGATATCGATCACTAAACGAAACAAAATTAGCAGCTGTCTTATCTAAATCTAATTGTGCTAAGAAGTTTAATAAGTATAGGCCAGCGTTCACACCAATTGACGGATCCATACCATGTACTGCTTTTCCGTACACAGTTAACACGAGTATTCCACTGTCAACAACGCTCTCTCCTTCAACTTCATGTTCGCTTAAATATTGTTCAAAGTTTTGAATAACATCTGTCATATTTTCTTTAACAGCTAATTTCGCAACTGCTTCATCAGGAACCATGTTATATCTTTGGCCTGACGTAAACGCTCGTAATTGGTATTCAGGCTCGTCTTGATCTTCAGCTTTCACATCTTGAATCACATCAAAAGTACTAATGCCTTTTTCACCATGAATCGCTGGAAATTCTGCATCTGGTGCAAAACCTAATTGCGGCATTTCTTCTGTTTCAAAATAACGATCTGTACACTTCCAATCAGATTCTTCATCAGTTCCAATAATAATATGTATACGTTTTTTACAATCAACATTCATATCGTTTAAAATTTTCACAGCATAGTAGGCTGCAATTGTTGGACCTTTGTCATCTAAAGTACCACGTGCAATTACTTTGTCTTCAGTTACTACTGGTATAAATGGATCTGAGTCCCATCCATCTCCAGCCGGTACAACATCTACATGGCAAAGGATACCGAATACATCTTCGCCATTACCAGCCTCAATACGGCCTGCAATATGATCTACATCATGCGTGCCAAAACCGTCTCTTTCTGCAATTTCATACATATAGTCTAAAGCTTTTCTTGGACCTGGACCGACCGGGTATTCTTTCGTAGCTTTATCATCTTCTCTAACACTTTCGATTGAAAGTAATCCCTTTAAGTCTTCTAATATAGCATCTTCATATGCTGATACTTTTTCTCTCCACATTTGTAATCAACTTCTTTCTTATAGCGAATATAACTAATATTTTACATGAAGTGGCGTAGAAACTACAGTGAGATACTATTATTATTCAAATATTTATCTGTTATGTTTTTGAATTAAACAGTTCAAACGTTGTTTTTACGACTATAAAAAAACTGTACTACTATCAATTGTTTTGCCGTACTATTATCTTTCAATTTACTGTACAAAAAAAGACCGAGACAACTTTAGAAATTGTCTCAGTCTCAATGATAATAAAAATCAAATCGTATTATTTGTTTTTATTGCCATTATTTTTTAATTCATCTTCTGTAACAACGCGTAAGTTGTTTGATGGGTCTGCAGCACCTTCATCAGTAAATCTTGCTTCATCAATGTGCTCCTCATCTTTACCAGAAACGTTTGAAAAACGATCTTTTTGTTCATTAATGAAACCTTTAGGATCTTGTTTCACTTTTGAAGCATAACCTTTAGGGTCTTGTTTTACTTCATTATATGTTTCACCAGCTTTTGAACTGATTTGGCTAGCGATATCTTTCGCATTTTGTTTATAAGATTCTGGATTAGATTTGTATTTACTATACTCATCTTTTAATTTGTTTCTATTTTCCTTTTTAGAAAGTAGGACAGCTGCAGCTGCACCACCTATACCAATAATTGCTTTAAATAATTTTGACATATTAATACACCTCTTCTTTATTTTATATCTAATAATTTAAAATCTTCCTGAGTTAAATGACGATATTCTCCTGGTGCCAGTGTTGAATCAAGTTGTAAGTCGCCAATACTAATACGTTTCAATGCCTCAACTTCATTGTCTATCGCATGAAACATACGTTTAACTTGATGATAGCGTCCTTCATAAATTGTGACAAGTGATTTGTTCACTTCATCACTATGGACTAACTTTGCAGGTTTCGTCAATCCCTCATTCAATTCAATACCCACTTTAAATACATTTATATCATTTTTTGTAATATTTTTTTTAGATATTACTTCATACGTTTTTGGAACGTGCTTTGATGGACTCATTAATTGGTGATTAAATTGTCCGTCATTTGTAATTAATAACAAACCTTCTGTATCTTTATCTAATCTGCCAACTGGAAATAAATCCAAGTACTTATATTCATCAATTAAATCCAACACTGTTTGATGTTGTCCATCTTCTGTTGCTGAAATATAACCTTTAGGCTTATTTAGCATGAGATATACTTTATCGATGTAATCTATACGCTTATCGTTTACCGATATAATATCAATTTCTGGATTGATTTGTATTTTCGGTGAAGTTTCAATCTTGTCATTAATTGTGACGCATTTCTTTTTTAACAACTGTTTCACTTCTGTGCGTGTACCTACACCCATATTCGATAAAAACTTATCTATACGCATTATATCAATCCTAGTTTACGTCTAATTTTATTTGGGATATCTCCTAAGAATTGATCCGCAAGTCGTGTTTTCATTGTAATACTACCGTATATAAGCATACCAACAGCAACACTTACAACAAGAATGACTAAAGCACCTATTTTGCGTTCTGGTGAAATAAACATTTGTAAAATAAAGAATGTCAATTCGACACCGATCATCATAATGAAACCGTATAAGAATATTTTCCCAAAGTGTAACCATGTTTCACTAAAATTAAATCTTGCATATTTTTTAAGAATGTAAAAATTACATAACACTGCAAATAGTAATGCAATTGCTGTACTTAAAATTGCACCAGCTGTATGGAAAGCTACAATAAGTGGTGTGTTTAAAATAATTTTTATTACCACTGCTGCTAATATGACAAATACTGTTAATTTTTGTTTATCTATACCTTGAAGCATGGATGCAGTTACACTTAATAATGCGATTAATATCGCTACGGGTGCATAATAAAACAACAATTGACTTCCGTCAACATTATAGGTATAGAAAACTGTATATAATGGTAATGCTAGGGCCATAATACCTAAACTTGCTGGCACTGTTATAAACATCAATACACCTAACGATGTACGTATTTGTCTATGCATTTCGTTTAATTGCCCTGATGCATACGTTTTTGTAATAAACGGAATTAAACTTACCGCGAAACCAGCTGACAGCGAAGTCGGAATCATAACAATTTTATTTGTTGTCATATTTAAAATTGAAAAGAAATAATCATGTAAGTTACTCGCTACTCCTGCTATATTCAAAGCACTATTATGTGTAAATTGATCCACTAAATTAAATAACGGGAAGTTCAAACTTACAATAACGAATGGGATACTATACGAAATAATTTCTTTATACATTTTTCCGTAAGAAACATCCATACCGGTGTTATCCGTTGCAACCATTCTTTCGATATTGCCTTTTCTCTTTCTCCAGTAATACCACAAGACAAAAATGGCTGCGATTGCGCCAATTGCAGCTGCAAAAGTTGCGACACCATTGGCTGCGAGCACACTGCCGTGGAATACATTTAATACTAAATAGCTACCAATCAAGATAAATAATATTCGAGCTACTTGTTCTATCACTTCGGATACTGCAGTTGGTCCCATTGATTTGTAACCTTGGAATACACCGCGCCATGTCGCTAATAGTGGAATGAAGATAACTACAATACTAATAATTCTAATAATCCATGTGATATCATCAACGGTCCAAACACCTTTAACATCACCTTTATTAGCCAATGTTATTGATGCAATACTTGGAGCCAATAAATATAGAAGTAAGAAACCAATAAATCCTGTTATTGTCATAACTATAAAACTAGATTTATATAACTTTTCACTAATTCTATATGCACCTAAAGCATTATATTTCGATACATACTTTGATGCTGCTAAAGGGACACCTGCAGTTGCAATTGCGATGGCAATATTATAAGGTGTGTACGCATAGTTGAAAGGCGCCAAATTTTTCTCGCCACCAATAATTGCATAAAATGGAATAATATAAATTACACCTAATACTTTAGTAATTAAAATGCTTAGTGTAATTAAAAAGGTTCCCCTCACTAATTCTTTATTTTCACTCATTCAGATCTTCCTATCTCAAATTAATTTTTACACTCGTAAACTTAATAATAACGTTATAACTACTTTTTTTCAAAACTATATTACTATAAAATTAACACTATCAGGTTAAGGGAGGCAATAAAATGTATCAAACAATTATCATAGGTGGCGGACCAAGTGGACTCATGGCAGCTGCTGCAGCGAGTCAAAATAACGAAAATATTTTGTTACTTGAAAAGAAAAAAGGACTTGGTCGCAAACTAAAAATTTCTGGCGGCGGCCGCTGTAATGTAACAAATCGACTTCCTTACGATGAAATCATAAAAAATATTCCTGGAAACGGTAAATTTTTATATAGTCCATTTTCAGTATTTGATAATGAATCGATTATTCAATTTTTCGAATCTAGAGGTGTACTTTTAAAAGAAGAAGATCATGGTCGTATGTTCCCTATTTCTAATAAAGCTCAAGATGTTGTAGATGCATTAATCAACACATTAAAACAAAATAACGTAGAGATACAAGAGGAAGCTACAGTAACTAACATTGAATATACAAACACACAGTCATTTATAGTCACTTTAAATGATCAACAACAATTTGAAAGTCGAAGTTTAATTATTGCGACCGGTGGCACAAGTGTCCCACAGACAGGTTCAACTGGGGATGGTTATAAATTCGCAGAACAATTAGGTCATACAATAACAGAACTATTCCCTACCGAAGTTCCAATTACATCTGAAGCATCCTTCATTAAAAATAAACGCCTAAAAGGCTTAAGTTTGAAAGATGTTGCACTTTCTGTCTTAAAAAAGAATGGAAAAACACGTATCACGCATCAGATGGACATGTTATTTACACATTTTGGAATAAGTGGACCTGCTGCTTTAAGGTGCAGTCAATTCGTTTATAAAGAACAGAAAAATCAAAAACGTAACGATATACAAATGCAAATCGACGTTTTCCCAGAACTTTCACACCAAGACCTAGAACACAAAGTTAGAAAAATGCTTGAAAATACACCAGACAAATACGTAAAAAATAGTTTGCATGGCTTAATCGAAGAACGATATTTGTTATTCATGATTGAAAAAGCGCAGATATCTGATGATGTAACAGCACATCATATTTCAAACGCACAAATCACTCAACTTGTAACATTATTGAAAGGATTTACTTTTCCTGTAAATGGGACATTATCGATTGAAAAAGCATTCGTGACTGGCGGTGGTGTTTCACTTAAAGAAATACAACCTAAATCTATGATGTCAAAAATTACACCAGGCCTATTTTTATGTGGCGAAGTACTTGATATCCATGGATACACAGGTGGTTATAATATTACGAGCGCTCTTGTCACGGGCCATGTTGCCGGTTCCAATGCTAGCCTTTATACAACAGAATAACATTAGCAACACATATAAAAAGGCTGAGACAACATCATGATTGTCTCAGCCTCAAACTTTATATTAAATTAAAGCATTAGATACTTTTTATCTCTAATCCTTCGTCGCCCCATTCATCCATGCCGCCTTCAACATTTACAGCGTGTACACCATTTTGTTCTAAATACTGAACAACTTGTGCACTTCTGCCTCCAGCTTTACAAATAATGTAGTACGTATCATTTTCATTAAATTGTTTCAATTGATCTGGAATAGTGTTCATTGGGATTGTTTGAGCACCTGGAATAATTCCCATTGCAGTTTCTTCATCTGTTCTAACGTCAATTAAATTGACTGGATTTGCATCTAAGATTTTCTCTTTTAGTTCGCGTATTGTAATAGATTCCATCATTTAACCCTCCATTTTTTATTTAGCTACGATATTCACAAGTTTTGCTGGAACTGCAATTACTTTTTTAATATCTTTACCTTCAATTTCAGATTTAACATTTTCATTACCAAGTGCGACTTGTTCCATTTCCTCTTTGGAAATATCTTTCGGAACATTTATCTTAGCACGTACTTTACCATTCACTTGCACAACAATTTCAATTTCGTCATCAACAAGTAATGATTCATCGTATGAAGGCCAAGGTTGATACGTAATTGTTTCTTCATGTCCTAAGCGTGACCATAATTCTTCAGAAATATGTGGCGCAATTGGTGCCAACATTTTAATAAATCCTTCAATATATGGCTTATAAATTTCATCCGCTTTATAACAATCATTGATGAATACCATAAGTTGACTTATAGCAGTATTAAAGTTCAGTGTATTGAAATCTTCTGTCACTTTCTTCACTGTTTGGTGATAAGTCTTATCTAAAGTCTTACTATGTGTGTTTACCACTTTATTAGAAATTGAACCATCTTCTGTAATTAATAAACGCCATATTCTATCCAAGAAACGTCTTGAGCCATCTAAGCCATTTTCGCTCCAAGCAATTGCTGCATCGAGAGGTCCCATAAACATTTCATATAAACGTAATGTATCCGCACCATGTGATTTCACAATATCGTCAGGGTTGATAACATTACCTTTAGATTTACTCATTTTTTCATTACCTTCACCTAAAATCATGCCTTGGTTAAATAATTTTTGGAATGGTTCTTTCGTTGGCACTACACCTAAATCATATAACACCTTATGCCAGAATCTCGCATATAATAAATGTAATACAGCATGCTCAACACCACCGATATATAAATCAACTGGCAACCAATGTTTTAATTTCTCAGGATCTGCAAGCATATTTTCATTATCAGGATCAATATATCTTAGATAGTACCAACAACTACCTGCCCATTGTGGCATAGTATTTGTCTCACGGCGACCTTTCATTCCTGTTGTTTCATCCACAACATTTACAAAATCATCAATATTTGCAAGTGGTGATTCTCCTGTACCCGATGGTTTGATTTCATCTGTTTCAGGAAGTAATAATGGCAACTCATCTTCTGGTACTGTCGACATTGTACCATCTTCCCAATGAATTACTGGAATTGGTTCGCCCCAATATCTTTGACGACTGAACAACCAATCTCTCAATTTATAATTTACTTTTCGAGAATCTGCATTTTTTTCTTCTAGTAACGCAATCGCTTTTTCAATCGCCGCTTCATTATACAGACCATTTAATTCACCAGAATTGATATGTGGACCATCACCTGTAAATGCTTCTTTGGTAATATCGCCCCCTTCTATAACTTCGATAATTGGTAAGTCGAATGCTTGCGCAAATTCATAATCACGCTGATCACCACTTGGTACAGCCATCACTGCGCCTGTGCCATATGTTGATAATACGTAGTCTGCAATCCAAATTGGAACTTGTTGACCAGATAACGGATTAATCGCATAAGCACCAGTAAACACACCAGATTTTTCTTTTGCTAAACCAGTACGTTCTAAATCTGATTTTTTAGCCGCTTCTTTCTGATATTCTACAACTGCATCTTTATTGTCTTCCGTTGTAATTCGATTTACTAGCTCATGTTCTGGACTTAATACTAAGAAAGATGCACCATAAATAGTATCTGCTCGTGTCGTAAAGACTTCTATTTGATCATTAACATCTTTAACATCGAATTTAACAGCAGCGCCTTCTGAACGACCAATCCAATTACGTTGCATATCTTTCAAGGATTCAGGCCAATCAAGGTCATCTAAATCTTCTAATAAGCGGTCTGCATATTCTGTGATTTTAAGTACCCATTGTTTCATTGGTCTTCTATAAACTGGATGTCCACCACGTTCAGAAACACCATCAATGACCTCTTCATTTGAAAGAACTGTACCTAGAGCTGGGCACCAGTTCACAGCAACTTCATCTACATATGCTAAACCTTTATTATATAATTGAATAAATATCCATTGAGTCCATTTATAATATTCAGGATCTGTAGTGTTCACTTCTCTATCCCAATCATAACTAAAACCAAGTTCTTTAATTTGGCGCTTAAATGTCTCGATATTTTGTTTTGTAAATTCACGTGGGTCATTTCCAGTATCTAATGCGTATTGTTCCGCAGGTAATCCAAATGCATCCCACCCCATTGGATGTAACACATTATATCCTTGCATACGCTTATAACGTGAAATAATATCCGTTGCTGTATAACCTTCTGGGTGTCCAACATGTAAACCAGCACCAGATGGATATGGGAACATATCTAACGCGTAGAATTTTTTTTGGCCTAAATTATCACTCGTTTTAAACGTTTTATAATCCTGCCAATAATCCTGCCATTTCTTTTCAATTTCATTATGATTGTAATTCACTACTTTTCCTCCTATTCAATAAAAAAACACCTCAAACTATTATTGTAATTCGCTAGGGACGATTTTTCACCGCGGTACCACCCTGTTTCACATAAAATGTGCACTCATTTTAATTAAATAGTAAGAGATGTCATAAGTTATCTTTAAGTCCTGGTAAGTTCACAAGACACTTTACACTAAGTTCCACCAACCTTAGCTCTCTGTTGAAAAGTGTGCGTGCTACTACTCCTATTCATCATTAATGATATTTGAAAAAACTATTTATTTCAAGCCATAAAACTGATTTATCAATATTTCAGCTTCCCTATTCTCAATAATATAAAGATATATGTAACTACATAAATAGCGATTTCTATAAAAAAGCCTCATCCACTGTTAACTGGATGAGGGCATATAGATATTTCAAATAATAATTCTTATGATTTATTACACATCTTTGGATAATTTCTTATCGTAAATCATTAAAAATACAAGTGCCATTAACAATAATACAATCATCCCTAAAAACATCGCTTGCATATTTAAAGTATCAACGATAATACCACCAATTAAAGGTCCAAATGCTTTACCTACTGTTGCAGCTGAGTTCACATAGCCTTGAAATGCGCCTTCTTTTCCTTTAGGTGCGAGTTGATTTGCAATAGTCGGTACAGCAGGCCAGACAAACATTTCCCCTAAAGTAAGAATAATCATACCTACCATAAATATTGAAAATTGTTCTGCAAAACTTGTAATGAAGAAAGAGATAATAAAAATAACAATTCCAACGAACATTTGATACTTCAAATTCCCTTTCAACAATCGAATGACTGGTTGGATAAGCGGTTGTGCTACTAATATCATAATTCCATTCACAGTCCATAATAAACTATATTGACCCATAGAAATATTTATCTCTTGTGTGAACGAAGCAATTGTACTTTCCCATTGAATATAAGCAATCCAACATATACTGAACATGACACACAGTAATACTAATGCGATAAATTGCGTACGATACGCCTTGGACAATAATCCCATTGCATCATTTGGTTTCACCTTAACATCTAATTTTATATTAAATTGAGTCACTGCCACTATGGCAAATGCAATATACATAAGTAAATTTGCTATAAAAATATAATTAAAACTGAGTTCAGCAACAAAACCACCTGATGCTGCCCCTACTGCAACACCTAAATTTTGTGCTAAATAAATCGCGTTGAATGTTTGACGTCCACCTTGTGGCCAAACTGCCCCTGCCATTGCATAGATTGCTGGAACAATCATTCCTCCACCAAAACCTAAAGTAACAAGCCACACTGCATACCATGGCCAACCATGAAAGAAATTGAGCAATGTAGTACTCATTAAACAAATAACCGTACCAATCATGATTGTTTTGTATCCACCTAATTTATCAAACAAATTGCCACCTAATAAATTTCCGACGACCATTCCAAAAGAATTTATCATTAAGACTAAACCAGCTACAGTTAGACTTTTATCTAATTCTTCATTCATAAAAATTGTATTTAACGGCCATAAGAAACTTGAGCCAGTGATATTTAATGCCATTCCAATGACAAGCCACCAAACGGATTTAGGCATATTCATAACATTAAGCTCCTTTCCCGTTTAAAAATTTCTTAATTTACTCTAAACACTATATCACTAAAATATGTTAAAATCTTTAACTAGAATGAATTTAGAAAGGAAAATGTTACATGGGACAATTCTTCCCTTACGCATTCGAAAATAAAAGATATCACACATGGAATTATCACTTAAAAAATAAATTTGGCCAAAAGATATTCAAAGTCGCTATTGATGGTGGGTTTGATTGTCCAAATAGAGATGGCACCGTTGCACATGGAGGATGTACATTCTGTTCTGCAGCAGGTAGTGGTGATTTTGCCGGTAATCGTGTGGATCCAATCGAAGTACAATTTAGAGAAATTAAAGATAAAATGCATGAAAAATGGCAAGATGGCCAATACATTGCGTATTTCCAAGCATTTACTAATACGCATGCTCCTGTCGAAGTATTACGTGAAAAATATGAAACTGCTTTAAAAGAACCTGGTGTTGTCGGATTATCTATAGGGACACGCCCTGATTGTTTGCCTGATGATGTCGTTGAGTATTTAGCAGAATTAAATGAACGTACCTATTTATGGGTTGAGCTTGGTCTACAAACAGTACACCAAAAAACTTCTGACTTAATTAATCGTGCGCATGATATGAAGACATATTATGAAGGTATAGCAAAATTACGTAAGCATAATATTAATATCTGTACACATATCATTAATGGTTTACCAGGTGAAGATTATAATATGATGATGGAAACAGCTAAAGAAGTAGCACAAATGGATGTCCAAGGCATCAAAATCCATCTACTTCATTTGCTTAAAGGTACACCTATGGTTAAACAGTACGATAAAGGCATGTTAGAGTTTATGTCACAAGAAGAATATACTAAATTAGTATGCGATCAATTAGAGATTATTCCAAAAGACATGATTGTGCATCGTATTACAGGCGATGGCCCAATTGATTTGATGGTTGGACCGATGTGGAGTGTCAATAAGTGGGAAGTATTAAATGAAATCGATAATGAACTTGCACGTAGAGAGTCATATCAAGGAAAATATTTCGAGAGTACTGTAAAGTCATGAAACTCGAACGCATTTTACCTTTCACAAAGACATTAATACAACAACATACAACAAATAACAGTATCGTCATTGATGCAACATGTGGCAATGGTAACGACACTCTATTTCTTGCTCAACAAGTGCCTGATGGTAAAGTTTATGCATTTGATATTCAAGACGCAGCAATTAACAATACTAAAGCAAAAACTGTCGATTTCACTAATATTTCACTGATTAAAGATAGTCATGCCAATGTTAAATCACATATCC
Organism: Staphylococcus caeli; assembly: GCF_051413795.1. Lineage (GTDB taxonomy): Bacteria > Bacillota > Bacilli > Staphylococcales > Staphylococcaceae > Staphylococcus > Staphylococcus caeli_A. Next base: position 18,997 of record NZ_JBOIRQ010000001.1, on the reverse strand, counting down.
CTATTGAAGTTCACGGTGCAGTCGATGCAGCAATTTTTAATCTTGGTTATTTACCTAAGGGCGACAAATCAGTAGTTACGCAAGCAGCTAGTACTATCGAAGCCATTGAAAATATATTCGATTTATTAGCAACTGAAGGAATCATTATTTTGGTTATATATCATGGGCATGAAGAAGGCAAAGTAGAACGTGACGAAATCTTAACTTTTCTTCAGCAATTTGATCAAAATAAAGCACATGTACTACAATATCAATTTATTAATCAGCAAAATAATCCACCATTCATTTGCGCAATCGAAAAAAGATAATCATTCAAAAAACAAGAAATCTCATATAATTTGGGAGCAGTACTACGAAAACTAACTTAACTGTTTGTCTTCCTAGTCCTGCTCCCATTTTTTATTTAATAACATTATGATTGGTATACAAAAAATAGCTGCATAGAAATCTTGTTTTCCTAATATTGATTACATAGCGCCCTCTCACCAAGAATGCCTAGAGTTAATATTATAAAAGCTAAAGCTTTTACAATAACAAGGCTAACCATCATATATATAACAGTTGCGCTTTACACTAGCGCTTTTTAATTCAGTTAGTTACTATTTATATAATTAAGGAGGCCGAGACATTATATTATGTCCCGGCCTCCATTACTAAACCATTGCAATCAGGCAATAAGATTTAATGAATTCCCTATAAATTTAAGATAGATTTAAGACTGTGTTGAATAGTTGATGCTTTAGAATCAATTTGTTCTTTAAAGATGTTTAAAAGACTTTCCCTTTGACCTTTTAAATCTTCATTGAAATGAATAATAACTGTACGTTCATCATTTTGTGGTCTTTCTTTAATAATCCACGCTTTTTCAACTAAATCATTATAAGTACGCGTTCTTTTGTATGATTTAATATGTACGAACTCATCCATTTCCTTTAAAGTCATTGATCCTTCTTTCCACAATGTCAGAAGTATAAGTAATTCTTCTTTTGACATCTTATATTGCTTTTGAACTTGTGCAAAAATATCATCAATTTCTTTGAGCACAGATTCTAATTGCAATATACCATCAACTTTCTCAGCAAATGCTTTCCCCATAGCATAATCCCCCAATCATAATATAAAGTTTAAACATGTAAAATTAATTTATCAAATTCATCATTCACTGTATAAAATCAACACTGAATAAATATTAGAATTTTTAATAAAATTAATCTTATATACAGTTTAAAATTAAACTATGAATTATGCAATTAAATGAGATATTTTATCTTGCATTTCTTTCAAAATATTTACGGAATTGTTAAATAATTTATTTTCTTCATCACTTAACGGAATTTCAAATACTTCCACGGCACCTTGTCTATTAATCTTAGTCGGTACACCAATATATACATCTTCTTCACCGTATTCTCCTTGTAAATAGCTAGAAACAGTGAGTACTACATTCTGATTATTTAGAATGGCTTTGGTAATATGCACTAATCCCATTGCAATACCATAATAAGTAGCCCCTTTGGCTTGGATAATGTCATACGCAGCATCTCTCGTATTGATAAAAATTTCTTCAATTCTATGTTGTTTTTCAGGATCATCTTTTAATAATTGGTATAAAGGTTGGCCAGCAATATTTGCTTGTGACCAAACTGCAAGTTCAGAATCTCCATGTTCACCAATAATTTGGCCATGCACACTTCTATCAGAAACACCAAATTCTTCTGCTAATTCATATTTAAAGCGTGCTGTATCCAATATTGTACCTGAACCAATGACTTTTTCTTTTGGTAAACCAGAAACTTTTTGTGTAACATACGTAAGCACATCGACTGGATTTGTTGCAACCAAGAAGATACCATTAAATCCTGATTTCATCACATCAGTAACGATTGATTTAAATATTTTTGTGTTTTTTTCAATTAAATCTAATCTTGTTTCACCAGGTTTTTGAGCTGCTCCAGCTGTGATAACTACGATATCTGCATTATGACAATCTTCATAACTACCACCTTTTATTTTCACCGGAGATCCACCATATGGTGCTGCATGATTCAGATCCATGACATCACCTTTTACTTTAGCTTCATCTAAATCTATAATTACAAGTTCATCAACTACGCCTTGAGCCACTAATGCAAAAGCATAACTAGAACCAACAGCACCATCACCAATTAATACCACTTTATTACCTTTAATATATTCCATAATTGACTCTCCTCACCTTAAAATTAACTGTTTTATATTGTGATTTATTTCACAATATAAATATAACAGGTTTCCACATTATTTACAATCAGTTTATGTGATTATTTTCACATTTTTTGGTTTATATTCTTTAACAATGATAAAACCTCGAACAGATACCTGTCCGAGGCTAATTTTAAGTAATATTTATGAAACTTCATTCTCATCATGTACGATAAATCCATTATTACTAGCACTATTATTTAGAAATGCTAATATATATCGCATCACTTCATCTCGCTCAGGCTCATTATGGATTTCATGATATAACCCTTGCCAAGCTTTAAAATACAGTTCATTAGTAGTAATTTTATCTTTAATCAAATCCATCGCAGTTGTGTCTGCCACTTTATCTGCAGTACCATACATTAATAACATTGGTAATGACTTCACATCTTTTAAATGATTGACGGTTTCTTTCATAATTTCAACAATTTGTTTATACCAGTGGTAAGTTACTTTATTCAACATTAATTGATCGTTAGAAGTTTCATCAATCACTTCTTCATTTCTAGTCAAATCTTCAACGGTGATACCTACTTTAAACCTAGTATCTTTAGCAATTTTTCCGACATTAGAAATAATATTATCTTTTCTAGATTTATTACTTTTCTTAAATTCTAATAGTGGTGACACGAGCATTAACCCTTCAATTGGTACTTCGACTTTTTCTAGTAAATTTAAAATAATCAAACCACCCAAACCAACACCTAATACATACGTTGGTAACTTATATTCATTTGCAATTCTAATCCATTCTAGTATATGTTCATGATATACATCGAAATTTTCAATCTGACCTTTGTTTGATCTAGAGGTTTGTCCTTGCCCTGGCAAATCGCCCATGATTACATGAAACCCATTTCGGCGAAGCATAGTAATCACATATGCATATCTTCCTGTATGTTCAAGCATGTTATGTGCAATTACAACGACACCTTTAGCTTCATTTTCGGTTTCCCATTTCCACATAATTCATACTTCCCCTTCTTATATAAAATTCAATAGCCTTATTGTATCAAAATGCGTGATACTTTTTCCATTTTAAACAGTTTAAATATCCTGAAAAATTGTTTATTTTTATGCGTTCTTCTCTGATATAAAAAATTATCTACCACAAGAGTGTATATTATAATATAAAGTGTAATATATTTTATTGTAAACGATTTCATAACTATTAGATTCATGATACACTATTACTGAAACATAGCTATAAGCAGAATGGGAGGAATTAATATGCCAATTGTGAAAGATTTTTTTATCGGACTATCAAATAGTTCGTTTTTAAATAAGACTGCTAAGGAAGTTGGACCAATCTTCGGTGCGAACAAAGTAGTTGCCGGAAATACAATTAAATCCTTAGTAGACACAATTGAACGTTTAAATCAAAAGGGAATTACTGTTACAGTGGATTGCCTTGGGGAATTTGTTGTAACAGAAGGCGAAGCAATTCAGGCAAAGGATCAAATTTTAGAAGTGATGTATGCTATTTATAATCATAATTTGGATGGTCATATGTCTGTTAAGCTTAGTCAGTTAGGCTCAGAATTTGATATAGATCTTGCCTATCGTAACTTGCGTGAAATATTATTGAAAGCAAATGAGTTCGATAATATGCATATTAATATAGATACTGAAAAATATGATAGTTTATTTGACATCACACAAGTATTAGATCGCTTAAAAGGTGAATTTAGAAATGTGGGAACTGTCATTCAAGCTTATTTATATAAAGCAGATGCTTTAATCGATAAATATCCAGAGCTAAGGTTACGTATGGTTAAAGGAGCTTATAAAGAAAGCGATACAATTGCTTATCAATCGAAAGAAGAAATCGATGACAATTACATACGTTTAATTGAAAAAAGATTATTAAATGCAAAAAATGTAACTTCCATCGCAACACATGATGATAAAGTAATTACGCATATTAAACAATTTATTAAAGATAATAATATTGAAAAAGATCGCTATGAATTCCAAATGCTTTATGGTTTTCGCTCAGAATTAGCTGAACAAATTGCAGGTGAAGGATACAATTTCTGTATTTACGTACCATACGGTGATGACTGGTTCAGTTACTTTATGAGAAGATTAGCTGAAAGACCTCAAAACTTAAACTTAATGTTTAAAGAATTACTCAAACCAACAGTACTTAAAAAAGCAGGTGTTGTCGCAGGTACCTTGGCAACCGTTGTTGCAACTGGCGTGCTAGTTGGACGATTCTTGAAAAAGTAATATTTGAACAACAGAGTCCATTATAAATATGCAATACAAAAGCTGCTTTCAAACTCTTATAGTTTGAAAGCAGCTTTTACTTTTTTATTTACGTTGTTCAATAATTTTAAATGCTTAATTATAGAAATTAATCATGCTTTGTCTGTGTTAATTCTACAATCAATTAAAATGATTTCAGTAAATTGGCCATTTCGATTGCACTTACTGCCGCTTCAGCACCTTTATTACCCGCTTTAGTACCTGCACGTTCAACAGCTTGTTCAATATTTTCAGTTGTTAATATACCAAAGATAACTGGTGTGTCTGTCACATCGTTAGCTTTAGATACACCCTTAGCAACTTCGTTACATACATAATCATAATGAGAAGTTGATCCTCTGATGACACAGCCAAGTGTGATAACGGCATCATATTCTCCTTTTTGCGCTAGTTTTTTAGCAACTAATGGAATTTCAAATGCACCTGGTACATACGCTACATCAATTTGTTCAGCATCCACATCATGTCTAATCAATGTATCCTTAGCCCCATCTAATAAGCGATTTGTAATAAAATCATTAAATCTACTAACGACGATTGCTACTTTTAAATCTTTTCCTACTAATTTACCTTCAAAATTCATTTTCCATGACCTCCTATAATAAATGACCCATTTTCAGTTTTTTTGTATCCATATAATCTTGATTATATTCATTTGTTTCAACAATGAGATCTATTCGCTTGTTGATATCTATACCGTATGTTTCAAGACATTGAAATTTCTTTGGATTATTACTAAGTAAATTAACCCTTTCGACACCAAAGTATTTTAAAATTTGAGCAGCATCTTGATAATCTCTCAAATCTTCATCAAAACCTAAAGCAATATTCGCAGTAACAGTATCATAGCCTTGTTCAATAAGTTCATATGCTTTTAATTTATTAATTAAGCCAATACCTCTGCCTTCTTGTGGTAAATATAAAATAATGCCACCGTGTTGTTTTATATATTTCATGGAGGCAGCTAATTGTTCACCACAGTCACATCTTTGACTATGAAAAATATCACCTGTTAAACAAGAAGAATGTATACGTACATTTTCTATTTTTTTAACATCGCCACTAACAATAGCTACGATTTCTTCATCATTATTAGCATTTTCAAAGCCATACATATCAAAAATGCCGTATTCAGTCGGCAATTTGACTTTCGCTTTAGCCTCTATATGAGTGATTGCTGTTTTTCTATAACGTACTAAATCTTCTATTGAAATCATGATTAAACCATGCGCCTCTTTAAACGCTTCTAAATCGTCACCTTTAGCCATAGTCCCATCATCATTCATGATTTCACAAATAAGTGCTGCTGGTTTCGCATCAGTTAACTTTGCTAAATCAACAGATGCTTCAGTATGTCCGCGTCTTGCTAACACACCATTTTCTTGTGCTATTAGAGGGAATAAATGACCTGGTTTATTAAAATCACTTGCCACGGCATGTTCATCTATCAATGCTCTAGCAGTCATAGTTCTTTCAATTGCGCTGATACCTGTCGTTGTATCAATATGATCGATACTGACCGTAAATTGCGTGCCATATACATCAGAATTATGATTAACCATTGGATTTAACTCTAACCGTTGTGCGATGTCTTGACTGACTGGTGCACAAATGAGCCCTTTACCATACGTTGCCATAAAATTAACTGTATTATCATCCATCCACTCAGTTACAGCGACAAGATCACCTTCATTTTCTCTATTTTCATCATCAACAACAATGATACTTTCGCCCTTTTTCAGTGCCTCCAGTGCTGATGCTATACTATCTAATTGCATAATACCCCTCCTAAAATCCGAACGCTTTGAGTTTGTCTGTACTTAGACCAGAACCTTGATTTGCAACGATTTTTTCTACATATTTGAATAACATATCCGTTTCTAAATGAACAGAATCACCGACACGCTTTTGATTTAAAATTGTAGACTTTCTCGTTTCTGGAATAAGATGAATATCAAATGATGACGAATTTAATTTAAAAATTGTTAAACTCACACCATCCACTGTAATTGAACCTTGACTTACCATCTGTTTTAGCAGGTTCGCTGATGGTTGTATTGTCACTATTTTTGAATTATCAGAATCCTGAATTCTCGTTATTTTAGCAACTTCATCAACATGACCTAAAACAAAGTGACCACCAAATCTGCCTTGTCCAAGCATTGCTCTTTCCAGGTTCACTTCAGCAGCTTGTGATAATTGGTTAAGATAAGTCTTATTTTCTGTACCTTTGATTATCTGAACAGAAAATGAATGATCATCAAAATCTACTACTGTTAAACATGCACCATTCACACTTATTGAATCACCAATATGCATATCACTTAATATTGTCTGACAACCAATGTTCAAACTAACCACAGATTGCTGTGTTGATATTTTTTTAATTGTTCCTATTTCTTCAACGATGCCAGTAAACATGGCTCATCACTTCTTTCGTAGTGTCAATTTAATGTTTTGCTCAATCATTTGAGAATTAACAATTTTAAAATGTGGTACTTCTGATAAATCAAAAATATTCTCAGTTTGGAAAAATTGATAATTACCAGAACCACCTATAATTTTCGGGGCATAATATAAAATAAGTTCATTCGTGTAATTAGATTGGAGAAATTCTGAAGTTACGGTAGGACCGGCTTCAACTAATAATCGTCCTATCCCTTTTTCATGTAAATCTTTTAGTATATTTTCAATTGAACAATTTGAAAGACAATTAATTTCAACATTTTCAATATCTGATTTAAGTTTACTATTTTCTGTATAAATCCAAATCGGTTCACTTTGATTTTGAAATATATCTAAGTTGAAATCTATTTGACCCGATTTTGACAATATAACTCGAATCGGATGCTTGCCATCTTCAATTCGCGTAGTATATTGTGGATTATCTTCTATTAAAGTTCCTCTTCCAGTAAGTACTGCATCATGGTCGTGGCGTAAATGAAATACATCTTTCTTTACAGCTTTATTCGTAATCCACTTACTTTGTGCTTCATCAGTTGCCTGTTTGCCATCTAAACTGCAAGATACCTTAACCGTTACTTTTGGTACAGATTGCCTTTTTGTTATAAAAAAGTCCTTGTATAACGATTCTGCTTCTGGTTGATGACGAAACTCGACTTGTATTCCAGATTGTTGTAAGACATCATCGCCGTGAGTTTTGAGTGTAGTATCTTTCACTGCGTATACTACCTTTTGAATACCTGCTGAAATGATTTTATTGATACATGGAGGTGTAGAACCATAATGCGTACAAGGCTCTAATGAAACGTATATAGATCCACCTTGTGCTTGTTCTCCTGCCATGTCCAATGCTTGTACTTCAGCATGTTTGTCACCTTTTTGTAAATGTGCACCTATACCTACAATACGACCTTGCTTAACCACGACGGCACCCACTGGAGGGTTGGTACCAGTTTGATCTTCTACCATTTGTGCTAATTGAATAGCATAATTTAAAAACTGACTCATCTCATCACCTCTATATAATAAAAAAACACCCGAATGAAAGCATTCGGATGTTGGGATATATATTGATATAACATTATTTAGCAACAATTAGACACACTCCAACATATTTTTAAAATATGAGTATGCCAAATAAACACTCTAAAAGTGCCATTTTTTGTTATACTGCAATTCTTTCTCCCATCCAGACTATACTGTCGGCTCTAGATTTTCACTAGATCAGCCACATTCGTAATTACGAATGCAGGTCGCAGGCTTAATTTACTGCCGGTTGGGAATTCCACCCTGCCCCGAAAGAATATTTATGAAATTGTTATTGATGATTGAGTCTGTGTAACTATAAATAGGTTACAAAATCATCGTACTACATTTTTAGCGAAAAAACAATTCTTATTGTTTGAGTCGGTTTTATTATAAAAAAAGTACTAAACAGTTTACGTGTAAATCAAACTGTTTAGTACTCAAGCTCATTACTATTTTTAAATAGAGCATAGTTCTAAATTTGCTAAATATATTTCGTTATCTCAGCCTCATTATGATTTAGAATCTAGTAAATGATGAACAACACCAACTGCTTGTTTTACAATCATCATGACACCATTCCGAGACTGATTAATACCATTCGTTAATTGACCAAGCGCGTACATATTTTGTAATGTTCCATATCTTGGACTGATGACTTGATTCGTCTCTGCTACGATTTGGATACCTCCAAGCGGATGCGCTTGAACAACTTGTCTATTTTCTAAATTTAACACGAGCTGGTCATCGCTATCGAGGTCGGCAAGTTGTGTTTTAGATCCTGTCGCATTTATAACGATATCGCACTGTTGACTCGTACCATCTTTAAATTGAAATTGGAATTCTGAATCCATATGTTCAACAGATTCTAAACCACTTTTTATTTCTATTAATCCATTTTCAATGTGTTCTATAATTAATCGTGCAGTTTGCGGCGGCATTGGATTCGAATTTTCTTTTAAAATCCACTGATAGTCAGACAAGAATCTCTTTTGATCTTCTCTACTAAAGCTATTCCAAATCCAATTCAGATTTTCTTTAGCAAGTTCAAGTATACTTTGAAACTTCCCTAATATTTCTGAATGCTCTAAATCATAGTTTAAATCTGCTATAGCATCGCCCTGCTTACGGTGCACAAGTGTCTCTACTGGAATCTCAAGAGTTGCACAATCCTTTAAGAACAAACAAATAGCATCGTCTAACGGTACATTCCCAAAATTACGCTGCTTTATTTGGTTAAAGTTATCAGGTGTTACATACTTAAATTCTAATTCAGGCATTTCGCCTCTTACACTTGGCAGATGCCCTTTACGGCTAGTCACTGTGATTGGCAAATTAGGATGATGTGCTGTGACATAACGTATAACATCCAAACTGGCCAAACCAGTTCCTATGATTGATATTCTGTCAGAGTCCTTAACATGATCTAAAGTATTATATGTTGGATATGGCGTTTGAATATAACCAGGTGTCCCTTTTAATTTATATGGATCATGGTAAGTTAACGTGCCAATACATAAGAATACAACATCATATGTCTGCGCATTTTCACTTTCTTTGGAGGTACATACTTGATACGTGACCTCCGTGTCTCCAATTTTTGATTCGATATATAACTCAGATACTTCTTCTTGTACCAACTGTATATTGCTATATTTAAGATTATACTGCTGTAAATAATCCTTCATATAATGACCAAATATAAATCGTGGCAAATATTTAGGATTCGAAAATTTAAAAGTTGATTGATTTTCATACCACTCATAAAATTCACGATGATTATCCAAATTTAATGACATTTCAGCGGCTGGTAAATTAATTAATAACTGATCGCTGTCATTTTGAAATGGAACACCTTGTCCCATATTTTTCGGGTTATCATAAACGTCTATTTGCATCTGATTAAATTGATCACTCTTGACCAATTCTTTCAACACACTGACGCCGGCTGTCCCCATCCCAATGATGGCAATTTTCATAGTATCATCCTCACTATTATTATTTGATTTTATTATACCAATGATTGTCTTCACATTATATATTTTAGGTCTATCAGTTATTTTCATTGTTTAGTTATAATGTTTTTCAAAATATGTTAACATTGATGTATTAATAAAATTTATTTTTTTGTTTTTTTATTTGAGGGGTAAAATAATGAAAATTATGAAACGAATGCTTTTTTTAATTTTAGCAAGTACAATTCTATTAGCAAGTTGTGACTTACCTGGTTTAGGCAGTGGACAATCTAAAGATACAGTGAAAATTTCAGCTCTAGCTACAAGCGAATCACAAACCATGGCTTATATGTTAAAGGAATTAATTGAACATGACACCAATGGTAAAGTAACAGGTTCCATCATCAACAATTTAGGCTCTGCAACGATACAGCATAATGCATTAATAAATGGAGATGCCGACGTTTCAAGTACACGCTATACAGGAACAGATTTAGTGGGTGTATTAGAACAAAAGCCTATTACGGATCCTGATAAAGCTATGAAACTTACTAAAAAGTTATTCACTAAAAAATTTGATCAGCGTTTTTTCAATTCATATGGTTTTGAAAACACCTTTGCATTTATGGTCACAAAAGAAACTGCGAAAAAATACAATTTGCATAATGTTTCTGATTTAGAAAAAGTGAAAGATAAAGTGAACGTTGGAACAGATACTACTTGGATTAAACGTGGTGGCGATGGCTATGCCCCATTCCAAAAGCATTATGGATTTGCTTTTAATTCGATTAAACCAATGCAAATTGGTCTTGTCTATGATGCATTAAAAAACAAAAAACTTGATGTAGCTCTCGGCTATACAACTGATGGCAGAATTGCAGCATACGACTTAGTTGTACTAAAAGATGACAAAAACTTCTTCCCACCTTATGATGCAAGTGCAGTTGTACCTAATGATAAATTAAAAAAACAACCTGAACTTAAAAAAGCTATAGAAAAATTAGAAGGGAAAATTTCAACGGAACAAATGCAAAAATTAAATTATGAAGCAGATGGTGAAGGTAAAGAACCTGCAATCGTAGCAAAAGAATTTTTAGAAAAACACCATTATTTTGATAAAAAATAATAAATGAACAGTTAAGGATGTGACTTGATGAAATTTGTATTCAAAGTTTTTATATCTGCACTCATGTTATTTTTATTGATAGGACAGAAAAACAAAGCGGAATAACAATTCCAATTACACACATATACGCAATCATTATTTGAAGGATTGGCCACAATGCGGCTTATCCTTCTTTTTTTGTATTTAAAGTCCAATAATCAAAAATTATAAAACAAAAAAACCAACAAAGCTCTAGGCTTCATTGGTTTAATTTAGTTCGTATTTTATTGTGTTTTATGTTTATTATCATCTTTATAAACAAAGTATTTATAATATTTTCCTTCTGTTTTCATATTCTCATAGAAGTTAGCCATTAAACTTGCATTACTCTCAGCCCATTTAATGTCTGTAGCATATTGATGTTCACCAGGATTTTTCGGATTCCATCTCATACTGTATAACGTATTTTGATCTTTATTTGATAAAAAGTGACCATGGATAAAGTTAGCACCACCACTAATTGCTTTTTGAGGGGTATCCCATCCATGTTTTTTAGCGTATTCAGAGCCTGTTTTAATAGGATCCTCATCTAAAGCACCTACACCAAAGAAGTTATAATATTTTTTACCATCAATTTCAACACCACTCGCAAGTTCACTCTTTGCAGAACCTGTTTCGAGTAATGCATGAGAAATTAAATACACTTCATTTACATGCTTGTCTTTAGCTGCTTTTATAAATTCATCAGAATGCTCTAATAATGTTGGATTATCAATTAGCATACGTTTTATTCTATTTTGATCAATTCCTTGGTACTTATCTAATTCTAAAAATTGGTATTTTTGTGTATCACTATCAATAAAATCGCTACTGTTCATCGCAGCTTTAATTTCAGTTGATGATGCGTCTCTCCAAGATTTATTATCTTTACTTGAGACTTGCTGGCTTGTGTAGTTATCAATTTGCTTTTTTGAAGCCTTGTCCAAAGTTACTTTTAAATTCTCAACTTTTTCCTGTTCATTTACTTCTTTAAAAAAGATTTGATCTGAAATCATTGAAAATACAATGACAACAGCTACACCTAAGATTACCAATAAACCTACAATTGATAATATAGAGCCTTTTTTATGCTTCGTCATGTTCACACCTCTTAGGTAATAATTAGGAATGAGAAGTCCCTTTCATCTATGCATTTATAGTTTGAGACTATCTGATAATAAAGTTTAACACTAAATAGATAATCACACAATTTTAACTTTGTGTTGTTACACATTCATAAAAAAAGTAATGAAATTTTAATTTCATCACTCTTGACTTTTATAATATTCCATCATTATAAAACTTGAAGCTTGGGATCTATTTTTATAATAATAACGATTTAAATCAATAGTACCTTCTATTTCTCCGTCACGGTACATCATTTCATTAGTCATATTATTAATCATTACAAAATCAGACTTATCTTTAATCATATCTAAATCATTATGTTTTGCAAAAAAATGTTCCAAATTTAAATGTGCGTAATCCATACAAACCTCCTGATAATTGTCTGAAGAAATTAATATATTTTCTAGTGTTATATCTTTAAGTTGCATACGCGTGAATGTAATATACTTTAAAATTTATTGCTCTTATGTTCTCTATTTAACACCTATTATTAAGATTTAGCAAATGAAATTTATTATTTTTCATTTTAAAATGTAAGCATCCGGAAATATTTGTTGTATATACAACTTTGGAGCCATACAATGAATTTTGATCAATTATATAAAACTAAGCACAAACTTATTTATTTTCTTCTAAAAAAGTATAATGTCACGTACAATTATGATGAATTTGCACAATTACTTTTAATTAAATTATGGGAACTCGCGCTTAATTATGATCAAAAAAAATCACCCACTATGAATTCTTATTTATATACCAGATTAAACTACTATTTAATAGATTTATTCCGCACTTTCAGTAACTACTCCGATAAATATCAATTAACAAATGATTCTGAGTTACAACAATTATCATCACATACAGTGCTTGATGATTCCGTACAATTCCAACACTTTTTCTCTCAACTTACTTCCTCTGAACGCCTATGGTTACAACTAAAACTTAAAGGCTATAAACAACATGAGCTAGCCAACATCTTAAATTGTTCAGTTTCAACCATCAAAAATTATCAAAAGCGGTCCAACAGGCATATATCAATTTTTTCAAAACTAACTGAGGTGATACAACATGACTAGTCTATCAAAAGTATTATATTTCAAAAATGTAGTTGGCCCAGAAATATTAACCTTATGTCAATACACAACACATCAAATCACTTACCCCTCAACGATTAATCAAGCATTAGAATATGTATTAGAAAGTCACAACCTTTCCTTTTCAATACAATTGAAACAGTCAAGGACATTATTAAAAATAAGAAAATTTGTACCGATCTTTATCAATAAAGAAACTATTGTTTTTCCAATTATGCACCAACGCTCACCCATCAAATACTTTATAAATGCTTGTGCTATCAATGGGTTAACTTCGAAAAGTAGTCAAACAATAATCTATTTTGAAAACTCGACTTTTATAATCGTTGATGCGCCATATATTTTAGTATATAAAAAATGGCAAGAAAGTTTGACACTTTCTCACCTTTTAAATCACTAACATTACAATGATTTATTATGTTTATATTCTAATAACTTTTTAGTAAAATAGCCTGTAACACTTCGTATTAAATACAAACTCACCACAACTAATAGTAATGCACCAACAAGTGTTAATATCACAGTTATGGTAGATAATTGAACTTCGGGTTTTATGAAGTATTGTACTGCCGTTAAACTCGTTATAAACCCAAATAAAAACAACCCTAATAACAAAATATAAGTTAATAAAATTCCTATCAGTAACACAAATAATTGTGTTGATGACACCACTTTTTCTTTAAAAATATATTCTTTCAAAAATTGATTGGAAAAAGCTATGGGACGATTCAAGTTGTCACTATTTTCTACAGTCCCAACATGTTGTAATACTTCATCTAATTTCGACTTTTCTTTTTTATTTAAAAACCACAATTGTTTTTTTACTTTTTGCTTAAAAATATTTAACTTCATAACCAATTATTCTCCTTTAAGACTACTTACTATAACTACTATTTTTAATATGTTCCAAACACATTATCTTAATTAAATAATAAATTCATTATCGCACGCTTTTCATAAAATTAATATCTATTTTTAGTCCAACACATTTTTGCATCTAAACTTTAATCATCCACAACAATTAAGCCCATTAGCGATGCAAATAGAATAGCTTGTTCTCTAGATATTTTACACCCTACTAAATCTTCTTTATTTATTGTTAATGTTTCGAAATACGATTTACTAATATCACATGTTTTTAATGATGTTTGATAGTTAGACAATTCATTTATATTTGTATTTGTAAAAATTACTTGATTAAGTTTATTTTGATGAAACTCAGCATTTGTAATATTGCTATTTTCTATTAAAAACTTTTCTATTTTTGATTCAATAATGGTAATGAAATCACCTTTAACTTCATTAAAAACAATATCTCCAAATCTCATATCTCTAAACATCGCACCCGTCATACGGCAATGTTTAAATACTGCTCTATGTATACTACCATTCTCCATGTTCGTATTTGAAAAATCACAGTTTTCAAAAATAACATCTGTAAAGTCTACTCGTCCCAAATCGGCATTCGCAAAATTACAATCTTTGATGTAAGAACCATATAGAAGCAGTCGTTCAAGTTGTTGGTTTTCTAAACTTGATTTATTAATCTCTGCTAATTCTAAAATATCGTCATCTAATGTAAATATATCATCTAAAACTTTTGGTTCTAAATTTTTGCTTATTTTAGGTGGTTTAATTTTCATAACTGTATGCCCCTTTATTTTAAATCGATTTTTAGTATAACAAACATGTAAACAGCTATATAAATTTTCCCCTCAAAAAAAAGCCGACAGAATGAGCTGACTCATTGAATTTGATAATATTTTTATATTGTGTTACTTTATATATAGAAAAAGGGCAACACATATGTGTATCGCCCAAGTGAGTCCGTTAAAAAGACGGTGACTGATTTAATAGTTAATTCTAAAATAACCATCTAAACCGCCAAAGTTAGAGATGGTTATTTTTTTGGTTTAATTTAACAATTGCAATCACTAAACCTAATAAGGTAACGATGAAAGTTCCGAAACCTAACATTAAGTGTAGCGTTTCTACAATTGAAACCACACAAGGCATCTCCTTTCTAAAGATTTTGTCGGTACTTCCATAAGCACCACCTCACTTTATACTGAGATTAGCCACCATCTATCCAACTTGCTCACCTTAATATTTTACCATATTCACTAATATTCTTTCTTCAAACCTTGTTTAATTTCATCTATCATTTTGACTTACTCAGAAATCCAAAGAATCCAGTCACAACTATAAAAAATTATACACATGCATGTCAAAAAATGGAAAAAGATATGATGGATAAACTGGAAGAATTTAAAATTATATGATTTCCTCTTTTTTCTTTTTAAAGAACAAAGAAAACCCCTACAAACACTGTGTTTATAGGGGATTGATATTAAAGAATAGATAAACCTGAACTTTGAATATCTTTGGCAAATCCTTGGACAGTATCAACAGATAATTCATTAATGTCACGTCCTAAGTTATTATTTACTTTTTTAACTACGTCAGCAGGACATGTAATGATGTCAGCGCCCACTTCATCAGCTTGAATAACGTTAATTACTTCACGACAACTTGCCCATAATAATTTAACGCCTGCTTTACTATGCGTTACTTCTGCCGCTTCTTTCATTAATGGGATTGGATCTACACCTGTGTCAGCAATACGTCCAGCAAATACTGATACATAAGTTGGAACACCTTCTGTAACAGCTTCAGTAATTTCTTTTACTTGATCTAATGTATAAACAGCAGTTACATTTAAACGAACATTTTCTGCTGATAATTTTTTAATTAGAGAAATCGTTGATTCACCTTTTGTATTTACGACTGGAATTTTAACAAATACGTTATCACCATATTGTTTTAAAATTTCAGCTTCTTTCGCCATTGTTTCTAAATCATCTGCAAATACTTCAAATGAAATAGAAGCATCAGGAATTTCACGTACAGCTTCTTCAGCGAAAGCTTTATAGTCAGTAACACCTGCTTTTGCCATTAAACTTGGATTAGTTGTAAAACCATCAACCTGTTTATTTTTATAAGCTGCTTTCATTTCTTCAATATCTGCACCATCTGCAAATACTTCAACATTTAATTTTGCCATTGCTTATTCCTCCTGACTAAAATAAATAATTCACATTCGAATTATTTGATAACGGTTTTATTAACCATACAACTCATTTATACCACCATTACTATTAAAATTCTAACGTTTTGCTTATGTATCTGCGCTCACAAATGAAATTCAACAGTTTTTATGTCGCAATATTAGGAATACCGCTTTTATATTTATAAGTATTTTTTTATTTGATAGTATCAATCAAAATCTAATATTGTAAATTTCATTAAATTATTTTAAATTTATGATATTATTATTAAATGAATCGCATTAGGAGGTCTTTATGGCACGATCAAAACTTTATTTTTATTTATCTAGTATACTGATCATAATTAGTTTTTATTTTAATACTAGAAACCCTCTGTTAAACATGCATTTTAGTTCTATGATCAAGCTAATCTTTGTATGCAGTATTATTAACGCAATTATTTTAATCATTTCGATTATATTCGCAGATAAATCCATCAAACACGCACGTGAAAAATCAGATTGGATTGTAAAAGCAAGTAAACTATTGCCTTATGTCATTTTAGTTGTAATAATCATTCATATTATTGCTTCATTATCAACATTTGGCATCATTTTTTAACTATGTAGCTGGGACATTAATATTTGTCTCAGCTATAATTATTATGTGCTGTTTAATTATTTTATAAATCAATAGTATCAATGATTTACTCATTTTTACGAAAGGAAGTCGGACCTAATGCAATACTTGTTCATTTTTTTAGGTGGTGCGTTCGGCGCATTGCTAAGATATGGTTTATCTTTTATAAATGATTCATCTGGTTTTCCTACTGGTACCTTATACGCAAATTTAATCGGCGCTTTTTTAATGGGACTACTAGGGACCACAGCAGTTAAATATTTTAAAAATAGCCCATTACTTAAAAAAGGTATTACTACAGGATTTCTAGGTGCATTAACGACTTTTTCAACATTTCAATTTGAACTCTTAGGCTTTTTTGAACAAGGTGCATATTTTTTAATGATTACATATGCTTTATTGAGTTATTTACTTGGTATATTGTTTTGTTATATCGGAGTTAAACTGGGAGGATACTTTTCATGATTAGTGGCTTATTCGTCATGCTTGGCGGTGGGATTGGCGCTGTTATCCGTGCAGCTATTACAAATATTTGTAATGCCAAATTAAACTCTATTATTCCGATAGCCACACCTATCGTGAATATAGTTGGAAGTATGTTAATTGGACTATTCATGGGAATGGCCTTACATGTAGACTGGTTAAATTCATTTTTTGTAGTAGGTGTACTAGGAGGCTTAACTACATTTTCAACACTTTCATCAGAACTAGTTCACTTACTATTTACACAAAAGAACATGAAATATTTTTTAATCTATTCACTCTTGCAATATGGCATGTCATTTTTCGCCTGTTATCTTGGTTATATTATAATTTAAATATTTCAAATCATCGAGATTCTATCTCATATATCATAAAAAAAGTGTGTGACTTTGAATACATCAAAGCCACACACTTTATATATATTAATGTCCATTATAACCAATTGGATCTGGACCAATTCGACGATCCTCATTAAGATTGTCTAGTCGCTTGATTTGTTCGTCCGTTAATGAAAAATCGAACACCTCTAAATTCTCTTCTATACGTGATGGTGTTACAGACTTAGGTATAACAACAACGCCATGTTCAATATTCCAACGAATAATGACTTGTGCTGGAGACTTACCAATTTCATTAGCGATAGCTTGCACAGTTTCATCTTCTAAAATTTGCGCATTCATTAGTGGAGACCATGATTCCATGTGTATATTTTGGACATCTAAATATCTATTTAAGGATGCTTGTAATAAGTATGGGTGAAACTCAACTTGATTAATCACAGGTTTAATTGAAACTTGAGCCAATAAAGCTTCTAAATGCTCAACATTGAAATTACTCACGCCAATATTTTTCACTTTATTTTCCTTATATAAATCTTCCATACCTTGCCATGTATCGATCATCACTGCTTCATCCGTACCTGGCCAGTGCATTAAATATAAATCTAAATAATCTAACCCTAGTTTTTTCAAACTTGTTTCATACGCTTCAGCCACATTAGTACGGCCATAATCGTCTAACCATAACTTAGAAGTAATAAATAAATCACTTCGCTTTAAGCCTGTAGCAGCTAGTCCCTCAGCAATCCCTTCTCCAACTTTATCTTCATTTTCATAAATCATTGCAGTGTCTATATGTGTATAACCACTCTCAATTGCATGTTTTACTGATGCTTTACATTTATCGTTGTTTTCTACACGAAATGTACCTAATCCGACAATCGGCATTTCATTTCCATTATAAAATGTAATATATTCCAAATAGATCTTCCCCTTTGCTTATTAGTTATTTATGTATAACGCTATTCCCCTTTTCAACAATAATAATGCCTTTAATAGAAAAATTAATCACCATTTCTTAATCATAAATCAATAACGCCATATTTTTACAAAGTTAATAAATTATAATTCAAAAAACATACTAAGATTAGCTATGAAGAAATCTATGACGATAGATTTTTTCATAGCTATTTTTTATAGTTATAGAGAGGAGTAGATCGTCCAG